>NZ_JBWDOG010000004.1:0-293391 GCF_056269115.1 Patulibacter ginsengiterrae
CGGGTCGCCGGCCGAGTTCGGGTCGCCGGCCGAGTTCGGGTCGCCGGCCGAGTTCGGGTCGCCGGCCGAGTTCGGGTCGCCGGCCGAGTTCGGGTCGCCGGCCGAGTTCAGTAGCGGGCCGGTTCCGTGGCCGCCCGGGTTCGGGTCGCGGGCCGGGGACAGGTCGCCGCCCGGGTTCGGGTCGCGCCGGGACGGAGCGGGTCACGATCCGTCGCTCCGCCTGCTCTGGGGTCATTTCGCGTCGCCATCCGACGCGAAATGACTCCACCTCCGTGGAGCCGGTGCAACCTGACCCCGGAGGCGCGGCGTCGTGCCCCCTTTGGGGTCAGGCAGCGTCACGTTGCCTGTCCCCGGCAGCGAGCAGGTCGAGGAGCGTCGCCGTCACGCCCCGCGCGTCATCGACGATCCGCCGCCAGGTGAACCGCACCACGCGGTAGCCCGATCGGACGAGCTCGGCGTCGCGCCGCCGATCGGTCTCGAACGCTTGCCGCCCGGAGTGCACCGACCACCCGTCGACCTCGACGATGAGACGCGCCTCGGGCCACAGCGCGTCGACTTCGTACCGCCGGCCTCGGAGCTCGAGCGGGACGTTGAGCCGCGGGATCGCCAAACCCGCTGCTGCGACCAGCTCCGTGAAGAGCAGCTCCAGTTCGCTGCGCGTGATGCCGTCGAGTCCACCATCAGCAGCGGTGGCGAGCAAGCGGCGGATCGCGGCCGATCCGGGGCGTCCAGCCTCGAGCTGACGCGCGAGCTGCCTGGTGTCGAGCGTCCGCATCTCGACAGCACGCCTCCAAGCGCGCGTCAACCCGCGGTCGTCCACGAACGTCGCCAGCTGGACGAGGGTGCGGGCGACCGAGACGACAGGAATCCCGCGCACGACGACGATCTCGTCTGCGGGCAGGCTCGTCGTGCGATGCCCGATGATCCCGGGCCGGGTCGGGACGTTCCGCGGGGACACGACGTGAATCGACGGGCTCCCGGTCTGTCGCAGCCCGTGGAGGTCGGCCGCGGTCGCGTGACTGATCGCGGCCCCGTCTCCGGCGGCGAAGGTCGCAGCGAGCAACCGCCCGTCGGCCGCGACGTTGACATGACCGACGGCGAACACGCCTCGGTGCAGCGCGTGCAGGCGGCCCGTGCGCAAGCGCCGGTCGATGCCCGATGGGGAGAGTCCGACCGCCACCAGCTGTGCCCGCGAGACGACCCCGTGCTGACGAGCGGCCAGTGTCGCGATCCGTCGCTCGCGGACCGAGCTCGTGTCGGAACGGTCACCGCGCGTCCCTCGCTCGCGACCCTGCTGGGTCGACGGGGATCGGGGCGACACCAGGTGAGGGGTGACATCGCGGGAGTCAGGCATCGTTCATCTCCAGCCTTCTGGGATCTCGGTGTTTGGGCGTCGCGCGCAGGGACCGCGGCGCCGGACCGCAGGAGACGACGGGAGGGGGAGGACCAGGCGACGGAGGTCCGCCGTCGGCATGCCCTCGCTCCGCCCGCCGCGCCCCGCCGCGGCCAGCGCCCCGCCCCGCCCCGCCGCGCCGCGGCCAGCGCCCCGGCGTCAGGACCCGAGACCGGGATCACCTCGCGTCGCCGCCGCGCCCCCGGGTCATCTCGCGTCGCATTGCGGGGACAAATGACCCCGCGTCGCCCCGGGCGACGCGGAATGACTCCGGGCGTCCCCCGAGCCGCGCAGCGAGGTCGTTGGTCCGCAAGACGCACCATCCCCTCCAGCGTCGCGCGTCCCGCGTTGCCCGTGGGGTGCTGACTGCACCAACTCTGCGCCATTCCTGCGACGACTGTGCGCCGCCGCGCCCGGGGCGACCGTCGCGTTCGGGAAGGAGCTCCGAGCCCGCCCTCATGCGCCGCACCTGGATCGCAGCGGCGTCCCAGAACCGTGGTGCCCCGCCGGGGACGGCGGAGCGCTGCCGGATCCCGGCCCGGCCTATGCTCCGTACGTGCCTTCCGCCGCCTCCCTGGCGATCGCCCAGGTCGCCCCGTATCCGTTGGAGGCCGGTCATCCGGTCACCGCGCACGCCCGCCGACTGGCCGACGAGCTCGCCGCCCGCGGACACCGCGTGGTCGTGCTCGTCCCCTCCCGCGATCCGGAGCTGGTCCGCCAGACCCGCCACGACCTGCACGAGGACGCCGCCGCGCTGCTGCCCGCCCCGGGCGGCCCGCCGGCGATCCTGGCCGTCGCCGAGGCGCTGTCGGGCACCGACCGCCATGCGACGGTGCCGGTCGACGCCGCCCGCGCGGTCGAGGACGCACTGCGCGTGCTGCCGCTCGACCTCGTGCACGTGCACGAGCCGTTCGGGCCGTCGGTCTCGACCGCCGCGCTCCGCCACAGCCACGCGCTCAACGTCGCGACCTTCCACCTGCCCGTCGAGCGGATCGGCTCGGGAATGGGGGCCGGAGTCGGGGGCACCACCCTCGGGCGCAAGCGGGCCGAGCGGCTGCTGGGACGGATCGACGACCGGCTGGCCGCCAGCGAGGCCGCCGCCGCGGTCGTCGCCCACTCGTTCCCGATCGGCCTCGGCTACACGGCGCGCGTCCCGCCCCCGGCCGACGCGGGCCGCGAGCCGCCGGCGCTCCCCGCCGGCCCGGCGCCGCCGGACGCCGCGTCGCCTGATCCCGGCAGCGCCGCGAGTGGCTCCTCCCCGGCCGGAGCCACCGGGGCGAGCAGCGACACGGACCAGACCGCGACCCCACTCCAGACCGCGACCCCGCTCCACGTCGCCAGCCCGCTCCACACCGCCAGCCCGCTCCACATCGTCGTCCCGCTCGACGAGGACCGCCCCGCTCGCCGCGCCGCCCTGCGCGCGCTCCGGCGTCTCGACCCGGCGCTGCCGTGGCGGGCGACGGTCATCGTCGGCGACGACGCCCCGACCCCGCCGCTGCGGGCCAGCCTCCGCGACCGGATCTCGTTCGTCCCGCTCCAGCGACTCCCGGCCGACGCCGACGTCGTCCTGCTGGCCTCGTCCGGCACCCGGCCCGCCCCGCACACGCTGGTCGAGTCCCTGCACCTCGGGGCCGTCCCCGTCGCCAGCCGGATCGACGTCTACGACGAGCTGACCGACGGCGGCCGCCGGGGGCTGCTGTTCGAGCCGGGCGACATCGACGTGCTCGTCGCCCAGACCGAGCGGCTGCTGCGCGACCGCGAGCTGCGGGAAGGACTGCGGGCCGCGGCGGTCAACGCGCCCGTGACCGAGAGAGGCTGGGGCGCCTACACCGACTGGGTGCTGGGGCGCTACGAGGGACTGCGGGCCAAGCGCCACGACCCGGACCGCTTCGACCCCGCGGTCGTCGCCCGGATCCGCGCGCGGCCGCTGATCGACGTCGACATGCACATGCACACCGACCACAGCGGTGACTGCGCCACGCCGGTCGAGGTCCTGCTCGACGCCGCCCGCCGGCAGGGTCTCGGGGCGATCGTGGTGACCGACCACAACGAGGTCTCCGGGGCCCACGAGGCCGCGGCCAAGGCCGAGCAGTACGGGATCAAGGTCATCATCGGCGAGGAGGTCAAGACCGCCGACCAGGGCGAGGTGATCGGCCTCTTCATCAACGAGAGGATCCCGAAGGGCGTGACCCTCCAGGAGGCGATCGCCGACATCCGCCGCCAGGGCGGGCTGGTCTACGTGCCGCACCCGTTCGACCGGATGCACTCGGTGCCCGACTACGAGCACATGCTCGACATCGTCGACGAGATCGACGCCGTCGAGATCTTCAATCCGCGGGTGGCGATCGGCTCGTTCAACGAGGAGGCCGTCCGCTTCGCCGCCAAGTACCGGATGGTCGCCGGGGCCGGCTCCGACAGCCACGTCGCCCAGGGCCTCGGCTCGGTCCGGGTCCGGATGCACGACTTCGACGGCCCGGAGGAGTTCCTCGCCTCCCTCGCGCAGGCCGAGATCCAGACCAAGCCCGGCACGCTGGTCTACGTCCAGGCGCTGAAGTTCCTGGAGACCAAGGCCGTCCCCGCGCCCGCCCGGAAGATCGTCCGCGACCGACGGGTCCGCCGCGCGACCCGCGACTGAGGTCCGGGCGGCGGCCACGGACGGGTCCGGATGGGGGCCGGGCTCCGGATCGTCGTCGCCCGGCCGGACCGCCGTCCGCGACCCGGCGACCGCCACGACCGACCACGGGCCGCGGCCGCCGGAAGCCCCCGCGCCGTATCCTGACCCGGTGCGTTGGCGCTCCGTCCCGCCGTGGGCGCTGACCGCGCTGATCGGCCTGGTCTACCTGCTGGCGACGCCGGCGACGACCGATCTGGCCGCCCAGGAGCACCGGATCGCGCTGGCCCGCGACGGCGTCTGGCTGTTCGACCTCTCGTGGTTCGGGGGCCACCACCTGCCGAGCTACAGCGTGCTGCTGCCGCTGTTCGGCTCGTGGATCGGGGGCACGCTGGTCGGCGCGCTGTCGGCGGTCGTCGCCGCGTGGGCGTTCCGCTGGCTCGCCGAGCGCCACTGGGCGGGCACCGCCGGACGGGTCGCGAGCTGGTGGTTCGCGGCCGGGATCGGCGGGCTGCTGTTCACCGGCCGGCTGACCTTCGTGCTCGGGATGGCGTTCGGCCTGCTGACCCTGATCGCCGCGGTCGGGTGGGAACCCCGGGCCCGACGGTCCGACGGGCCCGGCCCCGAACGGCCCGATCGCGTGCCGGCGGGCTCCGACGCCCTGCTCCGCCGGTCGCTGCTCGGCGCGGTCGGCGCCGTCGCGACCGCGCTCGCCAGCCCGGTCGCCGCGCTCTTCCTCGCGATGGTCGCCGCCGCCTGGGTGCTGACCGCGGACGGCCGCCGCGCCCGGATCGCGCCGCTGGTCGTCGCCGGGGTCGCCTTCGTCACCGCCGGCGTGCTCTCGCTCGCGTTCCCCGGTGGCGGCAGCGAGCCGTTCGTCGCCTCCGCGCTCTGGCCCGCCGTCGCGGCGATGGTCGTGGTGCTGGTGGTGCTGCCGCGGGACGAGCGGACGTTGCGGGTGGGGGCGGCGATCTACCTGGTCGCGATCGTCCTCTCCGGCCTGCTCGAGACCCCGATGGGCGGCAACGCGACCCGGCTCGGCGCGCTCGTCGGCGGCCCGCTGCTGGCCGGCGCGCTCTGGGGCCGGCGGCCGCTGGCGCTGGCCCTGCTCGCGCTGCCGTTCCTCTACTGGCAGTGGTACCCGCCCGTCCGCGACGCGGTCCAGGCCTCCGGCGACCCGAGCGCCCGCGCGAGCTACTGGCGGCCACTGGCCGACCAGCTGCGCGTGCGGCTGGCCGCGTCGCCGTCGCGGGTCGAGGTCCCCCCGACCGCCCGCCGCGGCGAGGTCCGCTGGCTCCCGCCGGAGGTCCCGCTCGCCCGCGGCTGGATCCGCCAGCTCGACCGCGACCGCAGCGCGCTCTTCTACGACGGCCGCCCGAGCGCCGCCGCCTACGTCGCCTGGCTGCGCGAGAACGCCATCGGCTGGATCGCGCTGGCCGACGCCCCGACCGACTACGCGTCGCGCGCGGAGATCGAGCTGCTGCGATCGGGCCGGGTTCCGGGGCTCCGGCCGGTCTGGCGCGACGCGCACATCAGCCTCTGGCGGTTCGAGGACGCCCGCCCGCTGGCGAGCTGGGCGACGGCCCGCCCGAACGACGACCCGGCGTCGGCCGAGCGAGCCGACGCCCGCGCGGCGCGGACCGCCGGCGGGACCGAGGCGACGCCGCGCGTGACCACGCTCGAGCCGGAGCGGGTCGTCCTCGAGGTCCCCCGCGCCGGGGCCGTCGACCTGCGGATCCGCTGGAGTCCGTACCTCCGGATCAGCGCCGGAAGGGCCTGCATCCGCCGCGGTCCGGGAGGCTGGACACACGTGACGACCTCTGTTCCCGGTACGGTTACCGTGGGCACCGGCTTCGCGGTGCCCTGGCGACACCCCGGATCGGCGACCTGCAACACCTAGGGCCGGTACCCGCGGACGGTCGCCTCGACCGGTCCCGCGCGATGCCTGAAGCTCTCACCCGTCCCCGCCGATTCCTGCCGAACGGCATCCTCGATGCCCTGACGCAGCTGTTGATCGTGGTGGTGGCGTACAAGCTCTACCAGAACACCCGCGGCCTGATCAACGATCAGTTCGGGGCCAGCGACGCGTTCGCCAACGCCGACTGGATCGTCTCGACCGAGCGCCTGCTCCACCTGAACATGGAGGGCGGGATCCAGCGGTTCGCGGACAGCGTCCCCGGCCTGATGGACGCGTCGAGCCTGATGTACCTGAACGCCCAGTTCTCGGTCACGTTCGGGGCGATGATCTTCATCTACGTGGTGCACAACGAGGCGTTCGGCTTCGTCCGCAACATGTTCATCATCGCCTGGACCCTGGCTCTGGTCGGCTACGTCGCGATGCCGACCGCTCCGCCGCGGCTGGTCCCCGGGCTCGGGATCCTCGACGGGGTCGCCCGCTACACCGGGATCGATCCGACGACGCACAGCGTCAGCAAGCTCTTCAACCCGTACGCGGCGGTCCCCTCGATGCACGTCGGCTTCTCGCTGATGGTCGGGATCCCCCTCGCCCGGCTGTCGAAGCGGCGCCCGGTCCGGATCTTCTGGGCGATCTACCCACTGGTCGTGACCTTCGTGGTGATGTCGACCGGCAACCACTTCTTCCTCGACGCCGTCTTCGGCGCGCTGGTGATCGCGATCGCGGCGCTCGGTGCCCGCTGGCTCGGCCAACGGCGACCGCACGCCTGGCAGTTCGGCAGCAGCAGCCGGGTCGCCGACGGGGCCACCTCCTAGGGGTTCCTGTGCGTGGGGACCGGACGTCCGCCGCGCACCCCCGAACTCCTGCCCGCGCCGGCATGCAACATGGATTGCTGCATACGGCAACGCTCGCTGCACCGGCGAGGACGCGGGGCCGCGTGAGCCAATTCAGGCCACGATGCCCGTGACCGACGACGAGATCCACGACAAGTACCTCGAGCGTGCGATCCGTGAGATCAACGCCCTGACCCATGACGTGCAGACGTGCTCGCACTGCCCGCGCGGGTCGGCGATGCCGATCGTCGGCTCGGGCCACCCCCAGGCCGACGTGATGCTGCTCAAGCACCACGCGACCCGCGAGGAGATCGACGAGGGCGTCGCCTTCTACGGTCGTTCAGGCGGAGCGGTCCTGAAGAGCCTCAAGCGGCTCGGGATCGACCCGACGACGATCTACGGCACGCTCTGCGTGAAGTGCCCGGTCGACCTCGCCGAGCACCCGGAGTGGACCGCCGGCGGCGCCTGCGTCGCGCGGGTCGCCGAGGAGATCGCGATCGTCCAACCACGGATCATCGTGGTGATGGGCAGCGACGCGGTGGAGGTCCTCAACGGCCTCGACCTGCCGCTTGCCGAGCCGGTGCTCGACGCGCCCGGCGTGCTCCAGCGCCTGACCCCGTCCTGCCGGGTCCTCGTGACCCCGTCGATCGACGATGCGCTCGACGAGCTGGAGGCGAAGCAGGCCTTCTGGACCGCGTTCCGCACGCTCGGCGCCTGGCACGACGCGCTGCCGCCCTACTAGCCGAGGTCGAGCACGACCTTGCCCAGCTTCGCCCCGGCGGCGAACCGCTCGTAGGCGGCCTCGGCCTCCGCGAGCGGGTAGGTCGCGGCGACCGGGACCGTGATCCGGCCGCGGGCCACGAGCGGCAGCAGCTCACGTTCGACCGCCCGCGCGGCGGCGGCCTTCTCCTCCAGCGGGCGGGCCCGCAGCGTCGAGCCCATGATCCGGCCGCGGGCGCCCATCAGCGCCAGCAGGTTGATCTCGCCCTTGAAGCCGCCGCCGACCCCGATCACGGCGATCCGGCCGCCGGTCGCCAGCCGCCGCAGGTCGACGTCGAGGTTCGGTGCCCCGACCAGCTCGAGGATCACGTCGAACGGCGCGATCTCGCGGCGCTCGCGGTCGCTCAGCACGTCCGGCGTGACGACCTCGTCGGCACCGAGCCCGGCGACCGCCTCGTGGTGCTCGCCGTTGCGGACGGACGCGGTCACGTGCGCGCCGATCGCGTGGCCGATCTGGACCGCGGCCGTGCCGACGCCCCCGGCCGCCCCGTGGACGAGCAGCCGCTCACCCGGACGCAGCCCCGCCTGGGTCACGAGCGCATCGTGGGCGGTGGTGAAGACCTCGCTGAAGCCGCCGGCCTGCAGCCAGTCGAGACCCGCCGGGACGGGCGTGATCTGCCGCTCGTGGACGTTCAGCAGCTCGGCCTGGCCCCCGCCGCCGACGATCCCGGTGACCCGGTCCCCGAGCGCGAACCGCGTCGCCGCGGCCCCGCAGGCGACGACCTCTCCCGCGAACTCGAGGCCGGGGATGTCGGCCGGGCTCCCGGGCGGGGCGGGGTAGCCGCCCTTCGCCTGCAGCAGATCGGCGCCGTTGAGGCCGGCGGCTCGGACCCGCACGAGCACCTCACCGGTGCCCGGGGTCGGATCGGGATGCTCGGCGACGACGATCCCGCCGTCGAGGATGGTGGCGGCACGCATGCGCACACGCTACCCGTCCCCCGCCGGGCACCCGAATCGCTCTGGTCCCGCCCGGCGCGGCCGACCGGTTCGCGCGCCCACCGCCTACCCGTCCAGAATGTGGCGCCGAAACGCTCATGAAGACTCACTTGTAGCTTGCAGTCCTATACGCTCGCCCGGATGTCGGGCAAGAAGCCAGCTGACCCCTTCGATCACCTGCAGCTGGAGCTCGCGATCCTGGCCCGTCGGTCCGAACGGGTCCGGGTGGCGTCGCTCGACGATGCCCGCTCACCGCTCGACCGCTCCGGCTACCTGCTGCTGGTGCTGCTGGAGCAGCGCGGCAAGCAGACGATGAGCCAGCTCGCCCTGGCGTTCGACCTCGACGCCTCGACCGTCACCCGCCAGATCGCTCCCCTGGAGCGGCGCGGGTTCGTCGAGCGCGAGCGCAGCACCGAGGACCGCCGCGCGACCCTGGTCTCGATCACCGAGAGCGGCCGCGCCGAGCGCGAGCTGGTCCGGCAGGCGCGGATCACCCACATGCAGAAGCGTCTCGCCAGCTGGAACGCGAAGGACGTCCGTCAGCTGGCGACGCTGATCGACAAGCTCAACACCACGCTCGCCGAGGCGACCGGCGCCGAGTCGATCCTCGAGCGCTGAGCAGTCCCGCCGCGCGCGCCGACCGGCGCACGGCGATCCCATGCGCAGCGGCGCGGCCGTCCGCCGAACCCGACGGTTCCCGTGGGGCGACCGATCGCCGCCCCACGGCCCGCCCTACGCGTCCTTCTTCGGGGCGTTGGACTTCGGGGCGTTGGACTTCGCCGTCTTGACCGGCTTCGCCGGACGCGGCTTCGGGACCGGCGGAGCCGGCGCGTCGGGCCGGCGATCGAGGACCGCGACGCACTCGACGTGCGGCGTCTGCGGGAAGAGGTCGACCGGGCGGACCTTGCGGAGCTCGTAGCCGGCCTCGACCAGCCGCGCCGCGTCCGGGGCCAGCGTCGTCGGGTTGCACGAGACGTAGACGATCCGCTTCGGCGCGGCCTCGATGATCCGGCGGCAGACCCGCGGACCGAGGCCGGCGCGCGGCGGGTCGACGATCAGCACGTCCGGGCGGCCGACCAGCTCGATCGCGTCGGGCAGACCGGTACGGGCGTCGGCGGCGAGGAACTTCGCCGACCGGATGTCGTTGTTCTGGGCGTTGGTCGCCGCGTCCTGGACGGACTCCTCGACGATCTCGACCCCGATCACCTCGCCGGCGCGGGCGGCCATCGAGAGGCCGAGCGACCCGCTGCCGCAGTAGAGGTCGAAGACGCGCTCCCAACCCTGGAGGTCGGCGTACTCGGCGGCCAGCTCGTAGAGCCGCTCCGCCATCACCGTGTTGGTCTGGAAGAACCCCTCGGGGCTGATCCGCAGCCGCAGGTCGCAGATCTCGTCGTAGAAGTACGCCTCGCCGGAGACCAGGTCGGTCTCGCCGCCGGAGGTCGTCTCGCCGACGCCGCCGATCTGGGTCCAGAGGATCCCCGTCAGCGGCCGGCTCATCGTCTCGTTGAGGTGGGTCGCGAGGCCCATCACGTCGAACTCGCCGGGGCTGGTGACGATCCGGACCTGGAGGTCGCCGGTCCGGAAGCCCTCGCGGACCACGAGGTTGCGCAGCAGCCCCTGGTGGTGCTGGCGGTCGTAGGCGCTGAGGCCCCGCTCGCGGCACCACTCGTAGACGCGCTGGCGGACCTCGTTGCCGATCTCCGTCGCCAGCAGGCAGTCCTCGATGTGCTCGATCGTCTGCCACGAGCCGGCGGCGTGGAAGCCGCAGACGAGCGACCCGTCGGCGCGCTCGCCGAACGAGTACTCGAGCTTGTTGCGGTACCGCCACTCGGCGACGGCCGGGATGATCGGCTCGATCTCGGTGTCGGCGTGGCCACCGATCCGGCGCAGGGCATCCTCGACCTGCTCGGCCTTGATCTCGAGCTGACGCGCGTACGGCAGCACCTGCCACGGAGCACCGGGGTGGTCGGCGGCGGGATCGATCCGCTCGGGCGAGGCCTCGAGGACCTCGTCGATCACGGCCTCGCCGTAGTCCTTCTTGCGCTTGGTGATCGTGCCCCGGACGAGGTCGCCCGGGATCCCGCCGCGGACGAAGACGACCCAGCCGCCCTCGGTCCGGGAGATCCCGTTGCCGCCGTGGGCGAGCGCCGTGACGCGCAGCTCGATCTGCTCGCCGCGGTGCGGGCGGGCCGGGCGGACGCGCTTGCCCTCCGAGGCGACGGCCGCGTCGGGCGCGTTCGCCGTGATCGTCGGGCTGTCGCCGGTCACGCTGGCGGGAGCGGCGGTCGCCGGTGTGTCGGAAGCGACCGCCGGCGAGGCGGAGGTCGCCGTTTCGTCGGAGAGCTCGGGGGCGCCAGCGGCGGCGGAGTCGACCGTCGACACGGCGACGGCGGCCGGAGACGCGGCCGCGGCGGGTACGGGGTCGGTACGGGAAGCGTCGTCGGCCATCGACCAAGGGTGGCACGACCGGTCCCAACAGGGGATCCCGCCCTTCGCGGCCGCGCGCCCGCGCGAGGCCGGTCGCGGCCGGATGGGCACCGATCGGGGCGGGACGACGGCGGCCCGGCCGCCCCACGAGCGGCCCGACGCCATTCCCGAGCGATCTAGTTGGCATTCGCCCCGAAGGTGCGCTACTGTCCCCGCTGGTCGCAGGAGTTCGGGTAACCAAACTCTTGCAGCAGACCGCAATCGAGCACCCGCTGACCCCGCGGCTCGCCCCGTCATGACCGTCGTCCCGCAAGGGCCGGCGGGTGAGCGGGCCGCGGGCGTCGGTGCCCACCAGCGCCACGCCAGCAGCAGCAGCCACCACCACCAGACTTCCCACGATCACGACGTCTCCGCCCGGTGTGAGGGCCGCCGGAGGCACAGGGACCACCAGCGCTCCGCGTATTGAGGGATACGCGGGCGCGGGATCCGGGGGCTTCGGCCCTCGGATCCCGCGTCGGCGCTGGATCGATGGGGCCGGGGCGGCGCGGGCACGATGCGGCGGTCGCCGCGCGGACCGTGAGGCGCCGCGCGGGAGACGAGGCGCCGCGCGGGAGACGAGGCGCCGCGCGGGAGACGAGGCGCCACGCGCACCGACTCGTTCTCCTTGAGGTTGACCACCGCTACGGTGGCAAACCTCAACGAGAACGCGGGAGCGCCGGGCCGGGGCTCGCCGACCGCTCGCTCAGGCCGCGAGTCGCCGGTCGACGGCAGCCAGAACCGTCTTGCGCTCGGCGTGCGCGGCCTCGTAGCCGCGGACGGCGGTCAGCTCGGCCGCCGAGAGCCCGGCGAGGCGCTTGCCGACCTCGGTCGCGGTCAGGTCGTCGTAGCCCGCGAACGGCGGCGCCGCCTTCGCCTCGCCCTTCGCGGCCGACGGCTTCGCCCCCGCCGCCTTCGCCCCCGCCGCCTTCGCCTTGCTCTTCGCCCCAGCCGGCCTCGCCGCGGGCTTCCCGGTCGCCGGCTTCGCGCCAGCCGCCTTCGCAGCCGGCTTCGCCTTCGCCGCCGCCGCGCCCTTCGCGACCGCGGACGTCGCGCCGGCCTTGGCCGCCGTCGCGGCCTTGGCCGTCTTGGCCTTCGCCGCTCCGGCCTTGGCCTTGGCCTTGGTCTTCGCCGCCGTCGGCTTGGTCTCGCCCTTCGCGACGGCCTCGGCCCCGCTCGACGCGACCGACTCGCCCTCGCCCCCGCGGCCCTTGCGCGCCCTGTTCCGCTCGAGCAGCAGCTCGAGCTCGTGCCGCAGCTCGTCAGTCTGCCGGCGGCTCGCGCTGACGATCGCCGCCGCCAGCTCGTGTGCGTCCTTGCGGGTCATCCGCCCGCGCCGGACGGCGTCCTCGATCGTCTCCTGGACCCGCTCGCCGGTCACGACCACGCCCTGCTTGAGGGTCTTGACCAGATTCGAGGCCTGGGCCAGGAACGCCTCGTCGCGCTCCTCGCCGGCCGACTCGCGGCCCGGACCGTCCGGAGCACCGGACGTTGCGTCCGGCTCCCGCTCGCTGCTGCTGTCGCTGGTGTCGCTCATCACGTGCCCGGCCGGTCGGAAGGTGTCCGCGAGGACCTGCTCGCGAGCCTACCCGACGCGCCGTCCGTTTCAGAACGACCGGCGCGCGGCGACGGCCCCGGGCTCAGCTCGGCTCGGCGAACGGGCCCACGCGCAGGACCCACTCCAGCAGCGCCTTCTGCGCGTGCCGACGGTTCTCGGCCTGGTCCCAGATCCGCTGACGGTCGCCGTAGAGGACCTCGGCGGTGATCTCCTCGCCGGGATGCGCCGGCAGGCAGTGGAGGGCGATCGCACCCGGGGCCGCGGCGTCGAGCAGCGCGTCGTCGATCGAGTAGGCGGCCAGCGCGACCCGGCGCGCGTCGGCATCCTCGTCGCCCATCGAGACCCAGACGTCGGCGTAGAGCGCGTCCGCGCCGGCGACCCCGGTCCGCGGGTCGGAGGCGAGCGTCGCCGGCGTCTCGTCCGTGGCGAGCTGGTAGCCGTCGGGAGCGACCACCGTCACCTGGAGGCCGGCGATCGCACCGACCAGCGCCAGCGAGCGGGCGACGTTGTTGCCGTCGCCGACGTAGGCGAGGTGGAGGTCGTCGAGGCCGCCGTCCTCGCTCAGCCGCTCCGGGAACGCCTCCTGCAGGGTCAGCAGGTCGGCGACCGCCTGGCACGGGTGGTGGCCGTCGGTGAGCAGGTTGACGACGGGGATCGTCCCCTCCTCGGCCAGCTCCTCGAGCAGCGCGTCGGGGCCCGTCCGGATCCCGATCGCGGCCACGTGACGGGAGAGCACCAGAGCGGTGTCCTGGACCGACTCGCCGCGCGAGAGCTGCATCTCGTCGGACCGCATCAGCACGGGGTGACCGCCGAGCTCGAAGACGCCGGTCTCCATCGAGACCCGGGTCCGCGTCGACGGCTTCTGGAAGATCAGCGCGACCGAGCGACCGGCGAGGGTCCCGGGGTGGGATGCGGGGGTCGTCGGATCGGCCAGCCCGGCCTTGAGCTCGTGCGCGCGTCGCAGGACGGCCAGGAGGTCGGTGCGGGTGAGCTCGGTCCCGGTCAGCAGATGGCGCGTGGTCACCACCAAGAAGCTAGACGACGCCCCCGCGCGAGGAGTGGCGCCCGACCGCCCGACCCGTCACGATCCGGCCACGGTGCGCGTCGTCAGCTGGAACCTCTTCCATGGCCGTGCGCTGCCGGCCGCCGGCCGCCCGCTCCTGCACGAGTTCGCCACGACCCTGGCCGGATGGGAGTGGGACGTCGCGCTGCTCCAGGAGGTCCCGCCGTGGTGGCCGCCCTTGCTCGCCCGCAGATGCGGCGCGGAGACGCGGTTCGCGGTCGCCCTGACCTCGCGCAACGGACTGCTGCCGCTCCGTCGCGGGATCGCCGCGCGGCGGCCGGACCTCTTGCGCAGCAACGGTGGCGGCGCCAACGCGATCCTCGTCCGGGGCGGCCTCCGGATCACCGCCCACCACCAGCTGCGACTGCGGGCCTGGCCCGAGCGACGGATCCTCCACGGCGTCCGCGTCGGCGGGCGACACGGCGACGCGCTCGACGGCGCGTGGGTGGCCAACGTCCACGCGCAGAAGGGCGAGTGGGACGGCGGGCCGGGGCTGACCCGCCCGCGGGAGGATCTGGACCGCTCGATCGCGCGGCTGAACGTCTGGGCGGCAGGGGCGGCGGGGACGACGGGGACGACATCGCCGATCGTGCTCGGCGGCGACCTCAACCTGCCGCGGGACGCGGTCGAGGATGCGCTGGCGGTCCCGTGGACGCGGATCGCCTCGCACGGCCCCGACCACGTCCTCGGCCGCGGGGTCGTCGCGCGTGGCGCCTCCGCGTGCCCCGACCGCGGCGGGCTCTCCGATCACGCCCCGCTCGCCGTCGCCGTCCGCGCTCCCGCGGACGGCTGACCCCGCCTGCACCCCCCGATCGGCGGGCCAGCCCCGCCGCCGATGTGAAGATCGCGAGACCAGAGCCGGGGGTGTCGCTGTACACCGGCCCGCTTCACCAGCGAGCAACACCGTTCCGCCGAGCGCGCGTGAGCATGCCGCGACGGCGGGCCGCTCCCGGCCCGCCGTACCCTTCACCCCACAGAAGGAGGGCGGATGTCCGCCCCCACCGCTCACGCCCCGTCGCCGCGTCGTCGCCCGACCGCCCGCGTCCTGCTGGCCGGCAGCGTCGCGACGGCCCTGCTCGGCGTCTCCGCCGTCCAGCTCGCGCCCGCGGCACAGGCCGCCGACACACCGCTGCCCGCCGTCCAGCGCTACGCGCCGACTCCGGTCCCGGACCGCGTGACGCTGATCCCGACCGCCGACCCGGCCCACAGCCAGAAGGTCAGCTGGCGGTCGACGGCCGAGAGCCCGCGCGCCCAGATCATGGAGGCGCCCGCCGCCTTCGGCGACGTGATGCTCGACCGGACCGACGACGGCAAGCCGCTGCCGACGGTCGACGGCGCCGACTACACCAAGATCATCACGCTCGACGCGACGACCGCCGAGGTCGACCCGAAGACCGGCTACAAGAACCAGTACCGCTCGGTCGAGTTCCAGGACCTCAAGCCCGGCACCCGCTACTCGTACCGGGTCGGCGACGGCACCGACCCCAACGGCTGGCCCGTCTCCAACTGGAGCGCGTGGGAGGACTTCACCACCGCGGAGACGGACCTCAAGCCGTTCTCCTTCGTCTACTTCGGCGACGCGCAGAACTACATCGACACCGCGGTCCCGCGCGTCTTCCACCAGGCGATCCTCGACCGGCCGAAGTCGAAGCTGATGATCCACGCCGGCGACCTGGTCAACCAGACCGGCACCAGCGACGGCAACCTCCAGATCCAGGAGAAGGAGTGGGGCGAGTGGTACGGGGCGGCCGGGTACAACAACCAGACCCGCAACGTGCTCGCCACGCCCGGCAACCACGAGTACAACAGCTCGACGGCGATCACCGCCTTCTGGAAGCCGCAGTTCCCGTTCCCGGAGAACGGCCCGAAGGGCACCGACGGCCAGCCGCTGGAGGCCGTCCGGCGCAGCACCTACTACGTCGACTACCAGGGCGTCCGCTACATCTCGCTCGACTCGAACCCGTTGCAGAACGGGCCGATCCAGAACGACGTGCTCGCCGCCCAGACGGCCTGGTTCGAGTCGGTCCTGAAGGACCCGAACCGCCCGAAGTGGACGGTCCTGACCTTCCACCACCCGGTCTACGCCGGGACCAGCACGCGCGACAACAAGGCGGTCCGCGAGAACTGGAACCCGCTGATCGACAAGTACGGGGTCGACCTGGTCCTGCAGGGCCACGACCACGTCTACAACCGCGGCAACCAGGTCAAGGACGACGACGCCGTCGATCCGACCAAGAGCCACGGCGCCGTCTACTCGATCTCGGTCTCGGGCGGCAAGATGTACCAGCTCAACGCGGGCAAGAACTGGAGCGACAACGGCGCGCACCGGCGGGTCGCGGCCGAGAACATCCAGCTCTACCAGCTGGTCGACGTCGAGCAGGACAAGCTGACCTACCAGGCGCGACTGGCCAACGGCCGGTTCTTCGACGGCTACACCGTCACCAAGAAGGGCGACGACGCGACCGGCCCGAAGACGGTCCAGGACCTGACCACCGATCCGGACGCCGACCGGGCCACCGCGACGGCGACGACCACGCGGATCACGGCCTCGGCCGCCCACGTCGCCAGCGGTCGCGAGCTGACCGTGACCGCCAGCGTCGACGGCGCCGCCGGCAGCGTCCGCTTCTACGACGGCGACACGCCGCTCGGGGACCCGGTCACGCTCGCCGACGGCAAGGCCCAGCTGCGGACCACGGCGCTGAAGGACGGCTCCCACGCGCTGAGCGCGGTCTTCACGCCGGCCGACGAGCGCTTCGCGCCCTCGACCTCGACCGGCCTGCTGGTCACCGTCGCCCCCGTCGCCGTGCCCGACCAGCGCGTCCCGGGCGGCCCGCTCCAAGCGCCGCCGGCTCCGGCCCCCGAGCCCACGGCGAGCCGGGCGAAGGCCCGCGTCACCGCCCACGTCGCCGGCGGCAGCATCGGCCGCGGCCAGCGCGCGTCGATCGTCGTTGCGGTCGCCGCCGACGGGCGCTTGGTGCCCGGCACGGTCACGGTCGTCGACCGCACGACCAAGCAGACCTGGAAGGCGAAGGCGGCGCTCCGGGGCGGTCTGGTCACGGTCACCTCGCCGCGTCTGACCGCCGCCGGCACGCACCGCCTGGCCGTCTCCTACGCCGGCTCGGCGGCCGCCCACCCGGGCACGGCCACCGCGACGGTCCGGGTCGCCCGCCGCTGACCGGCAGCTCCATCGGCGCCGTCCTCGCTCCTCCGGCGGGGTCGGCGCCGACCGGGTCGGCCGACCGAACCGGCCGGCCATCCCGTCCACCGATCCGACGAGAGCACCATGCCCTCCACCCCCTCGCCCGCCGCCCCGCGTCGCTTCCGCCCGCGCCTCCCGCTCGTCCTCGCCGGTCTGCTCGCCCTGGGCATCGCCCTCGCGATCGTGCTGGCGACGAGCGGCGGCTCGTCCGCCCGGGTCGTCCCGACCAAGGACGCGCGCTACCTGAACGCCGACACCCCCGGCGTCCGGACCTTCGAGAACGGCGACTGCTTCCACGACGTCGACGTCAACGAGGCGATGGGCGAGCCGATCCTCAACACCGTCGGCTGCGTCGGAGCCGAGAACCAGGTCTACGGCTTCGCCGCCCTCGACGAGGGTCCGTGGAACGAGCGCGTGCTCGTAGCGCAGGCCGACCGTCGTTGCCACCAGCTGGCCACCCAGGTCTGGGACGCGAGCCAGCTGCGGGCGCTGCGGTTCTACCCCGCGCTGCCGTCGCCGCGGTCGTGGCGCGACGAGCGCGACCGCGACGCGATGTGCGTGGTCGCCTCGCCCGACGGTCCGTTCCGCGCCGACCCGGTCGAGACCGGACGCGCCTCGTAGGCCGACGAGCGGCGCGGCGCCAACCCGTATAGGCCGTCCGCAGGCGGGCTACGATCGCCGCATGCGTGACCACGACGTCTCCCGTCCCCACCGTCCTCGGCCCGAGCCGGGAGCCCTACCACTCCCCCGCCGGTCGTTCCTCGGCCTTGCCGCGGTCTCGGTCCTCGGCCTGACCGTCGCCGGCTGCGGCGGCGACGACGACAAGGGCTCGGCGTCGTCGACCACCACCACGACGACCGGCGCCGGCACCTCGACCGGCAACGGCGACCTCCAGATCGCGATGCAGAACATCCAGTTCGTGCCGAAGGTCGCGACGGCGAAGGTCGGGCAGAAGGTCACCTGGACGAACGAGGACTCGGTCCAGCACGACGTGCGCGCGCTCAAGGGCGCGAAGTTCCAGTCGAGCCTGTTCGGCAAGGACGGCAGCTACAGCTTCACCCCGAAGGAGCCGGGCACGATCGCCTACGACTGCTCCGTCCACCCGGGGATGGTCGGCGTGCTGAAGGTCGTCGCCTAGCGACCCCAGAGCAAGCCGAAGCCCTGGATCGCCCGCACCGCCCGGTCGCCCACGGTGCCCGCCTGCGGCAGGACCCCGAGCTGGACCGCCGCCGCGTAGCGATCGGCGAAGAGCCGGGCCCGGTGGACGCGGTGGGCGGTCGCGTCGAGCTCGAGCACGAGCATCCCGTGCACGTGCAGGAACCGCTCGCTCGCCGGGATGCCGCCGAGCGCGGCGGTGTGGTTGCCGGTCACCCGCATCGGGATCGCCACGATCCGGCTGCCGTCGTGCAGCAGCGGGCCGGTCGCCTCGAAGCGGGCGTCCGGGAAGCCGCTCCACAGCAACGCCAGGTGGTCGGCGAGCTGGTCGGGGCCGAGCAGCGGCCGCGCCGCGAACGCGTCCTCGTAGTGGACGTCGTGGGTGACCAGCGCCGCGACGGCCTGCCGGTCGCGACTGCCCAACGTCCGGACGACCCGGTTCAGCAGCGCCTCGCCGTCGATCTCCACCCGCGACATGATGGCGCCTAGAGCTCCGGGGTCCCGGCCACCGGCGTCGACGGCAGTGCGTAGGTCCGCTTCGGGATCCGGCCGGCGGTCCGCGCCAGCCGTCCACCCTCGACCCCGTGCCGGATCGCCCGGGCCATCCGCAGCGGATCCTGGGCGCGACTGATCGCGGTCGCGCAGAGCACCGCGTCGCAGCCCAGCTCCATCGCCAGGGCCGCCTCCGAGGCGGTCCCGATCCCGGCGTCGAGCACCACCGGGACGCCGGCCCGCTCGACGATCAGCTCGATGTTGTGGGGGTTGCGGATCCCGAGCCCGGAGCCGATCGGCGACCCGAGCGGCATCACCGCGGCGCAGCCGACGTCCTCCAGCCGGCGGGCGAGGATCGGGTCGTCGTTGGTGTACGGCAGGACCACGAAGCCGTCGGCGACCAGCTCCTCGGCGGCGGCGAGCAGCTCGACCGCGTCGGGCAGCAACGTGCGGTCGTCGCCGATCACCTCGAGCTTGACCCAGTCGGTCTCGAACGCCTCGCGGGCGAGCTTCGCGGTCAGGACCGCGTCACGGGCGGTGAAGCAGCCGGCGGTGTTCGGCAGCAGCCCGACTCCCGTCCGCTGGAGCCCGTCGACGAGCGACCCCTCGATGTCGCTGCCGCCGGAACCGGCCCGCCGGAGCGCGAGCGTGACCAGCTCGGTCCCCGACTCGCGGACCGCGTCCTCGAGCGTCTGCATCCGGCTGAAGCCGCCGGTGCCGAGCAGCAGCCGCGACGAGAACGTGCGGTCGCCGATCCGCAGCGGATCGGCCACGGGGGCACGAGGATCGGCGGCCGGGGGGACGTCGGCGGTCATGACCTCCAGCGTAGTCGGCGACGGAGGGTCGGTGGCGGCGGAGGGCCCGGAGCACGCCTCCGACGCTCGCGTCCGAAGCGGGGGCGGCTCGCCCGCTCGCTCAGCGGAGCCCGAGCCGCTCGGGCAGGCTGGCGACCGGCGGCTCGAGGAAGCCGAGCCCGGCCGCCGCCGCGCCGTCGCGGTCGACCGCCTCGTCCCCGAGGTGGGCGACCCGCTCGGGCGGCAGCTCGAGCAGCTCCAGGGCCGGAGCGAAGATCCGCGGATCCGGCTTGGCGACCCCGGCGCCGCCGGAGCTGATCACCCCGCGCAGGTGGCCGGCGATCCCGAGCCGCGCGAGGTGGTCCTCCAGCCCGCTGTCCCAGTTGGAGACGCAGACCATCGGCACCCCGGCGGCGCCGAGCACGGCGAGCGCGTCCAGCACCCCGTCGAGCGGCTCGAAGCGCAGCGCGGCGAGGAACCCGTCGACGAACGCCGCGTCGACCGCCAGCCCGAGGTCGTCGGCGACCAATCCGGCGCAGACCCGTTGCAGGGCCCGCAGCGAGTCCGGATCGCGGCCCTCGAGGTGGTGGGCCTTGTAGTAGGCGATCTCGGCCCGCAGCGCGGCCCCGATCGCGGCCGGCGGGCGCGGCGTCCCCCGCTCCTCGAGCAGCCGCGCGAGGGCCGGGATCGGGTCACGCAACGTGACCAGGCAGCCCATCGCGTCGAGGGTCAGGCCCTCGATCCGGCGGCCGTCGGAAGCGATCGTCGACACGGGGCGATCATCGCGCACCCGGGAACGACGTCGCCGCCCGGAGAGGACGTCGTTCCCGCGGGCGGACGGTGGACGGGGTCCGTCACCCGCGGGAACGGCGTTTCGCGGCCGTCGTCCGGCGCGGGATCGAGGGGATCGGTCCGCACCGGCCGTGGCGTTTGCCGATCGGCGCGCTGGTGTTGCTACCTGCGCTCCTCGTCGACAACGGGCGTTCGGAAACCGAGCGTCCGGGGGGATGTCCCGAGGAGAACTGCATGTCCCAGTCAAGCAGGTACGCCCCTGCCAAAACGTGAAACTGCCCGAATCGGACACCTGTTGGACCAGTCGACACCAGTGGTCTGGCCGGGTGATCCACACGGGCCCGGCAAAGCGCCCTCGACGAGCGTCCGCCGTCCCCGGATGCCACGGCCGATAGCCTCGCCGCATGAGCGACGACCTGCCCGTCCTCGGCTACCGACTGCGTGAGCTGGACGAGCGTGTGCTGCGGCACCCCGCCGACCGCGCCGCGACCGCGGCGCTGAAGGCGATCCCCGGCCTCGACAGCGTGATCCGCAAGCTGATCGAGCTGGGCTACGAGCGGGCCCTGCGCCAGAGCCTGCTCGCGTCCTCGGTCCGGCTCGGCCCGCGCCAGCTGGCCGAGGTCTGGGGCCGCCACCGGACCGCCTACGTGACCCTCGACCTCGGCGAGGCGCCCGAGCTGTACCTGGCCGAGTTCCCGTTCGCCAACGCCTCGACGATCGGCTCGACCGACCCGCTGGTGCTGGTCAACTCGCGGCTGATCGACCAGCTCGACGGCGACCAGCAGCGCGTCGTCTTCGCCCACGAGGCGGCGCACATCATGTGCGACCACGTCCTCTACGGGACCGCCCTGGAGATCCTGATCGCCCTCAGCGGCTCGATGCTGAACCGGACGCTCCCGACCGCGCTGCCGCTGAAGGCGATCCAGTCCGCGCTGCTCGAGTGGTCGCGGGCGGCCGAGCTGACCTGCGACCGGATCGCCGCCCTGACGGTGCGCGACCCGCTGCTCGTCTGCCGGACCCTGATGTCGCTGGCGGCCGGCACCGCCAGCGACCGGCTCGACCTCGACGCCTTCCTCGCCCAGGCCGACGACTACGGCAAGCAGGGCCAGAGCCTGCCCGGCCGCTGGAACCGCCTGAGCCTGGAGCTGACCGCCACCCACCCGCTCGCCGTCCAGCGCGCCCACGAGCTGATGGCCTGGGTCAAGAGCGGCGAGTACGAGCGGATCCGGGACGGCGACTACCCGCGCCGGGGCAGCGAGGACCCGAGCGTCGGTGCCGAGGCCCGCGCGGCCGCCGACCACTACCGCGAGAAGGTCACGACCGCCTTCAAGGACGTCGCCGGCCAGGCCGAGGGCGCGACGAAGGCGGTCTCCGACTGGCTGTCCAAGAACCTCGGCCCCGACGGCAAGGGCTGAGCCGGGATCGGGACGGGAACCGGGAACCGGGGACCCAGGACCCGGGACTGGAGCCAGGCCGGCGTATGGGGAATGTCCCCGGGGTCTGAGGGATCACCCCGGAAACGCCGGACGCGCCGGCGAACCTGTGGTGAGGTCGTCGACGTGCTCCCGCGCCGACCGCCAACGACCGCCGTTCGCCCGAGGCGGTGACCGTGCTCGACCCGATCTTCGACCTCGCGCGGGAGGCGCTCTCGTCGCCGTGGGCCTACGTCGCGATCTTCGCCTTCGTCGCCGCCGACGCCGTCCTCCCCGCCCTGCCCGGCGAGACGCTGGTGATCAGCGCCGGGGTCTTCGCCGCCAGCGGCGCGCCGGACGTCCTGCCCGTGGTCGCGACGGCCGCGGCCGGGGCGTTCGTCGGCGACCACCTCTCCTACCTCGTCGGCAAGCTCGGTCGGGGTCCGCTTCGGCGACGAGCCGCCCGCGGGACCCGGCTCACCGCCGCGCTCGGCCGGGGACGGACGATGCTCGACGCCCGCGGCGGCTCGATGCTGATCGTCGCCCGCTACATCCCGGGCGGACGCACGGCGACCACCCTGACCGCCGGGGCCGTCGGCTTCTCGCTCCGCACGTTCACCGCCTACGTCACCGTCAGCGCCGTCACCTGGGGCCTCTACTGCACGCTGATCGGCTACGTCGGCGGCAGCGCCTTCGAGGACGATCCGCTGCTGGGCCTGGTCCTCGGTCTCTCGCTCGCGGTCGGGGTCGCCGGGGTCGTCGAGATCGTCCGGATCCGGCTGCGTCGGCGGCGCGAGGGGCTCGTCGACGAGGCGGCGCGACGAGCGCCGTGAGCTCCGGCTCAGCCGCCCTGGATCGCGGTCAGGACCTCGACCCGCTCGCCAGCCTCCAGGATCCGCCCGGCCCACGTCCCGCGCGGGACCACCTCGCCCGCGACCGCGACCGCGACCCCGCGGCCGGTCGGCGGCAGCCCCAGCTCGACGACCAGCTCGGCGATCGTGCGGCCGGCGACCGCGCGCGGCTCGCCGTTGACGGAGACGGTCTGGTCGGGCACGGGGTCCTCGGTGGCGGTCGGATCGGTCATGGCGTCGTGCCGGCCGCGGTCGCCGCGGTCGTGGACGTGGACGTGGTCGTGGTCGGCGAGGCGGCGGCGTCCTCGCGGGCGAACCGCCCCGGATCGACGAGCGCCCGCAGCGGCGCCAGCTCCGGCGTCCGCGGCTCACCTTGGATCCCGTCGGCAAGCAGGGCCGCGGTCAGGGAGGCGAAGAGGACACCGTTGCGGTGGTGCCCGGACGCCCACCAGAGGTCCCGCACCAGCGGCGAGGGACCGATCACCGGCAGGCAGTCCGGGGTCGTCGGGCGAAGGCCGGCGAGCGTCTCCTCGACCCGCAGGTCGAGCAGTCCGGGCACCAGCTCGGCCCCGTCGCGGAGCAGGTCGTGGAGCGCCCAGGCGGTGACCGCGCGGTCGAAGCCCTGCTCCTCGGTGGTCGCGCCGAGCACGTAGCGGCCGTCGTCGCGCGGGACCAGGTAGCCGGGCCCGAACCGCAGCACCCGCTCGACCAGACCCGGCCCGGCCGGATCGCGGAGCACGAGCAGCTGGCCCTTGACCGGACGGACCGGGACCCGGGCCGCCGCCGGCACGCCCTCGAAGCCGCCCGACCACGGCCCCGCCGCGAGCACGACCGCGCCCGCCCGCCGCTCGCGACCGTCGTCCAGCTCGACGCCGACCGCCCGCCCCGACTCGACCAGCAGCCGCCGGACGCCGACGCCCGTGTCGATCCGTCCGCCGGCCAGCTCGATCGCGCCGACCAGCGCGGCGACGACCTCGCGCGGGTCGATCGCGTGGTCGTCGGGAACGCTCAGCGCCAGTCGCAGGGTCGGGGCGAGGGCCGGCTCGAGCCGGCGAGCCGCGCTCGGCAGCAGCCGCTCGACCGGCAGCCCGAACCGCGCGCAGACGCCCTCGAAGTGGACCAGCGCCTCGGCCTCGTCGCGGTCCCGGGCAACGGCCAGGGTGCCGCGGGTCCGCAGCTCGAGCGCGATCCCGGACGCCAGCCGCAGGCCCTCGGCGAAGGCCGGCCAGCGCGCCAGCGCCTCACGCCCCAGCGCCAGGTGGCCGGGGTCGTCGGGCTCGATCTCGGTGATCGGGGCGAGCATCCCCGCCGCGACCCGGCTCGTCGCCTGCCCGGGCCGGTCGCGGTCGACCACCCGAACCCGCGCCCCGCGCCGGACCAGCTCCCACGCGATCGGCAGTCCGGCGAGCCCGGCGCCGACGATCAGCACGTCGTCGGTCGGGGTCTCGGAGGCGCTGTGGCGGTCGTTCACGGTGGTCTCGCTTCGCCGGCATGACCCGGAGCAGCTGTTGGCGGTCGGGGCGAACGCGCCCCCTCTCAGCCCACCGACGCAGGCTCCCGCAACTCGTTCGTCCCGATCGTAGCCGCCCCCGTGGGTGACCGGGGGCCGTGACGACCCCGCCTGCGAGACTGATCGGCCATGACTCCCGAGCAGCGTCGTGCCCGGTTCGCCGCCGTCCACCTGTACCTGGTCAGTCCGCTGGCCTCGAACGGCCGGACGCTGCTCGACCTCGCCACGCACGCGATCGCGGGCGGCGTCGACGCGCTCCAGCTGCGCGACAAGCACGCCAGCGACGAGCAGCTGGTCGCCGGGCTGCGCGCCCTGCGACCGCTCTGCGACGCCACCGGCACGCTGCTGATCCTCAACGACCGGCCGGACCTGGCCGTGGCGGGCGGCGCCCACGGCGTCCACGTCGGCCAGGACGACATGCCGGTCGCCGATGCCCGCCGGATCGTCGGCGAGGACCTGCTGATCGGCCTCTCGACCCACAGCCCCGAGCAGGCCGACGCTGCGGTCACGTCCGGCGCCGACCACTTCGGCGTCGGACCGGTCTTCGCGACCCCGGTCAAGGCCGGCGTCGACCCCGTCGGCACCGAGCTGGTCGCCAACGCGGCCCGCCTCCCGCTGCCCTCGGTCGCGATCGGCGGCATCGAGGCCGGCAACGTCCGTGCGGTGCTCGAGGCCGGCGCCCGGCGGATCGCCGTCGTCCGGGCGATCACCGAGGCCGACGACCCGCGGGCCGCCGCCGCACTGCTCCGGACCGCGATCGACGAGTACCGCGCGTAGCATCGCGGCGCCCGGCCCGGCATCATTCGGGGTGATGGCCGATCGCAAGCGCAAGCGCAAGCGTCACTCGACCCCCGCCCCCGGTGGCGGCGGACGGGTCACCGCACCGCGCAACGGCAGCACCGCGGCGCCCGAGGCTCCGGCCCCCGCCGACCAGTCCGCTGGCGGCAAGGGGGCGATGACCCGCGGCTACGCCAAGGCCGAGCAGAAGAACCAGGCGATCCGCGAGGCCCTGGTCCCGCTGACCAAGGGCGAGCGCCCGCGAGTGATCGTGTTCGCGATCCTCTGGTTGCTGGTGCTCGCGGCCAACATGGCCTACAACGCGATCGCCGCCGACGGGGTCACGACCGGCGACCGGATCCGCAACGTCCTGATGATCTGCCTGATCCTCGCGGCCGCGGTCGGCACCTGGCACCTGCGGTACTGGGCGATCCTCGGCACCCAGACGATCCTCGCGCTGGCGTTCGCCTTCGCGGTGCTCGCCGCGATGGTGCTCCCCGACGTGCTGTTGATCCTGCTCGTGCTGCTCGCCGCCGTGATCAGCGGCGTGCTCTTCTTCAAGATGGTCAAGGTCATGGCCCGCGTGCAGAAGGCCGACCTGCTCCGCCGCGAGGCCAAGCGCAGCTGACCCGCGTTCGCGCCCGGCGCGCCGTCCCGGGACCCGACGATCGTCGGGTTCTCGTCCGGCCTGCCCGCCCCGCGGACACCACGCCCCACCCCACCCCGCGCCGATCGACGCAGATTGGCCCCGTGGGGGTCCCGTCCCGCGCTGATCGGCCCTCCCAGTCGGTTCAGTAAGGTCGAGGCGCGACCCAGAGAACGACGCAGGAAGACGCCCAAATGGCTCAGTACGACACCATCGTCATCGGTTCCGGACCCGGCGGCTACGTCGCCGCGATCCGTGCGGCCCAGCTTGGTCAGAAGACGGCGGTGATCGAGAAGGACACCGTGGGCGGACGGTGCCTGAACTACGCCTGCATCCCGGCCAAGGCCGTGCTGCGGACGGCGGACGTGCTCACCGAGGTCAAGGACGGGGCCGAGTTCGGCCTCCAGATCGAGGGCGTCAAGGTCGACTTCCAGGCCGTGATGGCCCGTCGTCGCAAGGTCATCGACCAGCTCACCGGTGGCGTCGCCGGGCTGCTGAAGAAGAACGGCATCGACTACATCGCCGGCAGCGCGCAGCTCGACGCCGACGGCAACGTCGTGGTCGACGGGGAGACCCACACCGCCGCCAAGGGCGTGATCCTCGCGACCGGCTCCGTCCGCCGCGCGATCCCCGGCGTCGAGTACGGCGGGCGCGTGATCGGCACCGAGGAGGCGTGGGCGCTCGACGAGCTGCCCGGCTCGATCGTGGTCGTCGGCGCCGGCGCGTCGGGCACCGAGATCGCGTCGGCCTACGCGCGGCTCGGGTCGAAGGTCCAGCTGTTCGAGTTCCTCGACCGGGTGCTGCCGTCGGAGGACGTCGACATCTCCCGCGTCGCCAACCGCGAGTTCAAGAAGCAGGGGATCGACGTCCACGTCGGGACCAAGGTCTCGAACGTCCAGACCAGCGACTCCAGCGTCTCGTTCAGCTTCGCCAAGGGCGACGCCGAGCCGACCGCCGGCCAGGCCGACTGGCTCGTGATCGCCACGGGCCGCGCGCCCGACGTCGAAGGCCTCGGGCTCGACGTCGCCGGGATCGAGCTGGACGACCGTGGCCTGATCAAGGTCGACGGCGCGCTGCGGACCTCCCGCAAGGGCGTCTACGCGATCGGCGACCTGGTTCCCGGTCCCGCGCTCGCGCACAAGTCCTCCGACGAGGGCGTGATCGCCGCCGAGGACATCGCCGGCAAGCAGACGCACCCGATCTCCTACCCGGACATCCCCCGCGCGACCTTCTGCAAGCCCAACGTCGGCTCGTTCGGGCTGACCGAGGAGCAGGCGCGGGCGCAGGGCTACGACGTCGTCGTCGGCAAGGTCCCGTACGGGGCCGTCGGCGGGGCGACCGTCTACGGCGAGTCCGGGACGATCAAGATCATCGGCGAGAAGAAGTACGGCGAGCTGCTCGGCGGCCACATCGTCGGCGCCAAGGCGACCGAGATGATCCAGGAGCTGGTCAACGTCCGCGCGCTCGAGGGTGGCTACGCCGAGGTCGCGCGCACGATCCACGGCCACCCGACGCTGTCGGAGGCCGTGATGGAGGCCGCCCGCGCCGCCGACGGCTGGCTCATCCACGGGTGACCGACCACCCGCAACGCGACACCCGGGAGCCCGCCGCGAGCGGGCTCCCGGTGACGCGCTGGGAGGGATCGGGCGACGCTGCCCGGTCCCCCGCCTCGGGTCCGCCGCCGACGGCCGACTCGAGCCCGTCCCCGACGGGTGACTCCGGCCCGCCGCCGATCGACGTCACCGCGGCGCCGGACGAGCAGGGCCCGCCGGCCTTCTACTTCGACTTCCGGGACCCCTGGTCGTACCTCGCCGCCGAGCGCGTGATGCAGGTGCTGCCGGTGGCCACGCCGTGGGTCCCGATCGACTCGTCGCGCCTCCCCGACGGCGAGGCCTGGTCCGGCTTCCGCTGCGAGAGCGACGAGCTGGCCGCCCGCGACCGGGTCGAGGCGCTCGCCCGCGAGCGCGACATGCAGCCGCTGCGGTGGCCGGTCGAGCTGCCCTTCGACAGCACCCGAGCGCTGCTCGCCGCCTGGTACGCGAAGGGGATCGGGCGGGTCGTCTCGTTCAGCCTGCCCGCCTTCCGCCAGGCGTTCGCGGGCGGGCACGACCTCTCGACCGAGACCTACGTGCTGCTGGCCGCCGCAGCCTGCGAGATGCATCCGCGGGCCGTGGTCCAGGCCTTCGGTCGCGACGCGGTCGCGGCCGAGCTGACCGCCGCGACCGAGCGAGCGATCGCCCGCGGCGTCCGGACGGTGCCGGCGGTCTGGACCGGGGACCGGGTCTTCCACGGCGACGACGGCCTGGAGGCTGCCGCAGCCCACCTCGCCCGCGCGGTGCCGCCGGCTCCGCCGGTCGCCGACCAGCGGTAGGCAGGGCGCCGGGGTCCGACACGGCGAGGAGCGGCGCGACGGCGCGCGGCTGGCCGCGGCGAGGCGGGTGACGCGTCTCCAGCCGGGCCGCGGGGCAGGCGATCGCCGCCGGCGGAGCCCGCCCGTTCAGCCGATCGGTTCGTCGTCGGGGTCGACGTCCAGCCCGAGGTCGAGCTGGGCCTCGTGCTCGTCCGGGCTCGCCTGGTACTTGCGGCGGGCCGCCTTCTTCCAGTGCCGGATCAGCTCGCGCGAGGTCGCCGTCCGCCACGAGACGCCCCGGCAGACAGGCTCGATCCGGACATCGCCGGTGCCCTCGATGCCGATCACGAGGGCGAAGAAGCGACGCCCCTTCTTGTCGACCTCGACGATGTCCCCCGGCTCGATTGGCGCGCGACGCACCGCTCGAGGCTAGCCGAGCGGGACCCGTCGGCCGCGGGCGGGTGCCGATCGCCGCTCGTGGACGGGTGGCATCGGCGGCGTACGTCCCGTGTGCGCCACGCGCCGCACCGGCAGGACGACGCGACGAGCGGCCACCCGCCGTGCCGGACCACCACCGGCGGACCCGGCGGCCGCTGATCCCCCCGGTCGTCGGGTCCTCGCCCGGAACCGACCGCGTGCCGCCCCCCGGTCGTCGGGTTCGCCGAAATCCCCGTCTGCAACGGGCAAAACGGCCGCTACGGTGGGCGGCAATGCCTGAGGTCCTGATGCCCCGTCTGTCGGATTCGATGGACGAGGGAACGATCGTCGCCTGGCTGGTCGAAGACGGCGCGCGGGTTGCGTCCGGCGACGAGATCGTCGAGATCGAGACCGACAAGACCACGACGACCTGGGCCGCCGACCAGAGCGGGGTCCTGCGGATCACCGCCGGCACCGGCGACACCGTGCCGCTCGGCGCGACGATCGCCCGGATCGAGACCGACGACGCGCTGGTCGGCATCGCCGCGACGCGCGGCACGGCCGCGGCCGGCGAGCGCGTCCTGACCGGGACCGTGGCGCACGCCGGCGGCACCAACGGCGCGACGGCGAAGGCCGGCGCAGGGACGGGTCGCAACGGGCACGACGGCGCGAAGGCGGCCGGTCCGGCGGCGGGCGACGACGAGACCGCCGGTGAGGCCGAGGCGGCCGTCCCCGCGACGACGGCGAAGCGGACCGGCGACGACGCCAGCCAACCGGCCGCGCCCGCGACGACCGCCGCGAAGGGCCCGGATGTCGACGTCGACGTCCGCGAGCCGTCGCGGATCGAGCGGATCGTGGCCAAGCGGATGGTCCAGAGCCGCACGGAGATCCCCGAGTTCACCGTCACGGTCGAGATCGACATGGCCGCCGCGCTGGCCCTCCGCGGCGAGCTCAAGGCCGTCCACAACAGCAGCACCGAGAAGCGGGTGCCCTCGGTCAACGACCTGATCGTCAAGGCCTGCGCGATCGCCCTCCGCGAGCACCCGCGCGTCAACAGCGCCTGGAGCGACGACCGGATCCACCGCTTCGAGCGGGTCAACGTCGGGGTCGCCGTCTCGACCGACGACGGCGGGCTGGTGGTCCCGGTCGTGCCCGACGCCGACACGCTGACGCTGGGGACGATCGCCGCCCGGACCCGCGACCTGACCCGCCGCGCGCGGGCCGGCAAGGCGACCCCCGCCGACCTCTCGGGCGGCACCTTCACCGTCAGCAACCTCGGGATGCTCGGCGTCGCCCACTTCACCGCGATCATCACCCCCGGTCAGGGCGCGATCCTGGCGGTCGGCTCGACCACGCAGCGCTACGTTCCGGTCGACGGGCAGCCGGTCCTGCGGCCGATCATGGCGGCGACCCTGAGCAGCGATCACCGGGTGATCTACGGCGCCCACGCCGCGGCCTTCCTCGACCGCCTGCGGACCCTGCTGGAGCATCCCGGCAGCCTCGCGCTCTAGCCCCGGGCACGGTCCCACGGTCCGTGTCCCGCGTCCGGGTGGCCCGGGACCGCGCGGCCTCGGGGCCCGGGAAGCGACCGGCCTCGGGACCCGGAAGCGACGGGCCTCGCGGCCCGGCACCGACCGGCCTCAGGACACGACCTCGGCCGCAGCGACGGCCCGCCATCCGTCCCGTATCCGCGACGCCGACGGTCGGCCCGCGCCGCCGACGTGCGATGCTCGAAGGCCCCATGTCCGAGTCGACCGATCTCGTCACCCCGCCCAACGACGTCACCGTCGCCGAGGGCACGAAGCGCGGCACCGCGACGACGCGGATCCCGTCCCGCGCCCAGACCGCGCTCGCCCGGCGGATGGCCGAGGTCCGGGCCACCGTCCCGACCTGGACCGCCACCGTCGACGTCGACGTCGAGGACCTCCAGGACGCGATCGGCGGCGACGTCGCACTGGTCGACGCGGTCGCCCGTGCGGCCGGGATCGCGCTCGGCGAGCACGAGCGCGTCAACGGCGCCTGGCGCGACGGCAAGCTCGAGTCGTGGTCGCAGGCCAACATCGCGCTGGCGGTCGACCTCGACGGCGAGGCGATCGTGCTGCCGACCCTGCTGGACGCGGCCCACCAGTCGCTGACGGCCCTGGCCGCCCGGCGGCTGGACGTGACCGAGAAGATCCGCAACGGCAGCCTCCGGGCTCCCGACAGCGCCGGCCCGACCTTCGCCCTGGTCGACGGCGGCAGCGACGGCCCCGATCGCTTCGACGCGATCATGCCGCCCGGGACCGGGGCCGTGCTCGCGCTCGGCGCCCCGCGGCGGCGGCCCTGGGTCGTCGGCGACGCGGTCGTCCCGCGGCTGCTCGTCTCGCTGACCCTGACCGCCGACCACCGCGCGATCTACCCGTCCCACGGCGGCGCGTTCCTCCGCCGCCTCGCCGACCTGCTCGAGCAGCCGGCCCCGCTGCTGCGGGCGTAGGCGCCAAGGGCGGCTCCGCGGGCGGAGGCGGGAGGCCGGGCCGAGGCGGGGCAGGCGGGCCGAGGCGGGAGGCCGGGCCGAGGCGGGGCAGGCGGGCCGAGGCGGGGCAGGCGGGACACCAGGCGGCGCGGCCGACCCCCGCGGTGCCGCAACCGGTTGCGGCACCGCTGAGAACACCCCGCGTTCTTGCTTCGCGATGTGTTCTCGACCGTCACGGTGGAGAACACATCGCGAAGCGCGGCCGGCGGCCCCCAACCGACCGAAGCGCGCCCGCCGAACCGGCAGCCGGCAGCGGAAGCGCCCCGCCGACCCTCAGGTGGCCGGCAGCGTCTCGGTCAACCAGCCCGCCGCGGCGAGGACGTCGGTCGGGACGATCTGGTGGGCGGCCTCGGACTCGTGGTAGCTGACGTCGATCCCGCCCGCGCGCAGCAGCTCGGTCGCCTGGCGACCGAACGCCACGTCCATGATCGGGTCCTGGCGGCCGTGGGCGACGAAGGCCCGCAGCTGCGGGCGCCCGAGCAGGTCGGGGGACCAGCCCTCGACGGTCGGGATGAAGCCGGAGAAGGCGAGGATCCCCGCCGGCGCCGGCCGGTCGCCGCCGAGCCCGAGCGCGTAGCTCATCACCGTCCCCATCGAGAAGCCGCCGAGGACCGTCCGCTCGGGACCGATCCCCGTCCGCTGCCAGAGCTCGTCGTGGAACGTCGCCAGCGCCCGGTAGGCCGCCGCGAAGGTCTCGGGGTCGGGGTAGCCGACCCGCGGGACGACGTACCAGTGCTTGCCGGGCCAGCCGGGCACCGTGAGCGGCCCGCCGGGCGTCACCACGTGCAGCCGCTGCTCGGGGTCGAGCACGTCGGCGAGGCCGATCAGGTCACGCTCGTCGGTGCCGCGCCCGTGGTGGAGGACGAGCAGGCCCTCGGCCGCACCGGCGGCGGGACGCTCCTCGAAGAGGAGCGCGCTCATGCCGTCACCCGCCCGCGGATCGCTACCCGCGGGGCCGCGTCCTGTCGCGATTCGGAGGGGGCTCCGTGGCGCCTGCCCTGCCGCTGTCGTGCGCTGCGTTCCATGACCGCTCCTCCAGTAGGAAGTTGCCAAAGCAACGGTACCAACAGATAGTTGCACTTGCAACCACTTCGGCTGCGCAGCATTTGGGGCGCGCGAATCGTTCTCCTTGAGGTTTGCCACCACTACGGTGGTCAACCTCAACAAGAACCGCCGCCGTGCCGCCCCGCACGCCCCGCCCCGGCCGCGTCGCGCCCCACGCCCTGCCGCGCCGGGGTGCCGCGCCCCGGCCGGCAGCCACGCCCCGCCGCCGCGCCGCCCCGCACGCCCCGCCGCCCCGCACGCCCCGCACGCCCCGCACGCCGCGCCCCGGCCCCGCCGCCCCACGGACCGCCCCGCCCCGCCGTGCCGCCCCGCCCTACGGCTCCCGCAGCTCGACCGGCGCCGGCCCCGCCACCCCGCCGGCCTGGTCGTTCGGCCGGGTGTCGAGGTCGTGCCGGGCCCGGAAGTCGGGGCCGTCGCGCCGGACGTTCACGCACCACGCACGGTCCGGCTGCTCCAGCGAGAAGCAGACCCGGTAGACGTTGGTCGTCAGCCGGCGCAGGTCGACCCGATCAAGGTGCTCCCGGACGACCGCCGGGGCCGCCCGCTTCGCCAGCTCGCGAGCGCTGGAGAGCACGTCGTCGATCTTGTTCCGCTCGGCGGTCACCGCCGGACGGTGCACGATTCCTGCCAGACAGACGGCGACGATCCCGCCGAGCATCGCGTAGGTCGCCGCCCGGTCGCGGGCGACCAGCCGCGGAAGCGACGGATCGCGACGACGGAGCAGGCGGGCGCCGATCGCCCCACCGACCACCACGAGGGCCAGGTTGAGGGCCACGCCGACCAGCAGCGCACGGGTGAACGGACCGCCGTCGCCGCGAACCGGGAGCAGCGTCAGCAGTAGCGCGTCGACGAGCACGGCCGCGACGAAACCGAGCAGCGCGCTCTCCCCGCGCAGGGTCCAGCGCAAGCGCGCGAGCCACCAGGGGAGGTCGTCCCCGCGAGCGATGCGCGGCCACCGCATGTGCCCAGAGTAGCCCGTGCGATGCGCAAGGCCGCTCTTGGTCTACCGTGGTCGTGTGGCTCCCGCCGGACCGCCTTCCGATCCCCCGAGCCGCCCCGGACACCGTCCCGATCGCAAGATCGCCGATTGGGACTGGGGCGACGACGAGTGGGACGCCCCGCCACGCGCCCGCGACGAGCGCGGCAGCGAGGCATCAGCCGACCTCGCACCGCGAGCTGGAGCGCCCCTGCCCGGACCGTCGTCCGCGACGGCAGCTGACCGCGGCACCGAGGCCACCGCGACCCACGACCGCGGTGGACCGGCGACCATCGCCAGCGACGACCCGCCCACCGGCAACGGCACGGGCGACGGCCGCGGCAACGGCACGAGATCCGGCCGCGGCAGCGGCAACGGCGGTGGTCAGCCGCCCCGCCGGCCCCGCCCCGGTGGCCCCACGGGCCCCATGGGCCCCACCGCCCACATCGTCCGCCGCCGCCGACTGCTCGCCGGGGGCGGCCTCGCGCTCGTGCTCCTGCTCGTGGTCCTCGTCGCGGCCGTCGCCAGCAGCGGAGGCGACAGCCCCGACACGCCGGCGACGACCTCCGCCGACCGACGCCTCCTGACCTCCCCATTGGCCCTCGCCTCGACCTCCGCCGTCGACCAGCTGAGTCGGATGCAGGCCGTCGACCGCTACGCCCAGACGGGCCTGCCGGTCTACTGCGGCGCGGGCCGGAAGCCCTGGGTCGCCCTGACCTTCGACGACGGCCCCGGCGAGCTCTCGCCGAAGTTCATCTCGCTCCTGAGCAAGGAGAAGGTCCCGGTCACGATGTTCCGGATCGGCCGCAACGTGCCGGGCCGCGAGGAGTTCGTCCGGGTCCAGCGCAACCTCGGCTGGGACTCCGGCTCCCACACCCTCAACCACCCCGCGCTCGCGACGCTGAGCGAGAAGGACCAGCGGACCGAGATCGACGCCGGCAACCGCGCCAGCCAGCGCGCGCTCGGCCGTCCCCCGCAGCTGTTCCGGCCGCCGTACGAGTCGCACAACGCGACCACCGACCGGATCATCCAGGAGAACGACCAGGTCCAGGTGCTCTGGAACGTCGACACCCAGGACGCGCTCGGCGCAACGACCGCCGCCTCGATCGCCGAGACCGCGATCAAGGGCCTCCACCCCGGCTCGATCATCCTCATGCACGAGGTCAAGCCGAACACCTTCGCCGCGCTGCCCAAGATCATCGCCGAGATGCGCAAGCGCAAGCTCGAGCCGGTCACCGTCTCGAAGATGCTCGCCGAGGACGGGCCGAGCAAGGAGCAGCTGCAGAAGGGCTTCGACGGCTGCCGGGTCGACCTGACGCCGGGCAAGGCGATCTCGTGAGCGACGCCGTCCCCGATCCGCCGAACGCCTGCGCCGGCTCCGACGCGCTCCCGGCCGGGGAGAGCAGCCCGCTCAGCGACCCCGACGGCCCGCTCGCGGTCGCCTGGCTCGGGAGCGTCCCGTACGAGCAGGCGCTCGACCTCCAGCACCGTCTGCGCGCGGCCCGGATCGACGACCGCGTCGGCGACCTGCTGCTGCTGCTCGAGCACCCGCCGGTCTACACCCGCGGCCGCCGCTCGACCTCCGACGAGCTGCCGATGGGCAACGAGTGGTACGCCGAGCGGGGGATCGAGATCGTCGACGTCCGCCGCGGCGGCAAGGTCACCTACCACGGGCCCGGCCAGCTGGTCGGGTACCTGATCGCCCGGACCCGCGACGTGATCGGACTCGTCCGGCGGTTGGAGCGGGCGATGGTCGCCGTCGCCGCCGCCGAGGGAGTCGACGCCCGCGGTCGCTGTGCCGAGTCGCTCGACTTCACCGGCGTCTGGGTCGGGGACCGCAAGCTCGGCTCGATCGGCCTCCACCTCTCGCACGGGGTCACGGCCCACGGCGTCGGCCTCAACGTGGTCACCGACCTCGAGCCGTTCTCCTGGGTCGTGCCCTGCGGCCTGACCGCGCCGATGACGTCGATCGCCCGCGAGGCCGGGCAGCCCGACCTCGCCAGCGACCCGGGCCTCGACTCGGCCGTGCGGGTGCGCGCCGTCGGCGAGCGCTTCGCGTCCGCGCTGGCGACCGAGCTCGGCGTGCCCACGGTCGCGGCCGACCCGGACGAGCTGCGGCGGCTGGCCGCGGCGGAGCCCGACCCGGACGACCGTCGGGCACACGGCTCCGGTCCCGACGAGGCGCCCGGCGCGGCGCGCTAGGCTGGACACGTGTCCGAGGCGACGACCAAGCCGCTCCCGATCCGCCAGACGCGGTCGCGGGCGAACCCCGGCGGAATGGACGTCAGCAAGGTCCTCGGGACCGAGACACGGCCCTTCCGCGAGCGCAAGCCGGAGTGGTTCAAGGTCAAGGCGCCGGGCGGCGAGAAGTACCGCGAGCTGAAGAACCAGATCGCCACCGAGGGCCTCAACACGGTCTGCCAGGAAGCGGCCTGCCCGAACATCGGAGAATGCTGGGAGCGCGGCACCGCGACCTTCATGATCCTCGGCGACACGTGCACCCGCCGCTGCGGCTTCTGCCACGTGATGACCGGCACGCCGACCTGGAACGACCCGCTCGAGCCGGCCCGCGTCGCCCGCTCGATCGCGCTGATGGGCCTCCGCCACGCGGTCGTGACCTCGGTCGACCGCGACGACCTGCCCGACTACGGCTCGCGGATCTGGGCGGCCACGATCAACCAGATCCGGCGTCAGTCGCCGGAGACCAAGATCGAGACGCTGACCCCCGACTTCCGTGGCGAGGAGATGCCGCTGGCGACCGTGCTCGAGGCCGGCCCCGACGTCTTCAACCACAACGTCGAGGTCGTCCCGCGGCTCTACCAGGTCGCCCGTCGCGGCTCGACCTTCGAGCGCTCCTGCCGGGTGCTGCGCAACGCCAAGGCGATCGCCGGCGACCGCATCTCGACCAAGTCCGGCCTGATGGTCGGCCTCGGCGAGAGCTTCTCCGAGGTCGTCGAGACGATGAAGATGCTGCGCGCCGTCGACGTCCAGATCCTGACGATCGGCCAGTACCTGCGGCCGACCGAGACCCACCTGCCGGTCGTCCGCTACTGGCACCCGGACGAGTTCGACGAGCTGGCCAAGATCGGCCGCGAGGAGCTCGGCTTCGACCACGTCGCCGCCGGGCCGCTGGTCCGCTCCAGCTACCACGCGGACGAGCACATCAAGCAGGACCAGCCCGGGGTCGGCCCGCTCGCGCTGCCCGAGGCCACGGCCGCAACGGCCGCGTGAGCGCGACCGCCGGCAGCGCGCTGACCGACGCGCCTCCGCCGTGGGCGCCGAAGCCGTCGAGCGGGCCGGTCGAGCTGCGCGTACGGGTCCGGTTCCTCGAGTGCGACCCGCAGGGCGTGCTCGCCCACCCACGCTTCCTCGACCTCTTCGACGACGCCTACATGCGCTTCAACGAGGGCCGGCTCGGCGGGTTCGCCGCGATCCGGTCCGGCGGGATCGAGACCCTGGTCGTGAAGACCGAGGTCGAGTTCTCGCGCTCGGTGCGCCCGGAGGACGAGCTGCTGATCACCGTCGACCTGCACCGCCTGGGGCGCTCGTCGGTCACGCTCCGCTATCGCGCGACCGACGAGGGGGACGGTGAGCTGCGGGCCGAGGCCCACACCACCTACGTCTGCGCCCTGATCGGCGAGGGACGCTCGGTCGCCTTCCCGGTCTGGATGCGCGAGCGCTACCTCGCGCTCGGGGGGCCCGGCGCGTGATCCCGCTCAAGGATGCGTTGCCCGGCAGCCGTGCCTGGGTCGCCGTCGCCCTGACGTTCCTGGTCCTGGCCGGCGGGGCGGTTCGCCCGCTCGTCGCCGTGCTGGCCGCGCTGGTGGTCTTGATCGCCGCCGACGGGGTCGCCCGCCGCTCGCGGCCGGTCGTGGCCGTCGCCGTCGCCGTCCTCGGGGCGGCGATCGCGCTGGCGATCGGGCTCACCGGTGACGCCGAATCGGCCTGGAACCCGCTCGGGCCGCTGGCCGCCACGGGCGCGGCGATCGCCCTGACCGCGGTCCACCTGGCGCTCGCCCCGCGGGCCCGGATCCTGAGCTTCTCGCTGGTCCCCGCGGCCGGGGGGATGGTCGCGGTGCCGGCGGTGCTGTGGGCGGCGGTCGGCGCGGTCCTCGTCGTCGTCCTGCACTGAGCCCGGCGCGAGACGCAACACGGGCAGCATCGGCCGAGGGCCGGTGAGACCGCGGGGACGCCTCGACGCAGCGCTGACCGTCAGCGGTTCAGGTTCCTGATCGGCTGAGGGGGAGCACAGGTCGCGCTCAGCCCTGCCTGTCACCATCCCGCGCGTGCTGCTGCCGTCCCACGTCATCCCCAGCCTGCTGAGCATGCTCGTGCTCGTCGTCACCGCCGTGGTGACCGCGCGGTTCGTGGCTCGCCGGAGCGTGCACGTGCCGCTGGCTGCGGGGATCGCCGCCGCGGTCGCCGGACTGGCCAACCTGGCGTCGGCGCTGACGCCGTTCCGCAACCAGCGCTTCGACCTGCTGCACGATCTGGTCGGCTCCGGCGTCCTCAACGTCGCCCATGCGCTCTCCGTGCCGGCCGGGGTCGCGCTGCTGCTGAGCGGGCGCTACCTCGCCCGCCGCCACCGGCGCGCGCTCGAGGCCGCCGTCGGCTGGCTGGTGGTGCTGGCCGTCCTCAACGTCTTCAAGGGCCTCGACCTGGTGACCGCCGCGGCGACGGGCGGGCTGGCGTGGGTCCTCTGGCGGGCCCGCGGCGCCTTCACCGTCGAGCCGCTCGAGGTCCGCTGGACGGCGGTCGCCTCGATGATCACCCGGCTCGCCGTCGGCGTCTTCGCGATCACGATGGCGATCCTCGCCGCCGCGAACTGGCGGACCGACAGCGGGGCCTCGATCACGACCCTGGCCCGCGAGTCGGCCGCCCTGCTGACGCTCTCGCGCGACACCATGCTGCCGATGCCGCACCTGCTGCGGTGGGTGCCGGACGCGATCGGCGTGACCAGCATCATGGCGCTGCTGCTGGCGGTCACGATCGTCTTCCGGCGACGGCCGGTCGCCGCCCTCCACGGGGCCCGCGAGCGGGCCGAGGTCGTGCTCGCCACGCACGGCACCGACACCCTCAGCGGCTTCTCCCGCCGCGGCGACGTCCACCACCACGTGACCGCCGACGGACGCGCCGCGACCTGCTTCCAGATCCGGGGTGGGGTGCTGCTGGTCGGCGCCGCCCCCTGCGGGCCGCCCGACGCGGTCGCCGAGCTGCTGACCGAGCTGCGGGAGATCGCCGACCACCACGACCTCCGGCTCGGCGTGCTCGGCGCGAGCGAGGAGCTGGCCGCGCGGATCCCCGAGCGGACCCGGCTGCGCGCGCAGTACGTCGGCTGCGAGGCGCTGCTCGACGTCGACGCGTTCACGCTCGACGGCCGGCCGATGAAGAAGGTCCGCCAGGCCGTCCAGCGGGTGACCCGCCACGGCTATACGGCGGAGCTCGTCCGACTCGGCGACATCGACGCCGCCACCCGCCACGGGATCGCCCGCGTGGTGCTGGCCTGGGGCGAGAAGCAGACCCACGGCTTCTCGATGGAGCTGCCGCTCGGCGACGCGGCCTCCGCCAGCTCGCTGGCCGTGCTCGCGCGGGACGCCGAGGGCGCGGTGCGGGCGCTGGTCCACGTGGTCCCGACCCCGGTCGGCCCGCGCTGGTCGCTGTCGAGCACCCCGCACGAGCGCGATCTGCCCAACGGCGTGGTCGACTTCCTGATCGCCCGCACGGTCGAGGCCGCGCGCGAGCACGGGATCGAGCAGGTCTCGCTCAACTTCGCCTTCATGCGGCGCTGGATCCACGACCCCCAGCGGCGGCTGGAGCGGATCGTCGGCTGGATCGCGCTGAAGCTCGACCGCTTCTTCCAGATCGAGCGCCTGTACCGCTTCAACCAGAAGTTCCGGCCGGTCTGGGTCCCCCGCTACCTGCTCCACGAGGGGCCGAGCGCGATCGTTCGGACCGCGCTCGTCGCGGCCGTCGTCGAGGGCCAGCTGGCGCTGCCGGAGCTGCCGCTGGCGGACCGCCTGCGTCGCCGTCGGGTGCTCGTCGGCCACGGGCCAGTCGAGGCGCCGAGCAGCTAGCCCGGGCGCCCCAGCCCGGCGCGCAAAGCCCCGGTGACGTTCAGCACAGATTGCAAGAGCCAATCTTTGCGGGTGGTAAGATTTGCTTGCAAAGAACGCCGGGCCCCTTCACCGGCCTCTTCACCGCCGCGACTCCGCCTCGCCCCGAACGACACCGCTCTGGAGGCCGCATGAGCACCACCGCCGATCCCACCCGCACGACTGCCGCCGGTGACGCCGACGCGACGGCGACGACCGCCGAGGTGGCCCTCGCCGAGAACGCCACCGCCCCGACGCCCGGGACCGGGACCGGGACCGGGACCGGGACCGGGACCGGGACCGGGACCGGGACGATCCGCGATCCGAGCGCGCCGGACCGCTCCTCGGCGACGCCCCTCCCGACCGAGGCCGACGAGCTGGTCGAAGCGGTCTTCGGCCTGTTCGGCGCCGCCCGCCGCCTGCGCGGTCGCGACCAGCAGCGATCCGGCGAGCTCTCGCACTCCCAGCTGCGGATCGCGACCCACCTGCTCGACGCCGGCAAGCCGCTGCCGGCCGGCGCGCTCGCCCGCGCCGTCGAGCTGAACCCGGCCTCGATGACCGCCGCGATCGACCAGCTCGAGCAGCGCGGCGTCGTCCACCGCGAGCCCTTCCCGGGCGACCGCCGGGTCGTCCTCGTCCGCCTGACCGACGAGGGCCGCGCGCTCGTCGTCGCCAAGCGCGACGCCTGGGACAGCCGCTGGCACGAGGCCCTCGCCCAGGTCGACCCCGCCGACCTCGCCGTCACCGCGAAGACGTTGCAGCGGGTCTCGGCGCTGGTCGACGAGCTGTAGGGGCGCGGACGGCCGGGTTCCGGCCGAGCAGGTCCCGGCCGGGCGATCGCCGACGGGATCGCCCACCCGCGCCCTCCCGGCCGTCAGTCATCCCGCTCCCGCTGCTCCCGCCTCGACGGATGGCCGTTGAACCGGCTCGGGCCCCACAGCTGGAAGGCCGACAGGACGAAGGACACGCCCACGAACACCAGCGTCGTGGCCGAGAAGCGCTCGATCAAGCCGACGGCGCCGAGCGCGACCAGCACCACGATCAGCAGCGTCAAACCGACCCAGAGCCTCCGCACGACGGTCATCACGAGACCTCCGGCCGGCGCGCACCGGTGCCCGCCGGAACCGCGTACGGGGCGAACTGCGTCCGCACGCGCCGCACCTCACGCCCCGGCAGCCGATCGATCCACGAGCCACCGCTCCGGTGCGTCACGAGCGGCGCCGCCGGATCTCCGATGATCAGCATCCGCCGACCCTCCCGGCCGCGGCGCCACCGGACCGCCTCGACCACCCGCCCCCGCAGGACCTCGCGCACGATCGCGTCCAGCGAGGCGAGGCCGTCGCGGTCCCTGGCGCGGAGTGCGCAGATCCGGGGGGAGAACAGCTCCGAGCCGGCCACCCAGAGCTTGACCCTCCGGCCCTTGCGCGGCACGAGCACGATGATCGGCGCGCCCCGCCCGTCCGCGGAATCGAGCCGGTAGAACCGCTCCACGTCCGACCGACGGTCGCCGTCGGCAGCGGTCAGGACGGCCGCCTCGCCGGACCGCCGGACCAGCGAGTGCATCAGGTGCCCGGTGCGCTTGCCCAGCCGCATCGGATGCCTGACGGAGACGACCCGGCGATGGCCGCGCTCCCCGGGACCGGGTACCAAGGCGAACTTCAACCGGCTGACGCGAATCCGCAGGAACGAGCCCCCCGGGCCCTCGAGCGTCAGCCTCAGCCCCAACGCCTCGACGTCGACCGAGAGGGCGAGGAACTCCAGCCCCTGCGAGTGCGCGCCATCGCCCTCGCCTCCCCACGATTCGAGGCCGTAGACGCGCAGCGTGCCGCTGTAGCGCTCGGGGACCCGCTCACGCCGTTCGGGGTGGCCGCCCGCACCGGCGATGACGCGGCCACGCCCCACCGGGATCTTCAGGACGCCACGCCTCACGTCGACGTTCGCGAGGTCGATCCATCGTCCCTCGAGGAACTTCCGCAGCAGCGTGATGCCGGCGCGGTACGCCAGATCGCTGTCGTCCTCACCCATCCCGCCGCCCTTCACGCCCTTCCGGTCGGGGTCCGCCAGGTCGGGTTCCGGGAGGAGACCCACGATTCCGGTCATCACGTCGAGGGCGTCCTCGAGCATCAGCCCACCCCCGCCCCGCCCGTCACGCCCCGTAGTCGGCCTCCGAGGCCGGGCACGGGGGCCTGCCGCACAGCGAACCGCCACAGAGCGTCATCGCTCGCAGCAACGCACCGCGCGTGGGTCTCGGCATGAATCGAACGCATCGGTCTCTCTCCCTGCGTCATCGGCAGCGCGACGCCCGGACGAACCTACCGTCCCCGCCCGTTCTCGTCGTGGGCGCCCACCACGACGGTGCCCAAGCTCGAACAGACGCCGACGCGCACCACGCTCCCGACCGCCAGCCGCCCCCCGCCCTCCCCGGGGGGCCACCAACCGCTTGGGATCCGGCCCCGGGACCCGTATGCTCCGCACATGCCTGGCTGGCCAGCCAGACAGCAGCGAGCGGCGTCCCTGAGGGCGCGGGAAGGACGAGATCGTGGATCTGAACGACGACCCGGAGCAGGCAGCGTTCCGGGAGCAGGTGCGGGCCTGGCTCGACGAGCACGCCGCCGAGGCCCCGAAGGTCCGCGGCGCCGACGCGATCACCGACGAGCACGAGCGGATCGAGGCCTGGCGCGGCTGGCAGCGGAAGCTGACCGAGGCCGGGCTCTGCGGCGTCACCTGGCCCGAGGAGTACGGCGGCCAGGGCAAGGGCCCGATCGAGCAGGTGATCGTCAACCAGGAGCTCGTCCACGCCGGCGTTCCCGGCCCGCTCGACTTCATCGGCCTGGGGATGATGGGCCCGGCGATCATCGTCCACGGCACCGACGAGCAGAAGCGCCGTCACCTCGCCCCGATGCTGCACGGCGACGAGGTCTTCTGCCAGCTCTTCAGCGAGCCGGCCGCCGGCTCCGACCTGGCCGGGGTCACGACCCGCGCGGTCCAGCAGGACGACGGCTCGTTCCGGATCAGCGGCCAGAAGGTCTGGACGACCAACGCCCAGTTCTCGGCCTTCGGGATCCTGCTCGCGCGGACCGACGCCGAGGTGCCGAAGCACAAGGGCCTGACCATGTTCATCGTGCCGATGGACGCGCCCGGGATCACGATCCGCGGCCTCCGGCAGATCTCCGGCGAGGCCGAGTTCAACGAGGTCTTCCTCGACGAGGTCCAGGTGCCCGCCGACGCCGTGCTCGGCGCGGTCGGCGGCGGCTGGGGCACGGCCCTGACCGTCCTGATGTTCGAGCGGCTCTCGATCGGCACCTCCCCGATGGGCTACAGCGCCGAGCGGTTCGCCGCGGCCGTCGCCGCGGCCCCCGGCGCCCGCGAGGACAGCGACGTCCGCCGCCGGCTGGGCGAGATCGGCACCGAGCTGATCGCCAGCCGCTTCGCGGGCCACCGGCTGCTGAGCGACCTCGCCGGTGGAGCGTTGCCCGGCCCGGAGTTCGGGCTCGGCAAGGTCACCGTCGTCCGCTCGGTGATCGAGGCCGGCGACCTGATCGCCGACGTCGTCGGTCCCGACGCGCTCGACGAGGCCGGCGACATCGGCTACATGATCTCGTTCCTCCCCGGCCTCAAGTCGGCCGGCGGCACCGAGGAGATCCTCCGCAACACGATCGGCGAGCGCGTGCTCGGGCTCCCGCCCGAACCGCGACTGGACAAGGGCGTGCCCTTCAGCGATCTGAAGGCCCGCGAGCAGGAAGGGGTGGCGTAGTGCTCCCCTCGGTGACGACCCCCAACCTCGTTCGAGGAGAGCACTGATGGATCTGTCGCTGACCGACGAGCAGGAGTTCCTGCGCGAGGCCGCCCGCGGCGCCCTCAAGCGGATCGACACCGTCGCCGCCGCCCGCGAGGCGATGGAGGACGAGCCGACGCCGCTGCCCGACCTCTGGCCGACCGCGGTCGAGGCCGGCTGGCCGGGGCTGCTCACCAGCGAGGCCAACGGCGGCGCCGGGCTCGGCCTCTACGACGCGATCATCGTCGCCCAGGAGGCCGGCCGCGTGCTCGCCCCGGTGCCGCTGGTCTCGGTGCTGCCGGCGACGCTGATCCTCGACGCCGCCGGCGACCCCGAGGCCGCGGCCGCCGCGGCCGGCGAGCTGCGCGTGGCCTGGCTGCCGGCGTCGCCGCCGACCGACGGCGATCCGCGCTGGACCGTCGACCCGCGCAGCGGGCTGGTGCGGGGCGCGCTGCCGACCGCGAAGGCCGACGGCGACGACCTGGTCCTCGACGGCGAGGTCTGCTGGGTCCCCGACGCGGCCGGTGCCGACCGGCTGCTGGTGATCGCCGCGCTCGACGGCGAAGCGACCCGGCCGGTCGCGGTCGTGGTCGACCCGGCGAGCGACGGCGTCGACGTCGAGTCGCTCTGGCGCTACGACGCCACCCGGCCGCTCGGGCACGTCCGGCTGGCCGGGGCCCGCGGGCGCCGGATCGCCAGCGACGAGGCGACGATCGCCCGGGCCTGGCACGTCGCCCAGGCGCTGCTGGCCGGCGAGGCGGTCGGGACCGTCGAGACGCTGCTGGCGACGTCGGTCGCCTACGCCAAGGAACGGCACACGTTCGGGCGGGCGATCGGCTCCTACCAGGCGGTCAAGCACCACCTGGTCGAGGTCCTGCGGCTGCAGGAGAACGCCAAGTCGCTGCTGATCTACGCGGCCTGGGCCGAGGAGCACGCGCTCGACCAGCTGCCGCTGGCCGCGGCCGCCGCCCGTTCCGGGGCCGAGAAGGCGATCGACTACGCGACCCGCGAGACGATCTCCGTCCACGGCGGGATCGGCGCGACCTGGGAGCACGACGCGCCGCTGTACTTCCGGCGCGCGCAGCTGTCGCGGCGGCTGGTCGGCGGGGCCAGCGGCGCGACCGACCGGGTCGCGGGCGAGCTGCTGGCCGGGGTCGTCCCGGCCTGATCGGCGGGGTCGCGATCGCGCTGGATCAGTCCGGCGGGATCGCGATCCCGCCGGTCGGGGCGTCGTTGATGACGGCGGACCTCAGCGCGACCGCGACCCGGTCGGCCGCGGGGCGGTGCGGGCCGTGGGGTGCGGGGCGGTGCGGCCCTGGGGCGGTGCGGCCTGGCAGGCGGTGCGGCCCTGGGGCGGTGCGGCCCTGGCAGGCCGCGCGGCCGGCCGCGGGCCAAAGGCCGGCTCCGGGGTCATTCGGCGTCGCCCCAAGGGCTCCGGGGTCATTCGGCGTCGCCTGGCGGGGCAAGATGACCCCGCCCCGCGGCGACCGGGGCGTCCTGACTCCAGGCCGCCCCCGACTTCGGCCTCTGGGGTCATTTGACGTCGGCCCCGGGCGACCGGCGTCATCTCGCGTCGCAGGGCGACGCTTCCTGACGCCAGGCCTTCCGGCGAGGCATCGTGACGCCACCCGCCCCCACCCGCCACCCGCTCACCACCCCCCCAACCCGCCCCGCTGACCCCCGCCCCAGCCACCCGACCACGCCCGACCACCCGGCCACATCACCCCGACCGTCGCGCTCCTGATCGGATCCTTACGCCGGTCTGACGCGGATTGCGCGATGGTTGTGGAGCCCGCACTCCGCCGGGCTCCCCGAACCTCGCGCCCCGCCATGCCTTCCGACAACCGCTCCCTCTGGTCCGACGGTCCCGACGAGGACGACCACCACCCGTGGCTGGACGGCGCCGACTCGCCGTCGGATGCCGCCACCCGCGAGCACCGTCAGGCGACGGGCTCAGCGCGCCCCGCTCCGCCCAACGAGCCGCCGCGCTGGACCGGGCCACGCCGCCGCGCCATGATCGGCCTGGTCGTCCTCTGCGCGATCGCGCTGCTGGCCTCCGGGATCGCGATCGGCACGCAGGTGATCGCCACCCGCACCGTCGAGCGGACGCTCGTCACCGGCAACGGCGGGGGCGGCGGCGCGATCCGCGCCGCCTACGAGGCGACCCACGACGGCGTCGTCCGCGTCTCGACCAACAGTGGCAACGGCACCGGCTGGGTCTACGACGACCGCGGCACGATCGTGACCAACAACCACGTCGTCAGCGGCGGCGGCAACTCGATCAAGGTCCGCTTCGGCGACCGCGGCGAGGACGTGCCCGCGAAGCTGCTCGGGACCGACGTCTCGTCCGACCTGGCCGTCCTCCGCGTCGACCCGAAGCTGGTCAAGAAGCTCGTCCCGCTCCCGCTGGCCAACTCCGACAAGGTCCAGACCGGCGATGGGGTGATCGCGATCGGCTACCCGCTCGGGCTCGACCAGACCGTGACCGCCGGCATCATCTCCGGTCTCGGGCGCCAGATCAGCGCCCAGAACAACTTCTCGATCGACAAGGTCCTTCAGACCGACGCGCCGATCAACCCCGGCAACTCGGGCGGCCCGCTGCTCGACCTCAAGGGCCGGGTCGTCGGCGTCAACTCGCAGATCGCCACCACCGGCGCCGGCGGCGGCAGCGTCGGGATCGGCTTCGCGATCCCCTCGAACACGGTCCGCGACGCGGTCCCGCGGCTCGAGAGCGGCAAGTCGGTCCAGCACGCCTACCTCGGCATCCAGATGGGCGACTCGCCCGGGATCAAGGGCGCCGTGATCGGCGTCGTGACCCCCGGGGGTCCCGCCGCCCGCGCCGGCCTGCGGCCGGTCAGCCCCAGCTTCAAGGCCGGGGACACCCCCGACGGCGACGTGATCACCAAGATCGACGGCCAGACGATCGAGCGGGCCGACGACGTCACGCGGACGATCAACGAGCACAAGCCGGGCGACACGATCAAGGTCGAGATCGAGCGCAACGGGCAGAAGAGGACGGTCGACGTGACCCTCACCGACCGCCCCGCCAACGTCGGCTCGAAGACCACCACGGTGCCCGACCCGAAGACCCCGACCACGCCGCAGGCCCCGCAGACGCCGACGCCGACGACCCCACAGACCCCGACGACCCCTGACCCGCTGAGCCCGAACCCGACGCCGTGAGCTTCGCCGCCCCGCTGCTGCTCCTGCTGCTGCTGTTGGCGCCGTTGGCGGTCGTCCTGTACGTCCTCCACGAGCGCCGGCGGCAGAGCCGGGCCGCCTTCGCCAGGCCCGCGCTGCTGCCCTCGGTGGTGCCGCGGCCGGCCGGCTGGCGGCGCCACGTCGCGCCGGTCGCGTACCTGCTGGCGGCCGCCGTCCTGGTGATCGCGATCGCCCGTCCGGAACGGAGCGTCGCGATCCCGATCGAGCAGGCGTCGGTGATGCTCGTGACCGACGTGTCGGGGTCGATGCGGGCGACCGACGTCGCGCCGAGCCGGATGGCCGCCGCCAAGGCCGCGTCGTTCCAGTTCCTGGACGACGTGCCCAAGGACGTGCGGGTCGGCGCGGTCGCCTTCAGCAACCGGGTCCGGTTGCTCTCGGAGCCGACCACCGACCGCGAACGGGTCCGGCAGCTGACCGCGGAGCTGACCGCGCGCGGCAGCACCGCCGCCGGCGACGCGCTGCTCGCAGCGATCCGCGTGCTGCGTCCGGGCGGGACCCAGGGCAAGCCGGTGCCGGCCTCGATCGTGCTGCTCTCCGACGGTGAGACGGTCCGCGGCGAAGATCCGCTGGCGGTCGCCGAGGTGGCCAACCGCGCCGAGGTCCGGATCTTCACGATCGCCCTCGGCACCGACGGTGGGACCCTGACCTCGCGCCGACGCAACGGCACGATCAAGACCGAGCCGGTCCCGCCCGACCGCGAGACGCTCCGCAAGATCGCCGAGCTGTCCGGCGGGAAGGCGTTCGACGCCCCCGACGACACCGCCCTGAGCGCCGCCTACGAGGAGCTGGGCAGCGCGGTCGTGACCAAGCCGGGGAAGAAGCAGTCGACCCCGGCCGTGGTCGCCGCGGCGATGGCCCTGATGCTCGCCGGCGCCGGCGCCTCGCTGGTCCTCGTCGGCCGCGTGATCTGAGCGCGACCGGCGACGAGCATCCATCGCCAGTCCTGGCGAGACCTTTACGCCATCCTCAGCCCCGTCCGGTTGGCTGGACAGGCGATGGTTGCTCGACGCGGTGCTCTCCCACTGCTGCTCACCGGTACGGCCGGAATGGCGCTGCTCGGCTTCGGCCTGACCGGCCTCTCCGGGCTCGACGGCGAGATCCGCTCGGCGGCCGACGCCGCCGAGGTCCAGCAGCGGCAACAGACCCCGCAGCCGCTCCTCTACCTCGACGTCTCCTGCCCGCCGATCCCCGCGCCAGCGACCCCGGGCGAGGTCTAGCGTGCGGGTCCTGGTCGTGGAGGACCACGAACGGGTCGCCGACGCGATCGCGCGTGGGCTCCGCCGCGACGGGATGGCCGTCGACCTCGCCGGGGACGGGACGACCGCCCTCTACAAGGCCCGGGTCTACCCCTACGACGTGGTCGTGCTCGACCGCGACCTGCCCGAGACGCACGGCGACGACGTCTGCCGGGCCCTCAACGCCGAGCAGCCGAACACCAAGATCCTGATGCTGACCGCGGCCGGGTCGCTCGACGACCTGGTCGAGGGTCTCGCCCTGGGCGCCGACGACTACCTCGCCAAGCCGTTCCGGTTCGCCGAGCTGGCGGCGCGGGTGACCGCGCTCGGCCGCCGCAGCGAGCGCGTCCGCCCGAGCGTGCTCCGTCGCGAGGACGTCGAGCTCGACCCGGCCCGCCACGTCGCCTCCCGCGGGGAGGTCCCGCTCGAGCTGTCGCCGAAGGAGTTCGGGGTGCTCCACGAGCTGCTCGTCGCCGACGGCGGGGTCGTGACCGCCGAGCAGCTGCTCGAACGGGTCTGGGACGAGAACGCGGATCCGTTCACCAACAGCGTCCGGATGGTGCTCGTCACGCTCCGGCGCAAGCTCGGGGATCCGCCGCTGATCGAGACCGTCCGCGGCGCGGGCTACCGGATGTGACCGACGGCGCCGACTCCCCCACACCGTCGGGCTCGCGCCGCCTCGGGTTCTCGCGGCTCCCGCTCCGGGCGCGGCTGACGGCGGTCTACACCGCGCTCTTCGCGGGCGCCTCGCTGGTCGTGCTGGGGATCGCCTACTGGCTGCTCGACCACCACCTCCATCGGACGCTGCCGGGCAACCTCGCCGACCCGCTGCTCTCGCGGATCGCGGTCCAGCTGGCGCTCGCGCTGGCGGGCACGACCCTGATCGCGATCACGATCGGCTGGTTCGCCGCCCGCCGGGTGCTGCGGCCGATCGGCGCGGTCACCGCCGCCGCCCGCCGCGTCTCCGACGAGCGCCTCGACGAGCGTCTCGCGCTCGACGGCCCCCAGGACGAGGTCCGCGAGCTGGCCGACACCTTCGACGCGATGCTCGAACGGCTCTCCCACAGCATCGACGCGCAACGACGGTTCGTCGCCAACGCCAGCCACGAGCTGCGGACCCCGCTGACCGCGATCCGGACCGAGGTCGACGTCACGCTCGGCGACCCGGCGGCCAGCGCCGACGAGCTCCGCCGGATGGGCGAGCAGGTCCTGGCCGGCACCGACGAGCTCGACGAGCTGCTGGAGGCGCTGCTGGTGCTCGCCCGCAGCCAGCGCGGACTCGACCGCCGGACGACGGTCGACCTCGCGGAGACGGCCCGCCGGGCGGTCGCCGCCGTCCCGGCCCCGATCACCGGCGTCGAGCTGCGCGTCCGCGCCGATCGGGCCGAGGCCTGGGGCGACGAGCCGCTGCTGCGGCGGCTGGTCGCGAACCTGCTGGACAACGCGCTGCGCTACAACCGGCCCGCCGGCCGGGTCCTGCTGGAGACCGGCTCGGGCGTCCGCGACGGCCGCCCCTACGCGACGCTGCGGGTCACCAACGACGGGCCGCTCGTGCCCCCGGCCGACCTCGACCGGATCGGCGAGCCGTTCGAGCGGCTGGCCCGCCACGGTACAGGCAGCGGTTCCGGCCTCGGCCTGTCGATCGTGCGCTCGGTGGTCGAGGCGCACGGCGGCCGGACGCGGATCAGCGCCCCCGAGGCCGGCGGCCTCGACGTCACGGTCGAGCTGCCCGGCCCGACGCTTATCCCCGCGTGACGCGCCGCGTACTAGTGTCGTGAGCCGGAAGTTCGGTGGTGGATTGCCGGATGCACGGTCGTGTCCTGACGGTGACCGGATCCCTTTCCCGTACTGGTGGTACGGGGACGGGATGCGGGTGCCGTCAGGTGCGATCGGGCGCCGGCAAGGCACGACGAACTTCCGACTCAGGACACCAGCTTCTTCCTGACCGTTCGCCCCGCTCCGCCGGAGACCGCCCATGACCCCGACGCCCGACGACCCGCCGTTCGATCCCCTGCCCGCGACCGGTAGCCCGTCCGCCGTGCCGCCGCCCGTCGCCGCTCCCGAGCCGCCGACCGTCGTCGCGCCCGGTACGGCAACGCCGCGCGGGTCGGAGCCGTCGGACGCGATCCAGCTGGCCTCGCGCGATCTCGAGGCCGTCCTGCATGAGGTCAAGCGGATCGTGATCGGGCAGGACGCGATGCTCGAGCGCGTGCTCGTCGCGCTGCTGACCGGCGGCCACGTGCTGCTGGAGGGAGTTCCCGGCCTGGCCAAGACGTTGACGGTCAAGACCCTCGCGACGGTCCTCGGCGGCAGCTTCCGGCGCGTCCAGTTCACCCCCGACCTGGTCCCGGCCGACCTCGTCGGCACGCGGATCTGGCGTCCGGACACCGGGACCTTCGAGACCCAGCTCGGCCCGGTCTTCGGCAACCTGCTGCTGGCGGACGAGATCAACCGTGCCCCGGCGAAGGTCCAGTCGGCGCTGCTCGAGGTCATGCAGGAGCGGCAGGTGACGCTCGGCGGCGACAGCTTCCGGATGCCCGACCCGTTCCTCGTCCTGGCGACCCAGAACCCGATCGAGTCGGAGGGCACGTACCCGCTGCCCGAGGCCCAGATCGACCGCTTCCTGCTGAAGGTCATCGTCGACTACCCGAGCATGGCCGACGAGGCGGCGGTCGTCCACCAGGCCGTCGAGGGCAGCCCCGACGTCCGTCAGATCCTGACCCCCGAGCGGCTGCTGGAGCACCGGGCGACGGTCCAGACCGCCCACGCCGACACCCGGGTCGTCCAGTTCGCCGTGCAGCTGGCCGACGCGACCCGTCATCCGGAGCGCTACGGGCTGCCCGAGCTGGCCTCGGCGATCGAGGTCGGCGCCAGCCCGCGCGGACCGATCGGCCTGATCCAGGTCGGCCAGGCCCTCGCGGTCCTGCGCGGGCGCGACTACGTGACGATCCGCGACGTCCGCGACCTCGCTGCCGACGTCCTGCGTCACCGGCTGGTGCTCTCCTACGAAGCCCACGCCGACGGTCTGACCGCGGACGACGTGCTGCGCTCCGTGCTGCACGCCGTCGGGTCGACGCACGGCGGCTCGCTTCGCTCCGACGAGCCGACCGACGCCATCGGCGCGGCGGCCGCGGCCTGAGGACGAGCGTGTCGGGCACCCTGATCGATCCCCCCGGACGGCAGGGGCCGGGGCGGGTGGACGGCCCCGGCGTCGCCTCGCTGGAGCTGACGCTGGCGCGTCGCAGCAGCGGCCTGCTGCCGGGCGACCACCTGGCCCCCGGGCTCGGTGGCGGGACCGAGCTGAGCCAGCTGCGCCCGTACGTCGAGGGCGACGACGTCCGTCACCTCGACCCGGCGGCGACCGCCCGCACCGGCGAGCCACACGTCCGGCTGCACGTCCCCGAGCGCACGCTGACGACCTGGATCGTCTTCGACGTCTCGGCGTCGATGGCGTTCGGGACCGCCGACCGGCTGAAGTCGGACGTCGCCGAGGGCGTCGTCCGGGTCTTCTCGCGGATCGGGATCCGCCGCGCCGGCCGGGTCGCGCTGCTGCGCTGGGGCACGCCGACGTCGCACGGAGTGCTGCTGCCGCCCGCCGGGGGCCGCCCCGCGCTCGGCGCGATCGAGCGGGTCCTGAGCGAGGGCGTCGCGGCCGACGGCACGCCCGACCCCGAGCAGCTGGCCGACGCGCTGCGGCGCCTCCACCGCGTCGCCCGCCGGCCCGGGATGGTGGTGATCGTCTCCGACCTGCGCGACGGTTCCGCCTGGGAGCGGCCGCTGGCGATGCTCGGCCGGCGGCACCGGCTGGTCGTCACCGAGATCTTCGATCCGCGCGAGCGCGCGCTGCCCGACGCCGGGCTGGTGGCGATGGTCGACCCCGAGACCGGGGACGAGATCGAGGTCGACACCTCCTCCCCGCGCCTGCGCGCGGCCTTCACCGAGGCCGAGGCGCAGCGCAGCGCGGCGATCGACGACGCCCTGCGCCGGGTTCGCGCGCGGCACGTGGCGCTGTCGACCGAGGGCGACTGGCTGCGCGACCTCGGACGGGGCCTGCGATGAGCCTCGCCGTCCGCGCCGGCCGATCGTCGCGCGAGCGGTCGGGAGCGTCGCGATGAGCTTCGCGACCCCGCTCTTGCTGCTCCTGCTGCTGCTCCTCCCGCTCGGGGCGCTGGCCGTGCACGCCGGCCGCCGCCGCAATCGCCGGTACGCGATCCGGATGCCGGCCGTGGCGACGCTGCGGACGATCGCCGTCGGGCAGCCCCAATACCGGCGCTGGCTGCCGGCGGCGCTGCTCGGCGCCGCGCTCGCCCTGATGGCGTTCGCCGTCGCCCGGCCGGAGGTCACCGTCTCGGTGCCGACCGATCGTTCCTCGGTGGTGCTCGTGACCGACGCCTCGGGCTCGATGCAGGCGACCGACGTCCAGCCGACCCGGATCGACGCGGCCCGCAGCGCCGCACTGGAGCTGCTCGGCCGGGTCCCGCCGCAGACCCGCGTCGGCCTGGTCGGGTACTCGACGTCACCCCACACGATCCAGCAGCCGACGACCGATCGCCAGGTCGTCCGCGATGCCCTGAACGGGCTCCAGGCCGACGGCGCGACCGCGACCGGCGACGCGCTGCGGGTCGCGCTGCAGGCGCTCAAGGAGGAGCGCGCCTCCAGCACGGCGCTTCCCGGTGCCCGCCCCTCGGGGGCGATCCTGCTGCTCTCGGACGGCGCGACGAGCGACGGCGAGGACCCGCTCGCCGTGGCCCAGCAGGCCAAGCGCGACGGCATCCCGATCTACACCGTGTCGCTGGGGACCGACGCCGGGACGGTCGTGATCAACGGCCAGCAGCTCTCGGTCCCGCCCGATCCGAAGACGATGGCCGAGATCGCCCGGATCTCGGGCGGCCAGACCTTCGCCGTCGACGACGCCGGCGAGCTCGATCAGGTCTACAAGCAGGTCGGGACGCGGGTCGCGACCGAGTCCAAGCAGCGCGAGATCGGCGCCGCCTTCGCCGGGGGCGCGCTGATCGTGCTGCTGGTCGGGGTCGGGCTCGGACTGCGCTGGCGGAGCCGGCTCGCCTGAGTCAGACGCCCAGCTCCCCCAGCAGCCGCTGCCGCAACGCGACGACGCCCGGATCGCTCCGCCGGCGGCCGGCGTCGAGCGTGATCCGCTCGTCGTAGGCGATCCGGCCGTCGCGCAGGACCAGCAGCCGGTCGGCGAGCGCGATCGCCTCGTCGACGTCGTGGGTGACGATCAGCGCGGCCGGCGCGTGCCGCTCGCAGAGCTGCCGCAGCAGCACGTGCATCCGGATCCGGGTCAGGGCGTCGAGCGCCCCGAACGGCTCGTCGAGCAGCAGCAGCCGCGGGCTGCGGATGAACGCCCGCGCCAGCGCGACCCGCTGCGACTCGCCGCCCGAGAGCGTCGCCGGCCAGGCGTCGGCGCGGCCGGCGATCCCGACCTCCTCCAGCGCTGTGAGCGCGTCGGCCCGGGTTCGCCCCGACAGCCCGATCAGGACATTGCGCCAGACCTTCTTCCACGGCAGCAGCCGGTGGTCCTGGAAGACGACCGCGCGCTCGGCCGGCACGAGCACCCGTCCGTCCGCCTCCGGGTCGAGCCCGGCCAGCGCCCGCAGCAGCGTGCTCTTGCCCGAGCCGCTGGCGCCGAGCAGGGCGACGACCTCGCCGTCGGCGATCGTCAGGTCGACGTGCTCGACGACGGTCCGCCCCGCGAAGCGGCGCCCGTAGCCCTCGATCACCACCGCCGGCTCGGCCGCGACCGCCGCCAGGCTCGCCGGATCTACAGGGACTCGAAGCCGCGTCGCCATGACAGGGCCCACCTTTCGAGCAGTCGGACGATCAGGTCGGAGGCCACGCCGAGCAGGCTGTAGACCAGCAGCCCGACGAGGATCACGTCGGTCTGGAGCAGGTTCTGGGCGTTGGTCATCAGGAAGCCGATCCCCGACGAGGCGTTGATCTGCTCGCTCGCGACCAGCACGATCCAGGCGATCCCGAGCGAGAACCGCAGCCCGACCAGCCACGAGGGCAGCGCGCTGGGCAGGATCACGTCGCGGATCAGCCCGATCCGGCCGAGCCCGAAGACCCGTCCGGCCTCGACCAGCCGCGGGTCGACGTCGCGGATCCCGGCGTAGAGGTTGAGGTAGATCGGGAAGGTCACGCTCGACGCGACCAGCAGCACCTTCGGCGTCTCGTCGACCCCGAACCAGAGGATGAAGAGCGGCACCAGCGCCAGCGCCGGCATCGTGCGGAACATGTGCATCAGCGGGTCGACCAGCCGCTCGCCGACCCGGAACAGCCCCGAGAGCAGCGCCAGCGCCGTCCCGGCCGAGACGCCGATCAGCAGTCCGAGCGCGACCCGCCGCAGCGAGACGAGCAGGGCCTCGGGCAGCTCGCCGCTGGCGATCAGGTCCCAGGCGGTGCCGAGGACCACGGTCGGCGGCGCGAGGGTGGTCTCCGAGACGTCGCCCCAGACGGTCGCCAGCTGCCAGGCCGCGAGCAGCAGCAGCGGCCCGACCAGCCGGATCCAGCGCGACCGCCAGACCGCCGCCCAGGCCCGCCGGGCCGCGCCGTGCGACGGCCCGACCCCGGGGCCGACGACGACCTCCAGCGGGCGATTGCCGCCGTTCCCCGTGATGCTGACGGTCGCCATCGGGTGCTGCCGCTCAGCGGGTCGCGGCCGGCAGGGTCCGGACGTCGACGACGCTCTTGGCGATGTCGGGGCGGGTCGGGATCACGCCGGTCTCCTGGAAGAAGTCGGCGACGCCCTGGAAGCGCTCGACGTCGGCCTTGCCGATCGGCTCGACCAGCGGCTGGGTCTCGTAGGACGCGGTCTGGAGCGCGGCGACCTCGGGATCGAGCTTGGCCGTGCGGTTGCCGAGCGCGGTCGCCGCGGCGGGGTCCTTGCGGACCTTCTCGCTCTCGGCGCGGGCGGCGTCGAAGACCGTCCGGACCAGCGCCGGGTGCTTCTCGAGGAAGCCGTTGGCGACCACCAGGATCACGTCGTTCTGCGACTTCAGCTGGCCGCCGGTCGCGATGAAGCGGGCGCCGTACTTGGAGCGGGCAGTCCCGGAGAAGTTGCCCCAGGTCGCCCAGGCGTCGAGCTTGCCGGTGGCGAAGGCCGGGGCGGCCTGCGGCGGCGGCAGGTACTGGAGCTTGACCTTGTCGATCGAGACGCCGTTCTCGTCGAGCGCCTTGCGCAGCAGGTACTCGCCGGTCCCGCCCTTGTTGATCGCGACCGTGTGGCCGGCGAGCTCCTTGACCGTCCGGATCTTGCTGTCCTTCGGCACCAGGATCCCCTCGTCGACCTGGTTGGCGGACTGGAAGCCGAAGACCTTGAAGCCGGGCTTGCCGACGAGGCCGCCGATCCCCGAGGTGATGCTGCCGACGCCGATGTCGAGGGCTTCGGCGTTGAGGGCCTGGGCGACCGGGGCGAAGGCGCCGAGCGGAGCGGAGAAGGTGACCTTCGACCCGGTCGCCTCGACCGCCTTCTGGATCGAGCCGTCGGCCTTGCCCAGCGCCAGCGGGTCGAAGTAGCCGGTCAGGGCGATCCGGACGGTGGCCGTGTCCTTGGCGGCGTTGGTCGTGGCGGCCACCGCGGTGCTGGTGTCCTTGTCGTCCGACCCGCCGCAGGCGCTGAGGCCGAGGGCGAGGGCGGCGGTGGCCAGGAGGCTGAGAACCTGTTTCAGGATCAGTGGCTGTCTGGGGTGGTCGTTGACCGAGCCGGCCGGTGACCGGGACCCGAGAGCCAGACTGGTTGTCTGACTGAGGGTCCGGGTGCCGGTCCGGCGATGCGTCAACGGCCGTCCCAGGCGGCCGATCAGCCTGAAGCAGGTTCCAAGCGGGAGTCGCAGGCGACGGGTCATCGGTCGGTCCTTCGTGCGCCGCGGCTGGCGGCGAGGGGTTCGGGGGCGATCCAGGCCTCGACGTCGACGTCACCGTCGAGGAAGCCGTGGGTCAGGAGGAAGTCCTTCTGGTCGATCAGCGCGGCGACGCGATCGGGCGAGAGGTCGATGTCGAGGTGCCGGTGGAGCTCGCGGTAGGCGCTGGTGACGCCGCGGGCGCCGGTCTCGGCGGTGACGATCTCCGCGACCCGCTCGGGCCGGGTGCTCGCCCAGTCGGCCGTGCGGGTGAGGACCCCGAGGAAGCGGGCGACGAGATCGCCGTGCTCGTGCAGCAGACGCTCGTCGACGGTGATCGGGCGCGGGGTCCCGTTGTTGATCCGGACGGCCGGGTCCGGGTGGGCGCCGAGGTCGATCACCTCGACGCCGCCGAGCCGACGGGCGGCGTCGAGACCCGGCGCGCCCTTGACGTAGATCGCCTCGACCGTCCCCGCCCGCAGCGCCTCGATCTCGGTCGCGTAGTGGTCGATCGTCCCGTCCGCGCGCCGGACCGAGGCGGTCGGCCCGGGCACGTCGACGTAGCGCACGTCGTCGGGGTGGAGGCCCGCGACGGCCAGCGCCGCGTGGTGGCCGCGCAGCGCCATCGCCCGCCAGAAGTCGATCGAGCCGCCGCGGTCGGGCAGCGCCAGCCGCTGACCGGCGAGCCCGATCGGGCTGCTGATCGAGCTACCGGGAGCGGCCAGGATCGCCTGGTACTCGTCGACCCAGGTGAGCCCGATCAGCCGCGTGGCCGTCCCCCGCGACCGCGCCCAGAGCGCCGGGACGTTGCCGCCCTCGCGGATCAGGGTCGGCAGGTCGTGGGTGAAGTGGCTCTCCCGCAGGCCCGCGCCGCGCTCGTCCTGGAGCGAGGCGATCCCGATCCCGTCGGCGGCGAACTCCTCGCCCAGCCAGCCCTGGTCGTAGGCGATGCTGGTCGCGGTCGGCACCGGGCAGCGGGTGAACCACAGCTCGGTGGGGCCGCCGGGCGTCGCGGCGGCGACCGTGGCCGCGTGGTCGGTGGCGCTCACGCGATCGCCGCCGGGGTCGGCGCGGAGGCGGGGCTGGCGTCGGGGACCGTGTCCGAGAGGTTCGGCTGGGTGCGGCGGTCGACGACCGGTGCCGGCGGCCGCGCGTTCATCGCCGGGAGGATGGTCTCGGCCACGTGGTAGGCCTCCTCGAGCAGCGGGTAGCCCGAGACGATGAAGGTGTCGATCCCGAGCGCCTCGTACTCCTGCAGCCGCTCGACGATGTGCTCGTGGCTGCCGACCAGGGCGGTCCCCGGTCCCGGCCGCAAGAGGCTCATGCCCGGCCACAGGTTGGGCGAGATCTCGAGGTCGCGGGCGCGGTCGGGCAGCCGGCCCTGGTGGTGCTCGTACTGGCGCTGCTGGCCGACCGAATCGGCCCCGCGCGAGATCGCGTCCATCCGGTCGAGGGTCTTCTTGCTCGTGGAGGTGAGCAGGTGGTCGGCCTCGCGCCAGGCCTCGGCGTCGGTATCGCGGGCGATCAGGTGGACCCGCAGGCCGAACTTGATCTCGCGCCCGCGGGCCTCCGCGAGCGAGCGCAGCCGGGCGATCTTCTCCGCCAGCTGGGCCGGCGGCTCGCCCCACGAGAGGTAGCGGTCGATGTGGCTGGCGGCCATCTGGAGGCCGGCCTCCGACGAGCCCCCGAACCAGAGCGGTGGGTGCGGCTGCTGGATCGGGCGGAAGCCGAGGCCCGATCCGGCTCCCTCGACGCGGATGTGCTCGCCGTGGAAGTCGAACGTCTCCCCCTGGAGCAGCCGCTTGACGACCGTCCAGTACTCGGCGCTGAGCGCGTAGCGGTCGTCGTGCTCGACGAACAGGCCCTGCTGGCGGAAGCTCCGCGTGTCGCCGTTGACGACGTTGAAGAGCAGCCGTCCGCCGTGCAGGTCGTCGAAGCTGAAGGCCATCTTGGCCAGCAGCGTCGGCGAGATCAGGCCCGGGTGGACGGCGAGCAGGAACCGCATCCGCTCGGTGAACGGCGCCAGCGCGCTGCCCAGGACCCAGACGTCGTGGAGGCCGGTCGCGAGCAGCGCGCCGGTGTAGCCGAGCCGGTCGACCGCCGAGGCGATCTGCTTGAGGTGCTCGAAGTCGGTCGCGCGGGTGCCCTCGGGCTCCCACGGGAAGCGCCCGTCGGGCGCGACGATGTACCAGAGGAACTCGGACGACATCAGCGTTACCGGCTGCGGGTGGCGATCGGGGGCAGCGCGGCGACCCGTTCGCCGATCGCGGGGACGACCGCGTCGGCGACCACGATCGGGCGGGCCAGCTGGCCGTTGCGGTGGAGCAGATCGGCCGAGGCCTGCTGCTCCGCGACGTACTCGTCGGTCAGCGGGTGCAGCCCCCAGGGGCGCCGGACCAGCGCGGCCTCGAGCGAGTCGACGGCATCGACGGAGTGGTCGCCGTCGAGCTCGCGGGCGAGCAGCGCGGCGGCCGCGCGTGGGTTGGCCGCGATCCAGTCGTCGGTCTCCTGGAGCGCGGCGACGATCGCGTCGAACGCCTCCGGCCGCTCGCGGGCGAAGTCGCGGCGGGCGAACCAGACCGAGCGGTTGGAGATCAGCTCGTCGGTGTCGACCAGCTGGCGGACCTCGACCGTCCGCTGAACCTCGGCCAGGTGCGGGTCGCCGCCGATCCAGGCGTCGAGCTCGCCGCTCCGGAACGCCTCGGCGCCGGGGCGGCCGTTGCCGGAGACGGCCTCGACGTCCTGCCAGGTCAGACCGACGCGGTCGAGCGCGAAGGCGAGCAGGGTGCTCTGGTACGAGCCGATCCCGAGGCCGATCCGCTTCCCGCGGAGGTCGGCCAGCGAGCGGATCGGCGAATCCTCGCGGACGACCAGCGCGCCGTGCTCGGGGCGCGGCTCGCTGATCGCGGCGTAGACGACGTCGGCCCCGTCGGCGAGCGCGGCCAGCGGCGGCGTCGAGCCGGTCCCGGTGAAGTCGATCTCGTCCTCCCGCAGGGCGCGGCCGGTGTCGGTCCCGGAGACGGAGACCCAGCGGACGTCCGGGAGGGTCGCCTCGAGGGTGCCGCGCCGTGACAGCATGAAGAGCGAGGTGTTGTAGGGGTGGATCCCGATGCGCGTGGTCGTCATGCGTGTCGCTCCGTGGGGTTCGGCGGAAGGAGATGGAGAGGTCGTCCCGGTCGTCTTGCCCGCTCGGCAGCGCCCCGCGGCGCTGCTAAGTTGTAATTCCGATCCGGTTTCCGGGTTTATAGCAGAACACTTGAGTCATGTCGACTATTGAGGTCTCTCAATGATCTTCTGACCCCGACCACGAGATAGGCTCGGGGTCCGTGTCCCAGCCCTCGACGCCCGCGACCCCGGCCCCGCCGCTGACCCCGGAGAGCCGGTTCACCAGCCCCGGCTTCCTGCTCCACAAGGTCGGGCGGGTGGCGGGCCGCTGGATCACCGACGCCCTCGCGCCGGTCGCGCTCACGCCGCGCTCAGCCCACGCGCTGCTGGTCCTCCGCACCCGCGGGCCGATCAGCCAGCAGGTCCTGGGCGAGGAGCTGGAGATGGACCCGAGCACGCTCGTCCTGCTGCTCAACGCACTGGAGGACGACGGCCTGGTGACGCGGAGGCGCGACCCCGCCGACCGTCGCCGTCACATCGTCGAGATCACCGGCGACGGCCTCGAGCGCCGGGCCACCGCCGACGCCGCGGTGACGGCGATCGAGGAGCGACTGTTCGAGGGCCTCGATCCGGCCGAGCGCGAGCAGCTGCGCACCCTGCTGTTGCGGGTCGACGAGCAGACCGGACCGAGCTGGGAGCCCGACCCGCCGACCTGAGCCGACCGGATCCGGTCAGCGCCCACCAGAGCCCAGGCGCGGGGACCGGCCGGCGGCCGCCGCGATCCGGTCAGCGGAACCGGTGACGGCAGGACGACCGCGATGCCCGCGGTGGGCCGTTGCCCCGCGGGGACGCCGCGGGCGGAGCGCAGGCCGAGCGGTCGCGCTCGTCGTCCGGCCGAAGCCCTGGGCCCTGCGTCGCCCCGGCCCCCTGGTCCGGCCGCCCGGACGGCCCCCGCACGGCCCAACCCCCGACCCCCAGGTCCGCCGACCCGCAGCCGCGGCGCGTGACCTGCCCGAACCCCGGTCGCGCCGTGCCTCCGCCGTGGTCGGCGCCGGACATCCGACTCAGAAGATCGAGGAGCGGAGCCGGACGGGCGGCGCGTCCGCCACCGGCGTGGCCCGGGCGGCGCGCGACGAGCGGCGGCCCGGTCGGACGCGGGTGACGATCGGCTCGTCGTCGAGCCGTGAGCGGAGCAGTTCGATCGGTGGGGCGGGTACGAGGTCGGGCGCCGGGTTCAGGTCCCAGGCGGGGCGGGCGAGGGCGCGCCGGCCGCGACGGGCACGGGCGCGGAAGGCGCCGCGGGAGCAGGCCAGCGCGGCGGCCGCACGGCTCGGCTCGAGCCGTTCCCAGGAGACGAGCAGGAGCGCCTCGCGGTCGTTCGGCCGGAGCGCGGACAGCGCCCGGAAGCCGCGGCGCTCATCGTCCGTCGCCCCGCGATCGACGAAGCCGACCCCCGGCACGGTGCTGGCGACGAGCCGGGCCGTCGTGTAGAGCCACGGCAGCGCGTCCCCGGGGACGTCGTCGAGCCGACGCCAGGCGAGCACGAAGGTCTCGACCAGCACCTCCCGCGCGTGCGCGTCGCCGACCCGCCGGAGCGCGTAGCCGTGGACCGCGGCGGCGTGATCCTCGTACAGCCCCTCGAGCCGCGCACGCCGAGCGAGGTCGTGGAACGGGGCCACGGGCTCGCTCGGCGGGGACACGGGGCTCATACGACGTATATGTCCGGGACGACCGAGAACTAACCGACCGAACAGGATCTTTATATTTTCCCGCGTGATGCAGGCGTTTTCCGAGGGCCCCGGGGAGCCGTCGCGCGCCTGATCAGACCGCGGTCAGGCGGACGATCGGGATCCGCCGCCCGACGGCAGCCGTGCGGCGCCGGTAGTCGGCGTAGGGCGGATAGATCCGGTCGGCGAGGTCCCAGAGCCGCGCGACCTCGGCCGGGTCGGTGACCTCCTCGGCGCGCATCGGCCGCCCGTGCCCGGCGGTGCCGAGGCGGACCTCGGGCTGCGCTTTGAGGTTGTGGAACCAGGCCGGATGGCGGTCGCGCCCGAAGCTGGAGGCGATCACGACCACGTCGTCGCCGTCGTGGAAGTAGAGGACCGGATTCTCCCGCTGCTGGCCGCTGCGGGCGCCGGTGGTGGTGATCAGCGCCGACGGCAGCATCAGCGCCATCCCGACCCGACCGCCGCTCTTGCGCAGCAGCCACGGGTCGACGCGGGACGCCACGTTGATCGCCAGCCACCGCCCCGGCGGGGTGCGCAGCACCGCCGCGTACCCGCGAGCGGTCCGCGACAGCGTCCGCCGCGGGTCGACGTACGGCAGCTCGCTCATCGCCGCACCCTAGCGCCGCGATTGCGTTTCCGGGCATTCTCGTCCGGGGCTGCGGAACCACCCCAACCGCGGTAGCCTTGAGGTACGGGGCCTTAGCTCAGCTGGGAGAGCGCCTGCTTTGCAAGCAGGAGGTCAGGGGTTCGATCCCCCTAGGCTCCACCTGATGCGATCCCCGTCACCGACGGGGATCGCGCCGTTTCAGGGGCCACCACACGCCGCGAGTCCGAGCCGCGTGGCGCGCGGAGCGGTAGCGGTCGAGCCGCTCGGCCAGGGCGCTCGCGCCGCCGCCTACGGCACGTACGAGATGGTCGTGCCCAGCAGCTTGCGCAGCGGCGTCGTGCGGGCCAGCCAGTGGCCGCTGCGGCCGGGCAGCGCGTCGAGCAGGCGCTCGACGGCGATCAGCGGGCCGGAGGGGACCGCCCACGCCCGGCCGCGGGCGACGATCAGGACGCGGACACGGGCGAAGCCGGCCTCCCGCAGCAGCGCCGCGACGTCCCCCGTCCCGTACTCCTTCAGGTGGAAGCCGCGCGGCACGTCGTCGTAGAGCTGCGAGATGTCGTGGGGGCCGGTCAGGCGCGACGGCGTGACGCAGACGTAGGCGCCGCCGCTGCGCAACGCCCGGGCGATGTCGCGCGCCTGGGTCGCCGCGTCCTCAGGGTGGAGGTGCTCCAGCAGCTGGTCGCTGAAGGCCAGGTCGACGCTTCCCGGCTCGGCCGGGATCGTGCAACCGTCGATCAGTCGCAGCTCGACGTTGGCCGGGCGGTCCTCGCCGCCCGTGACCGTCGACGAGACATCCACGGCGATCACCTTCGCGGCCCGCTCGGCCAGCCGGCGGGAGAGCGCGCAGTCGCCGGCGCCGATCTCCATCACGGTCGCAGCCGGTCCCGTGAAGCGCTCCAGGATCTGCGCCTGGCGCGCCACCTCCCGCATCCGCTGGGAGGGGTCGACCTTGGCGGTCAGCTGCGGATGGTCGGGCACCCGCGCGTAGAGCTCCTCGTAGACCTCGGCGTAGAGCCTCGTCCGCTCGTCTGCCCCGGCCTCGCGCAGGCGATCGGCCAACTCGCGCTCCACCAGGTAGTGGGCCCGCAGCCGCTCATCCGAGCGCTGGTCGAGCGGGGCGGGCGGGGCGGGATCCGGGGAGGCTGCGAGCCGTTCCGTCATGGGCTCACCGTACGGCGGCCCCCGCCCCGCGCAAGGGGAGAGCGCCCGTCGGGACGGGGGAGATATCTGCCCGGGAGGCCCGCCCGCCGGACACCTCGTCCTGGTGCGGTGCTGCTCGTCGCCCGTGCTCCGACGCCAGGCGCGACGCGCGGCGCTCCGGGCAGGTTCCTCTGCGCGTCGCGGGGATCCCAGCTCGCGCGCGTGACGCGCCGCCTGCGACCCCCGGGAACCTGCCGACCCCCGGGACCCCGCGCGATCTGGCAGCCTGCCCCCGTGGCCGTGACCCCCGAGCAACCGTCGGAGCAGTACCTCGAGCACCACCGGCGACTCCTCGACGGGATGGCCGACGCGGTCCGCGCGCACGGGCTGCGGGGGTCGACCGTCGCCGAGGTGGTGAAGGCGGCGCGGGTCTCGCGCCGGACCTTCTACCAGCACTTCGACGACCTGATCGACTGCTACCTGGAGCTGATGAACCGGCTCGGCGACGAGATCCTCGCCGAGGCCCGCGAGGCGGCGACGACTGGCGGCACGGTCGAGGAGCGGATCGACCGCGCCGTCGGCGGCTACCTGGCCAAGCTCGAGGAGGATCCCGCGCTCAGCCGCAGCTACTGGCAGGAGTACCACCTGACCGGCGAGCGCGGCCAGGGCACCGCCGTCGCCCGCGGCCAGATGACGGCCGAGCTGATCCACAGCCTCGCGACCGAGCTGCGGCGGGCCGACCCCGCGCTCGGCCCGATCCCGTTCGAGGTCTCGGTGATGGTCTCGGGCAGCCTCCGCGAGCTGACCCTGCACCAGTTCGAGCACGGCCGCCGACCGAGCGAGAGCCGCGCGATCGTCGTCTGGATGATGCGGCTGGTCGCGATGGCGGACGCCCCGCGGGACCTCGCCGGCGACTGAGCCTGGATCCACCGCTAGTCGGTTGAGCGTCGGTGTGGAGGACCCGACGCAGCACCCCCGCTCCGGCACCACGTCCGGCGGGGCGTCGCCGTCGACCTCCGGGGTCGCCGGTTACTACCGCTGGTATCGAACGGTACGCTGGTGTACCCTTCGGTTCGACGGTGTGTTCGCAGCCGCTGCGTCCGGCCGTTCGTCCGACGACGTCACCACAGGGAGAAGCCCGGATGACCAGCGCTGATGGATTCCGTATGCCGCCCGGCCCGAAGGCCCCCGCGGTGGTTCAGGGGCTGATGCTCCTGGCCTCGTGGTCGCGCACGCTGCAGCGGGCTCACCGCCGCCACGGCGATGCCGTCACCCTCCGGCTGCTCGGGATCGGCACTGCGGTGGTGATCTCCGACCCCGACCTGATCAAGCAGACGTTCACCGCCAAGCCGCACGTCCTCCACGCCGGCGAGCGCAACCCGCTGCGGGCCGTGCTCGGCGAGGGCTCGGTCTTCGCGATGGACGAGGGCCGCCACCTCCGCGAGCGCAAGCTGCTGCTGCCGCCGCTCCACGGCGAGCGGATGCAGAGCTACGAGCAGATCTTCGAGGAGGAGACCCTGCGGGAGATCGCCAGCTGGCCCGAGGGCGAGTCGTTCCGGACGCTCGAGCCGATGAACCGGATCACGCTCAACGCGATCATCCGCGCCGTCTTCGGGGCCGGTGGGGCCGAGTTCGACCACCTCCGCAAGCTGTTCCCGCCGTTCGTCGAGCTCGGCTCGCGGCTCTCCTCGCTGACCTTCCTCCAGCGCGACCTCGGCCGCTGGAGCCCCTGGGGCCGGTTCCTCGCCTACCGCCGGGAGTACGACGCCCACGTCGGTGCGCTGATCACCGCCGCCCGCCGCGATCCCGCGCTGTCCGAGCGCTCGGACATCCTCGCGCTGCTGGTCCAGGCGAGCTACGAGGACGGCACGTCGATGACCGACAGCGACATCGCCGACGAGCTGCTGACCCTGCTGGCCGCCGGCCACGAGACCACCGCCGGCACGCTCGCGTGGGCGGTCGAGCGGCTGCGCCGCCACCCGCAGGCCCTGCGCCGGCTGGGCGAGGAGATCGCCACGGGCGGCCGCGACTACCGCGACGCGACGATCCGCGAGATCCAGCGGACCCGGCCCGTGATCGGCGCGACGATGCGGACGGTCGTCGAGCCGTTCGAGCTCGGCCCCTGGCTGCTGCCCCCGGACACCGCGATCATCATCGACGGCCTCGCCGTCCACGCCGACGACCGCTTCTTCCCGCGCGCCGCGAGCTTCGAGCCCGAGCGCTTCGTCGGCCGCCGCCCCGAGACCTACTCGTGGGTGCCGTTCGGCGGTGGGGTCCGGCGCTGCGTCGGGGCCTCGTTCGCCCACGTCGAGATGGACGTCGTCCTGCGCACGCTGGTCGACCGGCTCGACTTCGTCCCCACCAACGACCGCGACGAGGCGTGGAACTTCCGCGGCGTCGCGTTCGCCCCCGCCCGCGGCGGCCTGGCCGTGATGCGCCGGCGGCCGCGGCCGCTCAGCGAGGACCGCGCGGCGGCACCGGAGGTCGAGGCCGCCGCCTGTCCCGTCACCCACGCCACGGCCGGAGCAGCAGCATGAGCCCGAACGAGCAGCTGGTCGACGTCGGCGGCGGGATCAGCCTCTGCTACGAGACGTTCGGCAATCCGAGCGACCCGCCGCTGCTGCTGATCGCCGGCCTCGGCCAGCAGCTGCTCGCCTGGCCGACCGAGCTCTGCCGTGGCCTCGCCGAGCGCGGCGCGTTCGTGATCCGGTTCGACAACCGCGACGTCGGGCGCTCGACCACGATCGCCACGTCGCCCCCGGCCTCGTCCAGCTTCGTCACCCACCGCTGGCGTCCCGAGCAGTACACGCTGGCCGACATGACCCGGGACACGGCCGGGCTGCTGCGGGCGCTCGAGCTGCCCGCGGCCCACGTCGTCGGGATGTCGATGGGCGGGATGATCGGCCAGACCCTGGCCGCCCGGAACCCGGAGATGGTCCTCAGCCTGACGTCGATCATGTCGACGACGGGTGCCCGCAAGATCGGCCGTCCGGCGCTCTCGACCTGGGGCCTGATGGCCCGCCGTCCGCCGCGCGGGCGGGCCGCCGCGATCGAGGCGAACGTGCGGATCTACCGCCACATCGCGTCGAGCGGCTTCCCGTTCGACGAGGCTGGGACCCGCGCCCGGGCCGAGCAGGCGTGGGAGCGCGGCCACTCGGCCGCCGGGGTCTCGCGTCAGCTGGCGGCGATCTTCAAGTCGCGCGATCGGACCCGCGAGCTGGCCGCGGTCAGCGCGCCGACGCTGGTGATCCACGGCGACCGCGACCAGATGGTCCACCCCAGCGGCGGCGCCGCGACGGCGGCCGCGATCCGGGGCGCCCGGCTCGAGACGATCAAGGGCCTCGGCCACGATCTGCCGGCCGGGGCGTGGCCGCAGCTGATCGACCTGTTCTCGGGGCAGGTCCAGTCGGGGCAGCCGGCCGCGGAGCGCACCACCGCCGGCTGAGGCCCTCACTCGAGTCCGGTCACCCGCAGCGTCAGGTTCAGCCGCCCGGCGGTCAGACCGGTCGCCGGCGGCACGGTCCCGGAGCGGATCCGTCGCGGGACGCCGTGGTAGGCGAACCGCGACGGACCGCCGAAGACGAAGAGGTCGCCGGAGCGCAGCTCGACGTCGGTGTACGGGGCGCCGCGGTCGTGGCTGTTGCCGAGCCGGAAGAGGCAGCTCTCGCCGATGCTCAGCGAGACGACCGGTGCGGAGCTCCGCTCGTCCTTGTCCTGGTGCAGGCCCATCTTGGCGTCGGCGTCGTAGAAGTTGATCAGCGCCGCGTCGGGCGCGTAGCCGTCGCCGGCGGCCGGGTCGCCGTAGGCGTCGACCAGCGCCCGTCGGCCGAGGTCGGCCAGCCAGTCGGGGAACGGTGCCACCGGCAGCCCGCCGAGGTCCTCCGCGGTCCGCGTGTAGCGGTACGGCTGCCAGTGCCAGCCGAGGCAGACGGTCTGGACCGACATCGTGCCGCCGCCGGGCAGCCGGGTGTGGCGCATCGGCGCCGGCCCCCGCGCCCAGCCGCGGCAGGCCACGACCAGCTCCCGCTGCTGCTCGATCGTCAGCCAGTCGGGGACATGGACCGCGCCCGGGGCGACCTCGACGGCCGGCCGCGGGACGAGCGACTCCGGGCTCCCCTCCGGCAGCGCGAGCTGGCGCTGGTCGGTCGCCCGGGCCACGGTCAGACCGCCTGCTCGAGCTCGAGCAGCTGGGTCTTGGCCGCCACCCCGCCGCGGTACTGCCCGAGCGCCCCGTCGGTGCGGAGCACGCGGTGGCAGGGGACGAGGATCGGCAGCGGGTTGGTCGCCAGCGCGGTGCCGGCGGCACGGACCGCGTTCGGGCTTCCGGCCAGGGTCGCGACCTCCCGGTAGGAGGAGGTGGTGCCGTAGGGGATCCGCGCGGTCGCCCGCAGGACCTCGCGCCGGAACGCCTTGCTCAGCGTCCAGTCGAGCGGGACCTCGAACGCCTCGCGGCGGCCGTCGAAGTACTCGTCGAGCTCGCGGCGGGCCTCGCTCAGGACCGGGCTGCTGCCGCGCAGGATCCGGGTCGAGATCTGCTCGGCGAGCCGGTCGACGACCGCGTCGGCGTCCTCGATCGGGAGCGCGACGTAGACCACCCCGGTCGCGGTCGCGCTGAGGCGGATCGGGCCGAGCGGGGTCTCGTGGTCCTCGAAGCTGACGTCGACGAGCCCGTCCTCCGCCGCGCGAGCCGCGAACCGTCCGCGGATCGCCGCCCACGCGTCGTCGGCCGGCGGGACGGCCGACCGCAGCAGCCGCTCGAGGCGGGCGTCGTCGTGGCTGTCGTCGGTGGGCATGGTGGTAGGACGGTCCGCTTCGGTCGGTTCGTGAGGTCGGGGGCGGTGGGCGGCTCGGCGGCTCACCGGTCCAGATCCTGACGGAGTCGCTTGAGCCCCTCGAAGACGTTGCGGCGCGCGGCCGCCTCGGAGATCCCCATCGCCGTGGCGACGTCGGCGTGGGCGAGGTCGGCGAGATAGCGGAGGCCGACCGCCTCGCGCTGCTTCGGGGGCAGCTCGGCCACCCGGCTCCAGATCGAGCCGGTCGGCTCGGGGTCGCGCCAGACGGCGGCGTGCTCCTCCAGCGTCTCGCTGGGGACCGGCGCCCGTGCCCGGCTGCGAGCGGTGTCGACGACCTTGCGGTGCGCGATCGCGAACAGCCAGCCGCCGACCGCCTCCGGATCGCGCAGCTCGTCGTAGTGGCGGAGCGCGGCGAGCAGCGTCTCCTGGAACGACTCCTCCCCGCGATCGGGGCCCAGCCGCGCGACGCAGAACCGCAGCAGCGCCGGCCCGTGCCGCTCGACGACCGTCTCGAACGGCGGCAGCGGCACGCGACGACGACGGCGCGGGGTGCGGTCGGTATCCGGGTCGGCGTCGGTCACCGTCCGTAGACCTTGGCGGACGGGGCGGTCGGCGGGACGGACCGGCTCTGCGGGCTCGGGATCAGGCACGTCCCGGTGGGACGCGCGAGCACCGGAGAACGTGAGATCCGGCCTCGGCCCGTTCCAGCGGCGACGTGCGATCGTCGGCGGCGGCACCCTCGCCGGAGCCAACCGGTCGTCCGGTCGACCCCCGTCCGCGAACCGCGACATGGCCCACCGTCCGGGGACTAGCGTGGGTCGCATGTTGGCCCTCCGCCGCGAGCCGTCCTCCGAGCGTCCAGCGGAGCACCACCGACGGCGGGCGGTCCGCGCGCTCGTCGTCCCCGTCGTCGCGGCCGGCCTCGGCCTCGGGGCCTCCGCGTCGGGGGCATCGGCGGCGGCCACCGTCTCCCCCCAACCCGGCTCGTCGGTCGCCTCGCCCCAGACCCAGCTGAGCTTCCGGGGCGTGACCGCCCGCCAGCTCTCGCGGGTCGAGGTCCGCGGCTCGCGCAGCGGCAGCCACCGCGGCGTGGTCCGTGCGCATCCCGACGGCGGCGGCGCGAGCTTCGTGCCGAAGCGTCCGTTCGTCGCCGACGAGCTGGTCAGCGTCCGCACCGGGCTCAAGCTCCGCGGCGCCTCCCGCGGGCGCTACCGGCTCAAGATCGCGCGACGCTCCCCGCTGCCGCGGGCCGCCGACACCAAGCGGGGTTCGCGCGAGCCGATCCGCGCCTTCCGCAGCCGCCCCGACCTGCGACCGCCGAGCATCGCGATCCGGACCCCGCCGACCGGTGCCGCCCCCGGCAAGATCTTCCTGGCCCCGAAGCTCGGCCGGGGCCAGGGCGGCCCGATGATCCTCGACGGGCACGGCCGGTTGCTCTACTTCGAACCGATGCCCGGCAGCACCACGTCGGGCGACTTCCGGGTCCAGAGCTACCGCGGCAAGCCGGTCCTGACGACCTGGGAGGGCGCCAGCTCGGCCGGCCAGGGCCACGGCGAGGGCGTGATCCGCAACCAGCGCTACGAGGTCATCGAACGGGTCCGCGGTGGCAACGGCTACTCGCTCGACCTCCACGAGTTCCTGCTGACCGACCGTGGCACCGTGCTGACCACGATCTACCAGCCAGTCCGCCGCGACCTCTCCTCGATCGGCGGTGCCCGCAAGGGGGTCGCCGTCGACTCGATCGTCCAGGAGATCGACGTCGCGACCGGCCTGGTGATCTTCGAGTGGCACTCGCTCGACCACGTCGGGCTCCGCGAGAGCGTCCGTGACCGCCCCGCCAAGGGCTTCAGCTACTACGACTACTTCCACGTCAACTCGGTCACCGAGGACGGTGCCGGGGCGCTGGTGATCTCGGCCCGCCAGACCTCGGCGGTCTACAGGATCGACCGCGCCTCGGGCGGGATCGACTGGCGCCTGGGCGGGACCCACAGCGACTTCCGACTCGGGCCGGGCGCCGCCTTCCGGCTCCAGCACGACGCGCGGCTCCAGCCCGACGGCACGCTCCGGATCTTCGACAACTCGTCGGAGGCCGCCGGCAAGCGGACCCGCGTGCTCACGCTCGCGCTCGACCCTCGGGCGAAGACCGCCACGGTCGTGCGCGACGTCCGTGCCCCGGACAAGATGTTCAGCGCGACCCAGGGCGACGCCCAGCTGCTGTCGGACGGCGCGCTCTTCGTCGGCTGGGGCTCGCAGGGACGGATCTCCGAGATCGGCCCCGGCGGTGAGCTGCGGTTCGACGCCCGGCTGCCCGCCGGCTACGACTCGTACCGGGCCTACCGGATGCCGTGGAACGGGCGCTCCGCCTCCCCGCCGCGGGTCGCTGCCGCCACCCGCACCGGCGGGGCCGACGTCTGGGTGAGCTGGAACGGGGCCACCGACGTCGCCTGGTGGGAGGTCCTCGCCGGACCCGCGACGGGGTCGCTCAGCTCGGTCGCCAGCAACCCGTGGCAGGGCTTCGAGACCCGGATCCAGATCGGCGGCAGCCCCAAGCGGGTGGCGGTCCGGGCCCACGCCGCCGACGGCTCCGTGCTCGGCCGCTCGAAGACGGTGACCGTCGGGAGCGGATGACCCCCGGCGCCTTGCTGACCGGCCGTCGGGCGGCGGCCCGGTCGGGCCGCCATCGCGGCCCCGCCCGGCGGAGAGCGCCCGGGTTCAGGCCTCGGCGACGACCGCCGCGACGAACCGGTCCAGCACCGGCGTCCGCTGGCGGTAGGCCACGACCGTGGTGACCGCCGCGGCGTCCTCCTCGAGCGCCAGGTAGCGGACGTCGTCGCGCCGGAGGGCAGCGACCGAGGCGGGCACGACCGAGACCCCGAGGCCGCCCGCGACGAGGCTCACGATCGTCGCCATCTGGACCGCCTCCTGGCGGACCTCCGGCGTGAATCCGGCCTCCGCGCAGAGCCCGACCGTCAGGTCGTGCATCCCGGGCCCCTCGCCCCGCGGGTAGAGCACGAACGGCTCGCCGGCCAGCGCGGCGAGCGGGATCCGTCGCTCGGCGGCCAAGCGATGGTCGGCGCCGACGACGGCGACCAGCGGCTCGCGGCCGATCGGCTCGACGACCAGGTCGGGGGCGACGGGCGGCTGCATCCCCAGACCGACGTCGAGCTGGCCCTCGCGCAGCTCCCGCAGCTGGGCCGCGGTCGTCCGCTCGTGCAGCGTCAGGCGCACGTCCGGAGCCTGCTCGCGGTAGCGCCGCAGCACCCGCGGCAGCAGCGAGAACGACGCGCTGCCGACGAAGCCGATCCGCAACGTTCCGTGGCGTCCGGCGGCGGCGTCGCGGGCGACGGTCGCGGCCCGGTCGGCGCTGGCCAGCAGCGCGCGGGCCTCGGGCAGCAGCGCGGTACCGGCCGCGGTCAGGCTGATCCCCCGGCGGCTGCGATCGAACAGCACGACCCCGAGCTCCCGCTCGAGCCGTTGCAGCTGACGGCTCAGCGGCGGCTGGGTCATGTGCAGGCGCTCGGCCGCACGCCGGACGTGCAGCTCCTCGGCGACGACGACGAACGAGCGCAGGCGACCGAGATCCACCGTCAATTGGGTATCACAGACGACCGTAGAGGTGTTGATCGGGCATCACCGGGCTGTGACGCTCTCGGGCATGAACGCTTCCTCTCCCCGCACCGTCGTCGTGACCGGCGGCGGCACCGGCCTCGGTCGGGCGACCGCCGCCGCCTGCGCCGCCGCGGGCGACGACGTCCTGATCGTCGGCCGCCGCGGCGCGATCCTGGAGGCCGCCGCCGCGGAGCTCGGCGTCCGCACCCACGTCGCCGACCTGACCGACCCGGCCCAGGTCGCGGGGCTCGCGGCCGCCGTCGGGGGACCGCTCGACCTGCTGGTCAACAACGCCGGGGCGACCGCCGCCGGGCCCGGCGCCGACCTCGAGGCCGAGGCCGAGCGCTGGCGCCGGTGCTTCGACGTCAACGTGCTCACCGCCGTGCTGACCACGGCCGCGCTCGCGCCGCTGCTGCGCCGCCCGGGCGGCCGGGTCGTGACGGTCTCGTCGATCGCCGCGGCGGACGGCGGCGGGGAGGCCTACGGGGCCGCGAAGGCCGCGCTGATCAGCTGGAACCGGGCGCTGGCCGCCCGGCTCGGTCCGGAGGGGATCACCGCCAACGTGATCGCCCCCGGCTACGTGCCCGGGACCGAGTTCTTCGGCGACGGGCTGCCCGCCGATCGGCACCAGGCGCTCGTCGACCGCACGCTGCTCGGCCGCGCCGGGCACCCGGACGAGATCGCCGCCGCGATCGTCGCGTTCGCCGGTCCGGCGGGCGCCTGGACGACCGGGCAGACGCTGCACGTCAACGGCGGCGCCCACCTGAGCTAGGCGACGGAGCTCGGCGACGGATGGCGTCCGCGCCGCGCGCGAGGATGCCCGGAGCCGATGAGCTCCCTCGTCACCGACCTGTTGACCACGGTTCACGCCGCCTGCGTCGAGGACCGCTCGGGCGCGGTGCTCGATCCGGTCCCGGAGCTGGGGATGATCGACCCGGAGTCGTTCGGGATCTGCGTCGCGACCGCCGACGGCCACTGCTACGAGGTCGGCGACAGCCGCGCCCTGTTCCCGATCCAGTCGATCTCGAAGACCTTCACCTTCGGGCTCGCACTGGCCGATCGCGGGGTCGCGGCCGTCGCGGAGAAGATCGACGTCGAGCCGTCCGGCGACGCCTTCAACGAGATCAGCCTCGACCCGACGACCGGGAGGCCGCGCAACCCGATGATCAACGCCGGGGCGATCACCGCCGCCTCGCTGGTCGCCGGGACGACGCCCGAGGCGCAGTTCGACCGCGTCCAGCGGGCGTTCTCGCGCTTCGCCCACCGCGACCTGGCCGTGAGCGAGGAGGTCTTCGCCGCCGAGCTCGCCGTCGGGCACCGCAACCGCGCGATCGGGCACATGCTGCGCGAGTTCGGGGTCCTCGAGCAGGACCCGACCGGCGCGCTCGACGTCTACCTGCGGCAGTGCTCGCTGCTGGTCGACTGCCGCGACCTCGCCCGGATGGCCGCGACCCTGGCCAACGGCGGGGTCGAGCCGCACAGCGGCGAGCGGCTGCTCGACGTCGACCACGTCGACCGCGTGCTCAGCGTGATGACCACCTGCGGGATGTACGACGGCGCCGGGGCGTGGGTCGCCGACGTCGGCCTGCCCGCCAAGAGCGGCGTCGGCGGGGGGATCATCGCCGTGCTCCCGGGGCAGATCGGGATCGCGGTCTTCTCGCCCCGACTCGACGCCCACGGCAACAGCGTCCGTGGGGTCGCGGCCTGCCGCCAGCTGTCGCGCGACCTCGGGCTGCACTTCCTGCACGTCAGCCGCGCGACCCGCTCCGCCGTCCGCAGCAGCTACAACGTCGCGACCGCCCCGTCGCTGCGCGAGCGCCCGCCGGCCGAGGCCCGCGTCCTGCGCGAGCACGGTCACCGCGCCCGCGTCTACGAGCTCCAGGGCGACCTGCTCTTCGCCGGCGCCGAGTCGGTCGTCCGTCGGGCGGAGGCGGCCGGTCCGCACCTCGACCTGCTGGTGCTCGACGTCCGTCGCGTCGACGAGGTCAGCGGCGTCGCCTGGCAGATGCTCGTCGACCTGCGCAAGCGGCTGCGGGAGGGCGGCTGCGAGGTGGTCGTCGTCGACCCCGACCACCGGATCGTCACGGCCGCCAGCGCCGATCCGCAGGCCCCGGTGCTCGGCCACCTCGAGGCGGCGATCGCCTGGTGCGAGGAGCAGCTGCTGGCCCGCTACGGGCCCGGCGAGCGTCGGATCGAGGCGATGAACCACCCACTGCTCGCGGGCTTCGACAGCGCCGAGCTGCTGCCGCTGCTGGTCACCCGGCGGGCGACCGACGGCGAGCGGATCGTCGCCGCCGGCGATCCGCCCCAGGGACTGTTCCTCGTCCTCGACGGCCGCGTGGTCGCCGCCGCCCCGGGCGACCCCTCGATGCGGATCGGGATGTCGCCCGGCACCAGCTTCGGCCAGTCGCCGTTGGTGACCGGCCGCGAGCACCGGTTCGACGCCCACGCGGTCGGCGACGCCGAGCTGCTGGTGCTGACCCCGGAGACCTTCGCGCAGCTCGAGACCACCGCTCCGGCGCTCCGTGAGGCGCTGATCGAGGCGCTGCTGCGCGCCGCCTACGAGGCCGCGGACCGGTCGCTCGCGACGATCGCCGGCCGCTCGGCGGGGCGCGGCTGACGCTGCGGCCGCGGTCGGTCCTCCCGAACCGGCAGACTCGCGCGATGGACCGCGACGATGCTCCGCCCCTCGCCGCCCGGATCGTCGTCGTCCCCGACTCGTTCAAGGGGACGTACTCGAGCCCCGAGGTGGCGGCGGCGATCGCCGACGGGATCCGCCGAACGGGCCTGCGTGCCGCTGTCTGCCCCGCGGCCGACGGCGGCGAGGGCACGCTCGACGCCCTGCTCTCGGCGGGCGGCGTCGCCGTCGAGGTGCCCGTCCACGACCCGCTCGGGCGCCCGGTCCTGGCCCGACTCGGACTGCTCGACGATCGCGTCGGCGCGCACGACGATGGTCGCGGCCCCGACGACCCCCGAGGCCTGGACGGCACCCCGGCCGGAACGGCCGTGATCGAGATCGCGCAGGCGTCGGGACTCGGCCTCGTGGCCCCGGAGGAGCGCGACGCCGAGCGTGCGTCGACCCGCGGCACCGGCGAGCTGATCGCCGCGGCCGTCGCCCGCGGCGCCCGCGAGCTGCTGGTGACCGTCGGGGGCAGCGCCACCAGCGACGGCGGGGCGGGCGCGATCGAGGCGATCCGGGCCGTTGGCGGCCTGCGCGGGGCGCGGATGACGGTGCTCTGCGACGTCACGACCCCGTTCGAGCAGGCCGCCGCCGTCTACGGCGCCCAGAAGGGCGCCGATCCGGCGGCGATCGTCCGGCTGACCGCCCGCCTCCACGCCTTCGCCGAGACCCTCCCCCGCGACCCTCGCGGCGTGCCGATGACCGGGGCCGCGGGTGGGCTCTCCGGCGGGCTCTGGGCGGCGTTCGACGCCGAGCTGGTCCCAGGCGCTGAGCGGGTGCTGGACGTGCTCGGCCTCGACCGGCTGCTCGACGGTGCCGTCGCGGTCGTCACCGGCGAGGGACGCCTCGACCGCCAGACGGCCGCGGGCAAGCTGATCGACGTCGTGGCCCGCCGCGCGGCCGCGGCCGGCGTGCCCGTCGATGCGATCGTCGGCCGCAGCGACCTCTCCGGCGACGAGGCCGCTGCCCTCGGCCTGCGCCACGTGCTCGTCGCCTCGACCCGGGCCGAGATCGAGGACGCCGGAGCCCGCCTCGCCGGCCTCGTCGCCGCCGCGGCCCGTTCGACCGGCTGACCGCGACGCGGCCGGACGCTCCCGACCCAGGTGTCCTAGCGCCGAAGTCGCCCGACCCGCCTTCTGCACGGCGATCTGGTCCGGCTCATCGTTGATGTGGTCGGCGACATCAGCCCTGGGAAGCAGGCCGACTTGGTCTTCCCGCGGCGTGCCCGGAGTCGGTCGACCCGCGCACGCCCGGGACCAGCCTGCGAGGTTAGGGGCATGGCCTACAGCGAGAAGGACTACGTCGTCGAGCTCGAGCGCCACCCGGGAGCGGCGCAGCACGAGGAGACGTTCATCGTCCGGCGCCCGGACGGCAGCGAGCAGCGGATCCGGCTGCACGACTACGACCTCGTCTACCCGATCCCGGGGCTCTACGAGGAGGTCGTCCAGCGCCTGCTCCAGTGCGCGTCGCCGCGCAAGATCGTCGAGTCGCTGGTCGCGGCAGTGACCGCCGCCGGGCTCGCGCCCTCGCAGATCCGCGTGCTCGACCTCGGCGCCGGCAACGGCGTGATCGGCGAGCAGCTGCGGGACGCCGGGATCGCGACGCCGGTCGCCTCCGACGCCCTGGTCGAGGCCCGCGACGCCGCCGCCCGCGACCGTCCCGGGCTCTACGCCGAGTACCTGGTCGACGACGGCGGGCCGGAGGCCTACGACGCGCTGACCGACGCGATCGCCCGCCACCAGCTGAACGCGCTGACCTGTGCCGCCGCGCTCGGCCCCGACCACATCCCGATCGAGCGGCTGGTCGGCCTCTGGTCGACGTTCCCCGCCGGCTCGTTCGTCGCCCTGACCGCCTCGTCCGCGCTGGTCGCCGACGAGTGGGGCGGCGCCGCGGGCGCGCTCGAACGGCTGTCCGGGATCGATGCCACGACCGAGCTGGTCCACAGCGAGCGGTTCCGCCACCGGCTGCTGATGGACGGCGGCTCGGTCGACTACGACGTGATCGTCGGGCGCAAGCCGACCCCCTAGGAACCACGCCTCGGTGGTGCCCACGGCGGCGGGCGTCGCCGCGGGCACCGCCTTCCCCGGGGTCCCCGGAGCCCTCGCCGTCCCCGCCCTCGGCGTCCCCGTAGCGCTCGTCGTCCGGCCGTCCGCGCCGCCGCCCGGGGTACCAAATCAAACAAACGGTCGTCTTCACGAGATCGCCACAGGATCAAGACCTCCCGTTCACCTGGGCCGGTCGTTCGCGCGTGAATCTGCCTCGGTGGGCCGTACCCCGGCCAGGAGGGGTCGGCTCGCTGCTGTCGCAACCGACCCAAAAGGGATCCCTCAGTGCATCTCCAGCCTTCCGTGCGCCCGTCGCGGCGCCGTCGGGGGTGGCTGGCCGGGGCCGCGTGCGCGTTCGCGTTCGCCGTCCCCGTCACCGCTGCCCACGCTGCCCCGCTGACGCTGGTCGACAAGACCGAGCCGCTCGGCCCCGGCGTCACCCTGCGCCACCTCAAGACGCTCCAGCCCTCCGGCTGGTTCGATCAGCAGATCCTGACCGCCGACCTCTCGAACGCGGCCGTCTCGAGCGATCTGCTGGCCGGCGACAAGGTCACCGACGCCGGCCCGATCTCGAAGAAGGCCGACAAGGCCGGAGCCGTCGCCGGCATCAACGGCGACTTCTTCGACATCGGCAACTCGAACGCCCCGCTCGGCGGCGAGATCCGCAACGGCGAGCTGCTCAAGAGCGGCCCGTTCACCGGCTGGGACCACGTCGGCGTCGGCAAGGACGGCGTCGGCCGGATGGTCGACATGGCGCTGGAGGCGAAGGCCACCCTCAAGGGCACCGACCACCCGGTCCAGGCACTCAACGTCGCCAACACCGGCGGCGGCCCAGCCGACGCGATCGTCGCCTACACGCCGGTCTGGGGCACGCCCAGCCGGGCCCGCGCGATGGCCGGCTCGCCGAACATCGCCGAGGTCATCGTCCGCGACGGCAAGGTCGTCTCGGTCCAGGCCAACGGCGCCGGCGAGGGCGAGGTCCCCAGCGACGGCTTCACCCTCGTCGGCCGCAACGGCGCCGCCGACGCGATCCGCGCGCTCCAGCCCGGCGACGACGCCTCGCTGACCTACGGCCTCAAGGACGCCGTCGCCCAGCAGATGAAGTTCGCGCTCGGCGCCAACCGGGTGCTCGTCCGCGACGGCGCGGTCGTGCCCGACGACCAGCTCGACACCGACGTCCACCCGCGGACCGTGATCGGGTTCAAGGACGGCGGCAAGACGATGATGCTGGTGACCTGGGACGGTCGCCAGAGCCCGGTCCTCGGCGCCGACATGCGCCAGCTCGCGCACTTCATGCACGACGAGCTCGGGGCCGAGACCGCCCTCAACCTCGACGGCGGCGGCTCGACGACGATGGTCGCCCGGACGCTCGGGGCCGACAAGGTCAACGTCCGCAACAGCCCCTCCGACGGTGCCGAGCGCTACGACCCCAACGGCGTCGGCGTCTTCGTCGCCCCCGGCAGCGGCAAGGCCGAGGACCTCGTCGTCAGCCCCTCGGGCAAGGCCGCCCGGGTCTTCCCCGGCCTCCACCGGACGCTGACCGCGAAGGCGATCGACGACCACCAGACCCCCGTCCCGCTCGCCCGCGGCGACGTCCGCTGGAGCACCAGCGCCGGCAGCGTCGACGGCGGCCTGCTCGCCGCGCCGGCCGACGCCCGCGGCACGATCAAGGTCCGCTCGACCGCCGACACCGCCCAGGCCGACACCCAGGTCCGGGTGCTCGGCAAGCTGCGGACGCTGGAGCTGTCCAGCGCCCGGCTCTCGCTCGCCGACGCCGCCCCCGAGTCCGCGACCACGATCCGCGTGACCGGCCGCGACGGCCACGGCTTCACCGCCCCGGTCGAGGCCGCCGACCTCGATCTCGACTACGACCGCTCGATCGTCCGGATCGCCCCGTCCGGGACCGGCCTGCGGATCACACCGCTGAAGAACGGCGGCACGCTGCTGAAGGTCCGGGCCGGAGGGCAGGAGGCGAAGCTGCCGATCTCGGTCGGCGTCCAGACCGATCCCGTCTACGCGTTCGACGCCGCCGACGAGGTCTCGCGCTGGGCCACCAACGGGACGGCGGGCACCGCCAAGACGCTCTCGCAGGATCCCGACGGCCTCCGCCTGACCTACGCCGCCGCCCGCAACATGGGGATCTCGAAGACCCCGGTCGAGACCCGTCCCGCGGTTCCCGGCCAGCCGCTGCGGATCCGCGCGCGGATCAAGGCCAGCCACGACATGCAGTTCGGCTCGCTCTACTGGACCGACGCGACCGGCGCCTCGAAGAACCTCCTGACCGCGGGGCCGACCGGCCCGGGCTGGACGAACCTCGAGTGGACGATGCCGGCGGACACCAAGTTCCCGATCAAGATCAGCCAGCTCCAGGTGATCGAGACCGCCGCGCTCAAGCAGCGCGACGGCTACGTCGTCTTCAACAAGATCGAGGCCGACAACGCCGCCGAGGTCGAGATCCCGGCCCAGGACGCGCTCCGGCCCGACCCGCTGTTCTCGCCCGACGGCCGGACCAACGGCAACGACGACTGGTCGTTCTCGACCCTCTCCGACGTCCAGTTCACCGCCGCGATCCCCGAGCTGGCGAAGGTCGGCGTGGCCGCGCTCGAGCGGATCCGCCAGGCCAAGCCCGACCTGATCGTGCTCAACGGCGACATCACCGACCTCGGCGCCCCCGCCGACCTGACGCTCGCGCGCCAGACGCTCGAGACCGGCGGCTGCCAGCTGATCCCGCTCTCGACCACGATCGGTCGCGACGACACGCCGGCCCCGACGGCCGACAAGACCCCCTGCTACTACGTGCCGGGCAACCATGAGTCCTACCGGGCCGCCGGCCAGGGCGACCTGGCCCCGTTCAACGCCGAGTTCGGCCCGAGCTACGGGACCTTCGACCACAAGGGCACCCGCTTCATCCTGCTCAACAGCGCGCTCGGCTCGCTGCGGGCGTCGGACTTCGGCCAGCTGCCGATGTTCCAGGAGGCACTCGACACCGCCGCGAGCGACCCGAAGGTCGACAACGTGATGGTCTTCGCCCACCACCCGGTCGACGACCCCGAGGCGACCAAGCAGAGCCAGCTCGGTGACCGGACCGAGGTCCAGCTGATCGAGAAGCTGCTGACCGACTTCCGCGAGACGAGCGACAAGGGCGTCTCGATGGTCGGCAGCCACGCGCAGGTCGCCGACGTCCACCGCGTCGAGGGCGTCCCGTACACGGTCCTGCCGTCGTCCGGCAAGGCCCCGTACGGCGTGCCGGACCGCGGTGGCTTCACCGGCTGGCTGAACTGGTCGGTCGACCAGGACGCGACCGCCGACCAGCAGTGGCTGACCGCCGACGTCCGCGCGTTCGCGCAGTCGATCACCCTCAACACGCCGGAGTCGATCGAGGTCAGCACCTCGGTCCCGCTGAGCGGCAGCATCGTCCAGCCGTCGGGGGTCCAGAACGGCACCCGGGTCGTGCCGCTGGCCTACCCGATGTCGGTCCGCTGGTCCGGCTCCGAGAGCCTCGCGATCGGCAGCGGCGAGGCCGCGATCGAGGCCGCCCGCGAGGCCGGCAAGACGGCGATCCTCGATCCCCAGACGCGGGCCCTGACCGGCCTCCGCAAGGGCTCGGTCACGGTCAAGGTGACCAACGACTCGATGCGCGAGTACACCGACGCCGGTTCGCTGGCGCCGATCACGACCGAGAAGACGATCGAGGTCACGCCGTGGACCGGTGACGGGCCGCGGTTCGTCGCCAACACCCCCGTCTTCACGGCCCAGCCGACCGGCACGGTCAGCGTCGGGCAGTGGGTCACGGTGACCAACCCGGGCAACGCGCCGCTGAAGATCGAGAAGCTCGCGGTCCGCGCCGGCGACGACGCCTCCGAGGGCGACTTCCTGACCTCGTCGGACGACTGTGACGACGCGACGATCGCGCCGAACGGCTCCTGCCGGGTGCTGGTCCGGTTCGCGCCGTCGCGGGTCCGGGCGACGTCGACCGCGCAGCTGGTCTTCACGACCAACACCGCCGATCGCGAGCAGACGGTCGCCCTCAGCGGCCAGAGCGTCGACCTGCCCAAGGGTGAGCAGGGCGAGCAGGGTGCCCCGGGCGCGAACGGCGCCGCGGGTGCCGACGGGGCCAAGGGTGACGCGGGCAGCACCGGCGCCGCCGGCCCGACGGGCAACGCCGGCGCGAACGGCAACCCGGGCGCGAACGGCGCTCCGGGCGCCAAGGGCGAGACCGGCGCGAAGGGCGACGCCGGCGCGAAGGGCGACGCCGGCGCCAAGGGCGATCGCGGTGCCGCCGGCCGCGACGCCAAGGTGACCTGCAAGCTCGCACGCTCCGGCAAGCGCCAGCGCGTCTCCTGCTCCGTCACCACGGGCAAGAGCACGAGCAAGGCCGCGACGAAGGCCAAGGCCCGCCTCACCCGCGGCGGCCGGACCTACGCCCGCGGCACCGTCGCGCGGATGACGGTGAGCCGCAAGCTCACGGCCGGCCGCTACACGGTCCGGATCGGCAGCGGCCGGACCGCGATCACGCAGGCGATCCGGATCCGCTGATCCCGAGTCCGTCGGGCGCCGCGACGTTCGCGGCGCCCGGCGGCCCAGGCAAGACGCCGACCGACAGGGGCCGGGCTCGTCGCGGACGGGCTCGGCCCCCGTCGTCTCGGGGTCAGGTCGACGCCGGCCCGCCGGCCGCCCGGGCGCGTACCACGACCCGATCCGTCACCCGCGCGACGCGCGACCCACCAAACGGTCGGTTCACGCGATCGCCACACGATCGCGACCGGCGGTTCACCTGGCGGCGTCGGCGGGGCGTGAAGCTGGCCCCGGAGGCCCCGCCTCGGTCACGAGGGGGCGGCCGTTGCCCGCCGTACCGAACCAAAGGATCCCCGTGAACCTGCCCCCCGAGCGCCCGTCGAGGCGCCGTCGTGCGTGGCTGACCGGGGCCGCGTGCGCGATCGCGCTCGTCGCCCCCGTCTCCGCCGCGCACGCTGCTCCGCTGGCCCTCGTCGACGAGACCGAGCCAATCGGTCCCGGCGTCACGCTGCGGCACCTCAAGACGCTCGACCCGTCGGGCTGGTTCGACCAGCAGATCCTGACCGTCGACCTCGCCAACCAGGCCGTCGGCGCCGACCTGCTGTCCGGTGAGACCGTCACCGAGACCGGCCCGATCTCGAAGAAGGCCGACAAGGCCGGAGCCGTCGCCGGCGTCAACGGCGACTTCTTCGACATCGGCAACACCAACGCCCCGCTCGGGGCCGAGGTCAAGGGCGGCCAGCTCCTGAAGTCCGCCGACGCCAGCGGCTGGGCCCACGTCGGCGTCGGCCAGGACGGGGTCGGCCGGATGGTCGACATGACCCTCGACGCGACCGCCACGTTCCAGGGCTCCGACCATCCGGTCGCGACGCTGAACGCCAACGGCAAGGCCGGCGGCGCCCTCAACGCCTACACCCCCGCCTGGGGTGCCTCCGACCGCGGCCGCGGTCTCAGCCCCAACGTCGCCGAGGTCGTGGTCCAGGACGACGAGGTCGTCTCCGTCAACGCGACCGGCGTCGGCACCGGCACGCTCCCCGCCGGCAGCTTCTCGCTCGTCGGCAGCGACGCCGCGGCCGACACGCTCCGGACCCTCGCCGTCGGTGACGACGTCAGCCTGAAGTACGGGCTCAAGGACGCGATCGCCAAGCAGATGAAGTTCGCGATCGGCACCAACCGCGAGCTGGTCCGCAACGGCGAGGCCCGTCCCGACAGCGAGCTCGACAACGACCTCCACCCGCGGACGATGGTCGGGTTCAAGGACGGCGGCAGGACGATGCTGCTGGTCACCGCGGACGGGCGCCAGTCGCCGGTCCTCGGCATGACGATGCGCCAGCAGGCGAAGCTGATGGTCGAGCTCGGCGCCGAGACCGCGGCGAACCTCGACGGCGGCGGCTCGACCACGATGGTCGCGCGACCGCTCGGCGAGACCAGCACCACGGTCCGCAACAGCCCCTCCGACGGCAGCGAGCGCTTCGACCCGAACGGGATCGGGATCTTCGTCAGCCCGGGCAACGGCAAGGTCGACGACCTCGTCGTCACGCCCGGCGACGGCGACGCGAAGGTCTTCCCCGGCCTCCATCGCACGCTCACCGTCAAGGCGGTCGACGACCACCAGACCCCGGTCCCGCTGCCCCGCGGCGACGTCCGCTGGAACGCGTCGGCGGGCGCCGTCGACGGCGGCCAGCTGCGGGCGCCGAAGGACGCCTCCGGCACGATCCGGGTCCGCAGCACCACCGACGCGGCGCAGGCCGAGACGAAGGTCCGCGTGCTGAAGCCGGTGCGGAGCCTGGAGCTCTCCAGCAACCGCCTCTCGCTGACCGAGCCGGTCCCGGCCAACGCGGTCACCGTCAAGGTCACCGGCCGCGACGACCAGGGCTTCACCGCCCCGATCGAGATGGCCGACCTCGACCTCGACTACGACCGCGACGTCGTCCGGATCTCCCCCGCCGGCGACCGCCTGAAGGTCACGCCGCTGGCCAACGGCGGCACCGTCCTGACCGTCAAGGTCGCGGGGCGCACGGTCAAGCTGCCGATCACGGTCGGCGTCCAGCGGCTGACCCCGTTCAGCTTCAAGGACGCCGGCATGATCGGCGCCAACCGCTGGACCTGGACCGGCAGCGCCGGCGCCAACCAGGTGCTGACCGACACGGCGGCCGGCGTCGAGGTGACCCACGGCGCCGCCCGCAACGTCGGGATCACCGCCGTCGGCAGCGGCGCGGCCCTGGTCGACAACCAGATCTCGCTCCCCGGCCAGCCGCTGCGGGTGCGGGTCAAGATCAAGTCGGAGGCGCGCTTCAGCCTCTCCTACATCGCGCTGGCGAAGGCCTCCGGCGGCTACGCCAACGTCTACGGCGGGCCGATCGAGGTCGGCGAGCACACCGTCGAGGTCGCGGTCCCGTCCGACGTCTCGTTCCCGATCCGGGTCGACACGATCCAGGCGATCGAGACCAACACCGCCGCCCAGGCCCCCGGCAAGCTGACGATCAGCGACATCGAGGTCGACGTCCCGAGCGAGGTCGAGCTGCCGGAGCAGGAGGGCCTGCTGGCCGACGACCTCGTCTCCCCGGACGGTCGGACCAACGGCAAGGACGACTGGTCGTTCGCGACCCTCTCGGACGTCCAGTTCACCCACACCCAGCCGGAGCTCGCGAAGGTCGGCGTCGCCGCCCTCGAGCGGATCCGCGCGACCAACCCGGACCTGGTGGTGCTCAACGGCGACATCACCGATCAGGGCGAGGCCGCGGACATGACGCTCGCCCGGCAGACGTTGGAGACCGGCGGCTGCCAGCTGATCCCGCTCGACACCCAGATCGGGAAGGACGACACGCCGGTCCCGACGGCCAACAAGACGCCCTGCTACTACGTGCCGGGCAACCACGAGTCCTACCGGCCGGCGGGCCAGGGCGACCTGGCGCCGTTCGAGACCGAGTTCGGCAAGACCCACGGCACCTTCGACCACAAGGGCACCCGCTTCATCCTGCTCAACAGCGCGCTCGGCTCGTTCCGCGGCTCGGACTTCGCCCAGCTGCCGATGCTGCAGGCGGCGCTCGACAGCGCGGTCGGCGACCCGGCGGTCAAGAACGTCGCGGTCTTCGCCCACCACCCGGTCGACGATCCGGCCGAGACCAAGTCGAGCCAGCTCGGCGACCGCGTCGAGGTGGCGCTGGTCGAGAAGCTGCTCAGCGACTTCCGCGAGCGCAGCGACAAGGGCGTGACGATGACGGGCTCGCACGCCCAGATCGTCGACGTGCACCGGCTCGAGGGCGTCCCCTACACCGTCCTGCCCTCGTCGGGCAAGGCCCCGTACGGGGTGCCGGACCGCGGCGGCTTCACCGGCTGGCTGCGCTGGAGCGTCGACCGTGACGCCAGCGCCGGCCAGCAGTGGCTGACGCAGGACGTGCGCGCGTTCGCGCAGTCGATCGAGCTCAACGCCCCGGAGTCGATCGAGGTCGGCACGAGCCAGGAGCTGTCCGGCTCGATCGTCCAGCCCTCGGGCGTGCAGACCGGCTCCCGCGTGGTGCCGCTGCGCTACCCGATGTCGGTCCGCTGGAGCGGGGACGCCGGCCTGGCCGTCGGAAGCGGCAGCGCCGCGATCGAGGCCGCCCGCAGCGCTCGCAAGATCGCGATCCTCGACCCGGCGACCCGCGCGCTGACCGCACTGCGGCAGGGCACGGTCAAGGTCTCGGTGACCAACGACTCGATGCGCGAGCTCACCGACGCGGCGTCGCTGGCGCCGGTCACCACCGAGAAGACGATCCGGGTCGCCGCGTCGACCGGTCCGGGAGCGAAGCTCACGGCCAACGTGCCGGTCTTCACCGCCCAGCCGGTCGGGACGATCAGCGCCCCACAGACGGTGACGGTGCGGAACGAAGGCGACCAACCGCTCGAGATCAGCGCGCTGAAGCTCGAGGCCGACAGTGGCTTCGCGGGCGACTTCGTGCTCGCCGGCGAGAGCTGCCGCAGCGGTGCGATCGCCCCGAACGGCTCGTGCCGGGTGCTGGTGCGCTTCTCCCCCTCGAAGGTCGACGTGACCTCGACGGGCCGCCTCGTGCTCGAGACCAACACCGCTGACCGCGAGCACGTCGTCGCGCTCAGCGCGACCAGTGTCCCGCTGCCCAAGGGCGATCCGGGCGAGGCGGGCCTCAGCGGTGCGCCCGGCGAGACCGGCGCCCAGGGCGCCAAGGGTGACGCCGGCGCGACCGGCCCGCAGGGCTCGACCGGCGCGAACGGCAACCCCGGGGCGAACGGTGCGCTTGGCACCAAGGGCGAGACCGGCGCTCCGGGTGCCAAGGGCGACGCCGGCGCCAAGGGCGACCGTGGCGCCGCCGGCCGCGACGCGAAGGTGACCTGCAAGCTCACGCGTTCCGGCAAGCGCCAGCGGGTCTCCTGCACGGTCGGCGCCGCCAAGCGCTCGACGGCGACCAAGCCGTCGGCGAAGGCCAAGGCGACGTTCACGCGGACGACCACGGCGCGGCTGACGCGCGGTGGCCGGACCTACGCCCGCGGCACCGTCGCCCGGATGAGCGTGAGCCGCAAGCTCACGGCCGGCCGCTACACGGTCCGGATCGGCAGCGGCCGGACCGCGACCAGCCAGGCGATCAGCCTCCGCTGATCCCCGTCCTGCCGGGGCCGCCGCGACGGTCGCGGCGCCCGGCAGGACAGGCAGCGGGCCTCGGTCCGATGTGGTGGACCTCATCGTCGATGGGGCCCACCACATCAACCGCCGGCCGCGCGGCGCGATGTGGCGGGCCCATCACCGATGGGCACGCCACATCAGGTCGAAGAAGACGGTGTGCCTCGAATCGGGCGGGCGGATCCGTCTCGTTCCGCCCCGCCCCTCGTTCCGCTCCCGCCTCGTCCCGGCGACCGCCTCGACCGCCTGGCCACCGCACCCGCGGACCCGGCCTAGGCCCGGCGGGCCGCCCGCGCCGCGGCGATCCGGGCGTCGGCCTGCCGCTCGGCCGCGACCAGCGGGGTCACGTCCGCCGCTGCGGCGTCGGCCATGATCCGGGACACCCGGGGGCCAATCGCGAGCACCTCGGAGCGCAGCCGGGTCTCGTCCCAGCCGGACCGCAGGGCGTGGATCTGGACCACGCCGCCGGCGTTGGCCACGTAGTCCGGCACGTAGGCGATCCCCCGCGCCGCGAGCAGCACCGCGACCGAGGCCGCGGTCAGCGTGTCGTTGGCGGCCCCGGCGACGAACCGGCAGCGCAGCCGGTCGACCGTCTCCGGGCCGATCACCCGCGCGACCGCGCAGGGGGCGAAGACGTCGCAGTCGACGTCGAGCAGCGACGCGAGCGGGACGACCTCGCCGCCGAGCCGCGAGGCGACCGCCGCCGCCCGCTCCGCGTCGATGTCGGCGATCAGGACCGTCCCGCCGTCGTCGGCCACGTGCTGGGCGAGCGCGGCGCCGACGTGGCCGGCGCCCTGGATCAGGACCCGCGTGCCCGAGAGGTCGGAGCGGCCGTCGACGTGCTCGACCGCCGCCCGCATCGCCGCCCAGACCCCGGTCGCGGTCCACGGCGACGGGTCCTCGGTCGCGCAGGAGACCTCCGCCCCCGCATCGCCCATCGCCTGCAGGTCGTCGACGCTCGTGCCCATGTCGACGCCGGGCAGGTAGCTACCGCCGAGCCGGGCCACGAACTCGCCGAACCGGCGCATCAGCGCGACCCGGTCGCTGGCGCGGCCGTCGTCGAGGATCACCGACTTGCCGCCCCCGAAGGGCAGCCCGGCGACCGCGTTCTTGCGGGTCATCGCCCAGGCCAGGCGGCGGGCCTCGGCGACCGCGGCCTCGCCCGTTGGATAGGGCTTGAAGCGGACGCCGCCCAGGCCCGGCCCGAGGGTGGTGTCGTCGATCGCGATCACCGCCCGCAGCCCGACCTCGTCGTCCCGGCAGAGCACGAGCTGCTCGCTCGCCCAGAGCCCTTGGCCGAAGCCGTCGTCGGCGGTCGCGGTGACCGGGCGTGCCTCGCTGATCGTCTCCATACGGCGATCAAACACCGTGTCAGGACCGCCCCGCAACGGTCATCGCCGCTTCCTGCCCTGAGACGCAACAAGGCGCCGAATTCCACCCACTGGACGACGATTCGTTGCGTCGGGGAGCGCTTCAGCGACCGCGCTCCCCGACCACCACTGCGCTCAGCGCCTGGCGCGCTTGCCGACCGTCACCGCCACCGGCGTACCGTCCGCGACGCTGCTGCCGACCTTCGCCTTCTGGCTCAGGACCCGGCCGACCTGCTTGCTCTTCTTGGTCTTGCGGGCGGTCTGCTTGCCGAGCGTGCAGCGGGCCGCCTCGAGCTTCTTGCGCGCCGCCGCCAGCTTGAGGCCGACGACCGACGGGACCGTGCAGCGCTTGTCCGCGACCGGCGCCACGGGCGGCCCCGGCACCGGTACCGGCACGGTGACGACCGTGGTCGGACCGGGCACGGTGATCGAATCCGGCTTCCCGAAGGTGTTCGTCGGGCTGCCGTCGGTGCCGTTGCCGACGATCTGGTGGTCGCCGTAGCTGTCGAGGATCCCGCCTTCGGTCACCACGCCGGTGTCGTTGCCGAAGATCGACGAGCCGAACAGCCGCACGTGGCCACCGGCTCCGACGCGGATGCCGGTCCCGGCGTTCGTGATGGTCGTGTCCCGGACCAGCCCGTCGACGCTGGCACCCGGAGCGGGCGCGACGTCGAGCCCGGCCCCACAGGTCTCGCCGATCGTCACGTCGTCGACCACGAGACTCGTGTTGCCGGCGGTCGGCGCGACCTGGATCCCCGCCTGCCTCTGGTGGGTGATCCGGGTGTCCTCGACCCGCAGCGACCCCGCCTTCAGCAGGCGGATCCCGTTGAGCCCGTTGTACACGCAGGGTCCCACCCCCGACGATCCCCCGTCGATCCGGAGCCCGCGGAGGACGACGTCATCGTCGACCCCGGCGTTGATGACCACCCCGTTGACCGAGGAGTTCAGGATCCCGCCGAGCACGCTGGAGAGGTCGATCGTGATCGCCTTGGCGATCGTCACGGTGCCGAAGCCGGCGGAGTCGATCGCGTTGATCTCGCCCCCGGCCGCGGTCTTGCCGATCGCCCCGGAGAGCGTCTTGCAGGGGGCGGTCCGCGAGCAGGGGTTGACGTCGTCGCCGATGCCCGAGACCCAGGTCCGGGTCGCCTGGGCGCCGGCCTGGGCTGGGACCAGCGCCGCACTGGCGGCCACGGCGACGGCGGCGAGCGCCAGGCGGCGCCTCCAGCCGGAGCCGGTTGGGCGGTCGATACGTAGCCTCATGCGGGAGCTCTTCTCGTTCGGGATCTGGCATTAGGAGCCAGGCGCCGACACTGTAAGCGCGACTCCGGATGTCACCGCCCCGGCTCCCCGACGAACGTGGCGCCGGCGGCAACGGCGATCCCGTTCGACCTCCGGACGATCCATGACCGTCCGGCGGTCCGATCCCGCCGCGCCGCTAGATGGCTGACCCCACGGGTTCGTCGAGGTCGGGTGCGTTCGGGGCGGTGTCCTAGACCAGCGGCGGCCGCGGAACCCCGATGCCGTTGTCCCCCGGCTTCGGGCGCCCCTCGAACGCGGACGGCGCGTCGTCGATGTGGACGATGCCCTTGACCTGGTACTGGGCGCCGCGCTTGGAGTAGGCGCTCGCGCGGACCTTGCAGTTCGTGCGCGGCTTGACCCGGCCGTAGACGATGATCCCCTTCGCGCCCTTGGTGCAGCGGATCCGCGGCTTCGGGCCCTTGGCGAACGACTCGACGTAGTTGGCGCCGCCGCGCAGGGTGACGGTGTTGCGACCGCGGCCCTGGAGGCGGATCACGTTGTGGCCACCGCCGGTGGTGATCGTGTTGTCGCCCTCGCCGGCCCGGATCACGTTGTCCCCGCGGCCGACGCTGATGATGTTGTTGCCGCGCCCGCCGAAGATCTGGTTGTTGCCGTTGCCGGCGGTGATCGTCGTCGTGCTCTTGCGGGCGCGCTTGTCGCCGCCCGCCTTCAGGTGATCGGCCCAGAGGATGTTGTTGCCGTTGCCGGCGGCGATCGTCCCCGACCCGTGCGAGCCGAGCAGCTTGTCGTCGCGATCGGGCGTGCCCTTGAGCCGGAACTTGGAGTAGCCGCGCTTGATCCGGGTCACGCCCGCCTGCGGGTCGTGCTGGGCCTGCTGCTCGACGATGTTCGGGCAGTTGCGGATCTGCCCGCGCTGGATCGCCCCGAAGTTGCCCGTCCCGCCCTTGCTCTTGCGCGGGTTGATGTAGAGCACGCTCTGCGGGTTGCCGCCGCAGTCGACCGACCGGACGGCGCTGCTGGTGTTGACGTAGACGACGTTGATCCCGCTGCCGAGCGTGATGTCGGCCGGCCCACTGCCGTAGAAGACGATGTTGTTGCCGTTGCCGAGCGTGTAGCTGCCGCCACCGCTGCCGGTGTGGAGGATGTTGCTGCCGTGGCCGGCGACGACCTTGTCGTTGCTGGTGCCGACGTCGATGTAGTTGTTGCCGTTGCCGACGGTGATGCTGTCGTGCCCGGAACCGGTGTAGATCGTGTTCGCCCCGTCGCCGGCGGTGACGGTGTCGTCGCCGGTCCCGCCCTCGACGTAGTTGTTGCCGACGCCGGCGCGGATCACGTTGTTGGAGCGGATCCCGTAGAGCTGGTCGTTGCCTGGGCCCCCGATCAGCGTGTCCGCTCCGCCACCGCCGACGAGCACGTCGCCGCCTGGCGAGGTCGCCGTGAGCCGGTCCGGGCCGGGCGTGCCGACGATCGTCTTCGCCGAGGCACCGGTCGCCGCGGACAGCGCGAGCGCCACGCCGACGGTGATCCCGACCAGTCCGCGGGCCACGTGCCCGCGGTGGCCTGGGCTCACGTGGCCCGCCCATCGGCCGTCGCGCCCGTGCGGGCGTTCCCCTGGTGACACGCATCCCATGCCGCGAACACTAGCCTTGCGGAGCGCCGTTCGCACGTCCGTCGAGGCCCCGCCGTTTCGAGATGAACTGACCTGACGGCCGTTTGAAAGCAGGTCCCTGACGGGCTTCCCGCGCCCGGTCACGAGCCTCCGGCGCCCGGGATCGCGTCGTCGCGCAGCCAGTCGCGCAGCTCGGTCCGGCGGATCTTTCCGCTGACCGTCTTCGGCAGCTCGGTCACGAAGTGGACCTCCCGCGGGTACTTGTAGGGGGCGGTCAGCTGCTTGACGTGGTCCTGGATCTCCCGCGCCAGCTCGTCGCTCGGGGTGAACCCCGCGGCGAGGATCACGAACGCGGTCACGATCTGGGTCCGGTCGGGATCCTCCTTGCCGACGACGGCGGCCTCGACCACGGCCGGGTGCTCGACGATCGCCGACTCGACCTCGAACGGGCCGATCCGGTAGGCGGAGGAGGTGATCACGTCGTCGTCGCGGCCCTCGAACCAGAGGTAGCCGTCGGCGTCGCGCGCCGCCTTGTCACCGGTGTAGTACCAGCCGTCGCGGAAGGCGGCGGCGGTCGCGTGGGGGTTGCGGTGGTAGCCGGCGAAGAGGCCGACCGGACGGTGGTCGTCGTCGACCCGGACGGCGATGTTGCCGACCTCGCCGTCGGGCGCGCGGTTCCCGTGGTCGTCGAGCACCTCGACGGTCCAGCCCGGCACGGGCAGCCCCATCGATCCGGGCCGGACCGGGACCGCCGGGTAGTTGGCGACCAGCACCGTCGTCTCCGTCTGACCGTAGGCGTCGTAGACGGTCAGCCCGCCGGTGCCGGAGGCCCAGACCTTGATCACCTCGGGGTTGAGCGGCTCGCCGGCGCTGGTGCAGTGGCGCAGCGCGGCGAGGTCGTGGGCCGACAGGTCGGCCTGGACGAGCGCCCGGTAGAGGGTCGGCGGTGCGCAGAACGACGTGACCCGGTGGCGCTCGATGATCCCCAGGATCGTGTCGGCGTCGGGCCGCCCGAGCGCGACCTGGACGATCGTCGCGCGCTCGTGCATCTGCCCGAACAGGCCGCCCCAGGCCGCCTTCGCCCAGCCGGTGTCGGTGACCGTCCAGTGGCGGTCGCCGGGACGCAGGTCGTGCCAGAAGCGCGCGGTCGCGACGTGACCGAGCCCGTACTCCTGGGTGTGCAGGACCATCTTCGGCTGGCTGACGGTGCCGCTGGTGAAGTAGATCAGCAGCGGGTCCTCGCGCCGGGTCGGCTCGGCAGGCAGGCCGTCGCGCGGGACCACGACCGAGGCGCCACCCGACCCGTCGCCGGTGGCCCCCGCCCCCGTCGCCCCGCGACCGTCCGCGACCGGCGTGTCCCTCCAGGCGACGGTCGCCGCCTCGTCCCAGTCGCCGGAGGCCCGGTCGGCGGCCGCGCCGAGCAGCTCGTCGAGCCCGTGCCAGCCGTCCGGGGTGCCCTCGGGGGCCCAGGCGATCCGTTGGCGGAGGCTCGGCAGCTCCTGCTCGATCGCCTCGATCTTGGCCGCCCCCGCGGCATCGGTGACCGCCACGACGGCGTCCGCCTGGGTGATCCGGTAGCCGATGTCCTTCGGCGTCAGCAGGTTCGGCCCCGGCATCGGGACCGCCCCGATCCGGATCGCGCCCAGCACCGCCGTGTACCAGGCGGGCACGCGCGGGAGCATCACGAAGACCGGGTCGCCCTTGCGAACGCCGAGGTCGAGCAGCGCGCGGGCGAAGCGGCGCGCCTCGCGGGCCAGGTCGGCGGCCGTCTGCTCGGCGACGACCTCTCCTTGCGGCCCGAGCGACAGCAGCGCCAACGCGTCGGGCGCGTCGGCGGCCCAGCCCTCCACGATCGAGACGACCGGGTTGTAGACCGCGGGCACGGTCACGCCGAAGCGCTCGCGCTCGGCGGCGTAGTCCTGCATTCGGGCCGGAGCGTTCCGTCCGGGGGTGGTCAGCTGCTCGCTCACGCGGGGTCCTCTCTCCTCCGACGACCCGACACGGCGTCCGATCGCGTGCGAGCACGCTACGCCCGGCATGCTGCCCGGGCAACCGTTCGAAAGTCGCTATTCGCGGCCATCCCGACGGCCCGGACGCGACCTTCGTCGCGGCCGCCCCGGCTCCGACCCCCGATCGCGGGGGTGTGCGCGAGCTATGCTCGAACGACCGGTCCCGGACGCCGTCCGTGGCCCCGACTCCCCTGCCGATGCCCACGCCCACGATCCTTCCGACCCGCGAGGCCGCGACGATCGTCGACCACGCGGTCCGGACGATCACCGCCGACCTCGACGGCGAGCTCGCGTTCGGGGGCCTGAACGCCGGCGACGGCACCGTCCCGTTGCTGCACACCGCACGGGTGACGCCGGACCGGTTCGCCCGGCTGGCGCCGCGGCCGGGGCTCGGCCTCGGCGGGCGGGTGCTCGCCGAGGGCCGGCCGCACGCGGTCGCCGACTACGGCACCGCCCGCACGATCACCGACGACTTCGCCGTGCCGATCGGCGCCGAGGGGCTGCGCGGGATCGCCTGCGTCCCGATCCTCGGCCCGTGGGGCATCGTCGGCCTGCTCTACGTCGGCTCCCGTCGCGCGGGCGCGCCCGGCGGCCGGCTGGTCGGCGCGCTCGAACGGCTCGCCGGGACGACCGCGACCCGCCTCAACGACGCGGCCACCCGCCAGCTCGAGGTCGAGCTGCGCGCGCGCCAGCGGTTCGTCCCGCCCGGGAGCGCCGTGCCCGGCGGAAAGCGCCTGCCCGCCGACGTCGCGACCGTCTCGCTGACGACGGGCTCAGCCGCGGGCAGCCCCGACCACGGCGCCGCGCCGAGGCCGGCCCTGACCCGGCGCGAGCGCGAGGTCCTGCTGCTGCTCGCCGCGGGCTGCGGCAACCGCGAGGTCGCCGCCCGGCTGGTGATCGCCGAGCCGACGGTCAAGGGCCACGTCGGCCGGCTGATGGACAAGCTCGGGGCCCGCTCACGGCTGCACGCCGTCGCCCGCGCGGGCGAGCTCGGCCTGCTCTGAGCGGGCGCTCCCTCAGCCGCCCTCGACGACCCGGAACTCGATCCCCGCACGCTGGACCCGCGCGAGCAGCGCGTCGCCCATCGCCTGCGCGGTGGTGACCTGGCCGGCGGTCGCCGGCAGCTCGTCGAGCGCCAGGCAGAGGCCGGACTCGGCCAGCATCTTGGCCGTCTCGTCGTAGCCCGGATCGCCGCCGCTGACCTCGGTCACGACCCGCTTGCCGCCACCCTCGCCGACGAACCGGATCCGGAACCAGCTCTTGGCGCGGGTCTCCGGCGAGGGACCGTCGCCCTGCTTCTTGGCCCGCAACAGCAGCTTGCGGGTCGGCGGCGCCTGCGCGAGCAGCGCGACCACGCTGATCCCGCCGACCAGGCCGACCACCGTCGGCAGCCGCTTGGCGACCATGTAGTGCCCGTAGGAGAAGTCCGGCCCGTACCGCTCGAGCGCCCGCGCCGAGCGCCGGATGATCTGCGGGTCGACGGTCGGCAGCGCCAGCACCCATCCGCCCCGATCCGTGTCGCGCCGGAGCGCGCCCTTGACCGCCGAGACCCGGCGGTTGGTCGGGCGCGGCTCGGCGGCCCGGCGCTCCTTCGCCGCCCGCAGCGTCTGGCGCGCCCGCCCGAAGCCGTTGACCGCCGAGTGGTAGGTGCCGCCGGAGAACTCCGCGCCGGCCCGGACGAAGCCCTCGACCTTCAGCGGCACGCCCTCCGGCAGCTGGAGGACGGTGTAGTACGCGCCGAGGTCGTGCGGGACCGAGTCGAAGCCGCAGCAGTGGACGAGCCGGGCGCCGGTCTCGACCGCTCGGGCGTGGTGCAGGACCCAGGTCCGGTCGACGAACTCGGGCTCGCCGGTCAGGTCGACGTAGTCGGTGCCCGCCTCGGCGCAGGCGGCGACCAGCGGCCCGCCGTAGAGCGCGTACGGGCCGACGGTCGTGATCACGACGGCGGTGCTCTCGGCGACCCGGCGCAGCGACTCGGGGTCGTCGACGTCGGCGGTCAGCAGGTCGAGCTCGGACGCGGTCGGGTCGATCGCCGCCAGCCGCGCCCGCAGCGCCTCGAGCTTCGCCGGGTTGCGGCCGGCGAGCGCCCAGCGGAGGCCGGCGGGGGCGTTCCGGGCCAGGTACTCCGCGGTCAGCCCTCCGGTGAATCCGGTGCCGCCGAAGAGGACCAGGTCGTACGTGCGATCGCCACCCATGGCGCCAGTCTCGCACGCGCCCGAAGCCGACGCTACGGGCGGTAGCAAACAATTGATGCTGCCCACACCTCGGCCTGCGACGATCTACCTATGAGTGACGACCGACCCGACCGCGACTCGAACGGCTTCGAGGCAACGCTGCGCGCGATCGCCGCCGAGGTCACGCGCTCCGCGGAGCGCCTCTCCAAGGCCGATCTGGGTGATCTGGACCACCTGGCCCGCGCGACCGGCATCGATCCGGAGCGCGCCCGTGGGATGGCCGAGGGCGCCGGGCGCTGGCTGCGCGAGCAGGCCGACCAGTTCGACTTCGACGTCTCGGTCGGATCGTCCACGCCGACCGGTGACCCGCAGGCCGCCCCGGCCCCCGAGCCGACCCCGACCGCCGGTCCGACCGGTGCCGGTCCCGATCCGCTCGACCTCCCGACCCTCGACCAGGGCCGCGCGCTCGCCGCGCTCGACTCCGGCCGCTGGACGGTCGAGCCGGGCACGGTCACCCTCGCCACCCAGACCGGCAAGGGCACGATGCCGGAGAACGCCCACGCGCTCGGCCACGAGCTGCACGTCCGCGACTGGGTCGACGCCGACGGCGAGCTGACCCTCGCCGGTGGCCACGCGCTCGGCCGCTGGCTCGCCGCCTCGACGCCGACGGAGTAGCCGACTCGGGAACGGTCCCGCCGGTACGCCGGGCGGGACCGCAGCGGGCCGGGCCCCGCCGCTCAGGCGCCGGCGGGCTCGAGCAGCACGACCGGGATCTCCCGATCGGCCTTTGCCTGGTAGTCGTCGTACTGGGGCCAGGCGCCGACCATCGTCTTCCAGAGCTCGGGCTTCTCCTCCGCGGTCGCGACCCGCGCCTTGGCGGCGAAGCGATCGCCCTTGACCTGGACGTCGACGTCCGGGTTCTCGAGCAGGTTGAGGAACCACCCGGGCGGCGCGGCGCCGCCGTTGGAGGCGACGATCGCATAGCGATCCCCGACCTGCTGGTAGATCAGCGGCGTGCTGCGCTGCTCGCCCGAGCGACGGCCGGTGGTGGTCAGGATCAGGGTCGTGGTGCCCTGCCAGTCGTGACCCTCCTCCCCGTCGGTCTCGCGGTAGCGGCGGACGTGTTCGGCACCGAAGAGCATGGGGCTTCCCCGTTCGGTCGTGATGAGTCGGATGGCGACGCTCGCCATCCCACCCCACGCTACCTCAGGCGTTGCCCGCCGATCGAGGGTCGGCGTCCGTTCGGCTCCGACCCGCCATTGCGCCGTTTCACGCTCCCGCCGGGTGGGTAGCCGCGAACCACCGCTCGCGCCCGAAGGAGCTGCCGATCACGATGCCGTCCCCCGAGTACTGGTTCGCCGGATCGACCGAGGAGTTCACCCCACCGCAGCTGGTCGGCCAGGCGCAGGCCGCCGAGGCCGCCGGGTTCGATTCGCTCGGGCTCTCCGACCACTTCGCGCCCTGGTTCCCCGACGGCCAGGCCGCGCAGGCGTGGGTGACCCTGGCGGCGATCGGCCAGGTGACGACCAAGCCGCTCGCGACCGGCGTGACCCCGGTCGTCCACCACTACCACCCGGGCGTCGTCGCCCAGACGTTCATGTCGCTCGAGAGCCTCTTCCCCGGCCGGGTCACGCTCGGCGTCGGCTCCGGCGAAGCGGTCAACGAGTCGCCGCTGGGGCTGGACTGGCCGTCGGTGCCCGTCCGCCAGGAGCGGTTCGCGGCCGGCCTCGACGCGATCCGGCGGCTGTGGGCCGGCGAGCGGGTGACCGTCGACGGCGACTGGTTCGCGCTGAGGCAGGCCGAGCTCTTCACCCGCGCCGCGCGGGCGCCCCGGATGATCGTCTCCGCCTTCGGCCCGCGGGCCGCGAAGATCGCCGCCCGCTACGGCGACGGGCTCTGGACGCTCGGCGATCCCCAGCAGGCCCCCGTCGTGATCGATGCCTACCGCGCGGCCTGCGACGAGCTGGACAAGCCGCCGGGGACGATCGTGCTCCAGAACGGGATCGCCTGGGCGCAGGAGCAGGACACGGTGCTGGAGGGCGCGCGCCGCTGGAAGCCGACCCAGCTGCCCGAGATCTACACCGACGACATCGCCGACCCGAACGAGATGCAGCGGCTCGCCGACGAGCGGATGAGCGACGAGCAGTTCGCGCACGAGGGCTTCATCGTCAGCGCCGATCCCGACGAGCACGTCGAGCGGATCCGCGAGATGGCGGCGCTCGGCGCCGACGCGATCTCCCTCCAGCTGGTCGGCCAGGCCGACCCCGACGGCACGATCCGCACCTACGCGGAGACGGTCCTGCCCCGGCTGCGCGGGTAGGGGGGGGGGCGCCGCGACTCAGCCGGTCGCGCGGATCGGCTCGACGGGCTCGACGGGCTCGATCGTGGTGGCCACCGGCGGTTCGACGACCACGGCATTCCGGCCGGTGTCGAAGTCGAAGTCGTGCCCCGCCTCCGAGCACCAGAAGTCGGGATGCCGGTCGAGCCAGCTCTGCGCGTCGCGCTTGCCCGCCTCGATCAGCAGCTCGAAGTAGAGGTCGTCGAAGAGCAGGAACGACAGCAGCTCGCCGCGGGCGCGCGTCCGGCCGCCACCCAGCATCCGCGAGAGCATCGGGAAGTCCGGGCGCGTCAGCCCACGCCAGCCGGCGTAGCGACGTTCGAAGACCTCCTCCGCCAGATCGCCCAGCTCGCCGCGGTACTCCGGCGAGACCAGTGCGTACTCGACCTTGCGGTAGGCGGGCTTGTTGCGCGAGCTGCGGAAGGCGCGCGAGGCCCGGGCGCCAGCGCTGCGCGGGGCGGCGAGCATCTCGTTGAGCGTGACCATCTGGTGCAGGTCGTCGTTGACCTGGTCGACGAGCAGCCCGTCGACGATGTTGCTGACCACGTCGGCGATCCGCGGCACCTGCGGCCCGTCCGGCGACTCGCGCGGGGCCCGCTGGCCGAGCGGCTCGAAGCCGATCACGATCACGCGGTCCGCGCCCAGCGCCAGGGCCGGCGCGATCGGTGTGTTGAGTCGGGTCGCCCCGTCGACGTAGTAGTCGGCCGCCTCCGGCGGGTGGTCGACCCGGACCGGCGCGAACAGCAGCGGGATCGCCGCCGAGGCGCGAACGTGCTGGGCGTCGAGCGCGTCGACGGGGACGTAGCGCAGGTCGGCGGCCATGCGCGAGACCGGCGTCGGGGCCGAGCCCTGGACGAACGCGACCGGGCCGCTCCGGGCCAGCGATGTCGCGACCAGGCAGACCGCCTCGTAGCTGCCGTCCTGCCCGTTGCGGGCGAGGTCGTCCCAGTCGACGAGCCGGTCGAGCGTCGCCCGCAGTGGAGTCGGATCGAGCAGGCCGGCGAGCCGGACCCCGGGGACCTCGAGCATGTCGCCGATGAAGCGCAGCGCCGTCCGCGGGAGCCCCGGGCCGACGACGTTGCGGATCACGTCGCCCTTGCGCAGGCTCTGCCAGTGGGCGAGGCCACGCTCGACCTGGTCGGCGACTGGCAGGTGCGCGACCGACCCGAGGTAGGCGGCGTTGATCGCCCCGACCGAGGTCCCGCAGAAGATCGTCGGCCGCTCGCCGCGGCGCTCCAGGGCGGGGAGCATGACGGAGAGCGCGCCGACCTCGTAGGCCCCGCGCGCACCCCCTCCGGGCAGGACCAGGGCTACGCGCTTGGCAGAGCGGTCCTGGGCGGTGCGATCGACGGGGGGCATCGCCGAAGAAGTATGGCGTGATGCGACCGCGGGGTCGCCACCACCGCTAGAAGTCGAAGTCCCTCGGCGGCTTCTGCTCGAACCACAGACGGTCGTGGTCGGGCGTCTCCTCCAGGAACTCAGGCGTCTCGGCCAGCGGGTCGCTGGTCGTCTCGCCCTGGCCCTGGGTGGTCTCGCCACCGATCCGGCGACGCGGAACGGGCGGCACCGTCGGAGCCGGCGGCTCGTCCGAGACCCGCGGCGGCTGCGCCGGGGCGGGCGGCACCGCGCCTGAAGGCGGGGCCGAGGCCGGCGGGGCGGGCGGCGCGGCCGGGGGCGGCGGCGGTGCCATCGAGGCCGGAGGCGCCGGCGGAACGGGCGGAACCGGGGACGGGGCCGGCGGACCGGCGGCCGGGGCCGCAGAGGCAGGCGGGGGCGGCGGCGGAACGGCGGAGGCCGGGGCCGGCGGAGCGGCAGCCGCGGGCGGCGGCGGGCCGTCGTCGATGTCGGCGCCGAAGTCGAACTGCTCGTCGAGGTCGCCCTGGAAGCTCGCCGCGGGGGGCGGCGGAACCGCGCCGGTCACCGGCGGGGGCGGCGGAACGGCCGCGCCCGGGGTGGGCGGCGGCGGCGCGAAGGCGGGGGGCGGCGGCGGGACGGCCGATGCGGGGGCCGGGGCCGGCGTGTCGGCGAACGCCGGGGGCGGCGGAGGCATCGTCTGCTCGACGGGCATCTGGTACGCCTGCGTCGGCGGCTGCTCCGTCATCGCCGGGTGCGGTTCGGCCGGGTACTCGCCCCCGTTGGTCACGGGCTCGTCGACCCAGTCCGCCTCGGACTCGCCGCCGATCTCGAGTTCGGCCGCGGTGACCGGCCCCAATGCCTCACGCTCGAGCCGAGAGACCTCCACGGGGTCGGACCCGTGGCGGCGCTTCAGTTCGAGGTGCTCGCGAATCGCGTCATCCAGCACGCCCATCCTTGAAGCCTACCCGGGCTTGGCCTCGACGTCAGCGGTGACCGTCTTGTTGCGTCCCGTCCGCTTGGCCCGATAGAGCGCTTCGTCGGCCAGCAGCGCCAGTCGCGCCGCCTCGACGGTGGTGCCCGAGAGCGTCGAGGTGCCGATCGAGACGGTCACCCGAATCTCCTCGCCGTCGGTCCCGACCGCCGTCCGCAGCTCCTCGATCGCCGCCCGCAGCCGTTCCGCCAGCACCCACGCCCCGTCCGGATCGGTGCCGGGCAGGATCACCGCGAACTCCTCTCCGCCGAGCCGGGCGGGGGTGTCGATGCCGCGGACGCACTCGCGGAGGACCCACGCGACCCCGCGCAGGACGGCGTCGCCGGTCTGGTGGCCGTACTGGTCGTTGACCTGCTTGAAGTGATCGAGGTCGAGCGCGAGCAGCGAGACCGGCTGCCCGTCGGGCCGTGCGCGCGCGACCACGCCGGCCAGCAGGTCGTCGAACCGACGTCGGTTGGCGAGCCCGGTGAGCGGGTCGGTGAGGGCCTCGCGCTCGGCCTCCTCGTGGCGGCCGACGTTCTCCAGCGAGACCGTCGCCTGCCCCGACAGGTAGGCGACGAGCTCCGCGTCGGCGGCGGTGAAGGCACCGCTGCGGCGGGCGACCGTGACCGTCCCGTGGAGCCCTTCGCCCCGCATCGCGACCGCCATCGCGTGCTGGTCGCCTTCCGAGAGCAGCCCGTCGCCACCGGCTGCGAGCTGGGTTTCCGCCCGCGCGAAGATCGCGTCGAAGGCGGCGGCCTGGCCGGTGATCGCGACCTCGTCGCGGCCGGCGACGGAGATCCAGGCCCGCGCGGCGTCGGCCCGGACGCCGTCGGCGGCGGCCTGGGCGACGATCTCGAGCAGACCCTCGCGGTCGAGGTTGGCGGCGAACGACTCGCCGATCCGGCGGATCGCGGCGCGCAGCCGGACCCGCTCGGCGTCGAGCTCCTCCATCCGGCGCCGGAGCTGGCCACTCATCGCGTTGAAGCCGTCGGCGAGCTGGGCGAACTCGTCCTCGCCCTGGCGCGGGATCTCGTGGTCGAAGTCGCCCCGCCCGAGGCGACGGGAGCCTTCGAGCAGGATCCCGACCTGCCGCTGGAGCGAGCGGGAGACCATCAGCGCGCCGACCGCCGCGAGCACGAGGAAGAGCACCAGCGTGCCGATCAGGGCGACCCGCTCGCTGGTCGACGCCTTGCTGGCGGCGGCCGGGGCGGAGAGCACGATCTGATCGCTGCCGCGGCCGAAGGCGGACTCGCGGACGGTGACCGCGGTCCAGGCGCCGTCGTCGGTGCGCCGGACTCGTCCGGGCGGCGGCGGCACGCTCGGCCCGTCCTGCGACCCGGCGAGCAGGCTGCCGTTGCTGGCGTTGCGGATCTGGATCGAACGGCCGGTCAGCCGGTGGAGGCGCTGCTCGAGCGCGACCGGTCCGATCACGGCGACCTCGAGCTCCCCGAGCGGGCGCTGGTCGGGTACGGGGCTGACCAGGGCGTTGCGCTGGGGCAGCAGGGCGGTCCGCTCGCCGACGTCGACGACCCCGCCGCGGGCGATCCGGATCCGGATCCGACGGGCGGGCGTGGTCGGCGTGAGCAGCTGGCGGGCGCGGGCGCGGACCGCGGGCACGTCGTCGGCCCGCAGCGCGGCGGCGAGCTGGTGGTCACCGGCGATCTCCTGCGAGGCGGCCTCGGCTTCCTGCCGGATCTCCCCGTTGACCGTCGCGACGGCCCGGGCCTCGGAGGCGAGCGCCGATTCGGTACGACCGAGCGCGGCGCCGTCGAGCGTCCGCAGCAGCACGACGCCGACCGCGAACAGCGGCACGACGACGAGCAGCACGAAGAACAGATTGAGTCGGGCCCGAAAGCTCACGCGCTGGCGAGCCTAGTCCCCTGGCCGCTCCTCGCCCGATCCGCTGGCCGGATAGCCGCCCGGCCGACACGTCCCGCCCCCGCCCCGCTATTCTTGAAGAAGACCTGGGGCTATAGCTCAGCTGGAAGAGTGCCTGGATCGCACCCAGGAGGTCGCCGGTTCGAGCCCGGCTAGCTCCACTCAGGACAGAAGACCCGCAAATGCGGGTCTTCTGCGTTTCTGGGGTCGGGGGACCTGGGGCCAATCGAGCGGGCTTCTTCAGGCACTGGTGCCTGACAGGGCGCGGTATCCCTCGGGATGCTCGTGGATCACCGGCGATTCAGCGCGGACACGAGAATGGCCGCAAGGCGTCCGCTGGTCACAGTTTGTTGAGGCGCGCGCTCGGACGCCTGACCTCGTCCCACCACGCGGATAGGCTCCAGACATGCGTGTCTCAGATGCGGGCGGCGCTCCGCGCACTCACCGCCCAACAGCATCTCGCTAGTCAGTGTCCCGGCGAGCTGTGATTGACCTCCCGAGTTTTTCTCGCTTCTGGGTCCCCGACGGGTCACCGATAGCGCTGCTCGACAGTGGGTTTGTCGCGGACCCCTCAAGTTCGATCGCATCAGCTTGGATCCCTGACGCAGGTCCCTTCGTGCGGTTCGCGGACAGGCGCTGCACGATCCTCATCGGCGAGCCAGGCCTAGGAAAGTCGACGGCACTTCGCCAAGAGCTTGCACGGATCCAGGAGATAGGCGATGCGACTCTGATAGTTGACCTCAGCTCGAGCGCTGATGAGAACCGGTTGCACAAGCGGATCTTTGGCACGCCGGAATGGGAGCGCTGGCTCGCTGGCAATCACCACCTCCATCTGCTTCTGGACTCGCTTGACTTTGCGTTGCTACGCCTGGAGACAGTCGTCGAGTTGCTGCAGAACGGTCTAGGTGACGCCCCTATTGAAAGGCTGACGCTCCGGCTGGCATGCCGCACAGCCGAACGGCCACGCGACCTAGAAGCATGGCTGCGGCGGAAATTCGGACCAGCCGCCTTCGAAGTCCTTGAGTTGCTGCCATTGCGACGGATCGACGTGATTCGCGCCGGAGAGCACGTCCTGACCGACGCATCGGCGTTCATCGATTCCGTCGTGTCCCAGCAGCTGCAGCCGCTCGCGATGATCCCGATCACGCTGCGGATGTTGCTCGAGATCGCTGCCGCTCGCGGGGGGTTGCCGGATTCGCGGCGTGAACTGTACGAGCTCGGTTGCCTAACGCTTGCAGACGAGTTCGACGAACCGCGCCGCCGCGCCAGAGAACGCCGAGCGTCTTTGTCAGCCACCCAGCGCCTCGCAGTAGCCGAACGCGTGGCCGGGCTGTTGTTGCTGAGCGCGCATCCAACCGTGACCCCCGCCGCATCCGGCCCCGCTGCCGAAGCCCTTCTTCCGTCCGCCCTTGCTGGCGGGACCGAGATCAATCGATCGCTCGGAACAGCCAGCGAGTTTGAGATCGACGAGCACGCGATCAATGACACGTTGCGCTGCGGCCTGTTCACCAACGCCAGCGATGGCCTCTTGCACTTCGCCCATCAAACCTACGGGGAGTATCTGTGCGGACGGTGGCTGGCAACTCGGTTTTCGCCGGAGCAGCTCGACGATTTGCTCTTCGCGGAGACCGATGACGGGCTTCGCGTTATCCCGCAGCTACGAGCGGTCGCCGGTTGGCTAGCGAGCCACTCACCCGCTTTCGCTGCTTCCCTTCTGCTTCGAGACCCGGCCGTTCTGCTTCGGGCAGATCCGGCCACGACACTTGAGGGCGAGCGATCGCTGATAGTGGAAGCGCTACTGCGCGGGGTTGCGAACTACGATCTCAGACGCTTTGACCTGCCGGTCCGCAATGCCCTGCCTCACCTTGCACACCCCGGGCTTGCCCAGCAGCTGCGAACAGTGCTGGCTGACAACGACTCAGCGATACCCGCACGCGAAACGGCCGCCGATCTGGCGGCCGCCTGCTGCGTCGTTGATGTAGAAAGCGATCTTCTCGACCTAGCTCTCGACGACGCGGCACCCGTGCAGGTTCGAGACGCCGCCGTGGCTGCGCTTGGCGGGTTCGCCGGGGAAGAGACGCGCCGACGGCTCGTTCCCTTGGCTGTAGATCCGCAGATCGCTGATACCGATGACGAACTAAAGGGCATCGCGCTGAGTGTTGTGTGGCCTGACGTTCTCTCGCTGGCCGAGCTGCTGCCGGCGATCACACCGCCCAAGCGTCGATCGCTCTTCGGGTCCTACAAGCAGTTTCTACGGACTGATTTTCTGGCCGGCATCTCGATCGAGCAGTTGCCGATGGCACTCGCCTACGCCCATGCCTGGCCGTATTCGTGGTCTGAAGCAAGGGAGGCTCTCGGCGATGTGCGCGAGAGGTTGCTCGTGATGGCTAGTGAGCACCTCGGTGACGACGTGATTACCGACGCTGTCGCACGACTCATCCTCCCCGTCCTTGATGACCACGGCCACCTCACCTCTCGGGACGGCGCGTCCGAGCACGAGGACTTTCTTGCAGACGCCCCCGGACGGCGCGCGTTGGTCGAACGGATTGTGAATCTCGAGCGATTCAATCTGGATGGGGGCGTGTTGACCATTTGCAGCCCACCACTTATTCGCCCAGATGACCTTGATTGGATCGTGGACCAACTGGCGGTCGCCGTCGGAGGACCTCGCGAACGGACATGGGCGGAGAGCGCCGAGGCGCTGACCGCCGGCCGTTCGTCAGACATTGATGAGCGGATCTATGACGCGCGCATACGAAGCCCGGCGCTCCGGGAGTTGACGGCCGCGCGATACGACGCCGTTGGTCTCGATTCCGTCGAGGCCGCGTCGATGCGCGAGCGGTACCTCAAGATGCAGCAGATGGCCGAGACTCGCGAGGCTCGCCTTCAGCCCCCTTTCGACGTCCAGCAAAAGGCAGCCGGCGCGATTGGTCTCTGGAACGCGGGCGACCTCAACGGGTACTGGTCAGCGATGGGCTGGTTGGAACAGGTCGACCAGACGCATTCCGGCTTCGCAACATCCGATCCGCGACAGCTCGCCGGCTGGCAGACGGTCGACGAAGGTGTCCACCGTTTTCTCGCCGACAACGCGGTGCGGTACCTCAACGAAGCCCCCTCCCAGTCCGACGCCTGGTTCGATCGGCAAACCGTTGATCTAGCCGCCTGGGCGGCCTACCGGGCGCTCCGGCTCTTGTCTGAAGAGCACCCAAGTGCTTTCAAGTTGCTGGCCGATGAGGTGTGGGTCCGGTGGGCAGCAGTGATTATGGGCTGGCCCTGCAATGGAGAAGACGAACGTGTCTTCAACGCCCAGCTTGTCGCCGAACTGACGCGTCGATCCCCCGCTACCGCGGCAATCTGGCTTGCCCGCGCCCTGCGGCGCGAACAGCGAGATGAGGGATCTTTCGCTTCCTTGAGCCGTGTCGTATCTGTCTCAGCGCCCGAACTCGACGCTGTCGTGCTCAAGAAAGCCCGAGACGGCCGATGCACACCGAGCCAGCGCGCGTCAGCGCTCGAGCATCTGCTGTCGCAAGGCTCGCGAGAGGCCGAAGCTCTTGCTCGTCGGCTGGTGGTGCCCAGCGCGGTGCGCGCGGGCGGTCGCCGGCTAGAACTCGCAGCACAGGTGGCAGCGCTCCTGGCTCTCGAGCGACCAGACGCCGATTGGTCGCGAACGTGGCGACTCTTCAAGGTCGCTCCGGATTTTGGCGACCAACTCGTCACCAAACTGGCGAGCGACCGCGAAGCCGCGATCGGCCCGCGACTCACCGAAGGGCAGAACGCAGACCTTTTCGCGTGGCTCACGGAACGCTACCCCCATTCCGAGGACCCCTCTGAGGAGGACATTCATTGGATTGGCCCTCGAGAACAGATCGGGCGATGGCGCGACGGCTTGGTCCAAGGGCTCGTCCTCCGCGGCACCGCCGAATCCGTACAGGAGCTCGACGCTCTCCACAAGCGGTTCCCGAACCTGCCTTGGCTCAAGTTCATGCGAGTTCAGGCGGCCGAAGCTGCACGGCGCGCCCAGTGGATGCCTCCGAGTCCGGCTCGCGTCCTCGAGATGGCAGAGCACAACGGCAGACGGTGGATCACCTCCAGCGAGGCCCTCCAGTCTGCGGTGATTGAGGCTCTTTCGGTCTTCCAACGGCGCCTCATCGGGCTCGATCCCCAGGCGGCCGACCTGTGGGATACGGCGAGCGCACAACCTAAGGGCGAGCAGGACATCGGTCGGGTTGTTTCGCGCTTCCTCAAAGACCATCTCGGACAGCGTGGCGTCTTTCTCGCCCGCGAACCGGAAGCCCGACCATCGAAAAGTGGATCGGGCCGCGGCGAGTCGATCGACATCTGGATCGAGGCGCTTGTTGGCCCGCAGACGACGCACACCCCGCACGCAACAGTCGTCATCGAACTCAAAGGCTCGTGGAACCCTGATCTCCTGAGCGCCATGAGCGACCAGCTTGTCGACCGCTACCTCGAGCCTCCCGCGTATCGCCACGGGATCTACCTCGTCGCATGGTTCGCGAGCGAGCGCTGGGATCAGCGAGCCGATAGGTCACGCTACAAGCTTGCCGGCCGTCATCAACGCGATGCGCTCCGCGACGCGCTTGCCGCCCAGGCCACGGAACTCAACGAGCTACGAACTGTTGCGGTCGACGCCATCGTTCTCGACTGTTCGCTGCCACCCGTGAAGGGCGCGACATACGAAGCATGAGCCGATACGCGATCGCCCGCTACCCGCGTCTGCTTGTCTGCGAGGCCCGACGAGATTCTGTTCCCCCGACGAGATATCCCACCTATGACGCTCGCAGCGATCTGGCGAAGCGGCGAACGCGGCACACACGGACATGACCTCTGGGCCGCATCGGATAGCCGCATCAGCGATGCCTACGGCAAGCTCATCGACGAAGGGGTCAAGCTCTTTGAGCTGCCAGTGAGATGTGCACGGCCCGACGACGACGGCCATTTCAGCGACGTGTTCTACGCGTCCTCATTCGGGCTGGTGTGCGCAGGAAGCACGCTGATCTTTCAGCACGTCTACGCCACACTCGTCCCACTCCTGAACAACCTCACCTCGGTCAGCGAAGCCCCGCCTTCGATCCAAGACGTCGCAGGTCTTGCAGGGTGGGTTACGGAGACGTTGGTCGCGTCCCTCGCCCAACGAAAGGGTCCCGAAGCGCTACGCGTGGAGATGGCTCTGATCGGCTGGTGTCCAGTGCGTCAGCAAATCGACGGCTATAGCCTCATTCCGCGAACGACCTGCGGCGCCTTTGACGGCGTCGAGCCCGTTCAGCTCGACCTGTCGGACGGCCATATCGTCCTTCTTGGTGACCAGCTCAGAACAGCCGGACGCCTCATGACGGAGCTGGACTCTTCCGGGGCGCGAGACGCCCCGGTCGGCACGGCCCCGCTCCGCGTGATCAGGCAGATGATCGAAGATGAGGCCCATCCGACCATTGGTGGTGAACTCCAGATCGGGTCGACGCTTGGGCCGGAGTTCCGACGTATGGGAACCATCGTCCCAACGCCCAACGAACCCGGGGAGCGCACCATCCGCCTCAACGGACTGGACCTGTTCCCGCGAATGACCGTCGGTAGCTGTATGACCGGGATACCAATCCACGGCGGTGCGGCAACCGCCGCCTGGCCCCCGCCGGACTAGCCCCGGACGAGCCGACCGTCCCCGGCAGGTTTGTCGACCACCCCGGGACCGGGTTCGATCGTCGTTGGGGTCTTCGTCGTGGCGAAACGTAGACGCGGTCGTCGACGCGCAGCGCGTCGCCCTTGGTCCAGACGGTGCCCGGCAGGCTCTCGGGCTCGGGCTCATTTCTGCCTCTCCTGGGGTGGCAGTGTTCTTCGCGGATTGCGGGCCCATGCCGCAGTCAGCTCCCGGTCGGTGGCCGTGGATCCGGTGGTTGACGGCAGGCTCTGTGTCTCGCCGTAGACCAGCGCCTTCAGACGGGCGCGTTCGGCGGGGTCGCGGCGCATGAGGTGCGAGTAGACGCGCAGGGTGAACTTCGGGTCGGCGTGGCCAAGCTGAGCCATGACCGAGGTCGGGTCCTCGCCGCAGGCGACGATGATCGACGCGAAGGTGTGACGCAGCTTGTGCAGGGTCACCCCCAGGGGCAGCGGCATCTGGTCGCGGGCGGTGAGGAGTTCGTCGGCGCGAGCCAGGACGGGTTCGAGGACTCGGTCGCGGAGGTTGGCGACGCTGCGGACCCCGCCGCGGCTCTGTGGGAAGACGAGATCGTCGGGACCGGTGCGTAGCGAGCGGGCCTTGTGGGCGGCTAGCTCATCGCGCAACAGCGGCAGCAGGTGAATCTCCCGCAGTCCGAACCCACGCCGAGGCCGCCCCGCCGCGGCACCCCCGGGCGCCGAGCCGGCCGGCCGTGCCGAACTCCTCGCAAAACGCCGCCGCAACGAGACCTCGGCCGCTTGAAGCGCTGGACAGACGCGTGCGTGACGCCACAGCTCGAGGACGTCGAGGAGACGAGTCGGGCACGCGCGGGCCTGACCGCTTCTGGCAGGCAGACCCGCGCGCTACGCATCACGTTCAGTCCTGCGCCTGCGCGACACGACGAGAACCGCAGTCAGCACAAGAGCTCCGGAAGCCCCGGCGAAAATCGACGCGCGCTTCCACGGCCGTGCCTCATCGCAGCTCACGCATGTCCGTCCCGATGCCTGGTATTCGGCGGGCGAGCCGATGCCTGCCTCCACCTCCGTGGGCGTCCAGTACCGCCGGTCGATGGCGACGATACCGAACCCCGCCGAGGCGACGAGGAGCACCACTCCAGCCAGCAACGTGAGGATGCGCGCCCTGTTCGTCATCGCCTCAGTGCCACCCTGACGCCAAGGAGATTCTGCGCTCCAACGATTCCCTGGTATTGGGTGATGCAGCTCGTGTCCCTATTACTGGAGGAATGCAGACCGAAAGCCACATTCCCCGCGTACACCGGGGCGCCGCTATCGCCGCCGGTGGCGCCGCAGATTCGAGCTTCGCCCATCCAATGACGCGTAATCCCGTCCGTCGTCTCGACCTTCTGCCCGAGCCTCGTGATCTCGCCGCACCTCGTGCCGTGCGTGGCACCGGTCTGACAAACACGGTCGCCTGGCTCGCTCGCGCCGACGCTGCGAATGGGGTATGCGACGTCCCGGCTCGTCGTGCCGACTGTCGCCTTCGTTACGAATACCACCGCCCGACGCTTCGCCGTCGGCCGGAACACCGACGTCGTGCCTACCGCAATCGCTGCGGCGTCCCCGTTCTTCCCGTTGACGGGCGGTCCTGCTGCGGTGCCGATCCCCTCGGCCGACGTCATTCTGCGTGAGGAATCACGCGTCGCCCAGCTCTGGTTCTGCTGGCCATCGACGCAGTGCCCGGCCGTAAGAATGCGCGGCGCGGATGATGAAATCGCTCGCGCGTTGAATCCCAGGGTGCACCAATAGTCGGGATCAAGCACGAGCTCGATGCGCACGCCGCCGCGCAGCGGTGCGTCGCACCAAGGAAAGCGGCAGGCTTGAGACTCCACGAACAGGGTTTCCTCATCCCGCTCCAATACGGCCACTGTAACGAGCGATTCATCGGCCGCATCGTCGATCAGCGCGCGCTGCGCGGGTGTCGCCGACGCAGCAACGTCGATCTCCAACCGGTTGCGCTTGACGTTCCTGCTCATCTGCACCAGCCCAAGACCGTCGAGCGGCTCCAGTGCATCCAAGAGCGGCTGCTGTGCCTGCTCCAGCTGCCCTGCCGTATGCGCCACCGTCACGATATCGACGAGCGACCCGACTCCTCGATCATCAGCTGCGTCGTTCACGGCGCCCGACGACGTGCCGGACACCAGTCCCACCTTGATCCGTCGATTCTGATTGTCGTACCAGAGCCCACCGTAGGTCAGCGGCGGCACCGCGTCGCGCACTTCCGCTGCGAGCCCGCGAGCCTTGGCCTGATTGCGAAGCCACTGCCTCGCAACCGGCTCGCTCGTGCCCGGGTAGTCCTCGACGAACGACTCGACCTGAATGTCCTCAAGGACCGGATCCTCGAGCCGCTCGGTCAACGTGACGCTGCCGGCAGCAACACCGGAGAGGTTCCCAACGGCGTCGGTCGCACGAACTTCGAGCGACACAACATCCCCACTCTCACCGCCCATCAAGATCAGATCCCCGTCTCCGACCGGGTTCTCCTCGACCCCCTGAGAATCCGGCGCGTTTGAGTCTAGCCACGCCGACCACGCGCCACCACCAATGCGGTAGCGCAGCTCGGTCTTCGCGATACCCGCCCCGGGAATGCCACCCGGCAGGTCCGGATCCTCCGGCATCTCCCACGTGATCGTCGCCGACGCCGCCGGGTCGCTCGGATCGAAGTACGAGAGTTTGAAAGCCGATGCCGCAGTCGGCGGCGTCTTGTCGACGAGCACGTTCCACCCGTCGGAGGTCGCGTGGTGCTGCTCGTCATCGTCCGCGGCCGCACGGATCGCCTGCTCGCCCTCCGGAACGCTGACGAAACTCACGTCGAGGCTCGAGGCCTGGCTGGTCGGGCAGACCAAGTCGAACGGGGTGCTCGTGCACAGCACGTCCTCGCCCTCGATCTCGTCGCCGTTGTCCCGTTCCACCAACAGACGCCGCAGGCCGGCGCCGTCGGGCTGGTCCGCCGCGACGCTCAGCGCGTAGGTCTGGTTGGGGCCAACATAGTCGTTCTCCCGATCGCGCAGCTCACCGGAGGCCGTGACGGTCGGCACATGGTCCGGGTCGTAGTCGCGCGTCACCCGCCAGTCGTCGTCGTAGGCGTAGGTGCGACGCGTCGCATCCGGCGCTGTCACGTCGGTCTTGTAGGCCCGCCGGGTGTAGACGAAGCCGGTGGTTTGCGGCACCCCGCCCGGCAGCGTTGTGGTGATCGATTGCACCCGACCGGCCAGCGAGACGTCAAGCTCGACCGTCGTACCGCCCGGCTCGACGATCTCGTCCAGGAACCCGTTGGAGTCGTAGCCGTAGCTGGTGATCGCCCCGGTCGGGCTCTCGTACTCGGTCACCTTGCCACTGGTGTACCGGTAGGAGTGATGGCCGGAGGCCGGGTCGTCCATCAGGCGCACGAGGCTGTCGCCGTTGTAGGACAGGTTGACCCGACGACCCGACGAGGTCCCGTAGCTCGACAAGACGGTCCGGTCGGCAGCACTGGTGCCCTGGACCGTGAAGTCCCGCACCGATGAGTCCTTCGTCCAGGTCAACGTCCCAGAGTTGTCGAACCCGAACTCGTCGCCTTGCGAGGTGCGGGTCAGCGTCCAGCCGTTCGCGGTCTTCACGAGAGACCCGTCGAAATCGTCAGGTGCGACATAGGAGCCGTCGGGCTGCCGTGCGAAGCGGATCCGGTACCCGGACGGCCCCGCGACGGTCGTGTCCTGGTTGGACTCGAGGGTCAGCTTCGTATCGGGACCGACGTCGAACTTCCAACGCGGCGAGAGGATCGAGAATTCACTTGGCGCCAAACTGTTATAGGCACGATCCACCACCACGTGGTAGGTGAGCGGGCCGTCGGCGAGATCTCGGGTACGGATCAACGCATTTCCGGAGGCCACGTTGATCTGGGTTCCGCCCACGACATCGGCTGGTCGGAACGTGAAGAACCCGGAATCACCGGTGCCGGGGTTGTTGGCCGCCGATGCCGTGGTGCCGCTGAAGGCGAGCAGGCCCGCCGCGGCGAGGGCGAGAAGGGATGCAGGTCGTCGTGGGACCGACGCGGGACGAGGTCGGCGGCCGCACACGCGCGACCAACCGGGAGACGTAGTCATATTCCGCATCGTAGTTGGAATACGCGTCCGTGTACCGGGCGTAGGGCATAGCGGACGAACGGCGCAAACATGGACACGCTTCTTTAGGTAGCGCTGACTCTCGGCCAACGTTCCTTGCGTTGCGACCGCACCAGCAGTCCGCGGCTAGGTCGCACGCCTCACGCACGAACGGCAAAAACAAGGACATCGTTCGAGCTAGGTGTCGGATCCCGGCGGGCCGGGGTCCTGCCGCAAGCGATCGTTGCAGCAGCCGAGGACTCGGCCACGGATGCGTCGCAGTTTCGCTGCAGTCGGTCGCAACCGGCGGGGGTTCCTGCGTTCTGGGGTCGGCCCCGGATCGAGGCGGGTTCTTGGCCCGCCATGAGGCACGAGTGCCCCATCGGCGCGATATGGGCGGCGGTTGGTGGGGATAGACGGCGATTCGTGCGCGTCGCCCGCCCACCCGCACTGCTGCCCAGCTTCGACGCCGTCCCGCTGAGGCCCGCACCAGGACGCGCAGAGCGCACGCGGAACAAGCCTCCTCGAGATGACCCAAGGCGAGTCGCGGATCAGTGCGTTCGCCATGTGTCATCGCGGCGCGGATCGTGTGCGACAGTCATGCGCATGGTTCGTAGCGGAGAGCGCGGCGCAGGTGTGTGGTCAACGTCGGCGCGTCTACGGGTGCGGGTGACCGCCGTGCTGGCCGCGGCAGCCGGGGGCATCGCGGCCGGTGCTGCCCTCCTCGGCGCGTTCGACGGGCCGGGCGAGGCCGCCGCGGCGTCGACGGCGCCGATCGTGGGCCACGTGTTCCGCTCGGTGTCCGTCGAGCAGGACGGGCGCCCGATGCCGCTGTTCGAAGGCGCGCCGGTCTGGCTCTCGATCGAGCGTCGGTCGCTCGGGGTGTACGGAGGCTGCAACCGCATAGGGGGTGCGCTCCGCGTGACCGCTTCCCGGCTCCGCGTCTCCGCCATCGGGCAGACCCTCGTGGGCTGCTCGCCCGAGCGGGAGCGAGGCGACGACCTCCTCGTCTCGTTCTTCGCCGGTGACCCGGAGTGGCGGCTGCACGACGACCAGCTCGTGCTCGTCCAGGGCCCGACGACGATGACGCTGGAGCGCGACGACCTTCCGCCCCCGCTGCCCCGCACGAACCCCGCCCGACCGCAGGACCTGATCGACGCCTCGCTCAGCACGGGCGAGTACCGGACCTGGCCGTGGGACCTCGGCGACACGTGGGGTGGACCGTTCGTCACGGTCGACGTGGCGGTCCGCGACGGACGCACCCTCCTGACGATGCGGGCGCGGTGCCGACGCCTCGAGGCACCGGTCGCGATCCACCGCGCCACCCTCACCGTCGGCGCCCCGCGCGCGAAGGCCGCGCCGTGCCGCTCGTCCGGGTCGGACGAGTTCCTGCGCTCGGTCCGCCCGTTCTTCGGTGGCGAGGTGATGTGGCACCTCGACCGACGGCGGCTGACGCTCCAGCGCGATCGCTCGACCCTGACGCTCCGGATGCGGCGAGCCACGTAGAGCCGGGTCGTGAGCCGACGACGGCCGGCCCACGACCCCGCCGGTCAGGCCTGGATGAACGCGAGGAGGTCGGCGTTGATGGTGTCGGCGTGGGTGGTCGGCATGCCGTGGGGAAGCCCCTGGTAGGTCTTGAGCGTGCCGTTCTGGAGGAGCTCGGCGGAGCGCGGACCGGACGCGGCGTAGGGGACGATCTGGTCGTCCTCGCTGTGGAGGACCAGCACCGGGACGGTGATCCTCTTGAGGTCCTCGGTGAAGTCGGTCTGCGAGAACGCGACGATCCCGTCGTAGTGGGCGTTGGCGGCGCCCATCATGCCCTGGCGCCACCAGTTCTGGATGATCGCCTCGGACGGCTCGGCGTCGTCCTGGTCGTAGTTGTAGAACGGGCCGGACGGGACGGCGCGGTAGAACTCCGAGCGGCCGGCAGCCAGCTGAGCCTGGAAGTCGTCGAAGACCTCCTTGGGCGTGCCCTTGGGGTTGGCGTCGGTCTTGACCATCAGCGGCGGGACGGCGGCGACGAGCGCGGCCTTGGCGACGCGATCCTCGCCGTGGCGGGCGATGTAGCGCACGACCTCCCCGCCACCCGTGCTGTGCCCGACGTGGACGGCGTCCTCGAGGTCGAGGTGCGCGACGACGGCGGCGAGGTCGTCGGCGTAGTGGTCCATGTCGTGGCCGCCGCTGGGCTGGCCGGAGCGTCCGTGGCCGCGGCGGTCGTGCGCGACGACGCGATAGCCCTGCCGGAGGAAGAACATCAGCTGGGGGTCCCAGTCGTCGGAGGAGAGCGGCCAGCCGTGACTGAAGACGATCGGCTGACCCGACCCCCAGTCCTTGTAGAAGATCTCGGTGCCGTCGTTGGAGGTGATCGTGGGCATGGGGGGTCGTCCCTTTCCGTGGTCGTTCCGGGATGGTCGTCGTGGCGAAGGCCCGGACGCTCCCGGTGGCGCTGCGCGACCTTCGTGCGCCTCCTACCCGCCGGGCGGTCGGCCGACCCACGAAGGCCGGCCGCCCGAGGTCACCAGGAGATCCTCTCCGCTGCCCCTTGCCGCACGAAGGGCGACCGGGCGACGGTCTTCGGGTCACGGTTCGGTCGGCTCTCGGCGGGCCGCCAGACGCCAGCGCTGCCACGGCCAGACGCCGTCCATCTCGACCTCGAGCGAGAAGCTGAGCAGGATCCGGATCACCACGATGGCGCCGAGGACGCCGACGCTCTCCAGCGTCGGGTCGACGATGATCGTGCGGACGATGTCGGCGACGATCAGCACCTCCAGCCCGAGCAGGATGCAGCGGCCCATGTTCCGCCGCAGATCCTCGTAGGACGCGGACGGAGACGCCGACCTCAGCACCCGCGCGGCGAACAGCAGCAGCGCGCCGAGGCCGCCGAGCACCATGATCCCCGCCCCGACGGCCTCGACCACCTGAACGACGTGCGAGATCACGTGCTCGTAGCTCATCGGCGCATCCTATGACCGCCTCAGACGCGCGAGATCATCCGCTTCGGGCGATTCGGCGGAGTCAGCATCAGCGTCGGCCAGTCCTCCACCGCCGTCAGCAGCGTTCGGTCGTGGGTGATCAGGACCACCGCCGCGGAGGTCGCCAAGAGCGCCTCGGTCACGTCATCGACGAGCGCGACCGATAGGTGGTTGGTCGGCTCGTCGAGCAGCAGGACGGCCGGCCTGTGGATCAGCAGTCCGGCGAGAGCGACGCGTCGACGTTGCCCGGTCGACAGCCGGCCAAGCGGACGGTCCAGGTCGGACGCGCGGAGCAGACCGGTGCGGAGCACCGGAGCGCGCAGGTCGTGGGGGTCGAGGACCGGTCGCGCGGTGCGCGCGATCACTTCGAGTGCGGACAGCTCGGGGTCGAAACGGTCCTCCTGGCTCAGCAGCCCGATCCGCGCGCCGGGCCGTCGCTTGACCGTCCCGGCGTCGGAACGCAGCTGCCCCGCCAGCAACGCCAGCAACGTGCTCTTGCCCGCACCGTTGACACCACGGATCAGCAGCCGCCCTCCCGCCTGCAGGTCGATCGGATACCCGCTGGCCATGGCTACGCGGTCGTCCAAGGCAAGCTCACTGGCGCGCAGCAGCGACCCCTTCGCCCCACCTCGGAGGTCCGGGAGCACGAACCGCATGTCGTCCGGGGGCGTTGGCCCGCGGACGTCCAGCAGGTCGTCGATCCGGCGCTGGAACAGCCGCACCGTTCCGGCTGCCCGACTCGCTCGGCCGTGCTTGGCCGCGCCCTTTCCCGGTCGCCACTGGTCGGGAGCGCTGGCCTGCGCCGCCGCCAGCTGTTCCCGCAGACCACGTTCGGCGACGAGGCTCGCGCGATGGTCCGCGCGCCAGCGTTCGAGCGCGGCCGCGCGGCTGGCGCGGTACTCGGCGTAGCCCCCGGAGAACAGGACCCCGGCGCCCTCGGACGACGGATCCAGGTCCAGCAGCGTCGTCCCGACCGCGTTCAGCAGCCAGCGATCGTGGGTGACCAGGACGACGATCCCGGGGTGCGACGCCAGACGCTGGGCGAGCACGTCCAGTCCGCTGTCGTCGAGGTGGTTGCTCGGCTCGTCGACGAGCACCACCCCCGCCGGGTCGTGCAGCGCGCACGCCAACCGCAGGCGGTAGCGCTGGCCCGGCGACAGCTCGACCAGTGCCGCGTCATCGGCGAACTCCGCGCCGAACGCCCGGAGCGCCTCCCGCAGCCGCCGTTCGGCGTTCCATGCGTCCAGGGCCTCGGCCTGCGCGAGCGCTTCGTCGTAGCGCGCTGCGGCGCCAATCGCGTCGTCGACGAGCGCCAGCGTGGCCCGCTCGAACGCGGCGACGGCGTCCTTGGCGCGCCGGAGCGCGTCGTCGTGGAGCGTCGCGACCGTGTCACCGGGGCGCAGGTCGAGCTCCTGCTCGACGAGCGTCCGGCCGGTCGTGGACGTCACCGCACCCACGTCGGGCGCGATCGTGCCGGCGAGCAGGCGCAGCAGGGTGCTCTTGCCCGTCCCGTTGTCGCCGATCACCGCCAGGCGCTGACCGGCGCGGACGGTCAACGACACACCGTCAAGCACCGGCCCTTCGCCGAAGCCCTTGACCAGATCCCTCGCGGCGAGGTGCGCCGAGCGCGGGTAGCTACCACTCGGCGCAGAGGCGCCGTTCCTGTCCAGGTTCATCCTGGGTCCTTCCGTCTTCGTCAGGGGCAACGTGTGCCACCACGGCCAAGGCCGTGGGGCGATTCCGGGGGAACCGACGTTGCTGCTAGACGAAGAAGCGGAAGCCGCGCATCCGCGGGAACGTACCAGCCCGGCGAATCCCGACGCCCCGACCACCGCCCCGGCGCGCTCCACCGAGGATCGGAACCCCCGCTCTCACGGGGTTCCTACGTTTCGGCGCGGCGCCGCTGTCACCCCGATCGGGGCGCCCGCCGAACGGCCCTACCCGAGCACGGCGGGGATCGAGGCTCAGCCGCCGACCACCGTCTGCGCTGCGTCCTGCACCAGTGCCGACGCGAGCAGCTCGTAGGAGCGGATCCGGGCGGGGAGGTCGGCGACGTTCATCGCGACCATCACCTCGTCCGCGCCCGCCTGCTGCGCGAACGCGGACACCTGCTCGCCGACCTGGTCGCCGTCGCCGACGGCGGAGAAGTGGAGCATCTGCTGGGCGTGTCGTCCGACCGGAGAGCGCAGGATCGCCTCGGTCTCGGCGCGATCGTTGCCGTCGATCTGGCGGCCGCTGAGCGCGCGGGCCATCTTCTCGAGCGCTGTGGCGTGGAGGATCTTCGCCTGGTCCTCGGTGTCGGCGGCGAAGACGTTCATGCTGGCGATCATGTACGGCGCCTCGAGCTGCTCCGAGGGTCGGAACTCCTCGTGGTAGAGCGCCGACGCGTTCAGGAGCTCGGCCGGCGCGAAGTGCGACGCGAACGCGTACGGCAGGCCGAGCTGGGCGGCGAGGCGCGCCCCGAACAGCGACGAGCCGAGGATGTAGAGCGGGACGTTCGTGCCCTCCCCCGGGATCGCGCGGACGGTCTGCCCCGGCTGCTTCGGGCCGAGCAGGCCCTGGAGCTCGACGACGTCCTCCGGGAAGCGGTCCGACGCCTCGGGCGAGCGGCGCATCGCGCGGACCGTCTCGAAGTCCGTGCCCGGCGCGCGGCCGAGGCCCAGGTCGATGCGGCCGGGGTAGAGCGTCTCGAGCGTCCCGTACTGCTCGGCGATGATCAGCGGCGAGTGGTTGGGCAGCATGACCCCGCCCGAGCCGACGCGGATCCGCTCCGTGTTCGCGGCGATGTAGCCCGCCAGCACCGCCGGCGTCGAGGACACGATGCTCGGCATGTTGTGGTGCTCCGAGAACCAGTAGCGCCCGTAGCCCCACTCCTCGGCGCGCTTCGCCAGCTCGGCGCTCCCGAGCAGGGCGTCCCGCGGCGAGACGCCCCCTCCCGCCGTAGCCAGATCCAGTACCGACAACCGTACGACCATCACGACCTCCTCACCGCCCCGGGGCACCCCGGGCGCGTGCCCCGGGCGACTCCCGGAACCGTCGATCCACGGTACTCCGGGTCTTCGGGGAGGCCCACGGGACGGGGCGATGCGGGCACGAGCGCGCGAAGGGACGCCGCCCGCCAGCGGAGATCGCCGCGACCGCCTGTCAGGCCGGGGCGCCGTCGTCCTGCGCGGAGGCCGCGAACTGCTCGGGTCCCTGCTCCGCCGCCGCCGGGTCCATCCACATCACCTGCCAGCCGTGGCCGTCGAGGTCGAAGAAGCTGCGCGAGTACATGAAGCCGTAGTCCTCGGCCCCGTCCGCCTCGGTGCCGCCCGCGGCGAGGGCCGCGGCCGCGACCGCGTCGACCTCGTCGCGGGACGACACGCTGAAGCAGTAGAGCGCCAGCGCGTGCGTGGTGGGATCGGCGATCGGCAGCTTCGAGAACTGCGCGAACTTCTCACGGCTGAGCAGCATCACGAAGGCCTGCTCGCCGACCAGCATGCAGGCGGCGGTCTCGTCGGTGAACGCCGGGTCGTAGCTGAACCCGAGCTTTGCGAAGAACGCCTTGCTGCGCTCGAGGTCCGCTACGGGGATGTTCACGAACAGCATGCGTCCGGGGTGCGCGGGAGGGGTCATGGTGGTCTCCAGTCGGTGGGTGTGATGGCCTACGTCCTGGTAGACCGGCCCCGCCGGCGGAACTCATCGGTGGCGGGCGGCGGCCGGATGCACCTCGGCCAGGAGGGCCCGCTACGGCGGGCCCTCCCGCGTGCTGCGAACAGCGACGACGACGCCCGGGCGCCCCGGACCTCGGCTGCCGACTCACAGGGACAGGTCGACCACGAGCTTGCCGTGGGCGCGACCGGCCTCGATGTCAGCGAACCCCGCCTGCACGTCGCCGAGCGCGAGGACGCCGGAGACGTCGACCTGGAGCGCCCCGCTCGCGGCCTGGACGGCCAGCGGCGCGAGCGCCTCGCGGCCCGGGGACGCCATGACCTGCCCACCGGTCAGGCCGCGGGCCTCCAGGGTGGCGTCGTCGGGGACCTGCGTGACGGTACGGACCACCCCTCCGCGCCGGACCGCCCCGACCGGGACGTCGTCGAGCGTCCACCCGTTGAGGTTGATGAGGGCGTCCACCCCGTCGGGATGCAGGGCGAGCGCCTGGTCCGCGACGGCACCGGCGGTGTAGTCGACGACGTCGGTGGCGCCCAGTTCGCGCACGCGGTCAGCGCTCACCGGAGAGGCCGTCGCCACCACCCGTGCACCTCGCTGCGCCAGCAGCTGCACCGCGAACCGGCCGACGCCACCCGACGCCCCGTTGACCAGGACGACCTGTCCGGGCTGCGGATCGACCCCGTCGACGAGCGCCAGCGCCGCCCCGGCGGCCAACGGCAGCGCCGCCGCCGCCACGAAGCTCAGGCCCTGGGGCTTCGGCGCCACCCCGGTCGCAGGCAGGACCGCGTACTCCGCGAGCGTCCCGGCCTCGAAGGGCGGCGTGAAGGGGACGTGGGCCAGGACCTCGTCGCCGACCGCGACGTCTTCGACGCCGTCGCCGACCGCCTCGACCACGCCCGAGACGTCGCGCCCGAGCACCAACGGATACCGATGCTCCATGAACGGCTCGAGCATGCCGGCCGCGATGTGGTTGTCGAAGGGGTTGAGGCCGGCGGCCCGGACGCGGATCAGGACCTCACCGACTGCGGGGGTCGGGACGGGCAGGTCGGCGAGGGTCGCCGCCGAGCCCGAGGCGGGAACGAAGTAGGCGCGCAAGAGAGGCTCCGGTAGTCGCGAGGGGGGACGGGTCAACCGTAGCAGTACTTGAAACTTCAACAACAGAATGGTGCCTTACCTTGTCGTCATGGAACCCACGACGAGCGCCGGGGCCGAGGGCCGGCCGAGCCGGACGCCGGTGGACGCTGCGGACGACGACAACGCACCGCGGCTGCTGAACGCCGAGGAACGCGCGGCCTGGCGGTCCGTGGTGGAGATCATGTGCGCCCTGCCACGCGCGCTCGACCAGCAGCTCCAGCAGGACGCCGACCTGACGTTCTTCGAATACATGGTGCTCTCCGTGCTGGCGCAGCGCGAGGACCGGACCATGCAGATGAGCGACATCGCCTTCGGCGTCTCGGCCTCGCTCTCCCGCCTGTCCCACGTCGTCGCCAAGCTCGAACGGCGAGGCCTACTGCGCCGGGCCCGGATGCCGGGTGCGGGTCGACGGACGAGCGCCACGTTGACCGACGCCGGCCACGAAGCGGTCGTCGCCGCCGCGCCGGGACACGTCGCCACCGTACGGAACCTCTTCATGGACGCCACCGAGACCGACGACCTGGCGATGCTCAGCCGGATCGGCGACGGGGTCGCCCGACGCATCGATCCCGGGCGCCCGGGCATCCACGACGCCCCGCGCTGATACCGGGAGTCGCGCCCCAGGCGTCCCCCGGTGGCCCGACGACACGCGGTCCCTCCGGCCACGCTGCGACGTGCGGCGAGTCTCGCCGGCAGCGGGGCCGCTCACCCGATGCGGAAGCTGACCTTCTTCGCCGCACTGCGGTTGCCGGCGGCGTCGGCCGCGCGGAGCGTCAGCGCGTAGGACCCCGACCGCAGGGCCTTCTTGCCGATCCGCCCGCTGAAGGCGACGCGGTTGGCTCCCTTGACGCTGCGGCGCGTGAGCGTGCCGACGGCCCGGGCGCTGCCGGAGCGTGCGACCGAGATCGTGACGGTCGCCGGTTCGCTGAGCGTGTACCGCACGGTCGTGCCGCTCGACCGCTTCTTGCCTGCGCCCGCCGACGCCTTCGCGCGGCCGACGGTGAACCGCTTCGCGCTCAGGCCGACACGGCTCAAGGCCGGCTTGGTCGTGTCCGCGACGCGCGGGGGGACGACGGCCGGAGGATCGACCGACGGCGGGAGGACGACCGGCGGGACGAGGACCGGCGGGTCGAGGACCGGCGGAACGAGGACCGGCGGGTCGACCTGCGGCACGGCGATCTCGAACGTCCGGGCGCTTGCCCCGACGTGGCCGATGTCGTCGTTCTGCGTGGCGACCGCGGTGTAGGTGCCGGCGGCGAGCGGGAACGGCGCCGTGGCCGTGAAGGCGCCGCTCTGCCCGTCGCGGGTCGCGTCGATCGCCGTGATCAGCTGACCGGCCGCGGAGCTCCCCGCGTGGACGGCGATCGTCACGGTCGGATCGTCCCCGACCGCCGTGCCGGCGCTCCCGGCGAACGTCGAGAGCGCCGGCGCCACCGCACCACGCACGGCGGCGAGCGTCACGGCGGGCGCCGTCGTGTCGACGGTGAACGTCCGCGGCGCCGACCGGCCGACGTGCCCCACGTCGTCCGACTGCGATACCTGCGCCGTGTAGACCCCGTCGCCCAGCGGCGCGGCGTCGACCGAGTACGCGCCGGCGCCGTCGAGGGTCCCGTGCAGCGTCCGCAGCACGGACCCCGAGGCCGATTCGCCGGCGTAGATGCGCACGTCGACCGCGGCCGCGTCGCCCTCCGCCTTGGTGCCGGTGCCGGCGAACGTCGGCGTGGTGTCGTCGGAGCGTGCCGCGCTCGGCGCGGTGAGCGTGGGCGCGGGGGCCTGCCGGTCGATGCGGATCCAGATGGCCGAGGTCGCGGCCACGTTGCCGACGTCGTCGGGCTGTTGAGCGGCGATCCGGTACCGCCCGTCGCCGAACGGCAGCGCCGCCGCGAACGAGAAGGCGCCGGTCGTGCCGTTGCGTGAGCCGCTGAGCGTCGTGACCAGGGCGTAGTTCTCGTTGCGCACCTCGACTTCGACGGTCGCGGCGTCGCCGGTCGCCGTCCCGGCGACGCCCGCGAAGGTGGTCGCGGCGTCGGTCAACAGGAGCCCGTCGGCCGGCGACGTGAGCGACAGGCTCGGAGCGGTGTGGTCGATCGCGATCGTCCGCGCGGTGCTGAGGCCGACGTTCCCCGCCCCGTCGACCTGCGATGCCTGCAGCGTGTAGGTGCCGTCTCCCAGGCTCCCGATCCTCGTCTCCTGCCATGCGCCGGTGGCCGCGTCGCGGGTCGGTGTCAAGGTCGAGACGGGTGTACCGCTGGCCGCCGCTCCGGCGTAGACCTTGATCGTCAGGGCGCCGTCACCGAGGGCGGTGCCGCTGGTTCCGCTGACGGTGAACGGGTCCTTGACCCGCGACGGCACCGAAACGCTCACGGCCGGCGCGACCGAGTCGTTGAACGACACCGCGACGCTGGCCGCGCCGGAGGTGTCCGTCCCGGCGGTGCCGCCCGACGGCACGAGGTTGGATCCGCCGCCGCCACCGGCGCCACCGCCCCAATCGGTCACACGCGTCAGCCCGCCTCCGCCACCTCCGCCGTTCAGTCCTCCTCCTCCGCCACCACCACCGGCATAGAGGTAGCCGCCGGTCTGCACCAAGTTGTATCCGCCGCCGAGTCCGCCGCCGTTGTATCCGCCGTAGCCCTTCACGACGACTCCGGGTGCTTCCCAGTAGGCGCCCGCCCCGCCGATGCCGAGCCCGCCGGCCTGACCGGCCTCCCCGTTGGTCGGGGTCACGCGCGGATAGCCGGCGGTCCCGCCGGCGCCGGTGCCCGCGGGCACACCCGCGGCACCGCCGCCCGAGGCCGTCCCCCGGGGGTCCGACACCGCCGCCTGACCCGGCTGCGCACCGGCGCCGCCGTTGCCCATCATCGGATCGCTGTCGCCGATGACCCCCCGCCCTGCACCGCCACCGCCGCCCGCGACCAGCACCCGCCGATCGGGCGAGAGCCCGGCGGAGACCGGGGCCGTGCGGACGTCCGACGCGCCGCCGCCACCGTTGCCGTAGTCGCCGGGGCTGCCGTTGCCCCCGACCACCAGGTACCGGATATCGCCCGGCTGCACCGCGAGGCTGCCGGACACCCGCGCACCGAAGCCGCCGAAGTTGCGGGAGGTTCCTCCGCCCTTGCCCCCGACGGCGACCACCTGCAGCGAGGTGACCCCGTTGGGGACGGTGATCGCGTGTTCGCCTACCTGCTGGAACGTGACGGTGTTCGTCCCGGCCGAGGCCTGTCCGGCGCCGCAGAGCAGCAGGATCGCGGTCGCGGCGGCGATCGGCGTGACAAGAATCGTCGTGCGCACGACAGGGGTCCTTCGGGCCATGGGGCGGATCCGTGAACCCTACGCACGCCCCCGCTCAACACAAGGGGCCTGGGCCCCCTGTTCGCCAGGCCGCGACGAACCGCCGTTCGCGCACGATCCCGACGGGAGCCGGTCCTGCGGAACGCGCTTCGTGCTCGGCGAGCGCAGCGTGGGCGAGCTCCGTGCGCCGCGGTGAGAGGCCCGCAGGAAGAGGGACCCCCGGACCGCCTCGCGTACGCTGTCCTCGTGGCTGCACCCGCACGAGCATCGAGCGCGCCAGCCGTATGAGCTGGCCCCGTTCCGAGGAGGCGAAGACCGCATGCTGCTCGAGGACTACGGATTGATCGGCGATACGCAGGCAGCGGCGTTGGTCGGCCGCAACGGCTCGATCGACTGGCTCTGCCTGCCGCGCTTCGACTCCGCGTCGTGCTTCTCGGCCCTGCTGGGCGACGCGCGGCACGGGCGCTGGCTGCTGGCTCCGGCCGGCGAGGTCCGCGGCTCGCGACGCCGCTACCGGCCCGGCACGCTGGTGCTGGAGACCGAGCTCGAGGTCGAGGGCGGCGTCGTCCGCCTGATCGACTTCATGCCGCGGCGCCTGGACGGCCCGCCCCGGGTGATGCGGATCGTGGAGGGCGTGCGCGGCCGCGTTCCGATGCGGATGGAGCTCGCCCTTCGCCCCGACTACGGGTCGCTCGTGCCGTGGGTCGAGCCCGCCGCCGACGGCGCCGTCGCGACCGCCGGACCCGACGGCTTCCGCCTCAGCACGCCGCTGCCGCTGCGGATCGACGACGGAATGGTCGTCGCCGAGTTCACCCTCGTCGAGGGCGCACGCGAGCGGCTGACCCTGACCTGGCACCTCTCGTACGAGCCCACCCCACCGGTCGAGGACGCCGACTCCGCCCTCGCCCGGACCGCCGCGTGGTGGCGCGAGTGGAGCGGCCGCTGCGGCTACGAGGGGGCCTACCGCGACGAGGTCCTGACCTCGCTGATCGCGCTGAAGGCGATGACGTCCGAGACGACCGGCGCGCTGATCGCCGCGCCGACCACCTCCCTGCCCGAGGAGCTCGGCGGGGTGCGCAACTGGGACTACCGCTACTGCTGGCTGCGCGACTCGGTGCTTGCGCTGGAGGCCCTGCTCGACGCCGGCTACCGCGACGAGGCGCTCGCCTTCCGCGACTTCCTGCTGCGAGTCGGCACGGGCGAGCCGGGTGCCCTCCAGATCATGTACGGGATCGGTGGCGAGCGGCGGCTGAGCGAGTTCGAGCTGCCGCACCTGCCGGGCTACGAGGGGTCGCGGCCGGTGCGCGTCGGCAACGCCGCGTCCGAGCAGTTCCAACTCGACGTCTACGGCGAGGTCGCGCACGTGATGATGGTCGGCGCCGAGGCGCTGGGCCGGGTCGAGCCGCGACTCTGGCCGCGCTGGCAGGCGACCGTCGAGCACGTCGCGAAGATCTGGCGCGAGCCCGACGACGGGATCTGGGAATCCCGCGGCGAGCGCCGCCACTACACCTACTCGAAGGTGATGGCGTGGGTCGTCCTCGACCGCGTCCTGCGGATCGCGGAGCGGTTCGGACTCGATGCCCCGATCGACCACTGGACACAGGTCCGGGACGAGATCCACCGCGAGGTCTGCGAACGCGGGTACGACTCGCAGCGGCGCACGTTCACCCAGTACTACGGCTCGCGCGAGTTGGACGCGAGCGTCCTGAACATCCCGCTCGTCGGCTTCCTGCCCGGCGACGACGAACGCGTGACGGGGACGATCGACGCGGTCACGCAGGAGTTGGGCCGCGACGGCTTCGTGTCGCGCTACTCGACCGCGCAGACCGACGATGGCCTGCCCGGCGGCGAGGGCCAGTTCCTCGCCTGCTCGTTCTGGCTCGTCAGCGCGCTCGCCCTCAACGGCCGCGTCACCGAGGCGCGCGCCCTGTTCGAGCGGCTGCTCCGCTTGGCCAACGACCTCGGCCTGCTCGCCGAGGAGTACGACGTCGCGCGACAGCGGCAGGTCGGCAACTTCCCGCAGGCGTTCAGCCATCTAACGCTGGTCCTCGCCGCGCGGGCCATCACCCGCGCGGAAGCCGGCGCCCGGCAGCCCCCGGGCACGCTCACATGAGCCCACCGACACGCCCACGCGCCTTGGCGTTCGGCATCGTCAGCGGGCCGCCCGGCCGATGACGCTGCTACTCGGCGATCGTCTCGCCGGAGCCACCCAACTCCGCGGGGAAGTCCTTGAACTTGGGGAGGCCATCCTTCATGGGCAGCACCGTCGACTCGTAGTTGACGTGCACCCCGGCGACGAACGGAAACTCGGGGATCGTCGCCGCGTAGAGGTCGACCAAGCCCCACTGGGGGTGCCGCGTCATCAGGTGGCCGCCGCAGGCCTTGCACCACTGCCGATAGCTGCGCTCGTTGTTGTGGTATTCGCCGATCTGGTCCTCTCCCGCGGTCACCTTGATCGCCTCGGGCTTCCAGAGCGTGAACGCGTTGACCGGGCTGGCGGACCAGCTCCTGCAGTTGGCGCAATGGCAGTAGCCGACCCCTTCGGGATCGCCGGTGGCCTCGATCGTGACAGCGCCGCAGAAGCACTGCCCGTTGAAGGTCTCTTCGTTCTGACTCATCGGTGCCCCATCCGCTCGAGGTCTCGTGGCGCTAACGTGCACGCCGTACGCGAGACTCCTCGTCGGCGACCAGCAAGTCAAGTCGAACTTCGTGGTGCAGTTCACGAGGTGCCGTAGTCAGGGCCCTCATCGTGCTGACGAGGATGATGAGGACTGCGACGCTGTCGACGACAGCGTCGAGCATCGTGACCGATGCAACGCACGCCGATGCCTCGCCGCCCAACCACCCCCAACTCGCCACCGCGCAACCGCCGGACATCCTCGGACCCGAAGGGCGTCCGGGCTCGCCTCTCTGCCCCCGAGCACGGTGCGCATCGAGCAGCTTCGCATGCCTGCCACGGAGCCCTGGTGGTCGGCGGCTTGGGTCTCGGACTTGTCGCGCGTGGACCCCTCGAACAGCTCGGCACGGGAACGGCCGACGCGCCCGACATCGGCCTCGTGCTCGCGGCGCTCCCACTTCTAGCGCTGGCGGTGTACTTCGTTGCCTACGGGATGCGCCTGGACCGCTCGCTCAGCGAGGCACCGAAGTGGCGCTGGACCGCGGCCTTCCTGCTCGTCTGCGCGTTGGCTCCCTTCGATCAGCTTGGCTCGTACGGGCTGGCGATCAACCTGGCGATCGGATCGGCAGCAGCAGGTGCGATCTACGCGGCTCAGCTGGCGGGACCGGTGAGGCGTCGTCGTCGCGGCGACGCGCCGGGGTCGGCGGCCGGGGACGATGAGCGCTGACCAGGCCCGCCAGTCGAGAGCCCGGCGGCCGCGTCGGCGATGTGGCGCCGGTCGAGCGCCCGCCGCTGTCCCTCCGCCTCCGGTCCTCGCGCCCGCCCCGGATCGGGCGGGCGCGCCGCAGGTGGAGGAGCCAGCGACCCCGGTGTCAGAGCACCTTGGCCAGGAACGATCGGGTTCGTGGATGCTTCGGTCCGTCGAGCACGTCCGCCGGCCGCCCGCGCTCGACCACGATCCCGCCGTCGATGAAGACCACGCTGTCGGCCACCTCACGCGCGAAGCCGATCTCGTGCGTGACGACGAGCATCGTCATGCCGTCGGCGGCGAGCCCGCGCATCACGTCGAGGACCTCCCCCACCAGCTCGGGATCGAGCGCCGAGGTCGGCTCGTCGAACAGCATCAGCTTCGGCTTCATCGCCAACGCCCGGGCGATCGCCACCCGCTGCTGCTGACCGCCGGAGAGCTGCGACGGATAGGCGTCGACCTTGTCGCCGAGACCGACCCGCTCCAGGAGCTCCCGCCCCTGCTCGGCCGCCGCGGCCCGGCGCGTGCCGCGGACGCGGATCGGCGCTTCGATCACGTTCTCCAACGCCGTCATGTGCGCGAACAGGTTGAAGCGCTGGAAGACCATCCCGATCTCCGCCCGGTGGGCGGCGACCTCGTGCTCGCGAAGCTCGTGCAGTCGCCCACCCTGCTCGCGGTAGCCGACGAGGACGTCGTCGACCGAGAGCCGCCCCCCGTCGATGGTCTCCAGGTGGTTGACGCAGCGCAGGAACGTCGACTTGCCCGAGCCCGACGGGCCGATGATGCAGCAGACCTCGCCGGCGGCGACCTCCAGGTCGATGCCCCGCAGGACCTGGGTCGACCCGTACGACTTGACCACGCCCGCGGCGCGAACGCTGCCGGTCATCGGACCGGCTCCGGCGAGCTGGACGTCCGGGAGAGCGCTCGGCGCAACGGCCCTGGCGGTCGTGCGTTCCGCGTCGTGCGCCCGAAGCGCTGCTCGAGGACGTGCTGGCCGACGCTGAAGATCGTCGTCAGCAGCAGGTACCAGAGGCTCGCCGCGATCAGCAGATCGACGACGAGGAAGTTGCGGGAGTAGATCGACTGGGACTGCGTGAGGAGGTCGTGCGCGCCGATCACCGACACCAGCGACGTGTTCTTGAGCATGTTGATGACCTCGTTGCCGGTCGGCGGGACGATCACGCGCATCGCCTGCGGGAGCACGATCCGGCGGAGGATCGTGGTCCGGCGCATCCCGAGCGCCTGCGCCGCCTCGGTCTGGCCCTCGTCGACGGCACCGATGCCGCTGCGCACGATCTCCGACATGTACGCCCCCTCGTTCAGCGCGAGGCCGAGCAGGGCGGCGACGAACGGCGTGATCGCGGCGTTCGTCGAGACGCTGAGCCCCCCGATGCCGAGGTGCGGGAAGACGAGCGCGAGGTTGAACCAGAGGATGATCTGGACCAGCAGCGGCGTGCCGCGGAACAGCCACACGTAGAGCTGCGAGATCCGGCGCAGGACGTAGTTCTCCGACAGGCCCATGACCGCCGACACCACGCCCAGCACGATCCCGAGCGTCATCGCCGCGACGGTCAGGCCGATCGTGATCCAGACGCCGGAGATGATCCCCTCGTAGGTGAAGGCCTGCCGGACGACGCTCCAGTGGATGTTGTCGTTGGTGACGATCGCCATCACCAACGCGACGAGGACGGAGACGGCGACGAGCGCGCCGACCATCCGCCCCCAGTGCCGGACCGGCACGGCGGCGATCTGGTCGGCGGCTGGGACCGGGGGCGGCGGGCCGTCGCCGGGGGCGACCGGCGCCACGTAGTGCTGCTGGATCGACATGCTCATTCCGTCCCCTCGTTCACGGTCGCCCGCGAGAGCGCGACCTTTTCGATCCCGTAGCGCGCCAGCAGGTGGCGGTAGCCGCCGTTGTCCATCAGGCGCTGGAGCGCCGCGCGAACCGCCTCGCGCAGCTGCCGCTGCGACTTGTCCACGGCGATGCCGTGGAGCGAGTGCTGGAACGGGGTGGGCAGGATGTCGAACCCGGCCCCGCCCGAGGTACGCGCCGTGTAGACGGCCACCGGGTAGTCGGTCACGTCGGCGGCGGCCCGGCGGGTGCGCACCTGCAGCTGGACGTCGGCCTCGGCCGGAAGCGCACTGATCCGCATCGGCCGGCTGCCGCACTCGCGGCTCTTGCGCCGCACCCAGTCGAGCTGCGCCGTGCCCTTCTGGGCCGCGACGGTCCGTCCGCAGAGGTCGCTGATCTGCTTGATGCCGTCGGGGTTGCCCTTGGGCACGAGCATCCCGAGCTGGTGGACCTGGAAGTAGTCGATGAAGTCGACCGAGCGTTGACGTTCGACGGTGTCGTTCATCCCCGCCATGACCAGGTCGAACCGCCCGGACTGCAGCGCCGGCACGAGGCCGTCGAACGCGACCTGGGAGAACCCGGTCCGCAGGCCCAGCAGCTCGCCGATCGCCTGGCCGACGTCGGGGTCGAAGCCCTCGATCGACGAGCCGTCGTCGCCGATGAACTCGAAGGGCGCGTAGCTCGCGTCGGTCGCGACCCGCAGCGTGCCGCGCTTGCGGACGTCGGCGGGGACCATCGCGGCCAGCTTCGGGTCGAGCTGCTGGCGGACGAGGGCCTTGCCGGGACCGGCGTCGTCCTTGGTCCCGAGGTTCGCGCCGGGGAACGTCGACGTGCCGCAGGCGGCCAGCGAGACCGCGAGCACAGCGCCGATCGCGCCCGTGAACGTTCGTCGGACGAGGCGCCCGGGGAGCTGCTGCGAGCGCGGCTTCTGGTCGCGTCGGGGCCCCGGTGCGAGGCGTGTCGGGCTCATCGTCGACCCCCGATCGCCGGCGCCGTCGACGGCTGCCGGTTGCGCGTCAGTAGGTCGTCGATCGTCTCCCGGCGGACCACCGGGCGGACCCGACCGTCCCCGACCAGCAGGACCGGCGGCCGGCAGGCGCCGTTGTAGTTGTTGGACAGCGAGTAGCAGTAGGCCCCGGTGACCGGGACGACGACCACGTCGTCGCGCCGGGGGCGCGACAGGAGCGCGTCGCGGACCAGCAGGTCGCCGGACTCGCAGTGGCGGCCAACGAGGTCGAACAGCTCCTCCGGACCGTCGGAGTCGAGCACCGACGGGGTGAAGCGGGTGCCGTACAGCATCGGCTCGAGGTTGTCGCCCATGCCGCCGTCGACGGCGACGAACGACCGGGGGCCGTCCTTGACCACGACCACGGAGTAGAGCGTCAGGCCCGCACGGGCGACCAGCGAGCGCCCCGGCTCGATCATCAGCCGGACGTCACGACCCAGATGCCGGTGCACGGCCTTGGTCAGGTGCTCGGCGTAGGCCTCGATGCTCGGCGGATGCTCGCCGGTCGCGTAGGAGACGCCGAGCCCGCCGCCGAGGTCGTAGACGTCGAAGCGCCCCAGGCCAGCGATCGCCGCCACCGCCTGCTCGAAGGGCTCCAGCTCCAGGAGCTGCGAGCCGATGTGCGCGTGCAGGCCGTCCAGCCGCAGCAGCGACTGCCGACGGATCCGCGCGATCGCCTCCGGGGCCTGGGCCAGCGGCACGCCGAACTTCGACGCCGCCTGGCCGGTCGCCACGGCCTCGTGGGTGGAGACCGAGACCTCCGGGATGACCCGCAGGAGGACCGGCTGGGGACGTTCGACGAGCCGCGCCAGCGCGTCGATCTCGTCGAGCGAGTCGATCACGATCCAGCCGACCCCGGCCTCCAGGGCCGCGATCAGGTCGGCATCGGTCTTCGCGTTGCCGTGCAGCAGCACGTGCGCCGGGTCCGCCCCGCCCGCCAGGGCGATCGCCAGCTCGCCGGCCGACGCGACGTCGCAGCCGAGGCCTTCCTCGCCGAAGAGCCCGATCACCGCCGAGCACGGAAGCGCCTTGGAGGCGAAGTGGATCGCGGTCTCGGCGTGGTGCGCGGCGAAGGCGTCGCGGTACTCGCGAGCGGTCGTCCGCAGCTCCAGCTCGTCGAGGACCAACGCCGGGGTCCCGTGGTCGCGGGCGATGTCGGCCAGCGCGCAGCCGCCGACGAGCAGACGCCCGTTGGCGTCGTGCTCGGCGCTGCGCGGATAGAAGTCGATCGCCTGGGTCACCGTGCGCCTTCCGCCTGATCGCCCACGACGCGGCCGTGGGCCGATGGGCCAAGATCGCTTCTCATTGGAGACTTCATCAACACCATGTCGCTCGTCGACCACCTGTCGTCCTGAGGCCCGAAACTCCGATTGAGATTCGAGATTTGGGGCAGTATCTGCCCCCGATCGACCGGACGCAACGGAGGAACGTGAATCGATTGTCGACCGGTCATTAGAGGAACCTCTAACCAGATCTGGGGTCGTCGAGCGCACCGGCGTCAGCGCGTGGCGATGGCGTACGCCTTGGCCAGCTCCTCCCAGATCGCCACCCCGGGGCTCCCCTCGACCGCCTCGCGGTTGGTCACGACCATCAGCGTCACGCCTCGCGCCCTGTCGGTCGCCCCCATCGACGTGAAGCCGCCGTAGGTCCCCGCGTGGCCCTGCCAGACGCGGCCAGCGACCGGGGTTCGGTAGGTCGCCATCCCGTAGGTGCTGTCGTCGGAAGCGCCGCGCAAGGCCATCGACTGGGGCGTCGGCGTGATCATCTTCCTGACGGTGGCGGGCCGCAGGAGCCGGTGCTCGACGAACAACGCGTCCAGGAACCGGGCGCCACCCAACGCGGTGCCGGCGAACATCCCGTCCCCGAACGGCAGGCCAGCCACGTCGGTCGGGATTCCGGTGGCGCCGGAGCTGGTGAAGTAGTCGGTCAGCCCGCCATCGCGCTCCGCGGTGTAGCCGTGGGCGAAGCGGCGGAAGGTTCCCGGGGATCGCTCGGCGGTCACCAGGCCCTTCGCCGCCGATCGACCCGCGCCCTGCCGCTGGAGGACCCGCCGGAGGTCGCGCTCGAGCGCCCGGTCTCCTCCGGCCACGTTGCTGAGCACGCGCGCCAGGATGATGAACCCGGTGTTGGAGTACTCGTAGCGCTTGCCCGGGTCCACCGGCATCCGAATGCCCGGCGCCAGCATCGCGAAGGTGAACGGCCGGTTCGGATCGTAGTGCGGCTCCTCGAACAGGGGAGCGGTCTCGCGCTCGCCGTACAGATCGGGGTAGCCCGCGGTGTGCGTCAGCAGCATCCGGAGCGTGACGACGTCCGAGCCCGGCACCTGCTTGCCGAGATAGGCCGAGATCGGCTTGTCCAGGGCCAGCGCTCCCCGCTCGACCTGACGCAGGGCGTACGTGGTCAGGATCGTCTTGCCGAAGCTGGCGTAGGAGAACACCGTCGCATCGGTGACCGGCGCGGCCGGCTTCTCGACCGCCTTGCCGGAGCTCGCCGACCAGATCACCTTGCCCTTGCGCATCGCGACGGCCTGGGCGCCGGGGCGACCAGCCTTCGCTGCCGCGGCGGCGAACGCCGCATCCAGGGCCCCCGCAACCGAGCGCCCGCTGTTCGAGGGCGCCATCGTGGCCCCAGCGGGGGCGCTCGATGCGCCCGCCGCGATCCCGAGCGCCACCAGGGGCACGGCCATTCGGAGTCGTTTGATCATCGCTGTTCCTTCTGTCTGGGAGTTCGGGGTGATGCGTTCGGCAGGCCGGGGATCTGGCGCTCTCCGTTGACGGGGAGCGCCTTCGAGCGGAGCTCCGGCACCCGCATCGCTCCCGCCCGCCCTGAGCGGGCGGGAGCAGGTGGTCCTGGTGGTGGGTCGCCGACCGAGGTCAGCGGACGAGCACGACCGACTTCGCGGCGGCACGCAGGCGGGGATCGCCGCTCACCCGCACCTCGATCGCCCCGCGCGCCCCGCGCTTGGCGCTGGCCTTGACGCGCACGCCGACGAGCCGCTCGGCCCTGCCCCCGGGCGAGAGCCGCCCGATCCGGACGCAGGTCCCGGAGAGGAACGTCGCCGCGCGCCGCGAGGGCCGTGTGCAGACGCGCACGTTCGTCGCCACCGCGGTCCCCCGGTTGCGGACCACGACGCGCAGCTTCGCGGTTCCGCTACGGCGAGCAGCGACCGTGCTCGACGGGCGCGAGACCGACAGCTTCGCCGTCGCCTGCTTCGGCGAGCCGGGGCTGGGTCGGGCGGCAGGGGCCGGCGGACCGGCGGGGCCGGGAGGGCCGGCCGGGCCCGCGGGCCCCGTCGTCGTGGGCGTCCCGGGAGTCTCGACGACGTCCTTGGCGTAGGCGCCGCGCAAGGCGACCTGCTCGCCGACGCGCAGGGTGACGGTCGTCTGCCCGTCGGCGGCGAGCGGGTCGTGGTCGTCGATGGTCAGGACGAACGGCTGCTCGGCGCCGTCGGCGGTCCGGCCGAGGCCGGTCACGCTCGTCCAGCCCTTCGCCGTCTGGAGCCGACCGAGCGCCGTCGACGTGAGCGTGAAGCCGCCCTCGCGGGACACGTGCACCTCGCCTCGCGCCGCTGCGGCTCCCGCCGGCTGCTCGAGGGAGAGACGCAGCCGGGCCGGGCCCGCGCCACCGGCCGCGACCGTGCCGTTCGCCTGCGCCGAGAGCACCTCGCTCGCGGCGTTCATCGGCCGGTTCGGCATGTTCGACTCGCGCTTCAGGGCGAGGCCCGAGTGGGCGTTGGTCGGCTCACCGCCGGCCAGCGCCAGCGTGCCGTTGACGAAGACCCACTCGACGCCCTTCGCGTACTGCTTCGGCGCGACGAAGGTGGCCGTGTCGATGATGGTCTCCGGATCGAAGACGGTCACGTCGGCCCGCATCCCGGGGGCCAGGAAGCCGCGATCGACCATCCCCACCATGGTCGCGGGCAGGCCCGTCATCTTGCGGATGCCTTCCGCCCAGGTCACGTAGCCGGCGTCCCGCACGTAGCGGCCCAGGAAGCGCGGGTACGTCCCGTATGCCCGGGGATGGGTCTCCGTCTCCTCCGTGACCCCGCCGTCCGAGGAGATCGCGAGGTACGGATCCTGGAGGAACGCCTTGAGATCCGCCTCGCTGCCGATGTGCATGACCGCACTGACCGCGCCATGGTCCTCGAGGACGCGCATGACGGCCTCGCCGATCGAGACATCGCCGTACTCGGCCATGAAGTCGGCGATCGTCTTGTTGCTCAGGGTCGGCATCGCGACGTTCGTGGGCACGCCCACGTCGGCCTTCACGAAGTCCGAGACCTCCTTGTTGATCTTCGGGCGCAGCGCCGGATCGGCGAACCGATCGAGCATCGCGGCGAAGCCACCGTCCTGCGCCCACGCCGGCACGTAGAAGGCGAGGCCGGTCTGCGCGGCCGTGTACGGATAGACGTCGCCGCCGGCGTGCGTCCCGGACTCCCGGGCCTGCGCGAGCAGGCGGAGCGTGCTCTCGCCCTTCCCCCAGTTGAGCGGACCGGCCACCTTCATGTGGGTGACCTCCGGCATCAGGCCGGACTGCCGACCGATGTTGAGCACCTCGTTCGTGGAGTGCATGACGTAGTCGGTCTCGTCACGGATGTGATCGCTGAACATGGTGCGCCAGGGGCCGGCGGCCTTCACCACGTCGATGACCTCGTCGGTGCGCGAGTAGAACGCCGGCGTGTACCCGAGCCCGCTCGAGACGCCCCAGGCGCCCTGCTCCATCGCGGACGAGATCCGGGAGCGCATCGCGCGCTTCTGGCTCTCGGTCGGCCGTTCGTCGCTCTCGCCGACGACGTCCTCCCAGACCGTGTTGAACCCGACGTACGGCGCGACGTTGATGCCCTTGTCGGCCGTGCCGAGCCGCGCGAGCTGCGCGGCGATCTTGTCGGTGCCGCCGCCGTCGGGACCGAGCGTCTCGGTGGTCACGCCCTGCGTCAGCGCGCTCTTCGCCGCCGCCAACGGAGCACCGGTGTCGGTATGGGCGTGGACGTCGATGAACCCGGGCGTCACGTAGGAGCCCGCGGCGTCATAGCGCCGCTTGGCCGAGACGCCGTCGAGGTCGCCGATCGAGCGGATGTACCCGTCCTTGATGCCGACGTCAGCGCGACGACCGGGCGCTCCGGAGCCGTCGAACACGGTGCCGCCGTGGATGATCACGTCGAGGCCCGGTCCACCGTCCGCGTTGGACGCCGCCGTCCCGACGCCGATCGAGACCGTGGCGAGGGCGGCGCACAGGACGCCTCCCAACAACCGTCTGTCGTGTAGCAATCGCATCTCTAACTGCACTCCCTCGTCGTGCACCGTCGCTCGCGCCCCAGGGGGCGGCACGCGGTGCCGGTGTGTACTGCCCAACCCCGTTGGCGGGCTGACTCGCGCATCCGGAGCGGTCTCCCCTGCTGCCAGATGCCGAGCACATGCCGGACGCTCGGCGACGCGAGCCGGGGGCCGCGCACGCGCGACCCCTGGTTGGAGGAAGATCCAAGTGCTCGCACGGAACCATCGGCCGACATTGGCCGACCATCGCCCCTTCCCGTTCGCGGGTCAACGTGGAAAGATGCAGACCTCGCGTCAGTATCTTTAGAGGATCCTCTAGTGCCACTCACCGTCGCCGACATCGTCACGACCCCCGCGCTCGCGCTCGAAGTGCTCGCCGCAGGGGACCAGCAGCGCGTGGTGCGCTGGGTGCACGCGACCGAGCAGCTCGACCCGACCCCGTACCTGCACGGCGGCGAGGTCGTCCTCACCGACGGCCTGTGGCTCGAGGGCGCCGACTGCGCGGCGTACGTCCATCGGCTCGCGGAGGCGGGCGCGGCGGCGCTCGGCTTCGGCCTGATCGACGGGCGGCCACCGCCGCCGGCCGTGCTCGTCGACGCCTGCAGGGCCCACGGGCTCACGCTCTTCGCCGTCCCCGTCCAGGTCCCGTTCCTCGCGATCTCGGAGCAGTTCGTCGAGAACGTGGTCCACGAGCGGGAGGAGCCGCTCCGCCGGACCGTTCGCCGAAGCGAGCTGCTCCTCGACGCCGTCTCGGGCGACGGCGGTGCGGGACGCGTCCTCGAGGTCCTCCGCGCCGAGTTCGAGACCGACGCCTGGCTGTGCGACCGAAGCGACCTCGTGCTCGCGGGCGCCGCCGGCAACCGCGAGGCGCCCCCGTCCGACCCGACGCCGATCACCGGCGGCTGGCGGCGCTTCGACGTGCCGGTGCCGACCGGCACCACGCCGGCGACTCTGGTCCTGCGGACCGGCCCGCACCCGGCGGCCGTCGACGAGGACGCGGCGATCCAGCAGACGCTCGCCGTCCTCGGGATCGACGCCGCCCACCGCGAAGCGCTGCGGCAGACCCACCGGCGGTTCGCCGCCGAGCTCTTCGACCTCGCCCGCGAAGGCGAGTCGGAGGCACCGCGCATCGCCCGGCGCCTCCGCGACCTCGGAATCGACCCCGACGCCGGACTCGTCGCGATCGTCGGCGACGGACCGGGGGCCGAGGCCGCGCTGCCCGCGTTCGAGCACGCGCTCGAACGGATCATCTCGCCGGCCGTCGCGACCGTACGCGGTGGCCGGCTGCTCGCCGTCGCGCAATGCGACCCCACAGGACCGCCCCCGGGCCTCGGGGCCGCGCTCTCCGCCGCCCTCGGACCGCACGCCGCGATCGGGATCGGGACGCCGGTCGCCCACTGCGCGCTGCTCGACGCGAGCCTCGGCGATGCCCGTCGTGCCTGCCGTCTCGCGCACCTCCGCCAGGACGGCCGCAGCGACGCCGTGGCCGCCGAGCTCACCTCCCACGCGGGCCTGCTGGCCCAGCAGGATCCCGATGTGCTCGCGCAGTTCTGCGCGGGCCTGCTCGATCCACTCGTGGAGCACGACGCCGCTCGCGGCTCGGAGCTGCTGCCGACCCTAGCCGCGTTCCTCGCCTCCGGCGGCCACTGGCAGGAGACCGCCGACCGGCTCCACGTCCACGTGAACACGCTGCGCCATCGCCTCTCCCGGGTCGAGGCGATCACCGGCCGCCGGCTCGGCGACCCCGACGACCGCGTCGACTTCCACCTCGCGCTCCGCGCACGCCGCTGACCGCACGCGAAGGCCCGTTCGGGTCGGCACGGACGCCTTCGGGCGGCACCCCGACGGGGTCGCGTGGCCACGTTCAGGGCTCGAAGAGGCGGAAGAGCCGGAGCCCGGCGCTTGCCTCGCGCAGGCGACCCCAGCGGTGGTGGAAGCGGCGGCGCGTGCGGGCGGGCGGCCAATCCTCGTCGAGGAGCTCGGGCGGGAGCAGCGGGTCGGCGTGCATCGCGCGGGTGAAGAGCTCGGCGAGCTGGAGCGCGATCGCGACGTCGTCGACGACGGGCGAATCGTCACGGGCCTCGCGTGCGTCGAGCTCGTCGAGGGCCGCCGCCAGGGGCTCGTACCCGGCGCGGATCTCCGCCAGCGGCCACAGGGTCGCCGCGATCGCCGGCGCGCTCTCGGCCCCGGGAACGCTGAGCGTGCTGGTCTCGACCAGGGTGTGCTCCGGCACCGTGCCGAGGATCGCGGTGAGATCCTCGCGAAGGTCGTGGGGGCTGAGGTAGGCGCCGGGAATCAGCGCGACCGCGCCGAGCGCGGTGAGGGCCTGGCGGAGCGCGTCGCGCTCGGCGCGTCTGCTCTCGGCGATCGAGAACAGGACCACGCGCCAGTGCCCGTCCCAGCGGATCAGCCCCTCGTCCTGGGCCTGGGAGAAGCCGACGTAGCCACGCTCACGCGCACTGCCCGCCCGCGCGTTGGCGCTGAGGGCCAGGCGGCCCTTGCGACCGCGCCCGGTCTGCGTCAGCTCGTCGGCCGCCTCCATCCGGCGGATGGCCAGGCGCACGGGCTGGTCGGACAGGCCGACGGCTCGGCCGACCGCGTAGACGAGGTCGAGGTCGGCGGTGCCCGCCGCGTCGAAGCACGCCTCGATCACGGTCCTCGGGGCGACGGTGGTCGTCTCCAGGACGCTCATGCTCTTCCCCATTCGTCAGTCCGCCCCGTGATCTCGCGTGTCGGTGCGGAAGCGTACGACCCAGCACGCGCCGCCATCGCAGCGCCGCCGATGACGCTCATCGCGGACGCTCAGCGACTCTCCCACGGGTAGCCGTGCGCGGTGAACGCCGATCCGATCGCGTCCTTCCCGCCCTCGACATCCTCCGCGAAGAGCGTCCGCCCCTCCGGCGACTCGATCACGACCTTGCCCTTCTTCCGGTAGACCCCGCCGACCTGTGCCCGGGCGATCACCCGGGTGTCGTCGCCCTCGACGATCGTGATCTCCTCGTCCGTGATCCGCAGGTCCGGGCTCTCGTAGGTGATCACGAAGGCGACCACGAAGCCCACGGCGGCAAGCACCAACGGGCGACCCACGACCATGATCGGCGCGTCGAAGGAGGCGAGGAAGTCGACCACGCCGGAATAGGGGAACGAACGGCCTTCCGCTAGCTGGCCGATCCACGGAATCACGAACCCGAGCACCGCGCCCACCACGCTGCCGAACAGCCAGACGACCAGCTTGGTGCTCTGGGGCATGTAGAGGCGGGACTCGCGCACGGTCGCGGCGGTCGAGCCCCCATCCGCCTCTTCTCTCGTGTTGCTCACGCTCGTATCATAGGCGATCGCAATCGTCGCCGCCCAGGCTGCTGCCGGCGTCGCCGCAGACGTCAGTCCTCGTCGCGCGAGGCCTCCGCGACGGGCGCGGCCTCGGCGGCGAGGCCGGTGTTGAGCGTCTCGGTCACCATCCGGGCGACGGCCTGGGCGCCGCCGACGCCGGGGAAGAACGTGTCCAGGGTGCCCTCGCGCCAGAGCGTGACGGCACCGTGGACGGTCGACCAGCACGTCAGCGCGAGCGCGGTCTCGGAGTGGTGCCGGCCCCAGCCGGTCGCGCGCGCGGCGACGATCTCGTCGAGCAGGACCCCGAAGGCACCCGCGCGCGCCTCGGCGAGGTCCGGATCATCCGCATCGAGCAGCTCGGGCCGGAACATCACCGCGAACAGCGCGGGACGTTCCTTGGCGAAGACCATGTAGCCCACACCGTGCGCGGCGACGCGCTCGGCGGGCGTCGCATCGGAGGGGATCCGCCGGCGCGCCGCGAGCATCCGTCGCTCGAGCGCACGGAAGCCCTTCGCCGCCAGTGCCGTGAAGAGGCCGTTGCGGTCGCCGAAGTGGTGCCCCGGCGCCTGGTGCGAGACGCCGGCGCGCCGGGCGATCGCGCGGAGGCTGACCGAGCCGACGCCGTGCTCGTCGACCTCCGCCTCGGCGGCGACCAGGAGCGCTTCGCGCAGCGGCGTGGGCGTGCGCGGCTCCGACATCGCGAACGATCGTACCCGGGCGTGACTTGACAGTGTCACATCCCTGCGACTAGCTTGACACTGTCAAGTCGACGGCGGCGCCGAGCGTTCCTCGGACCGCCGACGTTCATCCGAGAAGGAGCGTCCCGATGTCCCTCAGCCAGCTGTTCGAACGCTACGACGACGCCTGGGCGCGTCGCGACCTCGACGCGATCGTGTCGCTGCACAGCGACGACGGCGTCTTCCACCTCCACGCCGCGGGCGAGCCGGCGAGGGGCCGGGAAGCGGTGCGCGCGACGTTCGCCGCGGTGCTCGAGCAGTACCCGGACCTGCGCTTCGAGCGCCGCGACGTCCGCTTCGGCGACGACTTCATCGTCTTCGAGTACGTGATGCACGTGCGGGGCATGAGCATGGACGCGATCGACCTCTTCGTCGTCGCCGAAGGGCTCGTGGCCCGCAAGGACACCTACCTCGACGCCACCGTCCTCGCTGCGCTCCAGGCCGCCGCCTGAGACCGGCGCGCCGATCTCTCGACACCGATCCACGAAAGGTCACTCATGAAGACCCTCAAGCACGGCGCAGTCGCAGCCGCGATGGCAGCGGCGTCCCTCGCGATGCCGGCGGCCTCCGCGTCCGCGTCGGTCACGCCGGACCCCTACGCAACCGCCGTGGGCAGCGGCAGCTTCACGGGGGACTCCGACGTCGGCTCCTCCACCTGCACGCTCGCGAACCTCGTCGCGGAGGCCCACGGCACCCGGCGCGGCGCCAACGTGAAGATCCGCGGATTCGACGCCTCGTGCGTCGGCGTCATCACCGCGGCGAGCTACGACAGGAGGATCCGCCTTCGCATCCGGAACGGCGCGGTCACGGGCACGATCTCGATCGTGATCACGAACGTCCTCGGCGGGCAGTGCCGCTACGCAGGGCCGGTGGCCGGGACGATCGCGCGAGGCGCCGACACCGTGTCGGCGGCGGGCACCGTCAGCTTGCGCCGAACGCTGATCGACCCGTGCGCACCGGACTCGAACGCCAGCCTGATCGTGACCTTCCCCGGCGCCAGCTTCAACTGGTGATCCCCCGGCTCGCCCGCCGCTCGCGCTCCCCTCGTCAGCGGCGGCGAAAGCCGCGGTCCGGCGCGGGGTCGAGCGGGCTCGGCGGCAGGCCCGACGGCGGGTCCACGAGGTTGTAGTCCGACGGTGCGATGTCGTTGGGCGCGTCGGGATGGAAGAGCGCCGCGAGCAGCTGGGCCTGGCCGCGGCCGACGCCGAGCTCGCCCATGCCGCCGTTGTACATCCGGATGCCGGCGGACTCGCAGTGCGCGTACAGGCGGCTGAGCTCCTGCAGGCGCCCGACGCGGCAGGGCTTGACGTTGACGATCCGCACCTCGACGGGCAGGGCGCCGATCGACTCGACGCTCGTGATCGGCGCGTCGTAGGAGACGCGGTCGGCGACCGGCGCGAGCAGCTCGAGCACCGCCGGGTGGTCGTGCGGGTCCTCGAAGACGGCCTGGGTGAACGTGGCCAGCGTGCGTTCGTACATCGCCAGCAGCGCCGCCTCGTCCTCGACCTCGAGGCCGTACTGGCCCTTGAAGTCGATCGTCGCGACGCCCTCGACGGCCGCCACGCGGTCCATGATCTCCTGCGTCCACGACGGCACGACGTCGAGCTTGAAACCGACCGTCGGCTGCGCCGCCCGCCGGTTCGCGACCTTGTCGATCTCCGGCGGATCGCCGAGCCCGAACGAGTTGACGAACGTCACCGGCCGCGGCGTGCGGCCGAGGACCTCGGGCAGGCTCGTGCCCGCCTGCCGCAGCGCGAGGTCGAGCGCCGCGGACTCGAACGTCCAGCGCCGCCAGTTGCGCTCCAGCTCGAACTCGGGCGGCTCGGGCCACATCTCGATCGCGCCGACGTGGGCGAGGAAGCCCGCGAGCGTCTCCCACTCGCCGGTCAGCGGGAAGTCGGTCGCGCGCAAGCTCTTCTGGGCCTCGGGCATGCCGACCTGCTCGCCGATGCCCTCCTCGCCCCGGCCCCGCAGCCGCAGCTGCGTCGTCGAGTAGTCCTCCATCCCGGTCGGGCCGCTCGGCACGAGCGCCTCGAACGAGGACGACTCGATCGCGATCGGCAGGTTCTTGACGGCGGTCCAGAGGTCGGTCATGAGCAAGTCCCGGTAGGTCTCGGTGATCGGCTGCACGGGTGACCCTATGCGGTCGCGGGCGGTTGGTTCCGGGTTCGCGGCAGGGCGGGGCCAGATCTCGCCACGGTGAACGTCACGCGCATGACGCCGCTCGGCGAGGAGACGGCCTCGACCTCGCCGTCCTGCTCGAGGCCCTCCAGTCCGTCCCAGAGGCGTACGCCTCGGCCGAGCAGGATCGGGACCACCACGACCTGGATGGCGTCGATCAGCCCGGCCGCGAGGGGCGTCGGCTCGCGCTAGTCCTCCCGCTGCGACATGTCGCCGGTGGCGGGCGTGCCGTCGGCGAGCGCGTAGCGCAGCCGCACGATGCCGTTCGGTGAGGTCACGGCAGGCTCGCTGAGCGTCAGGTTGGCCGGCGTGGCGCCGCCGGCGAAGACCTTCTTGCCGGTGCCGAGCACCAGCGGGTGGACCCAGAGCGTGAGCTGGTCGAAGAGTCGCTCGGCGAGCAGCGTCTGGACGAGGTCGAGGCTGCCGATCACGTGCACGGCCTCGTGGCGGTCGCGAACCCCGCGCACGGCGCTGGCGAGGTCCGGGCCCAGCAGCGTGGAGCCCGCCCAGTCGAGCTTCGGGTCGCGGCGCGAGGCGACGTACTTCGGCACCCGGTTGAAGAGCGTGGCGATCGGGCCGTCCTGATAGGGCCAGTACGCGGCGAAGATGTCGTAGGTCTTGCGGCCGAGCAGCAGCGCGTCGAGGCCGACCATGCCGGCGAGGACCTGCTCGCCGGCGACCTCGTCGAGCAGCGGCGCCTGCCAGCCACCGAAGCGGAAGCCGCCCTCGGGGTCCTCCTCCGGCCCGCCCGGCGCCTGCCCGACGCCGTCGAGCGTCGTGAACAGATCGATGTGGATTCGTCCCACGATGGTTCCCCTTCGGTCGGTGGCGCGTCGCGGCCTCAACGCACGGGTCTCGTGCCGCTCAGACGCTTGGCGCGCCGAACTCATCGCGATCCGCCCCGGGAATTCGCAGCGCGACCGGCAAGCGACTCCCGGGGAAGCCTGAGACCCCCGTTGGCTCGAGCCCGGCTCGCCCCGCGACCCGAGCCAGGGCCTTCAGCGGCCGCCGCTCACGCAAGCCATCCGGCGCTCGATGCGGAGGTCGCGGACGCCCCGTAGCGGGCCACGCGCATCAGCCGAACCAGTCCACGAGCAGGGGCGCGCCATCGCGCCAGTTCCGGATCGGTTCCTCGGAGGAGCGCTCGATCAGCTCGATCAGCAGGCCGCCGGGGCCGCGGTAGTAGCCGAACCCCCGCTCCCCGTCGGCCGTCAGCAGCACCTCGGGCTCGTAGCCGCCGGCACGGGCGCGGGCGGACGCGGCGGCGAGGTCGTCGACCCAGTAGCCGATGTGATGGATGCGGTGCTCGCCGGGCGCCACGCCCCACAGCGTCTCCTCCCCGCCCGCGATCAGCTCGAGCGGCGGGTTGGAGTCGACCGACCACGCGACCTGGAGGTCTACCGGTAGGAGCCCGGAGGGCTCGCCGGGAGCGTGCAGCTCCAGCGGGCCCATCCGCAGCATCTCCGAGAAGCGCCAACCGAAGGCGCTCGCGTAGTGCTCGATCGCGCGCTCGAGATCATCGACCACGACGCCGATGTGCGAGATGTCGTCGAACATCGCTACTGCAGCTCCTGCGTCGGCGCCGTCGCGTAGTCGACGACCATCGTCTGGGCGGTCGCGTTGTTCTCGCGCGCCATGTAGTAGTGCAGCCGGGCGTCGGCGACCAAGGCGAACTCGCCGTCGTCGGTGTAGCCGGCGACCGGGCCGTCCATCATCGCGAACATCGTCGTGCCGTTCGGCGAGTACGGCGTGTGGATCTCGCCCGCGGTCTCGCAGGTGTAGGAGCCGGCGTGCCCCTGGTCGCTCTCGTCGTAGTAGAAGCCGCCCTCGATGATGTATGCCTGCACGTTCGAGACGTGCCAGTGCGGCGACGCCTGGGCGCCCGGATCGACCTGGAGGATCAGCGTGAAGGCGCCGCTGACGAGGTTCACGTAGAGCAGCTTGTAGCGCGTGCCCGGCATCAGCCAGTCGGTCCAGGGGATCGTGTCCGGATCGATGAACTCCTTGCGCGTGCCCTTCGGCGTGATGCCGGGGTTGGTCATCCAGAACAGCGGGTCGTACTTCGTAGGGGTCGACATGCTGCGGTCCTTTCGTTGGGGTGTGGGGTGCGGTTGATCAGGCGGCGGCGGTGCCGCCGTCGACGGTGCAGAGGCCGCCGTTGCCGAACGACGCCTCGGAGCCGAGCAGCGAGGCGACGATCGATCCGACCTCGTCCAGCCGGCCGTCGTGGCGCACGAGCTCTCGGAGGTGGCGGCGAACGTGAGGGATCGGCAACGCGAACGGGGCCGACTCGCCCGCAGCTGCGTTGGGCGCGAAGCACGCGCCGGCTCCCGTTGCCGTGCGTGCACGGCGACTCGTCCTGTTGGCCATCGTCCCTCTCTCCTCCCTGCTTGGACCCGACCGACGCTAGGCGCCGGAGGAGGGGCCGCGCAATGGCCCGAAGGTGGAAGCAGGCGGCTCTCAGCTACGGAGCGATCGGCTTCTCAGCCGCGTTCCACGCGATCGCGAGCTGGGTGCGGCTGCTGCAGCCGTAGGCGGCCAGCGCCTTCGTGATGTGCTTCTTGACCGTGTCCGGGCTGATGAAGAGCGTCTCGGCGATGGCGCGATTGGGGTATCCGGCGGCGACCAGGCCGGCAACCTCCGCCTCGCGCTTGGAGAGCTCGTGGCGCGGCGCCCCGCGGCGCGCAGCCTGCAGATGGAGGCGCAGGACGCCGGCGAGCGGACCGCTCAGCAGCTGTGCCGCCAGCACGTCGTGGGCGTCGAAGCGGCCGGCCCGATCGGCGAGCAGGCCGATCAACGCGTAGCCGCCGGGACCGGCGTCGAGGGCGATCGCCAGTTCGTCGTGGATCCCTTGCTGGGTCAGGAACTCGCGCACGTAGCGCACGTCCTCTGGGCCTGCCGGCGCTGGCAGCTCGCAGAGGCGCACCGCCGTGCGGTCGCGATAGAGCGGCGCCACGCTCCCTCGCGCGAAGATGTCGTTGCGCCAGTAGCGGCCGCAGTAGGCGTCGACCATCTTCGCGGCTCTCCCCGTCACGACCGGGTCGCGGTCCTGAAAGGCGTCCTCCAGCGAAGCGCCGACGAAGAACGTGAGGTCGCGACAACCGAACGCCTCCGAGATCGCGTCGAGCGTCACCTCTCGCAGCTCCCGGAGATGGTTGGCCCGCGCCGCCGCCTCGACGACCGCAAGGGCGCGACGGTAGTCCCCGAGATCGGGGACGAGAGCGGTGGCCCGCGGTCGAGGACCCGAGACCTTCATGACGGCACCGTACTCCCGCACCAACCGCAGAGCAACAGGGCGACGGCCCGGTGCGGGTCCGCCCAGCGACGGCTAGGGTCGATCGAATGCCGCGCACCACTCGACCGGGTCGACGTCCTTGAAGGGCGAGCGACTGCTGGCCAGCCGCACCGAGGAGCTCAGGATCGCGATGGAGGGCGTGCCCCGCGCGTTCGCGTGCTGCGAAGCGCTCAACCGCCTGCCCTACGCCGACCAGGACGCGATCCGCAGCGCCTGGTCGGACCTGACAGGCCGACCGGCCCCCGAGGGCTTCCGCCTGGTGCCCCCGGTCCACAGCGATCAAGGCGTCCGGCTCCGCCTCGGCACCAACGTGTTCATCAACCACGGGTGCACGCTGAACGACATCGGGGGGATCGAGATCGGCGACGACACCATGATCGGGCCGAACGTCAGCCTGCTCACGAGCGGCCATCCCACGGCGGTCGCCGAGCGTCGTGCCGGCATCACGGTCGCGCCGATCTCGATCGGCGCCAACGTCTGGATCGGCGCAGGCGCGATCGTGCTGGGCGGGGTCACCGTCGGGGACGGTGCCGTCGTGGCCGCCGGCGCCGTCGTCAGCCACGACGTCCCGCCAGCGACCCTCGTCGCCGGCGTGCCCGCTCGAGTGCTGCGCTCCCTGAGCTGATCGCTCGCGCCCGACGCGGTCATCGCCGAGACGTTCGCGCTGGTCCAGGCGAAACGGCACGAGCTCCCGTCGGCGATTCCTGAAACACCATGTTCAATAGACTTTTGGAGGATCGAGGGAGAGCGAGACGTGAGCAGTCCGAGACACGACAGCGAGCTGTTCGAGCAGTTCGCGCGAATTGGCAAGGCACTGGGGAACCCGAAGCGACTCGAGCTGCTGTACCTGCTCGCACAGGGCGAGCGGACCGTCGAAGCGCTCGCCGCGACGGCCGACCTCGGCATCACCACGACGTCGGCGAACCTGCAGATCCTCAAGCAGGCCCGCCTCGTCACGACCCGCCGCGAGGGCGTGCGGATTCACTACTCGTTGGCGGGCGATGACGTGGGCCAGCTCTTCGTGCTGCTGCGCCGCGTCGCCGGTGCGCATCTCGCCGAGGTCGAGCCGGCCTGGCTCGCGCTGCTCGGGATGGACCGGGCCGAGGCGGCCGAGCTCGAGGCTCCGGAACGCGAACGGGAGGAACTGCTCGAGCGGGTCCGCGACGGGGCGACGGTCCTCCTCGACGTCCGCCCCGGAGCCGAGTACGCCGCCGGGCACATCCCCGGCGCGCTGTCGATGCCGGTCGGCGAGCTGCCCGGCCGGCTGGAGGAGCTGCCCGCCGACGCCGAGGTCATCGCCTACTGCCGGGGCGAGTACTGCGTGATGGCGTACGAGGCCGTCGTGCTGCTGCGCCGGCACGGGCGCCGTGCCTTCCTGCTCGAGGACGGGCCGCTCGAATGGCGACTCGCGGGCCTTCCGGTCGCCGACGCGTCGGACTGAGCGACCACTCCGACGCGCGAGCGACCCGCTCTCAGCGGTGCGTCTCGGCGAACGTCACCCGCACGCTCCCGAGCCCCTCGAACCGGGCAACGACCCGCTCGCCCGGCTCCGCGGCGAACGGCGGGGCCGCCGCGCCCGTGAGCAGCACGTCCCCGGCGCGCAGGCGCTCGCCCGCGGCGTCCAGCAGGTCCGCGATCGACCGGACGACGTCGACGACCTCGCCGACGACCGCCGCCGGGTCCGCGTCGCGGGCGTGGCAGCGCGTCTGGCTCTCCACGCTCAGCCGCACGCCGTCGGTCGCCCCGCCCGCGTACGCGGTGTCGAAGCTCCCCAGCACGGCGTGCCGGTGGAAGAAGCCGTTGGCCAGGAAGTCCTCGACGTCATCCGGGCCGTGGGGCCCGTCGAGGTCGACGAGCTCGATCGCCGGCGCGAGCGCGTCGATCGCCGCCGCTGCCGCCGCCGCGTCCTGTCCGCCCGGCAGGTCCGCCCCCATCCGGGCGGCGATCTCGACCTCGACCAGCGGAGCGCCCCATCCAGCGACCGAGACCTCCGCCCCGGAGGCGAGCAGCGAGTCGTCGTTGAGGTACCCCGCCAGCGGGCCGCTCGTGCCGATCGCCTGCATCGCGGCCGCGCTGCCGAAGCCGGCCTTCCAGCCGAACGACCGCGCTCCGGCGGCATGCGCCTCCCGGCGCGCCGCCAGCTGACGCTCGAGTCCGCGGCGGACCCGCGGGTCGCCGTAGGGGCTCGAGAGGCTGGACCGGCTAGGCACGAGCGATCACGTCGAGCTCGACGCGGGCCCCGAGCGGGAGGGCGGAGACCTCGACGGTCGTGCGTGCCGGGAACGGCGCGTCCAGGTGCTCGCGGTACGCCTCGTTCATCGCCGCGAAGTCGCTGAGATCGTCCAGGAAGACGGTGATCTTGAGCACGTTGGCCATCGCCGACCCCGCCTCCTCCAGGATCGCGCGGAGGTTCCGCATCGCCTGGTGGGTCTGGGCGGCGACGTCGGCGGCCACGAGCGTCCCGGAGGCCGGGTCCAGCCCGAGCTGCCCGGCGACGTAGACCACGTCCCCGCCGATCACCGCCTGCGAGTAGGGCGCTCCCTGCACGGGTGCCGGCGCGGCCTCCGTCTGAACGACGCGAAGCGTCGACTTCTCGGTCATGAACGATCCTTCCGGTGGTGACGGTGGTGTCGATGCTGCCGCGACCGCCGGTACCTCGGCGGTCGCGCGCACGACGTGGAGCGAGCATTCCAGCGTCCCGCGCCGCCGGCCATCGCACGTTCGGAGGAGCCCGACGCGCTCAGCCGAGGACGCCCTGCCGGCGAGCCTCGCGGACCGCCTCCGCGCGCGAGCTGGCCCCCAGCTTGCGGAAGACGTTGCGGGCGTGGGTCTTGGCCGTCGTCTCGGAGATCCCGAGGGTCAGGGCGACCTGCTTCATGCGCGGACCCTGCTCCATCAGGCCGAGCACCTCCCGCTCGCGCGTCGTGAGCGTCTCTCCGGGCCCGAGGCCGGCGTCGCACGGCGCCCGCAGCGTACGTCCCCCGTGCAGCGTCGAGAGGACGATCGGCAGCCAGCGGGTCGCGTCCACCCGCGGGACGTACCCGGCGACCTCGGCCCGCGCGGCCGCCGCCCGGTTCTCGACCGTGTCGTGGCTGGCGACGACCAGCAGCGGAGCGCCCGGGTCGCGAGTCCGGAGCGCTCCGGCGAAGCCGTCGATCCGCACCCCGCCGAGGTGGTCGTCGCAGATCACGACGTCCGGGGGCTCGGCATCGAGCGCGGCCCCCGCCTCGGCCAGCGTCGAGACGACCCGCGTCGCCGCGCGCGTCGTCCTCTCCGCGATCCGAGCGAGGCCGTGCCCGATCAGGGGGTCCTCGTGGCAGAGCAGCACCCGGGGGCCCGCAGCCGACGGGGCGCTCAGCAGCAGCTCGGCCACGGTCCGCTCCGCCCGTTGGAGGGCGGCGAGCGTCGCTCGCGGCTCCGCGTCGCCCGCGTGCGACGAGAGCGTGACCGCGCCGACGACGATCTCGCCGAGGTGGATCGGCACCGCCGAGCCGGAGCGGAAGCCGGCGGCGAGCAGCACCTCGTCGACCGGCCGTTCGAACCCGGGCACGGCGGCCAGCCGCGCGGAGGGGAACGCACGACCTTCGGCGGCCGCGAGCATGCGCGAGGACGATTCGAGCGGCAGCCGCGTCCCCGCGACGAGCAGGCTGGCGCCCGCGCTCGCCATGACCTCGAACGTGCGATCGCGATGGTCCACGCGACAGATCGAGAGGCGCTCGACGCGGAGCCCGCGCCGCAGCACCTCCGCCAGCAGCGCGATGTCCCCGGCGAAGGGCCCGCCGATGCCGCCGAGCTCGATCGCGGCCTCGACGTTCCCCGCGGTCGAGGCACGTCCGTCGACCCTGACGGGGCACGAGGCCGGTACCGGCGCGGACGTCCAGGCCGGCCGGCTGGAGATCGCCGTTATCCCTTTATCCAAGTATTTCAAGAATAACCTGTGGCGTGGTCGCCGTCAGTCGGTTGGCGGGCCCGCTGCGCACGCAGCGACGTCCGCCCTCTATCCCAAGCCCGAGGGCCCTCCGAGGAAGGCGACCGAGACGAGCAGGTAGGCGGCGACGACGGTCACCAACCCCGAGAACCCGCGTGCCAGCGCCCGCTGCGGCAGGCGGCCCGCGATCGCCGACCCGACGAGCGCGCCGACGACGCACGTGCCGGTCATCGCCAGGACGACCTCCGCGTTGACGCCACGGCCTGCCGCGAGGTGCGTGACGAAGCCGAAGACCGCCACGCCGGTGACGATGGCCAGCGACGTCCCGACCGCCGCGCGCATGCTGAAGGCGAGCCCGAGCGCGAGCGTCGGCACCACCAGGAAGCCGCCGCCGACGCCGAAGAAGCCCGTCGCCACGCCGACGGCGGCCCCCGCGAGCAGGTTCCGTCGCCACTGGAGCGGCGGGCAGTTCGTGCCGCCGGCCGTCGGGCCCGCGTCGACCGCGGCCGCATCCGGCTTGCGCCAGGTGGCGCGCGCCGCGGCGAGCATCACCAGCGCGAAGCCGGCCAGCAGCAGCGAGCCGCTGACGGCCCCGGAGGCCAGCGTGCCGACCACGATCCCCGGCACCGCCGCGGCGACGAAGAAGCCGACGTGGCGCCAGCAGACGCGGCCGGCTCGAGCGTGCCCGAACGTCCCGGCGATCGCGCCGGCGGCGACGACCAGCAGGGCACCGGTCGTCGCCTCCGGCACGCTCTCGCCGAGGACGTACACGAGCACGGGGACCGCCAGCACCGAGCCGCCGCCCCCGAGGGCCCCGACGGCCAGGCCGATGGCCAGGCCGAAGGGCAGCGCCAGCAGCGTCACCGCGAGTCCTCGGGAGTTCCCGGCCGCTCGATCGGCCAACCCTGCTCCGTCCACAGGGGAACGCCGCCGTCGACCACGTGGAGGACCTCGCGGACACCGAGCCGCCGGAGGAGGCCGGTGGCCACCGCCGCGCGCTGGCCCGAGCCGCAGATGACCGCCACCGGCCGGCTGGGATCGAGCCCCGCGGGCAGCGCGTCGATGTCGTGGTACGGCCGGTGGATCGCTCCCGGCAGGTGGCCGGCGTCCCACTCCTGCTGCTCCCGGACGTCGAGCACCTGCAGCTCGTCGTCGTCCCGCGACCAGCGCTGGTGCAGCTCGTCCACGGCCACCCGCTCGACCCGCTCGACGTCGAGTCGCTCCTCGCGCCAGGTGGTCATCCCGCCGGCGAGGAACCCGGCGATCGAGTACAGGCCGACCGCCCCCGCGAGGCGGGCCGCCGCGCGGGCCTCCTCGTCGTCGCGGCCGACGAAGACCAGCGGCCGGAGCGGCTTGGTCAGCCACGCGAGCTTGGAGCCGAAGCCGGCCCGGCGGACGGTCACGCAGAGCGCCCCCGGGATGTGGGCGTCGTCGAACTCCAGCTCGGTCCGCACGTCGATCACGAGCGCCCCGTCGGCCGCGGCCCGCACGACCTCGCGCGGGGTCAGCGGAGGAGCGTCGACGACGTTCCCCGCCAGCGGCCCCCGATTGAGCGCGACGATGTTCTGGAAGTTCGGCGGCTGCGGCCCCAGCGTCGACGTCGTCCGCCGCACGAACTCGTCCTCGTCGGTGATCTGCAGCAGCTCCTGGTTGGCGCGCTCGAAGCCGATCGTCGAGGAGACCTTGAGGTCCATCCCGGGGCCGCCGCAGAGCGAGCCTCCGAGATGCCCGGGCCAGACCTCGGTCGTGTCCGGCAGCGCGAGCAGCTTGTCGTGCAGCGAGCGGAAGATCCCCCGCGCGCCCTCCGCCTTCTCGACCGCCAGGTCGGGGCGCGCGATGTCGCCGACGAACAGCGTGTCACCGGTCAGCACCGCCCACGGCTGCTCGTCGCGCGCCGTGTCCACCAGGGCGAAGGCCGTGTGCTCGGGCCGGTGGCCGGGGGCGTGCAGGGCGCGGACGACCAGCCGGCCGAGCCGCAGCTCCCAGCCGTCGTCGAACGGCTCGTGCGGGTAGTCCGGCGCCGCGAGCCGGTGGACGTGGACCGTCGCCCCGGTCGCCTCGACCAGTCGGCCGTGCCCGGAGACGTGGTCGGCATGGTTGTGCGTCTCGAGCACGTGCCGGATCTCGACGCCGAGATAGCGGGCGAGCCGCAGGTACTCGTCGATCTCGAGCTTGGGATCGACGACGGCGGCGACTCCGGCCTGCTCGTCGCCGATCAGATAGGACGCGCAGCCGAGGTCGTCGTGCGTCACCTGTCGGAAGATCATCGGATCGTCAGCTCCTTGGTCCTGCTTCGAACGGTCATCGGCTAGCGCTCGACGGGGAGTCCGCGGGTCGCCCACTCGCTCCAGGACCCGGGGTAGAGCCGGGCGTCCTCGCGTCCGAGCCGCGCCAGCGCGAACAGGACGACGCACGCCGAGACGCCCGAGCCGCAGTAGACGGCGATCTCCTTGGCGCCGAGGATGTCGTCGCCGAACGTCAGGTCGCCGAGGAACGGCACGTTGATCGCGCCGGGGATGTGCCCGGCGACCGGATCGATCGGCTCGTTCTCGCCGCGGTAGCGCTCGGGGGCGCGCGCGTCGATCAGCACCAGGCCGGGATCTCCGATCCGCGAGAGGACCTCGTCCGCCTGGATCGTGTCGTTCGGGCGCAGCGCCGGCTCGAACGGCACGGCGAGCGGCCGCTCGTCGCCCTCCCGGAGGTCGCCCGCCCACCGCTCGAGCCCACCGTCGAGCACCGCGCAGTCGCGGTGCCCGAAGTGGCGCAGCAGCCACCACAGGCGCGCGGGCCCGGCGTTGGCTCCGCCGTCGTAGGCGGTGACCGTGATCCCGTCGCCGATCCCCGCCGCCGACGCGTCGCGAGCGAAGTCCTCGGCGGTGGGCAGGGGGTGGCGGCCGTTGTCCCCCGTCTTCGTCCCCGAGAGCTGCGTCTCGAGGTCCAGGAACGACGCGCCGGGGACGTGGCCGCGCTGATAGGCCGCCCGTCCGTAGCTGCCGTCGGCGAGATCGAAGCGGCAGTCGACGAACCGGTGGACCACCTCGGGCGCCCCGTCGACGGGGCTGGACGACGGCTCGTTCCGGCTGGGCTCAGCGGATTCGCGTGTCGGACGCAATTTTCTTCTTCCTTGGATCTATGGAATAGTCGCCACGATGGTCGCTCATCGACGCGTCATGCGGAAGGCCGCTGCCCCCACCGACTGTCATCACGGAACGTGATGTCGATGCTCGATCCCGAGCAGCTGCGCTCGTTCGTCGCCGTCGCCCGGCACGGCAGCTTCACCTCCGCGGCCCGGGCGCTCTCCGTCCGGCAGTCGACGGTCAGCCAGCGCGTACGGCGCCTGGAGGCGGCCGTCGCCCGGCAGCTGTTCGTGCGCGACACGCACTCCGTCACGCTGACCGCCGACGGTGAGGCGATGCTGGGCTTCGCGAGCTCGCTGCTGGAGATGCAGGAGACCGCGATCGACTACTTCGCGGCCTCCCAGCTACGCGGCAGCCTGCGTCTGGGCGCCTCGGAGGACTTCGTCGCCACCGAGCTGCCGGAGATCCTGCGCCGGTTCCGCCGGAGCCATCCGCTCATCGACCTCCAGCTGACCGTCGCCCTCAGCGGCATGCTGCACGAGCAGCTCGAGCGGCACGAGCTGGACGTCGTCCTCGCCAAGCGTCGCGGCGGCGGCACCGACGGGCAACGGCTCTGGCGCGAGCAGCTGACCTGGATCGGCGCCCCCGGCATCGAGCTGCCGGTCGCGGAGCCGCTTCCGCTGGTGTGCCTGCCTCCGCCGAGCGTCACCCGCGAGCTCGCCCTGGCGGCACTGGCCGACGCGCGCCGGCCGTGGCGCGCGGTCTGCACGAGCACGAGCCTCAGCGGCATCACCGCGGCGCTCACGGCCGGCCTGGGGGTCACCGCGTTCGTTCGCGGCCTGGTGCCGCCGGGCACCGAGGACCTCGCGGGCCGCCCGGGGCTGCCGCCGCTGGAACCGGTCGAGTTCGTGCTCCGGCGCCATCCCGCCACCGACCGCAGCGCCCAGCGGGAGGTCGTCGACGCCCTGGTCAACGCGATCGTCGCGAACGCCCACGAGCTGCGCTAGCCCGCCTCCGACGGGGCCGCCTCGTCCGAACGTGGTATTGCGGCAGGACCCCGACTCGGACGACGATCGATCGCACAGTCACCGAAACGAGGAGTGAGTATGGGACTTGAAGTGAAGGTGCTCGATCTGGGCGACTTCGTGCTCGACGCGGGCGCGCTCGTGCTGGGGCACGAGATGGGCCGTCCGACGACGATCCCGACGTTCGGCTTCCTGATCCTGGGCGGCGAGAAGCCGATCGTGGTCGACACCGGGTTCCGCAGTCCCGAGACCATGACCGAGAAGCTGGGCATGGAGTCCTGGTGGCGCGACGGGCAGGGCCTGGAGCCCCAGCTGGCCAAGTACGGCCTGACGGTGGAGGACATCGGCATGGTCCTCCTGACCCACCTCCACATCGACCACTCGGGACGGGTCGAGGCGTTCCCGATGTCGACGCCGGTGGTCGCCAACCGCCGCGAGATGGAGCACTCGGTCTCGGGCCTCTCGATGATGGGCTCGATGTACCCCGCCGACGCGATCAAGCATCTCGTCGATCGCCTGCACACGCAGGACGCGCTGCGCCTGCTGGACCTCGAGATCACGGGCCCGGTCGAGGTCGCCCCCGGCGTGTGGTGCGAGGCGGCCGGCGGACACACCGAGGGCTCGATGAACGTCCTGGTCGACACCGACGCCGGACGGGCCGTGATCTGCGGCGACGTGCTGCAGTCGATCCACCACCAGCTGATCGAGCCGCACCTGCAGACCATGTACATGGACCCCGCACCGATCGGCCTGGCGCACAACTCGAAGCGCCAGGAGAAGGCCGCGATGACCAAGACGCTCGGCTCCGGACGGTTCATGCTGCCCGGCCACGACCGCGGCGCGGTGATCGAGGGCGGGCGCGTCGTCGGGCGCCTGTTCGACTCGGTGCCCGGTCCGACGATCGCGAACGAGGACTTCCCGGGGCCGCTGAGCAGCGACTTCGCCGAGGGCGTCCAGGGGAACCCGACCCCCGCCTGAGCCGTCGGGCTCGTCCGACCCCGGGACGGCCACGGCCGCGACGGTCGGACAGCGAGCAGTTCTCTGGTGCCGGCCGGCCGACCGAACGTCGGCCGGCCGGCCCAGCCAGGTCATCACCCGTCTACGAGGGAGCTTTCGTGACCCGTTCCACCGAAGGACCGCCGATCCACGAGGCGCCGCTGACGCGGCGTGCCGTGCTCGGCGGAGCAGCCGCCGGCGTCGCCGCCGGCGTCCTCGCGACGTCGACCCCGGCGTCCGCACGAACCAGACGTCCCTCCGCGGAGGTGCGGACCGAGCAGGGCCGGCTCGCCGGACGGCGAACCGAGGACGGCCTCGCCTTCCTCGGCGTCCCGTACGCGGCGCCGCCCGTCGGCAAGCGTCGCTTCCGCTCGCCGGAGCGGCCGCTCGGGTGGCGCGGCGTGCGCGACGCGCTGCACCCAGGACCGGCGGCGCCGCAGATGATCCCCGCACCGGTGTCGTGGATCTACGACCCCGGGTCGCTGGTGTCGACGAGCGAGGACTGCCTGACCCTGAACGTGTGGACGCCGGGCACGCGCGGCCGGCGACCGGTGATCGCCTTCGTCCACGGCGGGGCCGGTCGCTTCGGCAGCGGCACGGTCCGCGGCGTCGACGGCGCGCGCATGGCTCGCGACGGCGACGTGGTCGTGGTCACCATGAACTACCGCCTCGGGGCGCTGGGCATGCTCTCGCACCCCACCTGGAAGGACCCGCGCACGGGACTGACCGGCAACTGGAGCTGGCAGGACCTGCAGGCCTCGCTCGAGTGGATCAAGCGCAACATCGCGGCGTTCGGCGGCGACCCCGGCAACGTCACGATCTCGGGCGAGTCGTGGGGCGCGATCGCGGCGCGCGACATCTCGATCCAGCCGAGCTCCCGTCACCTGGTCGACAAGGCGATCGCGTCGAGCGGCCACCTCAGCTTCGCGCAGTCTCCGGAGCAGGCCGCGCGCTACACGGAGCTGCTGGCCCGCCGCCTGGGCGTGAGCGTCGCCGGCCTGCGCCAGGTGCCGGCGACCACGCTCCACGCCGCCGAGCTGGCCCTGGCCGGAGACCGTGCCGCGACCGGAGACGCGCGGCTCGGGCTGATCGTCGACGGCAAGACCGTGCTGGGACCGCAGTTCGGGACTCCGTCGCGGTCGATGCCGCTGCTGATCGGCACCACCCGCAACGAGTCCTACTGGGACTACAAGCTGTTCGACCCGTCCGGCCCCCAGATCAACACGTCCGTCGCCCCGGCGGACGAGGCCGCGCTGCTGCCCGCGATCGCCGCCGCCCTCGCCGCGAACTACCCGCCCGGCGTGCCGGTTCCCGAGCCCGCGGCGGTCCGCGACATCTACCGGTCGGCGATGGATGCTCGGCGCCAGAGCAGCGTGGCGCCCGAGCTCATGATGGAGGTCAGCACCGACGTGGTCCGCCGCGCGCAGTCGCTCGACTGGGCGGCGCGCCACACCCGCGACAGTCGCGCGTCCGCCTACGTCTACGAGTTCGCGGAGCCCCTGGCCGCGCCCGGATTCGGAACGCCGCACGCGATCGACGTCCCGTTCGTCTTCGGCACCTACGGCAGCCGCTTCATGCGCGCGCGCCTGGGAAGCGGTCCGCAGGTCGCCGCGGCGTCGCGGAACCTGATGCGGGCGTGGACCCGGTTCGCGCACACCGGCGACCCGAGCGGGGGCCGGCTTCCGAAGTGGCGCCCCTACGACGTCAAGCGGCGGGAGGTCGCGGTGATCGGCGGCCCGGAGGCGAACACCATCGCCCACGGTCCGCGTCACGATCAGCTGCGGGCGATGGCGGTCTTCCTCGAGTCCTGAGCCGGACGCGGGCGCACGACGGCCCGCGTCCGCCCGGCGCCCCGGGCCCTACCGCACCGACGGCTTCCTGGGCTGGAGCACCCAGAAGTACGCGGGCTTCTGGGCCTTCGCACCCGTGGTGCTGACCGCCTGCACGAGGACCCGGTAGCGCCCCGGCTCGAGGGTCGCGGAGCCGATCAGCTGCTTCAGGCTGAACGTGCGGGCCCCCGCCCCGACCGAGACGGTGGTGGCGAGCACGCGTCCCTTGGCCGCCGCCGTTGGCGCGGCGGCCCGGGCCGCGGGAGCACCCGCACCGCGCACGCTCACGTAGTCGCCACCAGCCGGCACCGCTCTCGGGCACGTCTTCCGGGTGCTGCTCGACTGCTGGCCCCGCCGCTGTTGCAACGTGAACGTGACGCGCGACGGCGCGCTGACGGTGTAGCCGACGGTGACGTTCCTCCGGGCGCCCTTCACGGCACCCAGGCAGTGCGTCGCGGTCAGCTTCGAGAGCGTCACGATCGACGGAGGCGCGGGTGCGACAGGCGGGGCAACGACGGGCCCGGCCGGCGCGACGGGCGCGACGACGGCCACGTTCTGGCTCGTGCTCACGGATCCCGCGTAGGTGTTCGCCGCGCCGTCACCGGAGTAGGTCGCGGTGACCGGATAGGCCCCCGTGCTCGCGTACGCGACCGTGCAGGTCGCCGTGCCGTTCGAGAGACGCTGGGCCGCGCACTGGGCGGTGGCCGGGCTGCCGGCTCCGTCGTCGAACGCCACCGTCCCCCCGTCCGGGGCGGGCGACACCGTCGCCGTGTAGGTCACCGATGCGTGCTGCCCGACCGCTTCCGCCGACGTGACGAGTGCGGTCTTCGTCGCCTGCAACAGGTAGGCGCCGATGCCGCAGTTGCCCCCCGCCGCGGGCACCAGGCCGCGCTGGTCGGAGATCGAGCAGGCCGCGGACACGCCGCCGACGGCCACGGGCAGGTCGAAGTCCGGCGGCACGACGGCGAAGGCCGGGTTCGCCAGGGTCGTCAGCGGGTTCGAGCTGTTCAGCAGCGCGAGCGTCCTGCTCGGCCCGCCGTTGTTGGCGAGCCCATGGGCGAGATACGCGTCGAGCGCCGCGCCGTAGGTGGACGCTCCGTAGGCGGTCGTTCCGCTGTGACTCCCGGTCCCCGGCGAGCTGGACGAGACGCAGGTCCCGTCGCGGTCGAGGTTGTAGCCGCCGTCGACGATCGCCGCGTCGACCGGATTGCACGCGTCACCGGAGGACTGCGCGGCGATGATGCTGGCCGCAAACGTCACGTTCGCGTTTCCGGTGGCGAGCGCCGCACCGCTACTGCCGGTGTTGCTCGCGATCGTCGAGGCCTGAACGGTGAGGGTCCCGAGGTTCGCGAACCCCCCGCCCAGGGCTCCGGAGGTGTTGCCCGCGATCGTCGAGCTGCTGACCGTCACCGTCCCGGTCGGCTGCACGTTGATCCCGCCGCCGTTGATCGGCGCATCGTTGTTGTAGAGCGCCGAGCGCAGGATCGTGGCGGGCCCGCTGCTGATGATCGCGCCGCCACCGACACCGGTGGCGGTGTTGTGCGAGAACGTCGAATCCTCGACGGCGAGCGTGGCACCGTAGAGGTTCGCGATCGCCCCGCCGTTTCCCGCGGTGTTGCTCGAGAACGTCGAGTTCTTGACGGTGAGCGTGCCACCGTTCTCGATCGCGCCCCCGAGCCCGGCGGTCGATCCGAACTCGAGCTCGAGCCCGTCGATCGTCACGTTCGACGCCGGGCCGACCGACAGCAACCTCACGGCCTTCTTCCCGTTGAGGGTCGGGGTGCCGCTCTCGGCTTCGAGCGTGAGGCTCGGGCCGGCAAACGTGATGCTGAGGGCCGTCGGGCTCGGCGCAGGCAGCAGGTAGTTGCCTCGCGCGAGCCTGATCCGCACGCTGTCGGTGACCGGCGCCGCGTTCGCGTTCGTCACCGCGGTCGCGATCGCGCAGGCGTCAGCCGGCGAGCTGCAGTCGGCGATGCCGGTGTTCGAAGGTGCGGCGTACAGGCTGGTGGTCGCCGCCTGGGCCGGCGTCGCCAACCCGGCGAGCAGACCGAAGCCGCCGAGAGCGGCGATGCCGACGACACGGACAACGCGTCCCTGCGCCCTCCTCGGTATGCGCTGCACCTCTGGTCGCCAAGACCAACGGTCGCTCGTCGACATCCCGGATTCGTGCCCCATAAGACTCCTCGTAGACGGCGCAGCGCACGGTATCAGTGGGCAGGAGAGCCCCAGTGAATCCGGTCGGCGAACCCGGTGCGCGATCGCGGAGGAGCACGCAAGCGACACCGGCGACCTCAGCGTGGCTGCCCGACGCTCTCGAGGATCCGTCGGAGCGTGTCGAGGTCCGCGGCGTCGAGCGCGCTGAGCCCCGGCGGCGGGGTGCTGAGGATCGCGTCGGCGCGCCGCGCCATCTGCTCGCCCTTGCGTGTCACCTCGACGAGCTTGGCGCGCCGGTCGGTGGGGTGCGGCCGCCGGCGCACGAGCTCCAGGGATTCGAGGTCGTCGACGAGCACGGTCGCGTTCGGGGGGTCGATTCCCAGCGCCGCGGCGAGCTCGCCCATCGCCATCGGCTGGCGCGCGAGCCGCCGCAGGGCCCGGGAGCGGCCGAAGCTGATCCCGAGCTCCTCCGCGACCTCGCGCTTCCTCCCGTGGTCGAGCACGAGATCGCTGACGAGCAGCCAGACCTCGCGCGCAACGTCCTCCGAGGCGGATCCGCTCATACCGGCCCGAGTCTACGCGGGCAGTGCTTCCGGATTGAGCGCCGCCGCGGTCCGCCGGGCCGACGCCTGGGCTCGGCGGGTGGTGGCCGTCAGTCCGAGGACGATCACGATCGCCCCGGCCGCGGCGAGGGTCCACCACCCCGGGTGGCTGGCCGACGGCAGGTCGGCCCGGACCGACGCCCCGAGGTGGGAGGTCACGATCGCCCCGACGACGGCGACGCCGAGCGTCTGACCGAACTGCCGGGAGGTGGTGGCGATCGCCGAGGCGACGCCCGCCTGCGCACGGGGCATCCCGGACACGGCCGCGTTGGTGATCGGGGCGTTGATGGCCCCGAAGCCGATCCCGAAGATCGCGTACGCCGCGATCAGCCACGCGAACGGGGTCTCCGCGTCGGTCGTGGTCAGCATCGCGCAGGCGATCGCGATGCAGACGCCGGACGCCACGAGCGGCAGCCGGGGACCGCGACGACCGACGATCCGCCCCGACAGGGGCGACGCCAGCACCGTCATCGCCGCCATCGGCACGGTCGCCAGCCCCGCGCGCATCGGCGAGAGGCCGCGGACCTCCTGGAGGTAGAGCGTGTTGAGGAAGAGGAACCCGCCGAACGCCGCGAAGCCGGCCACGGCGATCGCGATCGAGGACGTGAAGGGGATCGACCGGAAGAACCGCAGGTCGACGAGCGGCTCGTCGCGGCGGGGCTCGTAGCGGAGGAGCGCCAGGAGCGCCGCGGCGGAGGCCGCGAAGGCGCCGACGATCACCGGCGAGAGCCATCCGCGGCTCGGCGCTTCGATGATGCCGAACGTGAGCGTGGCCAGCAGCACGATCACCAGCAGCTGACCGACCGGATCGAACCGGCGCGGCCGTGGCGCTCGGGACTCGGGGACGAAGCGGAGGGTCAGGAGGATCGTGGCCAGCCCGATCGGGAGGTTGATCAGGAAGATCGCCCGCCAGCCGATCGCGGACACGAGCGTGCCCCCGACGATCGGGCCGAGCGCCATCGAGACGCCGAACACGGCTCCCCACACGCCGACCGCCTGGGCGCGCTCGCGCGGCTCGGTGAAGGTGTTGGTGATGATCGCCATCGCGACCGGGTTCATCATCGAGCCGCCGACCGCCTGGAGGACCCGCGCCAGCACCAGGACCTCGACGCTCGGCGCCAGGCTGCACAACAGCGACGCCAGCGAGAACACGGCGAGGCCTGTGACGAAGGTGCGCTTCCGGCCGAAGCGGTCCGCGGTCGACCCCGCCAGCATCAGCAGGCTCGCCATCACGACGGTGTAGCCGCCGACCGTCCATTGCAGCCCGGAGAGGCTGGCGTCGAGATCCGCCTCGATCGAGGGCAACGCCACGTTCACCGCGGTGATGTCGAGCCCGACGATGAACAGGCTCAGGCAGCAGATCAGCAGGACGCCGGTCTTGCGTCTCCCGCCGAGCTGCTCCGCGCTGGCCGCGGGCCCGCTCGGCGGTCGGCCCTGGAGATTTCCTTGCCACTTCATAACTATTATGATGACATAAGCAAACCGGGCCGCGAACGATCCCGGCGTCGAGGCGACGCCCGTCAGGCCACGACCCGAATCGACTCACCGGCGCAGGCGGCGAAATCCAGGGTGCACGCCGGGGGCCAGGCCCTGCTCGTCGGCGAGCTGCCCCAGCAGCGCCACGAGCCGTTCGCGCTCGCCGGCGTCGATCCCGGCCGTGAACGCCCGCTCGTGCTCGGCGGCGACCGCGGCGAGCCGAGCCAGCAGCTCGCGGCCCGCCGCGGTCAGCGAGAGCGCGTAGTTGCGCCGGTCCGCCGGATCGCGCTGACGTTCGACGAGCCCGCGACCCTCGAGGTCGTCGATCAGGGCGACCAGCCGCGGGGCGTGCATGCCGAGCGCGTCGGCGACCGCACGCTGACTCTCCCCCGGCGTCTGCGCGAGGCGGCGCAGCACCCCCGCCTGCGGCGGGGTGAGGTCGAGCGGCTTCAGTCGCTCGGCGAAGGCCGCCGCCGCATGGGCGCCGAGCTGGGCGAGGAGGAACGCCACTCCGCCGATCCGGGCGGGCCGCTGGTCGTGGGAATCGGCCGGGTCGGTCACCGCCCGAGGATACCGTTCGGTGTAATCGATACAGGTTGTAATCATTACTGCTAGGCTCGATCTATGAGCACCTCACTGACTGGCCGCGTCGCGATCGTCACCGGCGCCAGCCGGGGCATCGGCGCCGCCACTGCCCGCACCCTCGCCGACGCCGGCGCGGCCGTCGCGCTCGCCGCCCGCGACGCGTCGGCCCTCGAGCGACTCGCCGCCGAGATCAACGCCGCCGGCGGCACCGCCCTGGCCGTCCCGACCGACGTCGGCGATCCGGCCGCGGTCGAACGGATGGTCGCCCGCACCGTCGCGGAGCTCGGCCGCCTGGACATCGCGATCAACAACGCCGCCGGCGGCGGGCACCCGCCGACCCCGCTGACCGACGTCGCCGTGGAGGACTTCGACAGCGCGATCGCGATCAACCTCCGCGGGACGTTCCTCTGCCTCAAGTACGAGATCGCCGCGATGCTCGAGCACGGCGCGGGCGCGATCGTGAACATGACCTCGACCGCCGGACTCGAGGCCGTCGGCGGCCTCGCCGGCTACGTGTCGAGCAAGCACGGCATCGTCGGCCTCACCAAGGTCGCCGCGCTCGAGTACGCCGCCCGGGGCATCCGCGTCAACGCCGTCGCACCCGGCCCGATCCTCACCGAGCAGCTCGAGCGCGCCGGCGAGGCCGCGCAACAGGGAGCAGCGCAGGCGATGCCGATGCGACGGGTCGGCCGCCCCGACGAGGTCGCCGCCGTCGTCGCCTGGCTCAGCAGCGACGCCGCGTCCTTCGTCACCGGCACCGTCGTCCCGATCGACGGCGGCAAGCTCGCCGGCATGGCCCCGTTCGCGCGCCAGAGGCCCAGCGCCACCTGAGCCGGCAGATCGCCCCAGCCCGAAGCGGACCACGGTCCACTTCGGGTGCTAGGATCGCTCCATGGACCGCATCGGCTTCCTCTCCTTCGGCCACTGGGGGCGCAGCCCGGGCTCGATGACGCCGACCGCCGGCGACGCGCTGAAGCAGTCGGTCGAGCTGGCCGTCGCCGCCGAGGCGCTGGGGATCGACGGGGCGTACGTGCGCGTCCACCACTTCGCCCGGCAGATCTCCTCGCCGTTCCCGCTGCTGGCCGCGATGGCCGCCCGCACCAGCCGGATCGAGCTCGGCACCGGGATCATCGACATGCGGTACGAGAACCCGCTGTACATGGCCGAGGCCGCGGCGACGACCGACCTGCTGGCCGACCAGCGGCTCCAGCTCGGCATCAGCCGCGGGTCGCCGGAGCCGGCCCTGCGCGGCGCCGAGGCGTTCGACCACGTTCCCGCCGCCGGCCAGAGCGACGCCGACCTCGCCCGCGAGCACACCGACCGCTTCCGCGCCGCGATCGCCGGCGCGGGCGTCGTCGACTCCAACCCCGAGATGGCCGGCACCGGGATGCGGCTCGCGATCCAACCGCAGGCGCCCGGCCTCGCCGACCGGATCTGGTGGGGCTCGGGCAGCCGCGACACCGCCGTCTGGGCCGCCCGGCAGGGCATGAACCTGATGAGCTCGACCCTCCTGCTGGAGGACACGGGCGTGCCGTTCGACCAGCTCCAGCTCGAGCAGATCCTGCTCTTCCGCGAGGCCTGGGGCGAGGCCGGCTGGGAGCGCACGCCGCGCGTCTCGGTCAGCCGCAGCGTGCTGCCGATCACCACCGACGAGGACCGTCGCTACTTCGGACGCAGCGGTGGCAGCGACCAGGTCGGCGTGCTCGACGGCGCACTCTCCCGCTTCGGCAAGACCTACTCCGGCGAGCCCGACGCGATCGCGGAGGAGCTGCGCCGCGACGTCGCCGTCCGCGCCGCCGACACGCTGCTGCTGACCGTCCCCAACCAGCTCGGCGTGGAGTACAACGCGCGGATGCTGGAGACCATCGCCCGCGACATCGCCCCCGCGCTGGGGTGGACGCCGAACCTCGTGGGGTAGGAACGGGCTCCCTGCGCGACCGCGCCCGGGGGCATGCCCCCGGGCGCACGTCAGGCGGCGAGCAGCCGCTGGGCGGTGAGCGAGCCGGCGACCCCGCTGGGCTCCAGCCCGCACGCGGCCTGGTAGCGGCGGACCGCGTCGGCGGTCGGCGGGTTCCAGGCGCCGGTCGCGGCGGCCGCGGGCAGCAGCCCGAGCCCGACGAGCCGGGCCTGGGCGTCGGCGGCCGGGATCGCCGGGACGGCGTCGGCCGACGACGCGGCGCCCGGCAGGAGCGCGACGGCGAGCAGGCGCGCCGACCCGCGGGGGCGCCGACGGTGCAGGTGGAGCGGTTGGGCGATGGTGCTCATGGTGCGCTCCATCCTTCGCCCCGGCCCGGACGCCATGCAAGCGAACGTGCGTTCGTGTCGCGATCGCCGTCGTGAACGGCTGGCCGGCAGTCCGCTGACGAGGCCCGCGCCGAGCCGCCACGGGCCCGACGCGCCCCACGAGGGCCGCCCTCCGACCCCGCGCCTATCTTGTGGCCATGGAGGCCCCGTGACCGTCGCCACCCGACCGCTCGCCGACGCGCGGGTGCTCGCCGTCCACGTCGGCACGGTCGGCAACCTGCCCTACCGCGACCGCACGATCCGCAGCGCCTTCCGCAAGCGCGAGGTCGTGGGCCCGATCGAGGCCACCGCGGAGGGGCTCCGCGGTGACGAGCAGGGCGACCGCCTCAAGCACGGCGGTCCCGACAAGGCCGTCTGCGTCTTCCCAACCGAGCACTACGCCGACTACGAGGCGCTCCTCGAACGGGCCCTGGAGCGGCCGGCGTTCGGCGAGAACCTGACCGTCTGCGGACTCCGCGAGGAGGACGTCTGCCTCGGCGACCGGCTGCTCGTCGGGACCTCCGTCTGCGAGGTCAGCCTGCCGCGCAACCCCTGCTACCGCCTGGGTGCCCGCCACGGCACCACGGAGATCGTGCTGGCGATGGAGCGGAGCGGCCGGACCGGCTTCTACCTCCGCGTGCTCGAGGCCGGCCAGGTCAGCGCGGGCGCCGAGATCTGCCTGATCGACCGTCCACACCCCCACGCGACCGTGGCCGAGGCCAACCGGGTCATGCACCGCGACAAGCGGGACGGGCCGGCGATCGACGCCCTGCTCGCCGTCCCCTCGCTCGGTGGCAGCTGGCGCCGGACCTTCGAGCGCCGGCGCACCGCCGGCGAGGTCGAGGATCCGGCCCGCCGCCGCTACGGCCCGCTGGGCGAGCCCCCGCGGGACCCGCCGCGACCGGCCTGACGCCGGGAGCGCCTGGGGGCAACCCTCCTCCGCGAGCGGAGCGACTCAGCCGCGCGGGACGTGGCGGCCGTGCAGCATCAGCGGGTTGCCGTCGGGGTCGACGAAGAAGGCCATGTGGCAGACGCCGGTGTCGGTGATCGGGCCGAAGAACGTCACGCCCTTGCCCTCTAGCTGCGCGCGCATACCGGCGACGTCGTCGGTGTGCAGCGCGACCGCGTTGGTGTTGGCCTGGAACTCGCGACCGACGGAGACGGGGTCCCAGATGCTCAGCGTCGTGCCGCCGAGGTCGAACTCCGAGAACGGCTTGCCGACGGTGTGCGGGGACTCCTCGAGGCCGAGCGTGTCGCGGTAGAACGCCCTCGCGCGGTCGTTGTCCTGGGTCGGGATGGGGACGAAGTCGATGCGGGTGATGGAAGGCATGCTGGGAACCTATGGCGCAATGCGGCCGACACCTGTCCGCATTGACGCTCGTTCCCACGACCTTCCCCACAACGTCACGCCGGGGTCACAGCGCGGCCACCGCCCGGACCTAGCGTGACCCAGACGATGATTCCCCCTCTGTTCCGCGCCTCGCCGAGACGGCTGATCGCGCTCCTCGTCCTCGCCTGCGTCCTGCTCTTCGCCCCGGGCGCCGCCACCGCCACCGCCGCCGACCCGCCGGCCGACCGGTCGAGCTTCCTGCTCCCGGTCCTCCCCGACACCCAGTTCTACTCCCGCTACGCGACCGCGGAGTACGAGAACCTCTTCGCCCAGCGCTACGGCAGCGAGCCGTTCGACACGCAGACCACGTGGCTGGCCGCGAACCAGAAGACGCTGAAGATGCCGTTCGTGACCCATCTCGGCGACATCGTCGACCGCACCAGCAAGGTCGACGAGTGGAAGGTCGCCGATGCGGCGATGAAGCGGCTCGAGGCCGCGAAGCTGCCGTACTCGATCCTCGCCGGCAACCACGACGTCGGCCCGAACTACACGACCTGGTTCCCGACCTCGCGCGCCGCCGCGCAGGCGAGCTTCGGCGGCCGCGACGCCAGCGGCTACAACGAGTGGCACACCTTCACCGCCGAGGGACGGACGTTCCTCGTGCTCGCGCTCTCGTGGGCCGCCTCCGACCAGGCGGTCCAGTGGGCCCGGCAGGTCATCGCCGACCATCCGACGCTGCCGGTGGTCCTGACCGGCCACGAGTTCATCGGCGTCGCCGGTGACGGGGTCTCCGCCGAGGAGACCGACTACGGCAAGCGGATCTGGAACGACCTGATCCGCGACAACGACCAGATCTTCCTGACGCTCAACGGGCACTTCCACGGAGCGACGCACCTGCGGAAGACCAACGACTTCGGCCACAGCGTCGACCAGATCCTGCTCGACTACCAGATGGCGTACCAGGGCGGCAACGGCTACCTCGGGCTGCTCGAGTTCGACTTCACGCACGATCGCCTCGAGTCGACCGTCGTCTCTCCGTGGGTCCGGTTGAAGCCGAAGGACACGCTGATCCCCCGCTACGACCTCGCCGTCCGTCCCGGCACGCACGAGAACCTGCGCCTGCCGATCGCCTGGAACGAGCGCTTCTCCCGCTTCGCACCGCCGGTCACGCCGGCCGCGCCGTCGCACGGGTCGCTGCTCGACCGCGCGAAGGCGATCGTCCGCGACGGCTACGAGGAGTCGGGCGAGGAGAGCTCGGCCCCGGCCCACGACGCCGACGACTACCCGAAGGTCGCGGGCACCCGCGCGCACTGGCGGTTCGGGGCCGGGAGCGGCCCGGTCCGTCCCGGCGAGACGGTCCGCGACATCGCCGCGGGCAACGACATGACCCGCGTCGCGCTCGACGCAGACGGGGCCAACGGCGCCCAGGTCGAGGACGTGCGCCGCAGCGACGACCACGCGTTCCTCTCCTCCGACCCCGGCAGCATCTGCTTCGACAACACGAAGAAGAGCCCGGCGCGGATCAGCTACCTCCGGACCGCGGCCGGCGCACCGGTCAACGCCCAGACCTTCCCCAACGGCTACACGATCGAGTCGTTCGTGAAGATCGACGACAGCTGGACGCCGGGCGGCAACGCCTGGATGGGCGCGCTCACCCGCGACGGCCGCCGCGGCGACGTCGCCGGGCTGAACCCGGGCGATCCGGACGAGCCGGTCTTCACCTTCGCGATCTCGAACCTGCGCGAGGTCCAGTGGAACGCGGCTTCGATCGACCCGCCGCGGGAGTCGAGCAACTGGTCGGGCGAGATCATGACCGGACGCTGGCTGCACGTGGCCACGGTCAACGACCCGAAGACGAAGACGACGACGCTGTACGTCGACGGGGCACCGGTCCTGCGCAACGCGATCGGCAGCGTCGGGCTCGCGTCGGCGGGCAAGCCGTGGCGGATCGGCTCGGCGACGTGGGAGGGCAAGACCGCCGACGGCTGGCTCGGCTGCATCGGCGAGACCCGGATCGTCGACCGGCCGCTGGCCAGCGACCAGTGGCTGACCGCGCGGACGTACGTCGCGCCGCCGGTCGACCCTGCGCCGCCGGTCGGCCCGGAGCCGGAGTCCCCGAAGCCGCAGGATCCCTCGGTGCTCGCCCCGGCGCCGCTGCCCGGTCCGACGCTGCCGAGCCGGAAGCTCCCGGCGGCGAAGGCGAAGACGGTCCGCGCCACCAGCGTCACGCTGCGCGACCGGGCGATCCGGGTCCGCGTCACCGGTGGCGGGACGGTCCGGGTGGCCCTGCGCCGCTGCACCGCGGGCAAGAAGTGCGCCACGCGCTCGACCCGGAGCTTCTCGCGCAAGCTCAGCCGGGCGGGCACGGTCCGGATCGCCGTCCCGCCCAGCGTGCGGGCCGGGCGCTACCGCGTCGACGTGACCGTCCGCGCCGGCGGCACCACGACGAAGCGCTCGCGGATCGTCCGGATCACGCCCCGCCGGGCCGCCTAGCCGCGCCGCCCCGGATCACGCCGAAGGGCGGACCGGGGCCGGCACGACCGGAACGGAGCCCCTGCGCGAGCGGGGGCTCCTGCGTTCCGGAGGCCGACGACGCGGGCGGGGAGCACGGTCGCGCCCGTCTCTCCCCCGCCCTACTCCGTCGGAGCGACCTTCGTCGCGGGGTCCCCGTCGACCGCCGCCGCGAGCCGCGGCTCGGCCTGCTTCAGCAGGTAGGGGCGGCTCAGCGGGCTGTTGAAGCCGAGGGCGCCGGCGAACGCGTCGGAGGACGTGACGGGGATCACGCGCCCCTCCTTGACCGCATCGAGCTTCGCGTAGAGCGGGTCCTTCAGCAGCCGCTGGGGGTCGTCGGAGATCAGCACGAGCACGTCCTGGTCGAGCACGTCGAGCCGCTCGCGGCTGATGTTCTCGATCCCCGCGCCCTTCGGCGTGTTGAACCCGAGGTCGGAGAAGAACTGCTGGCGCAGGTCGCTCTCGGCCAGGTTGAAGAGGTTGCCGCCGCCCTCGAACGCGACGGTCAGGGTCTTGCCGTTGAACTCCGGGTGCCGCTGCCTGGCCGCGTCGAACTGCCCGTTGACGTCGGCGAGGATCTGCTTCGCCTGGGCCTCGCGTCCGAGCGCCCGGCCCGTCTGCAGCAGCTGGAGGCCCCACGGGGTCCCGCCGGCCGGCGCGTTGCCGGCCGGCACGACCGTCGGGGCGATCTTCTCGAGCTTCTCGTAGCCGCTCTCGTCGACGAACGAGTAGATCCCGAGGATCAGGTCCGGCCGCGCGCCGGCCAGGCGCTCGTAGGCGATCTCCTCGCCGCCGACGAGCGTCGGGACCGGGTCGCTGTTCGCTCCCGGCGCCCAGGGACGGGTCTTGTACGGGAACGACCCGATGAACTCCCGCACGGCGACCGGCTTGACCCCGAGCGCCAGCGCGAAGTCCTGCTCGTTGAAGCCGACGGTCGCGACCCGCTCGGGCGCGCTCGGGATCGTCACCTTCCCGAACTCGTGCTCGATCGTCACGGGGAAGGCCCCGGAATCGGCGGAGGCCGTGGTCGAGGTGGTCGAGGGGGAGTCGTCGGATCCGCAGGCCGCGAGCGCGAGCGACGCGACGGCGGCGAGGAGAAGGGCGGGCAAACGCATGAAGGGCACCCTAACGACGAGTTCGCGTCGGCGGATTCCCGCGCGCCGCCGAGCCCCTCCGGCGATGGGCGGCAGCGGCCGACCCCGGGGCGGCGGCCAGCGGCGGATCGCCGTGGCCGGCCACATCCCGGACGGCGCCGGCCGACGCGGCGTCAGCCGTCGACCGACGCCGCCAATCCCTCGTCGACGGTGCTCTCGCCCGCCGGCACCGCCGCCGCGATCCGGAGCGCCTCGATCAGGTCGCGGTAGAGGTCGTCGGTCGCGAGCAGCTCGTCGTGGGTCCCTCGCGCCCGCACCCGGCCGCCCTCGAGGACCACGATCGCGTCGGCGTCGACGACGGTCGAGAGCCGGTGCGCGATCGTCAGCACCGCCCCCTGCCCGGCCCGGCTGCGGATGCAGCGGTGGATCGCCGACTCGGTCAGTGCGTCGACCTGCGCCGTCGCCTCGTCGAGCAGCAGCAGCTCGGGCGCGCGCAGGATCGCCCGGGCGAGCGCGATCCGCTGGCGCTGTCCGCCCGAGACCGAGCTGGCCGAGAGCGGCGTGTCGAGGCCGTCCGGCAGCTCGTCGACCATGCCGGCGAGCTGGACCTCCTCCAGCACCCGCCGCAGCTCCTCGTCGCTGGCGTCGGGGTGGGTGAAGGTCAGGTTCTCCCGGATCGTGCCGGGCACGACCGGCGACTCCTGCTCGACGTAGGCGATCCGGCGCCGGACCTCGTCGCGGGTCAGCTCGGCGTAGGGCCGGCCGTCGAGGCGCAGCTCCCCCGCCTCCGACTCCAGGAACCGCAGGATCAGCGACATCAGCGTCGTCTTGCCCGCGCCCGACGGTCCGACCACCGCCACGTGCCCGCGGCGGGGGATCCGCAGGTCGACGCCCGCGACCGCCGGGGCGGCGTCGGGGGCGTAGGCCGCGGTCACGCCGCGCAGCTCGAGGATCGCGTCGGCGTCGACGTCGCTCCCGGCCTCGTTCCGCGCCGGCGCGACGGCGCCCTCCTCCAGCTCCAGCCGCTCGGTGTCGCGGATCCGCTCCGCCGCCGCGAAGCCCGACTGGAGGGCGGTCATGTTCTGGGTCAGCTCCATGATCGGGCCCATCAGGCCGAACGCGTAGAGCAGGAACGCGATCAGGCTCGAGACCTCCATCGCCCCCTCGCTGACCCGCCAGGCGCCGAGGCCGAGGATCACGATGATCGCGGCCTGGAGTCCGGTGAAGGCGATCGACCAGGCCAACGCCTCGCGCCGGACGGCCCGGATGCCGTAGTCGGCGGACGCGTCGGCGTCGGCCATGATCCGGGCGGCGATCCGCGCCTCCGCCCGGCTCGCCTTGACGGTCCGAATCGCCCGGATCGTCCCCTCGAGCGTGCCGCCGAGCCGGCCGACGTGCTCCTGGGCCTGCTCCTGGGCCCGGGCGATCCCCGGCATCAGGGTCAGGAAGAGCACCGTGACGATCGCCAGCGCCGCGAACGTCGTGCCCAACAGCACCAGGTCGAGGACGCCCATCAGGATCAGGCTGCCCACGAGCATCACCGCGCCGTTGACGAGGCCGATCAGGCTGGAGGACGCGGCCTCGCGCAGGAGCACGGTGTCCGAGGTGACCCGGGTGACGAGCTCGCCGGGCGGCCGGGCGGTGATCGAGGCGACGTGGGTCCGCAGGTAGCGGCCGACCATCGAACGGCGCGCGCCGAGCACGATCCGCTCCCCGACGCTGCCGAGCAACGTCCATTGCCAGAACCAGATCACCGCGCCCCCGAGCGTGAGGGCGCTGAGGACGAGGATCGGCGCGAGCAGCGACTCGGAGCGCCCGAGCGCGTCGAGGATCCACTTGGTGATCATCGGGCTGGCCAGCCCGGCGGCCGAGGCGGCCATCGCCAGCGCCAGGCCGAGGGCCAGCGAACGGCGGTGCGGCCGGGCGAAGCCCCACAGGATCGCGAGCCGCGGGAAGCGCCCGCTGGCCGCGGCGTCGACGGAGCCAACCGGAGTCGAGCTGACCTTCTTCGGATCGGTCATGCCACGAAATGTAACACCACTGTCCCAATATCTGGATTCGCGGTAACATACAACGACCCCATGACCGAGACCGAGACAGCGGCCCGCTCCCGCACCCGCCGAGAGATCGTGAGCTCGGCGCTCGACACCCTCGCGCAGGACCCTGGCGCCTCGCTCGCGGGCATCGCGACCGCCGCCCAGGTCAGCCGGACCACCGTCCACCGGTACTTCGCCGAGCGGTCCGACCTGATCGCGGCCGTCGCCGACGAGACCGTCAGGCAGGTGATCGCCGCCACCGAGCGCGCCCGGCTCGAGCGCGGCCCGGTCCCCGACGCGCTGGCTCGGCTCTGCCGCGAGTACTTCGAGCTGGGCAGCGTGCTCACCGTCCTCTTCAACGAGACCGTCGTGATCCCCGACGAGGAGTGGGCGCGGCACCAGACCGTCCCCGAAGGCGCGCTCGCCGCGGCCGTCGCGCGTGGTCGCACCGATGGGACGATCGGCGCCGACCTCACGGCCGGCTGGATCGAGCAGCTGCTCTGGGCGCTGCTCTACGCCGCCTGGAACTACGCCCGCGAGCAGGACCTCCCCCGGCACGAGGCGCTCGACCTCTGCCTCCGCAGCCTCGGCAAGGCGATCGCCGCCTAACGGCGCGTCGCACGCCAACGGCCTCCAGAAGCTCGTCTACGACGTGGTGCGGTAGCGCCGAGCACTGGCTCGACTCAGAAGAAGAGGCGGTTTGCCGCGCTTCCGCCGATGAACCAGCCGAGGACGCCGAGCAGCCACGGCATCGCGGCCGACGCCTGGGTGCCCAGCCAGGATCCGAGGCGCTCGAGGGTCGCCTCGGCGCGCCGCCCGACCCGCACGCGGAGCGCGAGCAGCGCCGCCCCCGGAAGGCACATGACGACGACGTAGCCAACGAGAGCCGCGCCTCGGCCCGCCGACGAGGCCGGGGCCGTGCTGAGCACCCCCACCGCCCCGAGGTAGGGCGCCATGGTCGCCAGCTCGACCAGGCCGGCGGACAGCGCAAGAGCGACCGTCCCCCGTGTCGTGTCGACCGCGCGAAGGCGCTGCTCCCATCTCGCAATCGCCGGAAGGCGGACCTCGCCCCGCCCACGGCTACGGGGGCCTACGAAGAACGACGCGCCGAACAGCAGGGCACCGATGCCCAACTGCACCCAGAGGAACGTCGACGAGCTCCCCACCTCGCCGACGACGGGAAGCAGCGCCTGAGCGCCGGCCAGGAGGACGAGCCCGACGCCCAGGTAGAACGTGGCGAGGGACCCCAGATAGACCAGCACCCGGCCCGGCCGAACGTCGGGAGACAGCAGCATCACCACCGGAATCACCAGCGTGCCGATGCTCAGACTGTCCAGCAGGGCAAGCCCAACCAGCCCCACGAGCCCCGATGACTCCACTCGATCCCCTTGATAGAACGGTTGTGCTGCCAAAACGTAGCAGAACGTCCGTGCTAAAAAGGAGTGGTGCCGAAGCTCGTCGACCATGCAGAACGCCGGGTGCAGATCGCCGAGGCGGCCTGGACGGTGCTCATGCGGGACGGCCTCCCGAAGACGACGGTCCGCTCGATCGTCGCCGAGTCGGGACTGTCGAGCGGGGCGATCCGCCACTACTTCTCCTCGCAGGACGAGCTCCTCCACTTCGTCGAGGCGCTCGTGATCGACCGCGTCAGGCAGCGACTCACCGCCGTGATGAGCGACGACCGGATCGGCCCGCTCGAGCGCGCGAGGCGGCTGTGCCAGGAGCTCCTCCCCCTCGACGAGACCCGAGCCACCGAGGTGACCGTCTCCGCGGCGATGTCCGAGCGAACGCGCCTGGACGCACGCCACCGCCGCTACCGGCGGGAGCAGTGGGAGGGGATCCGGATGACCACCCGTACCGTGATCACGCTGCTCGCCGGCCCGTCGCCGAGTGCGCCGCCGGCCGAGACCGCCCTCCGAGAGCGACTCGCCTCGCGCCTCCACCTCATCCTCGATGGCCTCGCCGCGCAGTACGTCTTCTACCCAGGGCTCCTCAGCGCCGCCGTCGTGAACCGCGAACTGGACGACGCGATCGACGACATCCGCGCAGCCCTCGCCGCGCAGCCGGAGGCCCCGGCCCGGCGACCGCTCTGACACGATCCGCCTCCATGCCCGTGCCCCAGACGCGCGCCGACCTGACCGCCGCGGTTCGCCGCGCGCTCGACGGCCTCCAGCACGAGCTGGACCGGGTCGCCGACGCCGGCGCCGCCGAGCTGCCGTGCGTCGACGCCTGGTCCGTGAAGGACGTGCTCGCCGTCCGCGTGGCCTGGGCCGAGATGACCGGCGACTGGATCGAGGCCGGTCTACAGGGCGAGAACCCTCCGACGCCCGCCCCCGGGTACACGTGGCGCCAGACCCCGGCGCTCAACGCCGAGATCGTCGCGCGCGAAGCGGCGACCACGCTCCCGGTCCTGCGCGACCGCCTCGTCGCCGCGGTCGACCGGGTGCTCGCGCTCGCCGACCAGCTGAGCGACGAGGACCTGCTCGTCCCCGACCGCTTCGCCTGGACCCGCAGCTGGACGATCCTGCGCTGGATCGCCGCGAACACCGACGCCCAGCAGACCAAGGCCAGGAGCATGATCCGCCGGGCGCTGCGGGCCGCCGCCACCGACGGCGAGCAGCCCGCCGGGACGACGTAGGCCGCGAGCTACGCGGCCGCAGGCGCTTCGTCCCCGCCGCCCTCCGCCTCCGCCACCGCCACCGTCGGCAGCCTTCGCGTAGCCCACAGCGACAGCAGCGCCGCCAACGCGACCCCCCCGAGCGAGAGGCGCAGCGCTTCGAGCTGCGCGTCGCCGTAGTCGGCCGCGACCGCGCTCGCCTGGTCCGGGGTGAGGCCGCCCTTCTCGGCGGCGCTCTGGACCGAGGCGACCGGCACGATGTCGATGCCCTGCTCGGCGTTGGCGGCGATCTGCTGGCGCGCGGCGGCCGGGACCGCGGGGTTGTCGGTGATCCGTTCGCTGAAGCCGGTGGCCAGCGAGGCGAGCAGGACCGCACCGATGATCGCCGTGCCGAGCGACGACCCGAGGTTCTGGGCGGTGCCCTGGAGCCCACCCGCCTCGCTCGTCTGCGTGGGCGAGACCGACGACATGATCACGTTCCCCAACTGGGACGCGAGCAGCCCGGCGCCCGCCCCCATCAGGGCCAACGCGACCTTGAAGCCGGTGACGTCGAGGGTCGCCTCGAGCGTCGCCAGCATCACGACCGCACCGATGCTGAGCGCCACCAGCCCGAGCTGCGCGACGATCCGCGGCGAGCGCCGGCCGGCGATCCGCGGGCCGAGCAGCGCGAAGACGAGCATCGCCACCGACAGCGGCAGCAGGCGCTTCCCGGTCTCGAACGCGCTGAAGCCGAGCACCACCTGGAGGTACACCGGGATCACGAAGAACGTGCCCATCAGGACGAGCTGCTGCCCGACCAGCGTCGAGAGGCCCGCGCGCAGACGCGGGATCCGCAGCAGTCCCGGGTCGAGCAGCTCGTCCCGCCCGAGACGCGAGCGACGGTCCTCCCAGACGACGAACGCCGCGAGCAGCGCGAGTCCCGCGAGGATCATGAACGGCACCACCGAGAAGCCCAGCGGCGTGATCTCGGTACCGCCGATCGTGGGCGGCGTGCGCGGCTGGACGAAGCCCCACACGCTGCTGCGGAGGACCGCGAAGACGATCAGCCCCAGGCCGGCCGACGACAGCGCGACGCCGCCGAGGTCGAGCTTCGGGCGTCGCTCGGCGACCGGCGCGCGGGCGATCTGCCCCCGCACCAACAGGATCAGGACCACGACGACGGTCTCCGCCGCGAACACGTAGCGCCAGCTGAGCTCCGTCGTCACCCAACCGCCGATCAACGGTCCGGCGGCGACCGCGATCGCCGCTATCCCGCCGAGCAGGGCGTAGGCGAGCGCGCGGTCGTGACCTTCGTAGGTGGCGGCGGTCAGCGCGGCGATCGCGGGGATCACGAGCACCGCGCCGAACCCCTCGACCCCCGACCAGCCGATCAGCAGGACGGTGAGGTTCGGGCTCAGGGCCGTCGTGAGCGAGCCGACCCCGTAGATCGCCAGACCGATCGCGAAGGCCCGGTTGCGGCCGATGATGTCGCCGAGCTTCGCGCCGAGCAGCATGAACGCCGCCATCACGAGGGTGTACATCGTGATCGCCGTCTGCACGCCCTGGATCGTCGTGTCGAGGTCCTTGACGATCTGCGAGATCGCCACGTTCATGACGCTCGAGTCGAGCACCATGACGAACTGGGCCGAAGCCAGGATGAGCATCGGGAGCCACTTGCGCACGAGGATCGGCTCCTACCCTCCTTCACGGCCGGGCGCCCTCGGTCCGCATCGTTCGGCCGCTCCGCGGGTTCGAGAGGGTGTCGTCCCGTCCGTCCCGAGGCTCATGTGCGTCCCACCCTCCCTTGTTCCCGTCGCCAACCAGGCCGCCGTTCGCCAGGCCGCCGTTCCCGTCCGGCTCTCGCCCTGCCGCGCTGCCCACCCGGCGGCGCGCTGCGCTCGGTCGCCTGCACGCTGGCCGCGGTTCTGACGGTCCTCGTGCTCGGACCTGCCGCCGGCCCCGCGGCGGCCGCCGCCCAACGCCCAGCGAGCTCCTCCACGACGCCCGCCAAGCGGGCCTGCCAGCGGGCCGCGCTCGGCGCTCGCGGCCACCGGACGTTCGCGAACGCCACGCCCGCCAACGACCCTGACGGCTCACCGCCGGTCTGGCGTCGTCGCGGACGCACCTTCACCGGGGTCGCCGGCCACCGTGAGCGCGACCGGTACCGGCTGCGGGTCTGCAGCATCTCGGCCGCCGAGACCGAGCAGCAGCATCGCTCGGGGCTGGCCGCGACGCGCACGCTCCTCAGCCACGGGGCGACCGTGACCGTCGGCCGTCGTGCGCGCGTCACCGATGCGGTCGTCAGCGATCCGTGGCTGACCTGGGCGACGACCGCCGCCGGGCAGGCGGGCCTCCGGATCCACCGCCGCGCGATCGCCGGCAACCGGCTCACGACCCGCCGCTTCCGCGGGCGACTGCTCGCGCTCGCCACCACGACCGACGGCACCACGGTCCTCAGCACGGTCGAGCGGGGTCTCCAGCGGATCTACCGCTGGCGGACCGACGGCCGGACCGACAGCCTGATCACCCCTCGGGAGGTGCGGTTCGGCCAGAACCACCGGCTCGAACAGGAACCGGTCCACGTCCAGCTCTGGGACCCCGACACCGTCCGGCTCGCCCCACCGGCGGTCCGCCCCTACGACGACACCTACACCCCGCTCTCCGCGGGCAGCCTCGTCGCCACCTCGCGGACGACGCCGTGCCAGCGGTGGCCGGAGCCGGACGCGCTGCCCGCGGCGCGGGCCTCGACGTCCGACCTGCGGGCCACCATCACCGACAGCGGAGCCTGGTCGCGCCGGGCCAGCTACGACGAGCCCTACTGGGCCACCGCCTCGTCGGTCTCCCGTCTGGAGGTCTGCGACGCCCGAACCGGGAGCCGTCTGCTCGCGGTCCCGGCGGGCTACGACACCGCCGACAACGACGACGCGGGCCTGGACAGCGTCACGATCGCCGGCGACGCGGTGCTCGCCCGCGGGGGATACGCGTCAGGCAACACCGGCTCGGGGTCGATGGCCGGGCCGCTCGAGATGGGATTCGTACGGGGACCGGAAGCCGGGAGCTGGCGTCAGGTCGAGGGTCGGAACATCGCGACGCTCGACGCCGCCGCCTGGGTCGACGGCGACGCGGTCTGGGTCTCGGACGCACTGGGCACACGCACGGTCGCCGCCGTGCCGGAAGGGTTCCGCGGCCTGCGGCTGGCCGAGGCGACGTTGACCGTCGTGGCGACGGCCGGCGACCAGCGGATCGCGCTCTCCCCGCTGCCGCGAGCACGAGTGGCGGGCGATCAGCTCAGCCGCTCGACCTTCAGCTTCGGCATCTGCACGGACCAGTTCGCCTCCTACTGCCCGGACCCCGCGGCGGTGAGCGGCACGCCGACGGGGCCCTGAAGCCCGCCGAGCAGGGCACCGCCGGGGCGCTGGCGCGCGCTACTCCGGCGGCTTGGCGAACTGCCGGGCCGACCCGCGGAGGTGGCTCGTCATCTCGCTGGCGGCGCGCTCGGGGTCACGGTCGGCGATCGCCTCGACGATCGCGCGGTGCGCACGCAGCGACTCGGCCGGCCGGCCGGCGATCGACAGCGACGCCGCGCTGGTGCGGTCGACGGCCTCGCCGAGCACGGCGAACAGCTGCGCGATCAGCGGGTTGTGCGCCGCGTCGACGATCGCCCGGTGCAGCAGCGCGTCCGACGAGGTCCCGTCCTCGCCCGCGGCCACGCCGGCGGACATCGCGTCGATCGCCCGCCGCATCGCCGCGAGGTCGGCCGGCGTCGCGCGGGTCGCGGCCAGGCGCGCCGCGTGGACCTCGATCCCCTCGCGTGCCTCCCAGACCATCGGGTGGTCCGCCTCGACGTGGAGGACCTCCAGGGCCAGCGTCGGCACGATCTCGTCGGCCGGGCGCATCAGGAAGGCGCCGTCGCCGTGGCGCACGTCCACCAGGCCGATGCTGCGGAGGCTGGCGAGCGCTTGTCGCACCGAGGTCCGGCTCACGCCGAGCCGAGTCGCGAGATCGCGCTCGCTCGGCAGCCGGTCTCCCGGGTCGAGCCGCTGCAGGACGATCAGGTCGCGCAACCGCTCCGCGATCTCCTCGTAGAGCGGTGCGCGCCGCACGGGGGCCAGGTCTGCCACGAGCACAGGATAGAGGCACAGCTTGCGGTCTAGTGGTCCAGCCAGTAGGTTCGTCCCCGTGATCGCCAGCACCTTCGAGCTCTTCCGCCCCGGGATCGGGCCCTCGAGCAGCCACACGGTGGGGCCGATGCGGGCGGCTGCCGCGGTCGCAGAGCGGCTGGGCGAGACGCTGCTCGACGAGCTCGAGGTGACCCTGTTCGCCTCGCTCGCGCTGACCTGCCGCGGCCACGGCGTCGACCGGGCGATCCTGGCCGGACTCGCGGGGCACGATCCCGAGACCGTCGATCCCGCGCTCGTGCTCGAGATCGGCGACGACCCGTTCGTCGCCGTCGGCGAGACCCTGCTGCCCCGCACCCGCTGGAAGCTGGTGCTCCAGCCGAAGCCACTCGCCGACGGCCACCCCAACGCGATCCGGTTCGTCGCCCGACGCCCCGACGGCTCCGTCGCGCTCGACGCGGTCTTCCGATCGATCGGCGGCGGGTTCGTGACCGAGGACGGGGCCCGCGAGCCGGAGCGCCCGGCGCCGGCGGTGAACTACGCCTCGGCCGCCGAGCTGCTGCGGGCCGCCGACGAGCGCGGCACGATCGCCGATGTGGCCGCGGCGAACGAGGCCGTCTGGCGCGCGCCGGCCGAGACGGAGCGCGGCCTGGCGCGGATCGTCGCGGTGATGGACGAGAGCATCGAGCGGGGGCTGACCGTCGACGGCGTGCTGCCGGGCGGACTGCAGGTGCGTCGCCGCGCCGCCGCCCTCCGCCGCGACCTCGGCGACGGCCCGACCCACGCCTCGGTCTTCGAGTGGCTGGCGGTCTGGGCGATGGCGGTCAACGAGGAGAACGCCGCGGGCGGGCGGATCGTGACCGCGCCGACGAACGGCGCCGCCGGCGTCTTCCCGGCCGTCCTCCGGTACGCCCGGACCGTCGCCGGGGCGGACGACGAGGCGGTCCGCCGGATGCTCCTCACCGCCGGCGCGATCGGCGCCCTGGTGAAGCGCAACGCGTCGATCTCCGGCGCGGAGGTCGGCTGCCAGGGCGAGGTCGGCTCGGCCGCCGCGATGGCCGCGGCCGCGCTCGCCGAGATGCTCGGCGGGACTCCGGCCCAGACCGCCAACGCCGCCGAGATCGCGCTCGAGCACCACCTCGGCATGACCTGCGATCCGATCGGTGGCCTGGTCCAGGTGCCCTGCATCGAGCGCAACGCGATGGGCGCCACCAAGGCGGTCGCAGCCGCGCGACTGGCGCTCCGCGGTGACGGCCACCACGTCGTCTCGCTCGACCAGGTGATCGACGCGATGCGCCAGACCGGGCGCGACATGCGCGACGAGTACAAGGAAACCGCACGAGGAGGGTTGGCCGTCAGTGTCCCCGCTTGCTGAGCACCCACTTGCCGATCCCGAGGCCGTCGCGCGTCCGCGGACGCCCCGGCGCCGCGCCCGCCTGACCGCCCCCGAGATCCTCGCCGCGATCCGGCGCTGGCACGACCTCCACGGCGAACCGCCGTGCATGGCGGACTGGGATCCCTACCGGGCCCGGACGACCGGCCAGGAGTGGCGGATCGCCCGTTACGACGCCGGCGACTGGCCGAGCGCGAAGTCGGTCCGCAACCACTTCGGCCGGCTCTCCGAGGCCGTCGCCGCGGCCGGGCTCGTCCCCCGCCACCAGGGCCAGCAGCGACCGCGGCCGGAGCTGGCGCTGAGCAACGAGATCCAGGTCCACCTCTCGCACCTCCGCCGTGCGCGCGAGGGCTCGGTCGACTTCGACCACGTCGCCCGCGCGATCCGGGAGCTGATCGCGGCCCGCCAGTCGCCGGACCCCGACGACCTCCGCGCGGCGCTGGTCGACCTCGCCGCCACCGCCCTCGGTTGCGCCGAGAGCCTCGACGCCGGCCCCGACTCCGAGGCCGACGCCAGTCCGTCCGCCACTCCCCCGCCGACCACGAGGACCGCAGCATGAGCCTGCCCGCCGACTACTTCACCGCACCGCTGTCCGCCGTCGACCCCGAGGTCGCCGCGGCGATCGGCCGCGAGCTGACCCGCCAGCAGGACACGCTGGAGATGATCGCCTCGGAGAACTTCGTCCCGCAGGCGGTCCTCGAGTGCCAGGGCTCGGTCCTGACCAACAAGTACGCCGAGGGCTACCCGGGACGGCGCTACTACGGCGGCTGCGAGCACGTCGACGTGATCGAGCAGCTGGCGATCGACCGCGCCAAGGCGCTGTTCGGGGCCGAGCACGCCAACGTCCAGCCGCACTCGGGCGCCCAGGCCAACGCGGCGGTCTACCACGCGCTGCTCCAGCCGGGCGACCGGATCATGGGCCTCTCGCTCGCCCACGGTGGCCACCTGACCCACGGGATGAAGCTCAACCTCTCCGGCCGGCTCTACGAGATCGTCGCCTACGAGGTCGACGAGCAGACGTCCCGGATCGACATGGACGAGGTCGCCCGGATCGCCCGCGAGACGCGGCCGAAGATGATCGTCGCCGGCTGGTCGGCCTACTCGCGGCAGCTCGACTTCCCGCGCTTCCGCGAGATCGCCGACGAGGTCGGCGCCCTCCTGTTCGTCGACATGGCCCACTTCGCCGGCCTCGTCGCCGCCGGCCTGCACCCGAGCCCGGTGCCCTACGCCGACGTCGTCTCGACCACCGTCCACAAGACCCTCGGCGGCCCCCGGTCGGGGATCATCCTCTGCCGCGAAGAGCACGCCAAGAAGATCAACAGCGCCGTCTTCCCCGGCCAGCAGGGCGGTCCGCTGGAGCACGTGATCGCGGCCAAGGCGGTCGCGCTGAAGATCGCCGCCAGCGACGAGTTCCGCGAGCGCCAGCAGCGCACGATCGACGGTGCCCGCGTCGTCGCCGAGCAGCTGCTGGCCGCGGGCGGCGGCCTGAACGTCCTCACCGGCGGCACCGACGTCCACCTCGTGCTGGTCGACCTGCGCGCGACCGCGCTCGACGGTCAGCAGGCCGAGGACCGGCTCGACGCGATCGGGATCACCGTCAACCGCAACGCGATCCCCTTCGACCCGCGCCCGCCGATGGTCACCAGCGGCCTGCGGATCGGGACCCCGGCGCTGGCCACCCGCGGCCTCGGGACCGACGACTTCCGCGAGGTCGGCGGCCTGATCGGCGCCGCGCTCGCGGCCGCCGAGACCGAGTTCGCCGCGCAGCGCGACGAGCTCGCCGCGCGGGCGAGCGCCGTCGCCCGGCGCTTCCCGCTCTACCCGGACCTCGGCTGAGCGGCCGCGTCCCAGCAGCCGTCGGCGGTGCGGTCGAGCTGGTGCTTGGCGATCCGCTCCGACGGCGTGCGCGGCAGCTCGTCGGCGAACGCCCAGTAGCGCGGCAGCTTGAAGCCGGCCAGCCGCTCGGCGGCGAACGCCCGCAGCGCGGCGGGGTCGGCGGCGGCCCCCGGCACCAGCTGGACGACCGCCTTGACCTCCTCGCCGCGCAGCTCGTCGGGGACCGCGAGCACGGCCACCGAGGCGACGTCCTCGTGGGTCGCGAGGACCGCCTCGACCTCGGCCGCGGCGACGTTCTCGCCGCCGCGCCGGACCATGTCCTTCAGGCGTCCGACGAGCCGGTACGCGCCGTCGGGCTCGCGAACCGCGACGTCGCCGGTGTGCAGCCAGCCGTCGCGGAGGACCAGCGCCGTCTCCTGCGGGCGGTTCCAGTAGCCCTGCATCACGACCCCGCCGCGCGTCACCAGCTCGCCGGGCTCGCCGTCGGCCAGCGGTCGGTTCTCGGCGTCGACGATCCGCGCCTGCTTGCCCGGCACCGGTCGGCCGATCGTGCCGCGGCCGACGCTGTCGTGGTCCTCCAGCCGCGCGGCGAGGTCGACGCCCGACTCGGTCATCCCGTAGGCCTCGCGCCACGGCACGCCCCAGCGGCGCTCGAACTCGGCGTGCAGCTCCGGCACGATCCCCGAGCAGGAGACGAGCCGCAACCGGTGCTCGCGCTCCGCCGGATGCTCCGGCTGGCGCAGCAGCAACAGCGGCATCGTGCCGATCAGGTACGCGACCGTCGCCCCGCTCTCGGCTGCCGACGTCCAGTAGCCGGAGGCGGAGAAGCGCGGCAGGATCACCAGCGCGCCGCCGCTGCGGATCGCCGCCGCGGTCATCCACTGCGGGTCCATGTAGGTGAACGGCTGCGCGGCCAGCAGCACGTCTTCGGCGCCGAGCGCGAACAGCTCGCCGCAGCGCTCGGCGACGTTCAGCCAGTAGCCGTGGCTGAGCATGCACGCCTTCGGGAAGCCGGTCGTGCCCGAGGTGTACTGCAGGTTCAGCAGCTCGTCCGCCCCCGGCGGGGGCCCGGGGAGCGGCGTCGTCGGTGCGACCGCCAGCGCCGGCTCCAGGCTCGCGGCGTGCTCGACCGGCAGCTCCGGCGCCGCCTCCGCGATCCGCGGCGCCAGCTCCGCCGTCGTCAGCGCCAGCCGGGCTCCGGAGTCGTGGACGACGTGCGCGAGGTCGCTGCTGCGGTAGCCGACGTTCGCCGGCACCGCGATCGCCCCGAGCTTCGCCAGCGCCAACCAGGCGAGCGGGTACTCGAAGCCGTTGGGCAGCATCAGCAGGACCCGATCGCCGGGCTCGATCCCGCGCGTCGCCAGCACGTGCGCGAGCCGATTGCTGCGCTCGTCGACCTCGCGGTAGCTCAGCGAGACCCCCTCGAAGCGCAGCAGCTCGGCGTCGGGTCGTTCGCTCGCGCGCTGCCGCAGCAGCTCACCGAGACCGGTCATGCCTGTCCTCCGTCGGTCGCCAGATGCCGGTCCAGCCACGCGAGCGTGTGCTCGAGCGTGTCGCGCAGCTGCTCGCGCTCGCACCAGTGGTGGAGGCCGCGCGCGTAGAGCACCAGCTCCGCCTCGCCGCCGGCCGCGGTCAGCGCCGCGTGCAGCTCGCGCGACTGATCGGCCGGGGCGCAGGGGTCGTCCGCGCCGTGCAGGATCAGGGTCGGCGCGAGCGGACCGGCGGCGCGAGCGACCGGCGAGCGCGCGACGTCGAGGCCCTGCGGGTCGGACCCGTCGAGCCGGTCGTCGCCGAGATAGAGCGCGGCGAAGGCGGGGATGTTCGTCGTCCGCGCGAAGCTGCGCCAATCGGCGACGCAGGCGTAGGGGATCGCGGCGGCGAAGGCGTCGGAGCGGGCGACCGCCCACGCCGAGAGGTAGCCGCCGTAGGAGATCCCGCTGATCGCGACCCGCGCAGCGTCGACGGTGCCGGCGGCGACCAGCGCCGCGACCCCGCTCAGCACGTCCTGGAAGTCCTCGCCGCCGACGTCGCCGAGGACCGCCTCGACGAACGCCGGGCCGCGCCCGGTGCTGCCGCGGGGGTTGGGCAGCAGCACCGCGTAGCCGGCGTTGCCCGCCGCGAGCGCGAGCCCGTAGACGCCCAGGGCGTAGTCGAACGTCCACGCGTTCGCCGGGCCGCCGTGGGGGCAGACCAGCAGCGGGAGCGGCCCGGCGGGAGCGACGTCGGTGGATACGGGGACCGGGGGGCGGAGCAGGATCCCCTCGATCTCCTGCCCGTCGCGGGCCGACCAGGCGAACCGCTCGGCGCGCGGCACGACGCGATCCGCCAGCGACGCGTTGACCGTCGTCAGCGGCATCCACCCGGCGCGGGCGCCGTCGTTCCCGCGCAGGTCCAGCAGCGCCAGCTCCGGCGGCTCGCCCGGGGCCGCCTTCGCCGCGAGCAGCCGGTGGCCGTCGGCGCTGGCCGCCACCGCCGCCGCACTCATCCGCCCGAGCGTCGCGGGTTCGCGCCAGAGCTCGGCGACCGCGCCGTCGGAGGCGATCCGCAGGCAGTGCGTCTCGAGGCCGACCGGACCGGCGCCGAGCAGCGCACCGTCGTCGAGCCAGCGCAGGTCGGCGAGGTCGTGCTCGGGGGCGAGTCGGCGGGCGCCGGCGTCGGCGGCGACGTCCGGGTCGACCGCGATGACGGTCGTCGTCCCCGCGACCTCGCCGCGGTCGCTCGCGAGTCCCTCGACGAAGGCCGCGTGGCGGCCGTCGGCCGAGATCGCCGGCGACTGCAGCTGCCGCTCGGGCACGTGCAGCGTCCGCTCGCGTCGGGCGTCGAGGTCGAGCAGCGCGATCCGCGCCGCGTACCAGTCGTTCTCGCCGGCTCCGTCGGAGACGACGGCGACCGCGTCCCCGGCCCCGTTCCAGTCGACCTCCCAGACCGCCAGCCCGGCGGGGCCGACCTCGTCGGTCGCCCCGTCCTCCAGGCCGACGCGGTAGAGCCGCCGCCAGTCGTCCGACCGCCGGGCGCGTAGCTCGGAGCCTTCCGCCGCCGGTGTCTCCCCGACGGCGAGCACGAGCAGCTGCGACCCGTCGCGCGACCAGAGGATCCGCTCGATCGAGCCCGGGACCCGCCCGACGGCGACCACCGGCCCGTCCACCGGGAGCGCGCCCGGCGCACGACCGCCCAGGTCCACCACGTGCAGCGCCGTCCGGCCGCTGCCGGCGCGGTCGGAGGCGAACGCCAGCCGGGTGCCGTCGGGCGCGAAGCACGGCCGCGCGTCGCGGCCCGGCCCGCCGGGCAGCTCGCGGGCGGCGGCCCCGCCGACCTCCCCGACCCAGACCCGAGCGGCCGGCCGCTCGCCACGCTCCGCGGTGCTGGCGGAGACGACACAGGCGACGCGGCGACCGTCAGCCGACAGCTCGGCGTCGCCGACCAGCCGCAGCGTGAGCAGCTGCTCGACCGTCAGCCGGCGATCCAGGACGTCGCTCATGCCCGCACTTTCAGCTTGCCGAGCCAGTTCTGGTTGTAGTAGTAGGGCGTGAAGCCGTCGTAGACGAACTTGTCGCTGAGCGCGATCGACGTGTCCTGCCACCACAGCGGCAGGTACGGCAGCTTCTCCCCCGAGATCCGCAGGACCTCGGCGAGCGCCTTCGTCCGCGCCGCCTTGTCCGTCGTCTTCGCCTGCGCCTCGATCAGCCGGTCGACGACGGGATCCTTGAAGTTGGCCGTGTTGAAGCTGTTCGGGGCCGCGGCCGAGCTCGGGTAGATGCCCTGCGGGAAGTTCGCCGGGTCGACGTAGTCGGGCGAGAGCGTCATGTAGTTGAGGCCGAGGTCCTTGTGCGCGTAGAGCGCCGCGACCCAGGTGTTCTGCGGGACCTCCTTGACCCGCAGCGTGATCCCGATCGGCTTCAGCGCCTCGCTGAGGCTGACCAGTGCGCGCGAGACCGACGGCGCGTTGCTCGGCACCGTGATGTCGGCCGAGAACCCGTCCGGATGCGCCGATCGCGCCAGCTCCTTCTTGGCCGCCGCGATGTCGAAGGCGTAGTCGGGGATCGCGGCGTAGATCCGCTTGACCTCCTCCGGGCTGGCGAGCTGCGCCCACGCCTCGGGGGCCGGGATCGCGTTCGCGACCCGCCCGTGGCCGGCGAGGAACGCCTTCACGTAGCCGGCCCGATCGGCGGCGTGCGCGACCGCCCGCCGCACGTGCAGGTCGTTCCACGGCGCCTGGCTGAGGTCGAACGAGAGGTAGACGACGTTGAGGCCGGGGACGTAGGCCGTCTTCGCCGAGCGGATCCGGTCCCAGTTCTTCGACTGCAGCGGCGGGAACTCGAAGAAGCCGTCGATCTCGCCCGCGCGCATCGCCAGCAGGCTCGCCTGCGGGTCCTCGATGTACTTCAGCGCCGCCTTGGCGACCCGCTGCTTCTCGCCCCAGTAGCGGTCGTTGCGCTCCAGCGTGATCTGGGTGTCGCCGGTGAACGAGGTGATCCGGTAGGGCCCCGTGCCCATCGTGTTGACCCGTCGCCCCGGGGCGCCGAGCTTGCTGCCGAGCCGCTTGCCGAGCGCCTTCGGCGTCACGAAGCTGAACGTCGGCACGTACTGGAAGAGCGGATCCGGCCGCTTCATCGTGACCGTGACCTCGCGCTCGCCGGTCGCCCGCACCGACTTGACGTTGGCGTAGAAGATCCCGATCTGGGAGCCGACCTTCGGGTCGACGTGGCGCTGCATCGACCAGGCCACGTCCTCGGCCGTCAGCGGCGTCCCGTCCCAGAAGACCACGCCCGACCGCAGGCGGTAGACGTAGTGCAGCGGGTCGGGCTGCGACCACGACTCGGCCAGCAGCGGTTGCAGCTTGAGGTCGTCGCCGATCGTCAGCAGGCCCTCGAGCCCGAGCGTCATCACCATCGTGCCGTAGGTGACGTAGCCGGTCGCGATGTCCAGCGTCGGCGGCGGCGTCCCTAGCGCCCAGGTGACGGAGTCGATCGGCGCGTCGGTGCCGGCGGCGCCGACCCCGTTGTCGACCGTCGTCGCGACGCGCGTGGCGCCGCCGGAACCGCTCGAACCGCCGCCGCAGGCGGCCAACAGCCCGGGCAGCGCCAGCAGCGCGCCCCCGGCCGCCGCCCGTCGCAGCACGTCGCGGCGGGTGGTCCCGCCGTCCCCCCGCTCGAAACTCGTAGCGTTGCTCATCGCAGCCTCTCCCCTGAGGTTCCTCGTTCAGCACGGAACGCCGTCGCTGCGGCCGCCGCCTCGGCGGAGCTGCCGCAGGCGAGCATCGCCGCGACCTCCCGCCCGTAGGCCAGCTCCAGCTCGTCGTCGGTGACGGCGTTCAAGACGGATTTCGCGGTCGCCAGCGCGTGCCGCGGCTGCCCGGCGAGCCGGGTCGCCAGCGCGCGGGCGCGGTCCGGCAGCGCGGCGGCCGTGACGGTCTCGTTGACCAGCCCCAGCTCGCGGGCCCGGGCGGCGCCGAAGCGCTCGCCGAGCAGCACCAGCTCGCGGGCCCGCTGGGCGCCGAGGGTGCGCACGAGCGACGCGGACGAGCCGCCGCCGATCGCCAGCCCCATCGGCACCTCCGGCAGCCCGAAGACGGCGTCGTCGGCGGCCACCACGAGATCGCACGAGAGCGCCAGCTCGAAGCCGGCCCCGAGCGCGTAGCCGTGGACCGCAGCGACGCTGGGCACGGTCGCGCGCAGGATCCGGCTGACCACCTGCATCCGCTCGAGGTGCTCGCGGACCTCCGCGTCCGGCATCGTCGCGGTCGAGCCGACGTCGTGGCCGGAGCAGAACGACGGGCCGCTGCCGCGCAGCAGCAGCGCCGCCGCGCCCTCGCGCTCGGCCGCCGCCAGCGCCTCCAGCAGCCCGACGACGAGCCCGACGTCGACGGCGTTGTGGCGGTGCGGGCGCCGCAGCTCGATCTCGGCGACGCCGTCGTCATGCAGGGTCCAGCCGACCGAGGCGGTCATCCCGTCACCACCGGCAGCTCGACGTACGACGGCCGGGCCGCCTCGCGGTGGATGGCGTACTCGACGTCGCCGTCGGCGGGCAGCAGCTCGAAGTGGCTCGCGTCGGTGCCGCCGAGCGCGATCCGCAGGCGGTGGCCGGCGCGCAGCAGGACCGAGGTCGGCAGCAGGTCGAAGCGGACCGTCTCGACGACGCCGGGCGCCATCGGCCGCGCGTCGGCGCGGGCGAAGCTGCGCGGCGTGCGCAGGACGCGGTGGGGCGCGTCGTGCTCGGCGACCGCGCGCGTCGCCAGCCGCAGGTGGCCCTCGGTCACGTGGGTCACGCGCCCGTCCGGGGCGACGTCCTCGAGGTAGGCGACGAGCGTGCCGTCCTCGCGCGTGGAGCTCAGCTGGAGCGTCAGCACGACCGTGCCGGCGACGTGGGTGTCGCTCTCCAACGGCGGACCGGTCCAGGTCAGCAGACGGCGGTCGGGCTCGGCGCGGTCGGGGTAGACGACGTTGCCGCCACCGCTGACCTGCGTCCCCCAGCGGCTCTCGGCGCCGGCCGAGGCGAGCGGATCGGGGCGGAAGCGGTCGGCCGCATCGGTCTCGGGCGGGACGCCGCGGGCCAGCTCGCCGTCGGCCCGCAGGTGCCAGCGGACGGCCACGGTGCCCGGCAGCGGCCAGCTCGTCGTCGTGCGCCAGTCTCCACGCGCGAGCGTGTAGTAGTGCAGCGTGCGGCCGGGGCGCGGCGCCTCGCCGCGCTGGACGTAGCGGTCGAAGAACTCGCGGATCCGCTCCAGCAGCTCCGGCTCCTCGAAGTCGGTGCGCTGGTCGGCGGGCTCGAACGGGTCGGTGGTGAACGTCGCGCCGTGGTTCCAGGCGCCGATGTACGCCTCCTGCGGGACGTCGAGCGTGGCGAACCGCGCGAGCGAGCCGTTGGCGGTGCCGGCGTCGAACCAGCCGGCGGCGGTCAGCATCGGCACCCCGGCCCGCTCCGTCGCCTCGCGGTGGGCGAACGGCGAGCGCTCGATCCAGCTCCAACCGGGCGTGACGTCGTCCTTGAACGGCGTCCGCTCGACCGCCCCGCGCATGTCGGCGCTGGCCTGGTGCTCGCGGACGGCGGCGTCGCGCAGCGCCGGCCCGTCGGGACCGTCGACCGGGGTCGCGACGACCGCGTCGACGGCGAACTCCATGCCCTCGTCCGCGAGCGCCGCCATCTCCTCGACCGCGCCGTCGATCCCGTCCAGCGCGCGGGTGAAGTGGAACCAGCTGTCGGCCATCAGGCGGTTCTTGACCCCGCCGGGCACGATCAGGTCCTCGTAGATGTCGTAGTCGGGGAACAGCGGCGCGACCGCGCGCAGGTGCTCGTTGCCCAGCGACGCCATCAGCTCGGCGGTGTTGCCCTCGTAGGATCCGCCGTAGGCGCCGGCGCGCCCGTTCGACCACGGCTGGGCCGCGATCCAGTCGAGCACGTCGCCGTAGTCGCGCAGCTCGGCGTCGGACAGCTCGGCGCTGCGGGACCCGAACGAGGCCCCGCTGCCGCGTCCGTCGACGAGCACCAGCGCGTAGCCCCAACCCGCCCACAGCCGGGCCTCCGCGAGGCAGCGCTGACCGCTGCGGTCGCGGTCGCGGTGGTAGCGGGTGGCCCGCACGACCGCCCCGATCCGGTGGCCGTCGGGCCGGTCCGACGGCAGCCAGAGGTCGATCGCGATCCGGGTCCCGTCGGCGGCGGTCACGTACTGCGAGTGGCGGCGCGGGTCGGGCATCGGATCGCGGTCGTCGTTCGGGGTCGTCGTGGGGCTCATGAGACGTCGAGCGAGACCGTCTCGCCGCCGAGGGTGCCGGTCGCCGTGCCGCGGCCGTCGGCCCCGAGCTTGATCCGGAGCTGGCCGGCGAGCACGCCGCCGCCGCGCAGCCGGACGGTCCCGGCGACGCCACCGGTCTGCTCGTCGAGCCCCAGCGTGCCGGAGACCCGTGCGCCGGAGACGATCCGCACGCCGTCCAGCGTGACCTTGCCGTCGTCCCCCGCCAGGTAGCGACCGCCGCGCAGGCCGGACGCGCCGTCCCAGGCGTCGATCAGGTCGTGGGCGTCGGTGAGGTCGGCGACGGTCAGCAGCACCAGCCCGAGCGCCTTGCGCTGCTCCGGGGTCCCGCTGCCGCTGCTCGGCACGATCCCGGCCGGGCGCAGCGGCGGGCTCGTCACGAACTCCGGCGGGGTCCCGGTGCCGGCGCAGGCGCGGAGGTTCGCCTTCAGGGTCTTGACGAAGCGCAGGCCGAGCTGCGCGCCGCAGGCGGAGTCCGACGGCGTGTGGCCGACGTTCGGGACCTCGGCGAAGCGCCCGTGCGGGAACTGCGCGGCGGTCTGCCGGCCCATCGAGCTCGGCGTGTTGGTGTCGAGGTCGCCCGAGAGCACGAGCACCGGGACGTCCGGCATCGCGGTGCCGGCCGGCAGCGGACGCCCGGCGGTCGGGTCGTTCGGCCACTCGATGCAGGTGTCGGCGCCCTCGATCCCGCTCTCGGTCCAGGCCGCCGGCGAGACCGGCAGGAAGGCGCGCGCGTCGAGCGCCCCGAGGGCGGCGGCGTAGGCGGCCTTGCGCGCCGGGATCGGGTCGGAGAAGGAGTAGACGCGCGGGTAGTCGTGGCAGGAGATCGCCGCGTTGGCGGCGCTGCTGAAGCTGCGGAGGACCTGCGGGTCCTGGCTGCGCAGCAGCGAGAAGAGCGCCAGCGAGTGCTCGTTCAGCCGCTTCAGCGGGGCGAGGTCGCCGGCCAGCGCGCTGTCGACGGCGGACGGGATCCGGCCGAAGACGGAGGCGTCGAGCGGGGCGTAGAGCAGCGACGCGATCGCGCCCTCGCCGAGCTCGTACGGGACCAGGTCGCCGCCGACGCGGACGGTGGTGGCGACGGGGTGCTCGCGCAGCTTCGTGGCGAGGCGGGCGGTCCGCCGCAGCACGACGTTGCCGTCGCACTTGCCGGTGCGGGAGCACTCGAGCCGGATCGCGCGGCGGGCGGCGGCGATCTGGTCGCGGCCCCACGGGTCGAAGTCGATCGGGTTGGCGCCGCTGAGCACGACCGAGCGAACCTGCGCCGCGTGCCGGGCCGCGTAGACCGGCATCAGGTAGGTGCCCCACGACTCGCCCCACAGATCGAGGCGGTCGATCCCGAGCGCCGCGCGCACGGCGTCGAGGTCGTCGGCCGCCTCGACGCTGCCGTAGCCGGCGATCTTGGCGCCGAGCTGGCCGCCGCAGGCGCCGGTCGCCGCGGTCGCCGCCGCGGCCGGGCCGAAGACCAGCTCCGGCGAGAGCGCGGCGCACGAGAGCACCTGCGACTGGCCGGTCCCGCGGACGTCGACCAGCAGCAGGTCGCGGTGCTCGCGGAGCGGCGCGAAGAGGCCGCCGGCGAGCTCGTCACCCTGGGCGATCGTGGCCCCGCCGGGGCCGCCGGGGTTGTACGCGACGGTCCCCCGCGACGGCGCCGCGGCGTCCTTGCGGGTCACCAGCGCGAACGCGACCTCGGTCGTCCCGAGAGCCGGGTTCGCCCGCACCAGCGGGACCGTGATCCGGCCGCACTTGGCCGGGACGGTGATGCCCTGACAGGGGCCGTAGGCGACGTCGCCGACCGCGGCGACGGCGGACGGCGCGGACGGCAGCAGGGCGGCGAGCGCCAGCAGCAGCAGGGCGGCGAACCGGCGGCGCGGACGGCGCGGCGGGAGCGTTCGTTCGGTCATCGTCCGATTCTCGGAGCCGCGGCCCGGCGTCGCTTGCAACACCCGGCGGAAGCCGGAGCGGTCGCCTCAGACATCCGATGCGCCGTTCGTCGCGGCCGCCAGCCAGGCCTCGTCGCCGCGCGGGATCGAGTCGACGAGCGCGCGCGTGTAGGGGTGCTGCGGACGGTCCAGCACCGCCGCGCAGGCTCCCTCCTCGACCAGCTTCCCGTGCCGCAGGACGTAGACGCGGTCGGCGATCTGGCGCACGACCGCGAGGTCGTGGGTGATGAACAGGTAGCTGACGCCGAGCTGCTCGCGGACCCCGGCGAGCAGGTTGAGGACCTGCGCCTGGACGGAGACGTCGAGCGCCGAGACCGCCTCGTCGCAGACGATCACGCGCGGTTCGGCCGCGAGCGCGCGGGCCACCGCGACCCGCTGTCGCTCGCCGCCGGAGAGCGCGACCGGCTTGCGGGCGGCGTAGGCCGCCGGCAGCCCGACCTGCTCGAGCAGCGCGGCGGTCCGTCCCGCCACGTCGCGCATCCGCGGGTCGTGGACGAGCAGCGCCTCGGTCAGCGTCGCGCCGACCGTCCGCAGCGGGTTGAGCGTCGAGTACGGATCCTGGAAGACCATCTGGATCGTCCGCCGCAGACGGCGGCGGTCGGCCCCGCTGAGCGCCTGGTAGTCGCTCGCGTCGATCCCGTCGATCAGCAGCGAGCCGCGGCTCGGCCGCTCCAGGCCGAGCAGGCAGCGCCCGAGCGTCGTCTTGCCCGAGCCCGACTCGCCGACCAGCCCGACGCTCTCGTTCTCGCCGACCTCGATCGAGACCCCGTCGAGCGCGGCGACGCGGCGCTCGCCGCGGCCGCCGCCGAAGACCTTCTCGATCCCGCGGGCGACGACCAGCGGCGTGGCCCGATCCGCGTCGGCCGGCTCGGCCACCGCGTCCAGCACGACCGCCCGGCGGGCCTGCAGGTCGGGCGCGACCTCCTCCGCCCGGACGCACGCCGAGTGATGGCCGGTCGCGACCTCGCGCAGCGCCGGCGTCGCCTCGCGGCAGCGCGGCTGCGCCCACGCGCAACGGTCGGCGAAGGCGCACGCCCCCGCGACCTCGTCGGCCGACGGCACCGATCCGCCGATCGCCGGCAGCGTGCCGAGCCGGCGGTCGCTCGGCGGCTCGCTCAGCAGCAGGCCGAGCGTGTAGGGGTGCTGCGGCGCGGACTCGACGTCGTGCGCGGAGCCGTGCTCGAGCACCGATCCGGCGTAGAGCACCTCGACCCGGTCGCAGGTCGAGAAGGCCACGCGCAGGTCGTGCGTGATCAGGACCAGGCCCATCCCGCGCGCCTCCTGCAGCTCCTTCAGGCGCGCGAGGATCTCCTTCTGCGTGGTCGCGTCGAGCGCGGTCGAGGGCTCGTCGGCGATCACCACCTCCGGATCGCGGGCGAGCGCCGCGGCGATCCCGATCCGCTGCCGCATCCCGCCCGAGAGCTGGAACGGGTAGGCGCCGGCGACCGCCGCGTCCTCGATCCCGACCTCGGCCAGCCGCCGGACCGCCTCGCCCCGCCGCGCCCGGCGGCTGAGCCGTCGGCCGTCGCCGTCGCGCAGCAGCTCGGTGATGTGGTCGCCGCAGCGCATCAGCGGGTTGAGCATCGTGAACGGGTCCTGGAAGATCAGGCCGATCTCGCTGCCGCGGACCGCCGCCAGCTCGCGCGGGCTCAGCGTCAGGAGGTCGCGTCCGCCGTAGCGGACCTCGCCCTCGGCGCGGACGCCCGGCGGCAGCAGGCCGACGATCGCGCGGGCCGTCATCGACTTGCCGCTGCCGGACTCGCCGACGATCGCGAGCGCCTCGCCGCGGGCCAGCTCGACATCGACGCCGTGCGCGATCGTGCGCTCCGCGTCCCCGCGGCCGGCGGCGATCCGCAGCCCGCGGACGCGCAGCAGCGGCTCCGTTGCCACCCGGTGCGGCGTTTCCTGCAGGACGTCGTCGGTCATCGGGACCTCCCCCGCTCGGCGAGCTTCTCGTAGGACCAGTCGCCGATCAGGTTCATCGCGACCGCGGTCAGGACCAGCGCGATGCCGGGGGCCAGCGCGGCCAGCGGGTTGTCCTCGATCAGCGCGAGGTTGTCGCTCAGCATCCGGCCCCAGTCCGCCGCGCCGGGCGCGACGCCGAGCCCGAGGAACGACAGCGCTGCCATCGTCACCAGCGCGTAGGCGAAGTTGAGGAAGCTGTTGGCGACGATCAGCGGCAGGATGTTCGGCCAGATGTGGCGGTACAGGATCCGCCGCCGCGAGAGGCCGAGCGTGCGCGCCGCGTCGACGTACGGCAGGCCGCGCTGGGCCAGCGTCGCGCCGCGGACCAGCCGCACGTCGGCCGGCGCGATGAAGACGATCAGGATCGCGACGGCGACCAGGTAGCCGCCGCCGAGCACCCCGACCAGCACGATCGCGACGAGCAGCGCCGGCAGCGCGTAGAGGAAGTCGGTCAGCCGCATCAGGCTCGCGTCGCGCCAGCCGCCGCGGTAGCCCGCGGTCAGGCCGAGGACGGTGCCCAGCAACGACGAGCCGAGCACGATCAGGGCGGGGCCGACGATCGCCGAGCGGGCGCCGGCGATCAGCCGCGAGAGGATGTCGCGGCCGGAGTCGTCGGTCCCCAGCAGGTGGCTCCCGCTCGGGGTCTGGAGGCCGCCGACGAGATCCTGCGCGTCCGGCTCGTGCGGCGCGATCAGCGTGCCCAGCAGCGCCCAGACGAGCACGACCGCGAGCACCAGCATCGCCAGCAGCACCAGCAGCGGCGGCCGACCCGGGAGCCGACGGCGGCGCGACGTCGGTGCCACGTCCGGACGGGGCTGCTCGTGCAGCGGTGCGGCGGCGCTCATTCCGCCCCCTCCCCGAACGCGATCCGCGGATCGGCGATGGTGTAGAGCACGTCGACCAGCAGGTTCAGCAGCACGATCAGCGCCGCCAGCAGCAGCACGACGCCCTGCAGCACCGGCAGGTCCTTGTTCTGCACCGAGCCGATCAGCAGCGTGCCGAGGCCCGGCAGCGAGAAGGTCGTCTCGACCAGGATCGTGCCGGTCAGGACGATCGCGACGACGGTGCCGGCGGCGGTCAGGATCGGCAGCAGCGCGTTGCGCAGCGCGTAGCGCAGGAGCACCCGCCGTTGGGGCACGCCGCGGGCCAGCGCGAAGCCGACGTAGTCCTGCTCCAGCACCTCGGCGACGGCGGTCCGCGTCACCTTGACGACGATCGCCATCGCGGTCAGCGCGAGCGCGACCGCCGGCAGCGTCAGGTGCCAGAAGCGATCGGCGAAGCCGGACCCGGCACCGTAGGCGGGGAACCAGGCCAGCTCGACGGCGAAGACGTACAGCAGCACGACCCCGGTCACGAACGCCGGCGTGCTGATGCCGACCACCGAGGCGCCGACGACGGCCCGGTCGACCGCGCTGCGGCGGCGGACCGCGGCCCAGACCCCGAGCGGGACCCCGGCGCCGATCGCGAGCACGAAGGCGTACCCCGCGAGGTAGGTCGTGACCCCCAGTCGGGTGCCGATCACCGAGGTCACGCTGCGGCCGTTCTTGGTCGAGTCGCCGAAGTCGAGCTGGAGCGCGTCGCGCAGCCAGATCCAGTACTGCTCGACGAACGGGCGGTCGAGGTGGAACTGGGCCCGCAGCTGCGCCAGCAGCTCGGGGCTCGTCGGTCGCGTTCCCAGCAGCGCCTGCTCGGGGCTGCCCGGCGCGATGTAGATCAGCGAGAAGATCACGAACGAGAGCAGCAGCAAGAGCAGCGCGCCGATGCCGATCCGGCGCGCGACGAAGCCCACCAGGCGTCGCCCTCTCACCCGTTCCCCCGTCGCTGCTGCGTCATCGTCACGTCGAACTCCACCGTCTCTCCACCTTCGTGCGAATCTCACACTACGGTCCGCCGCGCCCCCTTCACGTACTACGTCTGATGCATCGATGGCCTCCGCGACGCATCACCTGATGGACCCTCGCGGGGCTTAGACTTCCGGCATGCACGCGCAGGAGAGCACCGTGGCGCAGCCCGCCTTCGGCCACGCCGCCGAGCTGGCGCTCGCCCGGGACGGGCCGGCCCTCGGCACCCGCCTGCAGGAGATCGCCGACGAGGCCGCGCAGGAGCTGCAGCGGCAGGTCGCGATCGACGACCGCCAGATGCGACTGCTGGCGCACACCGAGCACGACGCCGCCGTCGACGGCGTGCGGCTCGCGTCGATCCTCAAGCAGGAGCTGCCCGCCGCCCTCTTCACCTGGCTCGATGCGCACCACGTCGCGAGCGCCCGCCATCCCGTCCGGCTGCCGCCGAACCCGGACCCGGAGCTGGAGATGGACGCGCGCGTCTGCGCGCCGATCCGCTACGGCGACCACCTGCTCGGCTACCTCTGGCTGACTGACCGCGACGAGAGCCTCGCCGACGCGGCCCTGGAACGGATGGAGCGGTTCGCGGCCGAGGCCGGCGTCGCCATGTACCGCGAGCTGCTGCTGCGCGACCTCGACCGCAGCCGCGAGCGGGAGCTGATCCGCGACATCCTCTCCGACAGCGACGACGTCCGCGCCCACGCCGCCCAGCAGCTGGTCGAGCTGGAGATCGTCGAGCGCGACGGCCCGGCGGTCGTGCTGGTCGCGTCGACCGCGGAGACGGCCGGCGGCGAGCCGCTGCGGACCGCGCTCGACGTGGCACTCAACCGCGTGCGCCGGCAGCTCGCGCCCCGCAACGCACTGCATCTGCTGCGGCCCGACCACGCGCTGATGGTCGTCTCCTTCAGCGAGCCCAGCGTCCGCCGCCACGGCATCGCCGCGCTCGCCGGCCAGGTCCGCGACGAGGTCGCGGCCAGCCTCGAGGCCCCGGCCGGGGCGGTCCGCGTCGCGATCGGCAGCCGCGTCGACGGGCTCGCGCACACCCGCGAGTCGTACGAGCAGGCGCTGCGAGCCGCGAAGGTCGCAGTGCTCGTCGGCGGCCGCTTCGGCGACGTCGTCTCGTGGGAGGACCTCGGCATCTACCGGCTGCTGGCCGAGCTGCCGCTCGACGCGATGAGCACGCGGGTGATCCACCCCGGGCTGCGCGAGCTGCTGGCGCGCCCGCAGACGCACTTCCTCGTCCACACGCTCGAGGCGTACCTCGACCGGGCCGGCGACGCGCAGGTGACCGCCGCCGCCCTGTTCGTCCACCGCACGACGCTCTACCACCGGCTGCGCCGGGTGGAGGAGATCGGCGGCTTCAGCCTCGCCGACGGCGAGGAGCGCCTGGAGCTCCACCTCGGGCTCAAGGTCGCGCGGCTGCAGGGCTTCAACTGGTCCGACGTGGAGGCACCCTGAGGCCGCAGGCGCCTCCACCCGCCCGGCTCAGCCGAGGATCCGCGCGTCCCCGAAGCCGGCCTCGAGCGTCGCCCCGGTCGCGAACCGCTCCGGCGTGAACTGGTCGAGCCCGACGTCGTGGCCGCTGCCGGTCACGAGCCCCGCGATCTCGCGGCCGAGCGCCGGCGCGAGCTTGAAGCCGTGGCCGCTGGTGCCGGCGGTGACGAAGATCCCGTCGCCGACCGCGCCGATCACCGGCTGCCAATCCGGGCTGACGTCGTAGAGGCTGCTCCAGCCGCCGGCCGGCTCGGTCGCCTCCAGCCCCGGGACGCGAGCGATCGCCGACTCCGCGATCGCCATCGCCTCCTCGCCGCCGACGTCCTCCTGGTAGTCGTCGGGGTCGACCTGCTCCTCCGCCAGCAGGCTGCCGAGCCCGTACTGCTGCGGCCCTTCCGGCTTGAGGTAGTAGCCGCCGCGGACGTCGCCGAGCACGTACGGGATCTGCGGCACGTCGCCCCAGCTGAAGGTCGCCACGAAGTGCCGCTCGACGATCAGCGGCAGCGAGACCCCGACCTGCGCCAGCAGCGGCGACGTCCACGGGCCGGCGGCGATCAGCAGCCGCTCGACCTCGATGCTCCCGCCGTCCGCGGTCCGCAGCACGGCGCCGCCCTGCGGGCGCTCCGCGATCTGCGCGACCGCCGTGCGCTGGAGCAGCTCGACCCCGTGGCGTCGTGCGTCCTCCACCAGCGCCCGGGTCGTCCCGACCGGGTCGGCGTGACCGGCTCCGGCCTCCCAGACCGCCCGCTCACCCTCGCCGACGACCAACCAGGGGTGCTCGTCGGCGAGCCGGTCGGCGCCGACCTCGGAGACGTCGATCCCGAGCGTCCGCAGGTGGGCGACGAGCGCGTCGAGCGGCGCGCCGCCGTCCTCCGCCCGGTGCAGGTAGAGCATCCCGGTGCGGACGAAGCCGGCGTCACCGCCGCCGGTCAGGTCGTCGAAGTGCCCGAACGACTCGATGCTCTCGTGCGCGATCCGGGCCAGGAACGGATTCGTGTAGCCGGAGCGGCAGACGGCGCTCGAGGCGCCGGTCGGGCCGGACGCCGGCGTCTCGCGCTCGATCAGCACGGTCCGCACCCCGGCGCGGCCGAGGTGGTGCGCGACGCTCGCGCCGTAGATCCCGGCGCCGATGACGCCAACCTCGTAGCTGCTCATGCAGGACTCTCCCCTAGGTCTTCGAGTTGTGAAAGAAGCGCTTGTGCGACGGTCACCGCGTCGCCTTCGACGACGACGTCAGCGAGCGCGCAGAGGTCGGCGTGGCGGTCGCGATTGACGGCGATCACCGTGTCGCTGTCGCGCATGCCGACGCGGTGCTGAACGGCCCCGGAGACCCCGAAGCCGAGGTACAGCCGGGGCGCGACGGCGACGCCGGTCTGCCCGATCTGGCGGTCGAACGGCAGCCAGCCGAGGTCGACGACGGCGCGCGTCGCGCCGAGCGCCGCGCCCAGCGCGTCCGCCAACCGGCGGAACAGCTCCACGTGCTGCGGCCCGCCGATCCCCCGGCCGACGCAGACGACGATCGCGGCACCGGCGAGCGGCAACGGTCCCTCGCCGGCGGGTCCGGCGGCGAGCGGCGCGGCTCCGGCGCGGGTCAGCAGCACCAGCGGGCCGCCGGCGTGCGCGATCCGCTCGACGAGCCGTCCCTCGCCGCCGTTGACGAGCCGGCGCACGACCAGCCCGCCGGGTTCTGGAGCCACCGACTCGACCGACCAGACGACCCGCGCGCCGGCCGCGACCGCCAGCCAGCCGGCGAGGTCGCGGGCCGACTGCGAGCCGTCGAGCAGCACCACGCTGTCGGGCCGCAGGGCCTCGGCGACGAGCGGCGCGACCCGCTCGATCGGCCAGCCGAGCGCCGGCAGCACGGTCACGTCGGCGTCCGGCGTCGACGGCGGCAGCACGGCGAGCAGCGGCGCGGCGGCCTCGCGATCGGCGGCGATCGCGACGTAGGCGGTGGTCAACGGCGCGACCACGGGCACGGACGACGGGGCGGAGGAGTCGGCGCTCATCGCCGGCCTCCGGCCTGGTCTCCGGTGGCGGCGCCGGCCGCGGCCAGCAGCTCGTGGACGCCCTCGTCCCCGGCCACGACGCGCGACGCGCGCGGCCGCGGCGGCACAGCCTCGACGGCGACGACGCCGGCGCTCCAGCGGCCGGGGCGCCCGTCGAGCAGCTCGTCGGCGGCGACTTCCGCGACCTCGGCCCGGCGGGCCGCGATCACCGCGGACAGGCGCGGGTTGCGCGGCACGATCGCGCCCTCGCCGAACGAGACGACCGCGGGCAGCGCGACCGCGACCTGCTGGGTGCCGTCGCCGGTCGCGCAGCAGGCGTCGAGCGCGTCGTCGCCGACGGCCAGCTCGCGGGCCCGGCTGACCAGCGGCCAGCCGAGCGCGGCGGCGACCGCGCCGGGCACGACGCCGCCGGAGCCGTCGTAGCTCTCGGAGCCGAGCGCGACGAGCGTGGCGTCCGTGCGGCGGGCCGCGGCCGCCAGCAGCAGGGCGACGGTCGCGACGTCGAGATCGAGGTCGCGCACAGGGCCGGGGTCGATCCGGAGCAGCTCGGAGCAGCCGCGCGAGCGGGCCGCCCGCAGGGCGACCAGCGCGGGCGCCGCGCCGATCGAGACGGCCGTGACGCCGCTGACGGCACCGGACTCCAGCGCGCTCGCCGCCCACTCGACCGACAGCTCGTCGATCGGGTCGAGCCGGTGCTCGGAGGGCGACTCGAGCCGGCCGTCGGCGGCGATCCGCACGAGCGGAGCGCCGAGCGCGGCGGGCTTCACGGGGACGAGGACACGGGGCACCCGGCAACCGTAGGTCAGCCCCAACGGCCGATCGTGCTTCGCCTGCTCGATCCTCGGCGGGCACGATTCGTCACCTGTTGCGCCGCTCCCGGCGGGCGATCGGCGCGGACGGTGGGCGGCGGTCAGCGGCCGACGGGCGGCGCGGCCGACTCCTGAGCGTCGGGCCCGACGACCGTGCGGTAGCGGCCCGGGTCGGTCGCGCCCTCGGTGCCGAACAGCAGCGCACGGGTCGTGAGACCGAGGCCGAGCGCCCCGCGCAGGGACTCGCTCGCGGTCGCGGCCCGCAGACCGGAGAGCCCCGCGGCCCCGCTCTCGCCGGCGACGACGCCGCTGCGGGCGAGGTCGCGCATCGCCTCGTGGACGTCGTCGTCGCCGACGGTGACGACCGCGTCGAGACCGTCGCGCAGCAGCGGCCAGGCGACCGGCGACGGCGTGCCGCAGTTGAGCCCGTCCATCGACGAGCGGTGCGGACCCGGGACGGTGGTCAGCCCGCCAGCCTCGAGCGAGGCCAGCACGCAGGCGGCATCGTGCGGCTCGACGCCGAGGATCCGCGCCGGGCGCGCACGGTCGGCGCGCTTGTAGTGGGCGACCGCGGCGGCCGCGAAGGCCCCGACCCCCATCTGCACGACCACGACGTCGGGTCCGCCGTCGCCGCGCGCGGCGAGCTGCTCGTCGGCCTCCTCGAAGATCGTCTGGTAGCCGTCGAGGACCCAGCCCGGGATCTGCTCGTAGCCCGGCCACGAGGTGTCGGAGATCACCAGCGTCCGCTCGTCGGCGGTCGCCGCGGCGGTCCGCACCGCCTCGTCGTAGTCGACCGGCAGCACGACGACCTCGGCGCCCTCGCTCTCGATCGCTCGGGCGCGGGCCGGTGCGACCGCGTCGGGCACGAAGATCCGCGCCTCCAGTCCCAGCCGCCGCGCAAGGGCGGCGACGGCCCGGCCGTGGTTGCCGTCGGTCGCGCAGGTCAGCGTCAGCGACGAGCCGGCGACCGCATCGCGCAGCTGCTCGAAGGTCTCGGCGCGCTCGACCCCGGGGCGCAGACGCAACGCCCGTGCGAGCGCCCACGAGGCCCCGAGGATCTTGAACGACGGCAGCCCCAGCCGGGCCGACTCGTCCTTGAGATCGACGGCGCCGAGGCCGAGCTCCGCCGCGAGCGCGTCGGCGGCGACGAGCCGGCTCGGGCCGTAGTCCGGCATCGAGGCGTGGAAGCGGCGGGCGTCGCCGCCCCTCGAGGAGGCGGTCGCCGGGGACAGCGCGGGTCGCGCCTGCGGGTTGACGAACGCGACCATCAGCCGCGTGGGGTGGCGTCGCGGGATCCTGTGGGCATCCCGCGAGGCTAGGCTGCGGGATGCCCAGCGACGGGCTCGTCCTGTTGCGTCCTCGGGGCCGCCGCTTCGACGGATGATGCGGCGTGGACCGGCACGACCGGACCGGCGGCCCCAGCCTCGCCGCGGGGCGAGGCGGAAGCGCGCCGGTCGGTCCCAGCCTCAGCCCGCGACGCGGATGAGCTTCTTGTTCACGAACTCGTCGGCGCCGAACCGGCCGAGCTCGCGGCCGAAGCCGGAGCCCTTGACGCCGCCGAACGGCAGCTCGGCGCCCTCGGCGCCGACGGCATTGATGAAGACCATGCCGGCCTCGATCTGGTCCGCGACGCGCAGGGCCTGATCGCGGTCCGTCGTGAAGACGTAGGACCCGAGGCCGAACTGTGTGTCGTTGGCGAGCGTCACCGCCTCGTCCTCCGACGCGACCCGGTAGACCGAGGCGACCGGGCCGAAGAACTCCTCCTTGTAGGCGTCGTTGTCCGGCGTGATCTCGGTCAGGACGGCCGTGTCGAAGAAGTTGCCGTCGCGTCCGCCGCCGGCCACGAGCTTCGCGCCCTGCTCCACCGCCCGCCTGACCTGGTCCGCGAGGTTGTCCGCGGCCTTCGCCGAGGAGAGCGGCCCGAGCGCCGTGTCGGCGTCGGCCGGGTTGCCCGGCTCGATCTTCGCCAGCGCGGCGGTGAACTTCTCGAGGAACGGCTGGTAGAGGTCGTCGACCACGATGAAGCGCTTGGCCGCGTTGCAGGCCTGTCCGCCGTTCTCGAGGCGCCCGCCGACGGCCGACTCGACGACCGCGTCGAGGTCGTCGGCGGCCAGCAGGATGAACGGATCCGAGCCGCCGAGCTCGAGCACGACCTTCTTCAGGTTGCGGCCCGCGATCTCGGCCACGGCGGCGCCGGCGCGGGCGGAGCCGGTCAGCGACACGCCCTGCACGCGGGGGTCGGCGATGACCGTCGCGATCTGGTCGTTGGTCGCGTAGACGTTGATGTACGCGCCTGCGGGCAGACCGGCGTCGTGGAAGATCTGCTCGATCGCCGCGGCGGACTCCGGGCACTGCGGCGCGTGCTTGAGCAGGACCGTGTTGCCCAGCAGCAGGTTCGGGCCGGCGAAGCGCGCCACCTGGTAGTAGGGGTAGTTCCACGGCATGATCCCCAGCAGGACGCCGAGCGACGAGCGGCGGATGAACGCCGAGCCCTCGCCGTCGAGCAGCTCGATCGGCTCGTCGGCGAGCAGGGCGTCGGCACGGTCGGCGTAGTACTCGTAGATCGCGGCGCTGAAGTCGACCTCGCCGACGGCCTGCTCGATCGGCTTGCCCATCTCGCGGCCGATGATCTCGCCCAGCTCCTGGCGGCGCTCGGCGTGGAGCTCGCCGACGCGGCGGATCACGGCGGCCCGCTTCTCGACGGGCTCCTTGCTCCACCCCCGGTGGGCGGCGTGCGCGCGGCCGATCGCCGCGTCCAGCTGCTCGTCGCTGATGGTCGGATACGTCTTGATCGTCTCACCCGTGGACGGGTCGACCACTGCGTACTCGGTCATGGGATTCTCCCTGGTCCTGGATCACTCGGCCGCGGGCGCGGCGGATCCCCTGAAGCACCGTCTCGGGAGGCCCCGAGACGGGCTCTTCGAACAGCCTAGCCCCCGCCCGCCCCCCTGGTTCGGGTTTCCACGAAGCGGATCCGCGTCGCCGGAGTCCCGCTCAGCCCCGCAACAGCTCGAGCAGCGCGTCGCCGTGCTTCTCGAGGAACGAGTTGCCGATGCCCTTGATCGCAAGCAGCTCGTCGGGAGTCGTCGGCTGCCGGCGGATGACCTCGCGCAGCGTCGCGTCGGTCGCGACCGTGTAGGCCGGCTTGCCGTCCGCGCGTTCCCGGCGCCACGCCTTCAGGGGCGCCATCTCGTCGTCGCTGACCGGCCGGCCCTCCTCGTCCGCGGGCGCGCTCTTGGAACGAGCCGCCTTGACCTGGATCGGCGGCAGCCAGTCGACGGGGTCGTGGACGTCGCAGCAGCGGCCGAGCGGGGCACCCTCTTCCGGGTCCCCGAAGTGGTCGAGCAGCTGGCGACGGCGGCAGACGTGGTTGTCGCCGGAGGCGTACTTCTCGATCGAGCGGTAGGCCTGCCAGCGGCGATCGGTCGCCGCGCGGCACATCTGGGCGATCCGCCCGTGGTCGACGTCGCCCGGCAGCACCCGGACCCGCAGGCGTCCGCCGGCGCCCGGCTCCAGCGCGATCGCGCCGGCCCGCTCGGCGACGGCGAGCGCGATCCGGTCGCGATCCTGCCCGGCGTCCGCCTCGACCTCGCCGTCCGGTCCCGCCTGGGCCCGCAGCCGCCCGACGAGCGCGCCGACCTGCTCGACCGTCACCTCGGCCTCCTGGATGAAGCGGACCAGCCGCCCGAGGTCCGACCGCGACGCGAGCAGCACCGCCCGCGCGAGCGCACCGTCGCGGCCGCCGCGGCCGGCCTCCTGGTAGTAGGCCTCCAGCGAGGCCGGCAGCGCCCAGTGCCAGACCGAGCGGACGTCAGCCTTGTCGACGCCCATCCCGAACGCGTTGGTCGCCACCACGACCTCGGCCTCTCCACGCATGAACGCGTCCTGCCGGCTCGCGCGGACGTCCGCGGACATTCCGGCGTGGTACCCGACGGCGGTCACGCCCGCCGCCACCAACAGGTCGGTGACCTCCTCGGTGCTCTTGCGGGTCCCGCAGTAGACGACCGCGGGGCGATTGGCCGGGTCCGCGACCCCCGCGACGAGCGTCGCGCGCTTGCGGGCGACGGAGCCCTGGCCGTCGAACGGCAGCACGTCGAAGGAGAGGTTCGGCCGGTCGAAGCCGGAGCGCACCCGGGTGGCGTCACGCAGCGCCAGCCGCCCGACGATCTCCTCGGCGACCTTCGGCGTCGCCGTCGCCGTGCAGGCCATCACGGGCGGGTGCCCGAGTTCGGCGATCACCGACGACAGCCGCAGGTAGTCGGGCCGGAAGTCGTGGCCCCACTCGCTGACGCAGTGCGCCTCGTCGACGACGAACAGCGCGATCGCGCGGTTCCGCAGCGCCGCGCGGAAGACCCCCGACGCGAACCGCTCGGGAGCCGCGAAGCAGACCTTCGCCGTGCCGTCCCGGATCTCGTCCAGCGCCCGGCGGTTGGCCTCGCCGTCACCGCCCGAGGCGAGCATCACCGCCGGATGGCCGAGGTCGGTCAGGCGCGCGCACTGGTCGCGCATCAGGGCGATCAGCGGCGAGACCACCACCGTCAGGTCCTCGCCGGCCAGCGCGGGCAGCTGGTAGCAGAGGCTCTTGCCGCCGCCGGTCGGCATCACGACCAGCGAGTCGCGGCCGTCGAGCGCGGCCTGGACCGCCTCGCGCTGGCCGGGGCGGAACGACTCCAGGCCGAGCAGGTGCAGCAGCGACTCGGGCGTGACGTCGCCGAGCGGCCGGCGCTCGGGCGCGGGGCCCGGCGGGGCGCCGCTCGGCGCGGGGCGATCGGCGCCGCGAGACGCCTCCGTGGCCCAGCCGTCGGCGGGCGCGGACCAGGCGCCCGGGTCGCCACCGTCGGCGTCCTCCTCCGCGCCCTCGATCGACGCCAGGTAGGCGAGGTACCCGTCGTCGTCGGACGGACTCGCGGGTGCGGGCGGCGCGGCGGGGTCGGCGGGAAGATCGACCGGAGCGGCGGGAACGACCGGCGCCGCGGAGGTGGCCGGCGCCGGCGACCCGGCCGGCGGCAGGTCGAAGAGCGACGGACGCGCCGCAGCCTCCGCGGCCGCCACGCGATCCGCGGCGAGCTTCGCCAGCGGCGTCAGCGCGGCGCGCTCCTCGGCGTCCAGGGCCTTCCATCCCGCCCGCACCGCATCGAGCTCCGCCGCGGCGCCGGGGGCAGCGGGATCGGCGAGGACGGCGGCGATCCGGATCAGCGCGTCGTGCACCCCTGGAACGTAGCCGGCTCGAGGCCTCGGCCGGTCCCTCGCGGGCGGCTTCGTGCCCGGGTCCTCGCCGACGATCGGCGCCCGCTACCCGGCGGATCCGGGTCTGCGACCGTCGAGACGGCAGATCCGCAGCGGCCCGAACCGCCCCTCAGGCCCCGGATGCCGGGCCGGCGTCAGACCGTGACGGAGCATGACCGCAGCGAGCGCCGCCCCCGCCCCTGGCGCTCCAGAAATGGCATGCGCCGTCCAGTCTAGATTTGCACTCCAGGTTTCTGGAACACCAGCCGGTACAGCCAGAACGCACGTGCGTGAGCGCTGTACGCCCCCGCCAGGAGAGAACCCGATGTCCAGGACCACCGCCGCCCGCGTCGCGCTGCTCGCGCTGGCATGTGTCACCAGCAGTCCATCCACGGCCTCCGCCGCCACGGTCACGGTTCAGCCGTCGCCAGCCGAGGCCCGCAGCTTCGCCACCACCAACGGCGGCTGGACCAGCGCCGTCGACTACAACGGGCTCGTCTGCATCCCGGGCGTCACCTGCCCGGCCGCGACGCCCAGCTACCAGACGACCAACGGCGCGGGCGGGGCCGGCGACGGCTACCTCCGCAACAGCTTCGGGACGCTGCTCGGCGTGCTGTCGACCACGACGATCGCCTGGAGCTCGCCGTCGTTCGTCGCCCCCGCGGCGACCACCTCGGCCAACCTGAGCGTGAAGCTCCGGCCCCAGATCGCGAGCCTGCTGGCGATCGGCAGCGTCAAGCTGACCGCGTCGCTGGTCGACGTCGCCGACGGAGCGCAGACGACCACGCTCCCCGACGTCCCACTGACGATGCCGTCAGCCTCGTTCGGCACGATCAACCTGACCGTCCCGCCGAGCGCCGTCGTCGCCGGTCGCAGCTACCGGGTCCGCCTCGCGGTCTCGCTGACCACCGCCGTCTCGGCGGTCACCAGCGGCACCGTCGACGTCGACGACGTCGCCCTCACGCTGACCGACGCCGTCCCGCCCAGCGGGCTGACCGCGACCGTCCCGCCCAGCGGCCCGGCGCGCGTCACCGGGAGCGCCAACGCGGAGGGTCAGAGCACCGACGTGACCGTCGACTACGGCCTCACGACCGCCTACGGCTCGACGACGACCCCCGTCACGCTCGCCGGCGCCACGAGCGGCAGCCAGCCGTTCTCGATCCCGCTGGCCGGCCTGACCCCGGGAGCGACCTACCACTACCGCGTCAACGCGACCAACGCCGACGGCACCGTCCGGACCACGGACGCGACCTTCGTCGCCCCGTCGGCCCCGAGCACCGCCGTCCCGACGGTCTCCGGCGCGGCGACCGCGGCGACCCGAACCGTCACCTTCACCCGTGCGGCGGACGTGACCGCCGCGGTCGTCGAGCTGCTCGACGGCGACGACACCCTGATCGACAGCTTCCCCGACAGCGACGGCGACGGCTCCGTCAGCGTCACCCTGCCTGCCGACGGCAACTACGCGGTTCGCGTGGTGCGGACCAACGACGCGGGGCTCAGCTCGACCAGCGCCGGCGTCCCGCTGGCGCTCGACCGCACCGGACCCGACGTCTCGGGCCTCGACCTGACGGTCACGCCGGCGAGCTCCTCCGACGACGAACGCTCGGTCTCCTTCACCCGCCCGGCCGACGCGGCGACCGCCACCGCGCAGGTGATCGACGTGAGCGACCTGCCCGTCGGCCTGCCGGTCACGGTCACCGGCGGCACGGCGACCGTCACGCTCGGCGCCGCCGACGGCGCCTACCGCGTCCGCCTGACCCTGGCCGACCCGAGCGGCAACACGTCGCAGGCCACCAGCACTGCCGTCACGCTCGACACCGCTGCCCCCGACGCCGGCCCCGCACCGACCGTCACCGGCGCCGGGAACGACCGCGATCGCAGCGTCACGTTCACGCGGGCGCCCGACGCGACCACGGTCGTCGTCGAGCTGCTCGACGGCAGCGGCGTGATCGGCACGTTCCCGGTCGCCAGCGGCGTGACCACCACGATCAGCCTGCCCAACACGGACGGCAGCTACGGCGTGCGCGTCAAGCAGACCGACGCCGCCGGCAACAGCGCAACGTCGCCCGCGACGGCGATCGTGCTCGACCGCGTCGCGCCCGACGCCGGGCCGGCGCCGACCGCCAGCGGCGAACCCGACGATCTGGTCGTCACGTTCGTGCGGGCCCCGGACGCGGTCAGCGCGACGATCGAGGTTCGCGACGCCGGCGGCACGCTCGTGGTCTCGGTCCCGGTGCCCAGCGCCAACAGCGCTACTGTGCGCCTGCCGGCCGCCGTGGGCGAGTACACGATCCGGGTCGTCCAGGTCGATGCCTCCGGCAACAGCAGCGCGAGCCCCGACCTGGCCGTCGAGCGGGCAGCCGCCGCGAAACCGGTCGGCAACCCGCCGGTCGCCGATCCGCCGAAGCCTCACGTCGCCGATCCGCCCAAGCCGCGGGCGATCGACGAGCCGGCGCGCTGCAGCAAGCCCTCGCTCGTCCTGACCAAGGTGGCCTTGCGCAACGGCCGGGTGCAGGTCAGCGGCTGGACCGCCGCCGGCGCCGGCACGAAGGTCGAGATCGTCGACCGCTCCCAGAAGCGGGTCGGCACGGCGACCACCGGCGCCTCCGGCCGCTTCACGGCCGTCGTCCCTGCACCCCGCTCGGCGACGCAGCGCAAGGCGCTCGGCTACCACGCTGTGGTCGGCGGCAAGCGCTCGATCGGCCTGAAGCTGCGCGCCGCCAACGCGCTGATCAGCGTCGTCCGCTCGGGTACGACGGTCACGCTCCGCGGCCGGGTCGACCTGCGGCGCGTCGGGGCGATCAAGGCCGTCGACGCGATCGGCGGCACCGGTGACTGCCCGGGCACGACCACCGGCTTCAAGCCGCTGGGCGCACCGACGATCGACCGCCGCACCGGCCGCTACACGCTGCGGGTCAAGGCCGCGGAGGGCGGGAGCCTGATCGTGCGCACCCGCGTCACGGGCGCCCGGACCCGCGCCCGCAGCGGCTACCTCGTGCGGTAGCCCACCAGAACGGCTGGCGTCACGTCGCGCACGTGACGCCAGCCGCCGCCGGGGCGCCCAACCTCCGCGGTCCGACGCCCCGGCCTCCTGCGGCCGTCGCCGTGGCGGGGGACCTACCCCGCCGCGGCGAGCCCCTCCAGCAGGACCACCTCGACCAGCGCTCCCGCCGGCAGCTCGTGCTCCGGGGGGACGATCGCCAGCGCGTCGGCCTCCCCGAGCGACCCGAGCAGATGCGAGGCCTGGCCGTCGAGGATCGTGACCGCGAGCGTGCCCTCAGCGGTCGTCGCGACCGTCGCGCGGCGGGCCGCGGTGCGCCCCGGCAGTCCGGTCGTAGCCGCCGTCAGCCGGGCCCGGACCGGCGTCCGAGCGGGCCGCTGGAGCGCGGCGTCGAGCGCGGCCCGGACCAGCAGCGTCGCCGTCACGAAGACCGACGCCGGGTTGCCCGGGAGGCCGAAGACCGGCCGGGCGCCGCGGCCCGCGTCGTCGGCGGGCAAGCTCCCCAACCAGGTCGGCTTGCCGGGCTGAAGCGCGATCCGGAACAGCTCCTGGCGGGCCCCGAGCTGTTCGAGCGCCGGCCGGACGTGGTCGTGGGGGCCCATCGAGAGCCCGCCGCCGATCACCACCAGATCACCGGTTGCCGCCGCGATCGCCTCACGCGTGGCGTCGCGATCGTCGGGCAGGCCGATCGTCTCGGCGAGCTCGCCGCCCCACGCGCGCACCAACGCGGGGACCACGACGCCGTTGACGTCGTGGACCGCCCCGGGCGGCAGCTCGGCGTCCGGCCCGGCGCCGCGGACGACCTCGTCACCGGTCATCAGGACCGAGACCCGCGGTCGCCGCCGGACGAGCACGTGGGTGTAGCCCGCGCCGGCCAGCGGCGCCAGTTGGCCTGGCCCGATCCGACGGCCGGCGGCCACGATCGGCGCGCCGACGGCGAGGTCGGTGCCGGCGGCGCGGACGAACGCCCCGGCGGCGACCGCCGCGGAGAGCCGCACGCGACCGTCGTGCTCGGTGGTCTGCTCGTAGGGCACGATCGCGTCGGCCCCGTCCGGCACCACCGCACCGGTCGCGATCCGGATCGCCTGACCGGGGGCTACGGCGCGCTCGGCCGGAACCCCCGCCCGCGACTCGGCCACGATCGGGAGCACGACCGGCTGGTCGGCGGTGGCCCCGGCCAGGTCGGCCGCGCGAACCGCGAAGCCGTCCATCGCCGAGCTGGCGAAGCCGGGCAGCGCCCGGCGAGCGAGCACGTCCTCGGCGACCGTCCGGCCGATCGCCTCGAGCAGCGGCAGCCGTTCCGGCGGCAGCGCGATCGTCGCGCCGAGCCGGCGAGCCGCCGCGACCGCCTCGTCGAGCGGCGTCAGGACCGGCACGCTCATCCGCCGATCGCGCTCATCGGGCGCTCCGGCGGCCGGAACCCCGGCTTGTGCATCTCGTGGCCCCACTGCTTGTCCCCGACCGCACGCCGGATCATCGCCACCAGCTCCGCGTCGCTCGCGCCGGAACGGATCGCCCCGCGCAGATCGGTCTCGTCGTGCGAGAAGAGGCAGGTCCGCAGCTGCCCGTCAGCCGTCAACCGGATCCGGTCGCAGTCGCCGCAGAACGACTCCGAGACCGAGCTGATGAAGCCGACCTCACCACCGCCGTCGCGGAACCGGAAGACCTGCGCCGTCGACGACGGCACCCGCGGCAGCACGTCGACCGCCCACCGCGCACCGATGATCGCCCGCAGCTCCTCACCCGTCAGCACGTCGGTCGGGGTCCAATTGCCCTCGGCGTCGAGCGGCATCACCTCGATGAACCGCAACTGCAGCTCCTGTTCCCGCGCGAAGGCGACCAGATCGACCGCCTCGTGCTCGGTGATCCCCCGCAACGCGACCGCGTTGAGCTTGACCTCCACCCGGTCCCGGTACGGACGCAACGCCGCCAGCCCCCGCAGGACCTTCGGCAGCACGTCACGACGGGTCAGCTCCGCGAACCGCTGACGGTGGACCGTGTCGATCGAGACGTTGACCCGCCGGAGCCCGGCGGCGACGAGCGCCTCCGCGTGGCGATCCAGCTGCACGCCGTTGGTCGTCATCGAGATCTCCTCGATCTGCGGCACCGCATCGATCCGCGCGACCAGCTCGGCCAGACGCGGACGCGCGAGCGGCTCGCCGCCGGTCACGCGGACGGTCCGGACCCCGAGCCCGGCGAGGACCTCGACCAGCCGGATCGTCTCGTCGTCGCTCAACCGCTGGTCCTTCGGCAGCCACGCGAGCCCGCTCTCCGGCATGCAGTAGGTGCAGCGCAGGTTGCAGACGTCGGTCACCGACACCCGCAGATCGCGGATGACCCGCCCGAAGCCGTCCATCAGCGGCGCCTCCGGGGCCACGGTCGTAGGATCGGCGCGATGCCCGCCGCTCCGCCTCCCGTCGTGTGCCTGGTGCTCGCCGCGGGCGAGGGGCGCCGCTACGGTGGGCCGAAGCAGCTCGCCGAGCTCGCCGGCCGGCCGCTGCTGGAGCACGTCGTCGCCGCCGGACGCGCTGCCGACGGCGTCGACGCGCTGATCGTCGTGCTCGGTGCGCGGGCGGACGTCGTCGCCGCGGGCGCCGGACTCGAGGGCGTCGAGGTCGTCCGCTGCCCGGACTGGCAGGAGGGGATGAGCGCCTCGTTGCGGACCGGCCTGCGGACGGCCCGCGCCCGCGGGGCCGAGACCGTCGTCGTCCTGCTCGCCGACCAACCCGGCGTCCGTCCCGCCGCGATCGAACGCGCGCTGGCCACCGACGGAGCGCTCGTTCGTGGCGTCTACGGCGGCCGACCCGGGCACCCCGTCGTGCTCCGCGGGACCGCGATCGACCGGATCGCTGCCGGTTCCGACGAGCAGCGCCGAACCCTGATGCGGGGGGCGATCAGCGTCGAGCTCGGCGACCTCGGCGGTGGCGACGACGTCGACCGGCCCGAGGACCTGGCCCGGCTCCGGCGGACCCACGAACAGGACTGACGACTGCTTCCCGCGGTTACCCATGGTCGCCGGTCCGGGTCAGCCGGCGCTCGCACCAGCGGAGGGTCCCGGCGCCGATCGCGTTGACGAGGAACGACGCTCCGCCCGTGATCTCGGTCATCCGCAGATCGTCGCAGGCCCGCTCGCAGGCCTCGCGCCGCCCGGTCACGGCCGCCCGCCAGCGGTCGCGGTCCACGGGTGGCAGCCGGCCACCCGGTTCGGTCTGGCGGTGGGCTCCGCCGGGGTCTGTCACGCGGATCATCAGCGTTCCTCTCGGCGCGGGTTCGGCGCTCGACGGGGGTCGGAGGGACACAGCTCGCTGCTGGTCAGCGGCGCCACGCTAGCACCGCCCTGTGGGTGTCGGGAAAGGAATTCGCGGCGGCTCCGGCCGTCCCAGCGAGGAGCGGACGGTCGCCGCCAGCTCGTCGGGTCGCTCGACGACCACGTGGGCACCGGCCGCGCGGAGCTCGGCCGGCGTGCCGTAGCCCCACGCGACCCCGACGGCGACGGCACCGTGGTCGCGGGCCGCGCGCATGTCGCTCCCGCGGTCGCCGATCATCGCCGCCGTCTCGGGAAGGCCGAGGCCCGCGAGCGCACGCCCGAGCGTCTCGCTCTTGGTCTCGTGCTCGGCGCCCGCCCCCGGCCCCTCGACGACCGCGAACGCCGGGCGCAGGCCGAGCCGCTCGACCAGCGGCTCGGCGAACCGCAGCGGCTTCGTCGTCGCGATCCCCAGCGGCATCTCGGCCCCCAGCTCGCGGACCGCCTCGGCGATCCCCGCGAAGGCGCGGGTGTCCTCCAGCGACGACGTCCGATACAGCTCCCGGTAGTCCGCGATGCAGGCGGCGATCGCCTGCTCGTCGCCGTCGTCACCGAGCAGCGTTCGGAAGACCTCGTGGAGCGGCGGCCCGATCAGGGCCGCACGCTCCGAGGCCGGGTGCGGCGGACGCCCTCGTCGGACCAGCGCGTGGTCGACGCAGCGTCCGACGGCGAGCGCCGAGTCGGCGATCACCCCGTCGAAGTCGAACACCACGGCCCGCTGAGGCCGCTGCCGTCCGTCGCTGTCCATCGCCGCACCGTCGCGCATCCGCCGCTCTCCGTCAATCGCCGCGCTGCTCGAGCGCGGGCTCGTGGGTCGGGGGTGTCGGGACCGACGCGTTCGTAGCCGCGACCACGCCCGGCGCCACTCCGGCACCAACCGTCGCCGGTCCGGCCACACTGCCCGCCGGGACATCGCCGTCGACCACCGGGGCGGCGTCCGTGACCGGTACGCGCGCCCCGCGATCGAGCAGCCCGAGCCGGAAGAACGCGTAGTAGAGCGTTCCGGCCGTGCCCGCGCCGAGGATCCACGAGATGTCGAGGCCGTCGAGCGCGCGGGCGATCGGCCCCTGCAGCGGCCCGATCATCCCGTAGAGGCCGCACCAGGCCATCACCAGACCGGCGGCGAACGCGACCATCGCGTACCAGTTGACGTCCTGCCACCAGTGCTCCGAGCGGTCGACGTAGAGCCCGTCGATGTCGATCTCCTGCCGCTTCACGACGTAGAAGTGGATGAACATGATCGCCGCCCAGGCGCTGCCCCAGGCGACCAGCCCGGAGAGCCAGTTGTTGACCTGGGTCGCCAGGTCGTCGGCCCAGATCAGGTAGACCGCGAAGAGGCTGCCGACCACGCCGATCCCGAACGCGAGCACGCTGCGCCGGACCCGCAGGTCGAGCGAGAGCGCCGACATCGTCGTCGAGTAGATGTTGATGATGTTGGTCGCGATCGGCCCGTGCAGGACCAGCAGCAGGACCGGGATCGTCAGCGCTCCGGCGTTGTTGACGATCAGGACCGACGGGTCGGCGCTGTCGCCGCTGGTCGCCAGCGCGGCGCCGAGCGCCCCGAGCCAGAGGACGGGCACGAACTGGCCCGCGGCCGCCGCCAGGAACAGCCGACGGCGCGGCACGCTCCGGGGCACGAACCGCGAGTAGTCGGAGGCATAGGCCAGCCAGGTGATCCCCCAGCCGATCCCGATCGCCGTCATCAGCCACGACATCGCGGTCAGCCGCTCATGGCCGGAGACGGTGCCCGCCGCCCCGATGTCGACCGTCGAGCTGGTCGCCGCGACGACCGTCATCGCGAGCACGACCAGCAGGGTCGGCGGCACCGTCCAGCGCTCGAACACGCGGATCGCGCGGAAGCCGATCGCGGCCAGCGAGACCTGGCCGAGCATGATGATCACGACCAGCGCGACCTTCATGCCGGCGCCGGTCGAGAGCCCGACCTTCTCCAGCAGGCTGGAGCTGATGTCGAGCACGATCCAGGTGTTGAAGCCGACCCAGCCGGCGGCGATCACGCCCTGCAGCAACGCGGGCAGGTACGCCCCGCGGCGCCCGAAGGCGCTCCGCGAGAGGACCATCTGCGTCACCCCGGTCCGCTGCCCCATCAGCACGAAGAAGCCGAAGACCGTGACGCCGATGGCGTTGCCCACGGCCAGGACCAGGACGGTGTCCCAGAAGCCCAGCCCGAGCACGATCCCGAGCGCACCGAGGATCCAGTTGAGCGGGGCGATGTTCGCTCCCGCCCAGATCCAGAACTGACTCAGTGCCGTCGAGTCCCGTTGTTGCTCGGGTACCGGGGCGATGCTGTGTTGCGGCTCATCTGCCGCTTCCGCGCCGAGCGCGGAGTCCCTGGCCGTAGCCATATCTCTCTCTCCTCTTCCCCTGCATGGCGAGCCGCTCGCCCCGGCCGTCAGGCCGGAACGTCGGCCCAGATCCCACCGTCGCGTCCGCCCACGACCCGGCCGCCGCGGATGCTGCGGCGGCGGCCCGGCTCGTTGCGGAGCACGTCGACGATCGAGCGCTCGGCCAGGACCACGAGGTCGGCCGGCTGCCCCTCGGCGATCCGCGGCCGCGGACGGCCGAGGACCTCGAAGCCCCGCACGTTCGTCATCTCGAACCCGGCCCGGACCTCGTCGTCGGTCCGCAGACCGCCGGACAGGCAGGTCAGGAACGCGGTCTCGACCGGGTCCATGCGGTTGAACCGGTACCAGATGTCGAACATGTTGTCCGAGCCCGCCGCGACCGGAACGCCGGCGTCGAGCAGCTCCGCGATCCGCGACGAACCGCGGTTGACGGGCGTCCGGCCCGGTCCGCCGAGCATCTGGAGGTTCGCGACCGGCAGGACGGTGACCCGGATCCCGGCGGCGGCGACCTTCTCGATCACGCGCCGCGCCTCGTCGTCGGGATAGACCGCCAGCGCGCAGCAGTGGTCGGCGTTGACCCGGCCCTGGAAGCCCCGCTCGAGCGTGAGGTCGGCGAGCATCTCCAGCGTCTTCAGCTGCGGGTCGTCCATGTAGTCGATGTGGAGGTCGACCGGCCGGTCGAACTGCTCGGCCAGGTCGAAGACCGTCTCGATGTGCTGCCGCTGGTCGGCCTCCGACGCCTCGAACTCGGGCAGGCCACCGACGACCTCGGCGCCCATCCCGAGCGCCTCGACGAGCAGGTCGCGGGTCGGCGGGTCGCAGACGATCCCCTCCTGGGGGAAGGCGACCACCTCGACCTCGATCAGCCCGGCGAACCGCTCCCGCGCCCGCAGGACCCCTTCGAGCGAGACCAGGCCGGTGAACGAGTCGACGTCGACCTGCGCCCGCAGCAGCCCGGTGCCGTGGGCGACCGCCCGGCGCAGCGTCGCCGACGCCCGGGCCTCGACGTCCTCGACGGTGAAGGCGGTCTTGACCTCCCGAGCCCGATCGAAGGCCTCCTGGGCGCTCGTCGCCCCGAGCAGTCCGCGCGACAGCGTCTTGTCGAGGTGGAAGTGCGGGTCGACGAACGGCGGCACGACCAGACCGCCCTCGGCGTCGAGCCGCTCGTGGCCGGCGGGATCGATCGACGGCGCGACCTGCGCGATCGCGCCGTCCGCCAGCAGGATGTCCACCGGCCGGGGATCGTCGACCGTCGTGCAGTTCGTAAGAAGCAATGTCATGTTCGCTGACCGAATCCTTAGTTCCGCATCAGAATAGAATCACCGCTCAGCGTACGTCAAGTCGAATAGGCGTTTGGTGTCTCGGGCTGACGACGGCACGAGCGCGGGCGCAGGTGGGGTCAGGCGCATTGGGCGTCGGCCGTAGGTGGCGTCGGCCGCAGGCGGTGCGGGCGCAGGCGGTGTCGGCCACAGGCGGTGCGGGCGCACGTGGGGTCATCTCGCGTCGCGCTTCTCGCTCTGGGGTCATTTCGCGTCGCTATTCGACGCGAAATGACGCCAGGACCTTCGGACCGACGCGTCGTGACCCCAGAAGCAGCGAGGCGAGCTCGCGGGGAGCCGGGACCCCCTGCCTCCGCCGTGCACCCGCCCTGCCTCCGCCGTGCACCGGACGACGCGCAGCGGGCCGCCCCGCGCAAGCCGCCACGGCGAGGCTCGCTCGGCCGGCGTCGAGCGCCCTCCACGGGCCCGCCCGGGCAACCGCCGTCCGCGGTCCCGCCGGGCAACCTCGTTCACACGCTGTATATAGACGCGCGCACGCGTGCGAGACGAGAGACGTCCGCCCGGACGGAGCGGGCGGGCGCTCAGCGCTCGACCGTCTTGACCTGTCCCGGCCGACCGACGACCAGGCCGAGCAGCAGCATCGGGACGAGCCCGGCGAGCATCAGCACGACCGGCGCCCGCCAACCGTCGGTCAGCCCGTGGAGCAGGCCGAAGGCGAACGGCCCGAGCGCCCCGAGCAGGTAGCCGACGGTCTGGGTCCGGACCGAGAGCACGGTCGCCCCGTCGGCGTCCGCCGACCGCAGCACGATCAGGGTCAGGGCGATGCTGATCCCCGCGCCCTGCCCGAGGCCCATCACCGCCATCCACAGCAGCGGGGCCGCGCCGGGATCGACCAGCATCCCCACCCATCCGAGTCCCCAGAGCACGACCGCGAGGACCGTGAACGAGGTCTGCCGCGCGGCCCGCGCCGCCAGCACCGGCACCACCAGGCCGCTCCCGACCCCGACGAGCTGCGTCACCGCTAGCAGTCCCCCGGCCGTCCCCTCGCTGAGTCCCCCGTCGACGAACACGCTCGGCAACCAGGCCGACGCCGCGTAGAACTGCGCACACTGGAGGGCCATGAACGCCGGCAGCGCCCACCCCACCGGGTGGCGGACCAGCCGGCGGCGAGCCGCCCGCAGACCGGGCGCGACCGCCGTCCGCCCGCGCCACGCCCACGCGCAGATCACGGTCGCGACCGCCGCCGGGACCGCCCAGAGCGCGAGCGCCCCCTGCCAGTCGCCGCCGATCCCGTCGCGCAGCGGCACGGCCGTCGCCGCCGCAAGCGCCGCACCGCCGTTGAGCGCCACCATGTACAGGCCCATCGACACACCGATCCAACGGACCGGACCGGCGCGGATCACCGCCGGCACCAGCACGTTCGCCACCGCGATCGCCGCTCCGCACACGAGCGCGGTCGCGAACAGCAGCGGGACCCCGCCGAGCGCCCGCAGGCCGAGCCCCGGAACGAGCACCGCGACGGCGACGATCAGCGTCCGCTCGCGTCCGAACCGCGCGGCCAGGCCCTCGGCGGCCGGTGCGAACGCGCCGAAGCAGAGCACCGCGAGCGCGCTCAGGATCCCCGCGGTCGCGCCGGACATCCCGGTATCGGCGCGGATGTCGTCCAGCAGCGGGGCCAGCGAGACGACGGCGGGCCGCAGGTTGACCGCCACCGCGACGACCGCCAGGACCGCGGCGACGGCGGCGACCGTCGGGCGGCGGCCGGCCGGGGCCCGACGATCGGTGCGGCCGTCGACCTCCGGGCGAGCGGCAGCGGTGCCGCCGGAGCTCATCGCAGCAGCCCGGCGGGGCGGTCCACGAGCGGCGCGGCGTCGCCGCGGCCGTCCTCGCGGATCGCGCCGACGGCGTCCCGCAGCGGCACGCCGCGGCGGCCGTGGCGGTGGGCCACGATCTCGGCCAGGACCGAGACCGCGGCCTCCTCGACCGTCGTGCCGCCCAGATCGAGCCCGCAGGGGCCGTGCAGCCGCCGCAGGTCGGACTCGGTCGCGCCCGCCTCGCGGAGCCGCTCCAGCCGGTCACGGGTGGTGCGACGGCTGCCGAGCGCCCCGATGTAGCCGGCCTCGGTCGCCAGCGCCGCGAGCACGGCCGGGACGTCCAGCTTCGGGTCGTGGCTGAAGACGAGCACGGCATCGCGCGCGCTCAGCCGCCGCGACGCGATCGCCTCCGCCGGCCAGGCATCGAGGGTCTCGGCCACGTCGGAGAACCGACTCGAGCGCAGGAAGGTCGTCCGCGGGTCGGCGATCGTGACCTGGTAGCCGAGCGGCCGCGCGACTCGTGCCAGTGCGGCCGAGAAGTCGATCGCGCCGATGATCAGCATCTGCGGCGCCGGCGCGTGCACGGTCACGTGGACGCGGATGCCGGCGTCGGCCGTCGCCCCGTCCGCGCCGTAGCGCCGCAGCACCGAGCGCCCCTGGGCCAGCAGCCCGCGCGCGTCGCGCCCGGCGTTCCGGGCCAGCAGCGGCAGGCCGTCGACGCCGCCGAGCTGCTCCCGCTCGTCGACGTAGAGCGACGCACCCGCGTGCGGCCCGTCGAGGACGACCGCCAGCGCCGCGGAACGCCCCGCCACGACCGCCCGCAGAGTGGCGGCGAGGATCTCGCGGTCGTCACCGTCCAACGTCCGCAGCAGCACGTGGACCGTGCCGCCACAGGTCAGCCCGACGCTGCCCGCCAGCTCGTCGGAGACCCCGTAGCGCAGGACGATCGGCGGACGCCCGTCGGCGAGGCTGCGGTGGGCCTCGTCGACCAGCGCCCCCTCGACGCACCCGCCGGTGATCGAGCCCTCGACGTCGCCCGCCTCGGACACGTACATCGTCGCTCCGAGCTCGAGCGGGGCCGAGCCGTCGACGGCGATCAGCGTCGCCGTCGCCAGCCGCCGGTCGTCGGCGATCCAGTCGAGGACCGTCCGCGCGCTCCGCTGGGCGGCACGCTCGCTCATGCCCTCAGCTCCGGGCCGTCGGCAACCGACGCATCGGTGACGGTCCACGACCGCGCGGCCGACCGTCGCGGGCCGCGCGCCACCTCGGGCAGGGCCTCGACGGCCCGCCTGAGGCTCGGGAGGTCGCCCGCGCCCCGAAGATCGTCGAGGTCAGCCAACACGGCCGAGAGGGTACGCGAGACCGGCCGGAACCGGGGATCGAGCGCCAGCGGCGTCCACCAGACGACCCGCTGAGCGAGTCCTGCGAGCCGCCGGACCCCGCGGACGGCAGGCTGCGGATCGCCGCGCTCGAGGCCGTCGGAGAGGATCACGACCAGCGCGCCGGTGACCGCCGCCGCGTGCTCGGGGGCGGAGGCCAGCCACCACAGCGCCGGCCCGATCCGGGTGCCGCCGTCCGCGTCGGCGACCGTCGAGGCCGCCGTCCGCACCGCGATGTCGACGTCGGCGATCCGCAACGGCCCGGTCAGCCGGGTCAGCCGGGTCGCCAAGGCGAAGACCTCGACCCGGTCGCCGGCGTGTTGGACGCGGTGCGCGAAGCGCAGCATCTCCGGCCACCACTCCCGCTGCGATCCCGAGACGTCGACGACCAGCACGATCGGACGCGGCCGGGTCCGGCGGCGCCGCCAGTGCAGCTGCACGATCTCGCCGTCGTTGCGGACGGCCTCGCGGACGCTGCGGCGGACGTCGAGCACGCGGCCGCGTCGCGCCGGGCGGGTCCGGCGGGCCACGACCGTCGGCAGCGCCCGCTGGAGGCTGCGGTCGAGGGCGCGCAGCTCGGCCCGGACCGCGGCGTCGGCCGCAGCGATCGTCCGCCCCCGGACGCCCGGCTCGTGCGAGGCCCGCCGCCCGGTCGCCTGCTCGGGCACGCTCGCCCGGCCGGCGGAGGGCGGCTCCTGGACGCCCGCCACCGTTCGCGGAACGACCACCGGCGGCGGCTCGTCCTCGCGGCCGGTGGCCCAGCGGGCGAAGGCCTCGTCGTAGGCCGCGAGCTCGCGCTCGTCGGCGACCAGGGTCACCCGTCCGTGCCAGTAGAGACGCGCGATCGTGGCCGGCGGCGCGTCGGCCAGCGCCCGCAGGAACCACTGCTGCCGCTCGACGCCCGGCCGGATGCCGACGGCGGCCAGCTCGGTGACCAGCCCGAGCACCGGCCCGGCGGCCCGCCGCTGCTCGAGGACCGTCACCGCGAGGCCCCCGCGACGGCACGCTCGGCGTCCTCGCGCAACAGCTCGAGGTCGTCGCGGTCCTTGACCAGCAGGCCGAGCGAGCGCTGGAGCGCGTCGGGCCACGGCGCCCCCTCGCGGGTCAGCAGCTCGACGCCGCGGGCCCACTCGAGCGTCTCGGCGATCCCGGGCCGCCGCAGCAACGGGCGCTCCCGCGCTCGTCGGACCGCGTCGACCAGCGCGGAGACCGCCCGTTCCTCGAGGCCGGGCACGCGGGCGCGCAGGATCGCTCGCTCGCGCGCGGCCTCGGGCAGGCCGATCCAGTGGTAGAGGCAGCGTCGCCGCAGTGCCCCGTGCAGCTCTCGGGTGCGGTTGGAGGTCAGGACCACGATCGGCGGCGCGCTCGCGCGGATCGTGCCCCGCTCCGGGATCGTGACCTGGAAGTCGGCGAGGAACTCCAGCAGCAGCGCCTCGAACTCGACGTCGGCCCGGTCGACCTCGTCGAGCAGCAGCACGGTCCGCGGGGCATGGCGGACCGCCGTCAGCAGCGGCCGCTCGCGCAGGAAGCGGTCGTCGTAGACGTCGACCGGCGGGGCGGCCCCCGGACCGGCAGCCGTCGCCGCCCGCGCGTGCAGCAGCTGGCCGACGTGGTCCCACTCGTAGATCGCCTGGCTGCTGTCGAGCCCCTCGTAGCACTGCAGCCGCACCAGCTCGCGGCCGGTGAGGGTCGCCAGCAGCCGCGCGACCTCGGTCTTGCCGACGCCGGGCTCGCCCTCGAGCAGCAGCGGCCGCCCGAGGGTCAGGGCGAGGTGGATCGCCGTCGCCAGGCCCTCGTCCATCAGGTACCCGTGCGCGGCCGCGTCGCGGGCCAGCCCGTCGATCGTCGGGGTCGCCGGATCCTGCCCGCGACCGCCTCCATCCGGGGACCGGCCCGCGGCGCTCATCCCGCGTCTCCGCTGCGCGGCGGGCGGCGCTCGCCGACCCCCGCGACCGACTCGATCGCGTGGGCCAGCTGGAGGACCTCCCAGTCCCGCTGGTGGCGACCGATCACCTGCAGACCGACCGGCAGCCCCGTCTCCGAGAACGCGAACGGGACCGACGCAGCCGGCAGTCCGGTCGCGCTGATCCGCGTGCACGACTGCATCCAGTCGATGTACGACGGCGTCGCGGTGCCGGCGATCGTGGTCGGGAACGGCAGCTCGACGTCGAACGGCAGCACCTGGACGACCGGGGCGAGCAGGAACTCGTAGTCGTCCATCAGGGCCCGGGTCCGGTCCCAGAGCGCCGACCGCAGCTTCTCGGCGTGGGCGATCTCCGGCCCGCTGAGGGCCCGGCCCTCGGCGATGTTCAGCACGACGTCCGCACCGAGCTGGTCGCGGTCCTCGTCGTAGTGGCGTCCGAGGATCAGCTCGAACAGCCACGCCCGCCAGACCCGGAAGGCCTCGTCGGCCCCGGTCATGTCCGGCTCGACCTCCTCGACGACGCAGCCGAGCGTCTCCAGCACGCTGCGCTGGGACTCGAGCGCAGCGGTCACCTCAGGCTCGACCGGCAGCCCGCCGAGGGTCTTGCTCCACGCGACGCGGACGCCGCGGAAGTCGCGGTCCAGGCGCCCGAGGAAGCGGTCGCCCGACTCGTCGAGCGCGATCGGCACGCGCGGGTCGGGGCCGGCCATCGCCGCCAGCATCAGTGCGACGTCGGCGACCGTCCGCCCCATCGGCCCGTGGATCACGTACGGGTGCCACGGAGCCGGCGAGGGATGGACCGGCACGCGCCCGGGCGAGGTCCGGATCCCGACGACGTTGCAGAAGCTCGCCGGGTTGCGCAGCGAACCGCCCATGTCGGTGCCGTCGGCCAGCGCGACCATCCCGCTGGCCAGCGCCGCCGCCGCCCCGCCCGAGCTGCCCCCGGAGGTCCGGGTCAGGTCGTAGGGGTTGCGGGTGGCCCCGAACAGCGGGTTGTAGGTCTGCGACCCGGCCGCGAACTCCGGCGTGTTGGTCTTGCCGAGCGTGACCGCGCCCTCGTCCTTCAACCGCTGGATGCTGAGCGCGTTGGTCTTCGGCACGTGGTCCGCGTAGAGCGGCGAGCCGAGCGTCGTCCGGATCCCGGCCGTCGCGGTGAAGTCCTTGTGCGCGACGGGCAGGCCGTGCAGCAGGCCGACCGGCGCCCCGATCCGCAGCAGCTCGTCGGCCCGCTGCGCCTCACGGCGAGCGAGCTCCGCGGTCAACGTCACGATCGCGTTGATCTGCGGGTTCTCCCGCTCGATCACCGCGAGGTGCGCCTCGCACAGCTCGACGCAGGAGACCGCCCGCGTGCGGACCAGCTCGCGCTGGGTCGTGGCGGGGGCGAAGCTCAGCTCCGCCCCCACCGTCTGATCGACCGAGGTCATCGTTAGTCCAGGAAGGCGACGCAACGGCACATGGCCGCCTCGCCGTCCATGAAGCGCCACGGGAAGGTCCCGAAGGTGATCCGCTGGTCGAGGACCTTGTCGATGTCGCCGCCGAGGTTCTCGACGTGGATGATGTCGTGCGGGAACAGGTCGATGTGCATGACCTGGTAGTCCGCCTCGGGGAAGACCTCGTCGAGGCTCTTGCCGAGCTTCTTCTCCGCCTTGACGGCCTCGTCGGCGCGGAGCTTGCGGATGATCGTGTTCATCGGGTGGTCGGCCGAGCCGGCGTCGACCGCGATGTACCGGACGCCGCGCTCGATGCACCACTCGGCGAAGGCACGGCCCGGACCGGGGTGCCGCGTGAAGTAGCGGGTCTCGTCGCTGAGGCTGCGGTCGGTCCAGTTCTCCGGGTAGTACTTGTGGTACCCGGTGTGGATGACCAGGATGTCGCCGCGCTCGATCGTGATCCCGGTGTCCTTCTCCCACTGCTCGAAGTGCTCGGGCGTGTAGACCTCGTAGTCGCCGAGGCCCATCCGCTCGAGGTCGACCACGCAGGCCGGACCGACGAGCCAGTCGACCGGCATCTGGCCGATGAACTTGCCGCTGGACTGGAAGTGGGCCGGCGCGTCGAGGTGGGTGCTGACGTGCATCGTCGTCAGCAGCTCCTGTCCGCCGCCCTTGTCGAAGGCCAGCCGCTTGATCCAGCGGATCTGCGGCCCGAGGTAGCCGGCGAAGGCCGGCGAGTGCATCGAGAAGTCCTGCGAGAGGTCGAGGACGTTGGAGTAGTTGATCATCTGGTGGTTCCTGTGCGTCGTGTTGTGCGGACGATTGGGGGAGGCGGCCGTCGGTGAAGGCCGCGGGTGGGGCGTGGCGCCCCGCCCGCCGGGGCGAGCCGGGGGCGCCGCGCGCCGGGGGCCGCCAGCGGGCCCTGGCTCAGACGGCCGCGGGCTGCGGTGTCGCCGTGGGCGGCGGCGCGCTGTCGGCGACCGCGACGGCGGTCGGTTCGAGGTCGACCCGGTCGACCGGACGGCCGGACGGGCCGCGGGAGAGGACCTGGTAGACGGCGATCGTCGACATCGCGCCGAGCGCGACGCCGGCGAAGGTGTAGTCGCCCCAGTTGAGCGTGTAGTTGCCGGCGCCGATCAGCAGGCCGATGCCGGCGGTCGAGAGGTTGACCGGGTTGCTGAAGTCGACGCCCGCCTCGACGTAGATCCGCAGGCCGATCACGGCGATCAGGCCGAACAGCACGGTCGAGACCCCGCCGAGCACGCCGATCGGGATGCTCGAGATGACCGCCCCGAACTTCGGGACGAGGCCGAGGGCGATCGCGATCACGCCGGCGATCCAGTACGCCGCCGTCGAGTAGATCCGGGTCAGGCTCATGACGCCGATGTTCTCGGCGTAGGTGACCGTCGCCGAGCCGCCGAAGAGACCGGAGAACATCGTGCCGAGGCCGCCGCCGATGAACGACTTGCCGATGTAGGGGTCGAGGTCGCGGTTGGTCATCGAGCCGACGGCCTTGACGTGGGCCGCGTTCTCGACGAGCACGACGAGGATCACCGCGGGCACGATCAGCAGGACCGCCCGCATGTTGAAGCTCATCACCGTGAAGTCGGGAAGCCCGAGCCAGGCGGCCTCGCGGACGCCGGTGAAGTCGACCTTGCCGGCGATCACCGCGGCGACGTAGCCGACGACCACGCCGACGAAGATCCCCAGCCGCGAGAAGAAGCCGCGCCCGAAGACGCTGACCAGCAGGACCGTGCAGAGCGTGATCATCGCGATCCCGGCCTGGGCGGTGAACTGGTCCTTGGCGACCGGCGCGATGTTGAGGCCGACGAGCGCGACGATCGTGCCCGCCACCACCGGCGGCAGGAAGCGGCCGATCACGTTGTAGCCGACCCGATCGACGATCACCCCGATCAGGGCGAGCGCGACGCCGGCGAAGAAGATCCCGCAGAGCGCGGCGGCCATGCCGCCGTCGGTCTTGGCGGCGACGATCGGGGCGATGAACGCGAAGCTCGAGCCGGTGTAGGACGGCACCTTGTTCCGCGTGACCAGCAGGAAGATCAGGGTGCCGATGCCGGAGAAGAAGAGCGTCGTCGAGACCGGGAAGCCGGTCAGCAGCGGCACCAGCGTCGTGGCGCCGAACATGGCGATCACGTGCTGGGCGCCGAGCCCGCCCATCCGCGGCCAGCGAAGACGCTCGTCGGGCTTGACCACCTGGCCTTCTTCTACTCGTGTTCCGTCCCCGTGCAATTTCCAAGTGGCCATGCGATCTCTCTCCCGTGATATTCGCTTAGCGAACACGTTGTTCTTTCCACGCAGAGAGTATTCCTAACGCGGCACGCGCGTCAAGCCCGATTCGCAGCCGATGGCCGGAACCAGGGAGCGACCGGGGACGCGAAAGCGCCCGCGGCAGCGGGCGCTCAGGGCAGCGCGAAGCGCCCCGGAGGGCGCGAAGGACGACGTCGGGACGGCGGGGCGTCGCGCGCCCCGGCCGTCCCGACGTCCGGGCGATCAGGCCAGGGTGACGCCGACCTCGTCGAGCAGGCCGAAGATCCGGTTCGGCGAGAGCGGGGCCTCGGTCACGCGCACGCCGTGCCGACGCAACGCGTCCTGGACCGCCGAGGAGAACAGCGAGGGGACGGGGATCGCGCCCGCCTCGCCGACGCCCTTCACGCCCAGCTCGTTGAGCGGGCTCGGGGTCTCCTGGTGGTGCATCTCGACCGGCGGCACCTCGGTCGCGTACGGCATCAGGAACTCCATGAACGAGGCGTTCTGGAGCTGCCCCTGCGCGTCGTACTGCATCTTCTCGTAGAAGGCCCCACCGATCCCCTGGGCGATCCCGCCGAGGACCTGGCCCTCGACGACCGTGGGGTTCATCATCACCCCGCAGTCGTGGGAGCAGACGTAGCGCTTGAAGGCGACGTCACAGGTCCCGGGATCGATCTCGATCACCGCGGCGTGGACGCCGCTGGCCCAGGTGGCCCCGGGCGGGCTGTAGTAGCCGTCCGCCCGCAGACCGGGCTCCTCCCCCAGCGGCAGCGCCAGGTCCGCCTCCTGGTGGGCCGGCGCGAACTGGGTCGCTGCCTTGGCGTCCTCGTCGAACGCGTAGCGCAGCGGGTTCGAGGCGATCGCCACGTCACGCAGCGAGACCGCCCGCCCCGGGGCGCCCTTCACCATGATCTGCCCGTCCTCGATCTCGAGGTCCTCCGGGTCGGCCTCGAGCATGTTCGACGCCAACCGCAGCGCCTTCTCGCGGACCTTCGTCGCCGCGACCTGGACCGCGTTGCCGCTGACCACGCCGGCACGGCTGGCGAAGGTCGCGACCCCCCACGCGAACTGGCCGGTGTCGCCGGCCACGAGGATCACGTCCTCGGGCCGGACCCCGAGCGCGTCGGCGGCGATCTGGGCGAAGACGGTCTCGTGCGACTGCCCCTGGGTCGAGAGCGCGATCGCGACGTGGACCTTGCCCGTGATCGGGTGGACGTGCACGCGCGCGCCCTCGTACGGCCCGAGCCCGGTGCCCTCGACGTAGACGGCGAGCCCGAGGCCGAGCAGCCGCCCTTCGGCCGCCGCGGCCTCCTGCTCCTCCGCGAAGCCCTCGTAGCCGATCCGGTCGAGGACCTGCTCGAGCATCGAGCCGTAGTCGCCGCTGTCCATCGTCACCGTGTTGCCGTCGGCGAAGAGGATCCCGTCACGCGACCAGGGGAACTCGTCGGGGGCGATGAAGTTGCGCCGGCGCAGCTCCATCCGGTCGATCCCGAGCTCGTCGGCCAGCCGCTCCATCGCCATCTCGAGCGCCAGGCAGGCGTGCGGACGCCCGGCCCCGCGGTACGGGCTGACCGTGGTCGTGTTCGTGTAGATCGCGTCGAATCCGACGTCGATGTTCGGGATCCGGTACGGCCCGGCTATCTGCCCCGCCGCGACCTGGGCCACGGCGATCCCGTACGGGATGTACGCGCCGGTGTCGTGCAGGAAGCGGTCGCGGAGCCCGATCACGGTGCCGTCCGCGCGCGCGGCCAGCTCGATGAAGTGGACCTGCTTGCGCTCGTGGTTGGAGCCGACGAAGTGCTCCTGGCGGTCCTCGGTCCACTTGACCGGCTCGTCGAGCTGGATCGCCGCCCAGGGGATCAGGACCTCCTCCGGGTAGAACATCATCACCTTGGTCCCGAACCCGCCACCGGTCTGGGGCGTGATCACCCGGACCTTGCTCTCGGGCAGCTGCAGCAGCGAGGCGAGCCCGCCGCGGATCGAGACCGGGGCCTGGGTCGAGTCCCAGACGGTCAGCTCCTCGTCGCGCGCGTTCCAGCGCGCGACCAGGCCGCGGCCCTCCATCGGCATGCCCGCGCTGCGCTCGATCGAGAACCGCTCGCTGATCACCACGTCGGCCTCCGCGAAGGCGGCGTCGGGATCGCCGACGACCTGGCGGTTGCGGCAGGCGAGGTTGCCCGGCACGTCGGCGTGGACCAGCGGCGCGCCCTCGCTCGCCGCCTGCTCGAGGTCGACGATGATCGGCAGCGGCTCGTAGTCGATCTCGATCAGGTCGACCGCGTCCTCGGCGACGTAGCGATCGGAGGCGACGACCATCGCGACCGTCTCGCCGACGAAGAAGACCGTGTCGCGGGCGAGCGGCAGCTGCGTCCGCGGCTCGGTCAGGTCGGGGTGCGGGATCAGCAGCGGCAACGGGCGATCGAGCCGGCCGAGGTCAGCCGCGGTGTAGACCGCGACCACGCCGGGATGCGCCTTCGCCGCCGTGGTGTCGATCCGCTTGATCCGCGCGTGGGCGACGTTCGCGCGGAGGAACGCGGCGTGGACGGCTCCGCGGTCGTCGACGTCGTCGACGTAGATCCCCTCGCCGCGCAGCAGCCGCGGATCCTCGATCCGCGGGACGCGGGTGCCGAAGCTCTTGGTGGTCATCGTGCTCCTCCCTCCGGGCGCGGTTCGGGATCGCCGGCGTCGGCCGCGGCCAACCGCTCGGCCGCGAGCCGGATCGCCGCGACGATCCCGGCGTAGCCGGTGCAACGGCAGAGGTTGCCCGCGGCAGCCGCGCGCAGCTCGTCGTCCGTGAAGTCGGTCCGCCCCCGCTGCTCGTCGAGGAAGGCGCTGACCGAGACGACGAAGCCCGGGGTGCAGAAGCCGCACTGGAGCCCGTGGCAGTCCATGAACGCCTGCTGGACGACGCTGAGCGTGCCGTCGGACGGCGACAGGCCCTCGATCGTCACGATCCGCGCGCCCTCGCACTGGGCGGCCAGCAGCAGGCAGGCCCGGGCGGTGCGCCCGTTGACCATCACCGTGCAGGCGCCGCAGACGCCGTGCTCGCAGCCGACGTGGGTGCCGTGGAGATCGAGCTCGTGGCGGAGGAAGTCCGACAGCAGCCGGCGGGCCGCCGTCCGCTTCGAGATCCGGCGACCGTTGACGACCATCGTCACGTCGACGACCGGCTCACCGCTGCCGGCGAGGTCGACCTCGACCTCGCCACCGTCGGGCTCGTGGTAGGTGATCTGCATCAGGAGTCCTTCGAATCGGAGGGGCGGGCTCGGGCGACGGCCTCGCCCAGCGCACGTGCGGTGAGGGTCCGCACCAGGGAACGGCGGTAGCCGACCGAGGCCTGCTCCTCGTCGACCGCGTCGACGAGTCGCTGGGCCGCTTCGCCGGCCTCGGCGAAGTTCGCGGCGGTCGGCTGCTGGCCACGGAGCCCGTCCTCGGCGGCGCGGGCCCGGATCGGGGTCGGGCCGATGCCCGAGTAGGCCAGTCGTGCCCGGGCGATGCTGCCGTCGCCGGCCAGCGACACGACCGCCGCCACCCCGACGATCGCGTAGTCGCCGTGGCGGCGGGCGAACTCGACGAAGCTGCTGCCGCTCGCCGCCGGAAGGGTCGGGTAGCGGACCTGCGTGAGGACCTCGTCGGACTCGAGCGACGTGGTCAGGTGGAAGACGAACAGGTCCTCGGCCGTGATCGTGCGGGCCCCGCCGGTGCCGTGGACCTCGACCTCGCCGTCGAGCGCCGCCAGGACCGCCGGCATCTCCGCCGAGGCGTCGGCGTGGGCGAGGGTGCCGCCGACCGTGCCGCGGTTGCGGATCACGGGGTGGGCGACGTTGACCAGCGCCTGGCCGAGCAGCGGGCAGGCGGCGATCGCGTCGCGGTGGCGCTCGAGCGCGCCGGAGCGGGCCATCGCCCCGAGCCGGACGACGTCGGGCTCGACGCTGATCGTGTCGAGCCCGCGGACCGCGCTGAGGTCGATCAGCGCGGCCGGGCGGGCGATCCGGAAGTTCAGCATCGGGACCAGGCTCTGGCCACCGGCGAGCACCGAGGCCTCGCCGTCGTAGGCCGCCTTGAACGCGACGGCGTCCTCGATCGTGGCCGGCTGGACGAACTCGAACCGTGCCGGCTTCATCGGGTCCCCCCGGGCACCGGACGGGCGACGCGACGCTCCGCGAACGCGGTGGCCACGGGCGTGGCCTGCGGGATCTGAATGCGCACTGCTCTCCCCCTCCCGAGCGAATCGTATTCGCTCAACGAACGTAATGTTCGCTATCCTACCTCACGATGAACCAGGGTCAAGATTCCACCCCCACACCGTCCCCGTCCCCCGTCGCCGCGACCGACACCCCGTCCCCTCCCGCCCGCTACTCCGACCTCCGTGGGGTCGGCCGGGCGATGGCGATCCTCGAGGTCGTCAGCGAAGCGCCCCGGCGCGCGAAGGAGATCGCGTCCGCGCTGGACCTCAAATGGACGACCGCGTACCGCACGCTCGCCCACCTCGAGGAACAGGAGTACCTCCGGCGCGACCCGAGCACCAACGAGTACGCGATCGGTGCGCGGCTCTACGCGCTCGGGCTGGCGTATCTCCGCGACCACGCGCTGCTGCATCTCTCGCAACCACACCTCGAGCACCTCGCGCACACGCTCAACTGCGTCGCGCAGGTCAACGAGCGGCAGGCCCAGCAGGTCCTGACGATCGCCCTCGCCGAGGGCCCGTCGCGGATCCCCAAGACCTCGGCGGGCTTCACCTTCCCGCTCGGCATCGCCGCCAAGGGCCGGCTGCTGCTGGCCTTCGCGCCCGATGAGGTGATCGAGGAGACGCTCTCCCAGCCGCTGCCCGTGCTCACGCCGAGCTCGACCACCGATCCCGAGCAGATCCGTCGCGAGCTCCAGCAGATCCGCGAAGCGGGCTGCGCGGTCACGTCGGACGACCTCCAGATCGGGGTCGGCTCGATCGCCGTGCCGATCCGCAACCGCGACAACGAGGTCTGCGCCTGCGTGTCGCTGGTCGTGCCGTCGGCCCGGCTGGCCGACGACGCCGACCGCGAGGAGCTGCTCGCCGGCGCCCGCCAGGCCGGCCGCGCGCTCTCGATCGGGATCGGCTGGCTGCCCCGGCAGTGACGACCGCCGAGGGCCTGCGCTTCGCGCGCGTGTAACACCAAGGAACGCAGAAGCACGGGATCGGCGGCCCCCGACCGTGGTCGGGGGCCATCGGCGTGCGGGATCGAGGAGCCCGTCGAAGAGCTCGACGGACGCCTAGAAGTGGAACTCGATCCGGCGGCCGCTCCGTGCCGGTGCCGAACGCGGTGCCACCCGACGGCCGAGCAGCAGGCCGATCAGGAAGCAGGCCACGACCGCGACGAGCGTCGCCGGGGCCGGGACCGTGACCAGGTCGCGCAGGGCCGAACCGGCGTCGAACGCGTCCTCCTCGGCCGGGGCCGGGGCCGGGGCCGCAGCGCGTGCCGCTCCGGGCGTCGGCGGGGCCGTCGACGACGAGCCGTTCTGCTCGCCTGCCGCAGGGGTCGCCACGGCCGCGGGGTCGCGGATCAGCTCCTGCTGCAGACGCTCGGCGAACTGCCCGATCATCCGGTCGGCGATGCCCTGCATCATCGAGCTGCGGCCGCCGAACTGGGCCAGCCGTCCGCCGACCTCCAGCTCGGTGCCCATCACGACGCGGGTCCCGCCGGCATCCGGGCTCAGCGAGGCCGTGATCGTCGCCTCGGCGCTGCCCGCGCCGCGCGGGTCGGAGCCGCTGCCGCTGAGCACGATCCGGCCCTGCTCGGCGTCCGCCGACTCGACCGCGATCCGGCCCTCGTAGGCGGCCGCGACCGGACCGACCTTGATCCGGAACCGGCCCAGATGGCCACCCGTCTCGTCCTCGCCGACGATCGTGGCGCCCGGCATGCACGGTGCCACCTGCTCCAGGTCCGCCAGGACACCGAAGACCCGCTCGAGCGGGGCGCTGACGGTGAATGCGTTCTCGATCCTCACACCACTGCTCCTTGCTGCACGTCGACTGATACTTCCACAGAGACGATCCCCCGGATGATCCCCAGACGCAGGAGGTCGTCCGGCGCCAGGCCGTGGACCTCGGCGACCTCCGCCGCCCGCTCGGGATCGCGGTGGAGGATCGCGGCCGCGCCCTCCGGAGCGATCACCGAGAAGTAGCTCGACGGCACCGCCCACAGCGCGCCCGGCGCGGCCAGCGCGATCGCGCCACCCGATCCGCCCTCGCCGATCAGCAGCGAGGTGACCGGGACCGCCGCGTCGGCGAACGCCGCGAGCGTCGCCGCGATCGCCGTACCGAGCCCGGCCCGCTCGGAGACCGCGTCATTGCGCGCCCCCGGCGTGTCGACCAGCGTCAGGACCGGCAGCGACCAGCGGGTCGCCAGGTCGAGCAGCCGCTGGACGGTGCGGAAGCCGGCCGCCGTGGTGGCCGTCCCCCGCTGGGCGGCGAACGCGATCGGCTTCCCGTCGCGGAGGCCGATCCCGGCGCGGATCCCCTCGTCGCGACCACCGACGCGGTCGCCGGAGATCTCGACCGTCTCGCTGAAGTAGGCGGCCAGGTACGCGTCGGCCCGCGGGTGCTCCGGACGGCGGGCGCGCTGGACGGCGGCCCAGCCGGCGACCGGCTCCTCGGCCCCGGGCAGCGCCGCCGGCGGCTCGCAGGCCTCGAGCGGCCCACGCGACTGCGACAGCGTCCGGATCCAGCGCTCGACCAGCGGCGCCAGCTCGTCCTCGCTGACCACGGCGTCGATCGCCCCGGCCGCGAGCTTGCCCTCGGCCGTGAACGCGGTCGCGTCGTCGGCGGCCACCTGCTCACGGCTGCCCGCCGGGGCGACCCCGGCACGGACCCGCGGCCCGGCGAACGCCACCGTCGCCCCGGCGACCGCGATCGCCACGTCGGCGGCCGAGGCCAGCGAGGCCCAGACCCCACCGGTGGTCGGGTGCCGCAGCACGGCGACGTGCGGCACGCCCGCCTTGCGCAGCCGGGCGACGGCGCCCGCGACGGCCTGCATCTGGATCAGCGAGCGCATGCCCTCCTGCATCCGCGCGCCGCCGGAGGCGACCAGCGACAGCAGCGGCAGGCGCTCGACCCGGGCGTGCTCGATCGCGGCCACGATCCGGCTGCCGGTCGCCTCCCCCATCGAACCGCCGAGGAAGGCGAACCGGAAGTCGATGACGACGACCGGCACACCGGCGACGGAGGCGGTGCCGCAACAGACGCTCTCGTCGACGCCGGTCCGCTCCCGCGCCCGCTCGAGCTGGCCGGCGTAGCCGGGGAACTGCAGCGGGTCGGCGCTGACCGGCTGCCCGCCGAACGCGACGAAGTCCGTGACCCAGCCGACGTCGATCGCCGTGCTCATGCGACCGCGCTCGCGACTTCGGCCCGGATCTCGTCGGAGTGCTGCCCGAGGGTCGGCGGCGCCCGGTGGACGATCGCGTCGCTGGCCCCGAACCGCAGCGGCGGCCCCGGCAGCTCGATCGAGCCGAGAGTCGGGTGGTCGACGGCCACGACCAGGCCCTGCTGGCGGACCTGCTCGGTCGCGTAGACCTTGTCGAGCGTCTTGACCTCGCCCGCGGGGATCCCGTGCTTCTCGAACTCGGCGGCCCAGTACTCGGCGCCGTGCTCGGCGAACGCCTGCTCGATCAGGCCCTGGAGGACCTCGCGGTGGGCGACGCGGTCGCCGTTGCTGACGAAGCGCGGATCGGCGGCCTCGATCCCGACCAGCGGGGCGAACCGGCGCCAGATCGCGTCGTTGCCGACGGCGATCACCAGCGCGGCGTCAGCCGTCGGGAAGAGACCGTACGGGCAGACCGTCGGGTGGTGGTTGCCCGCCGGCTCCGGGACCTCGCCGGCGACGAGCCAGCGCGTGCCCTGGAAGGCGTGCGTGGCGATCTGACCGGCCAGCAGCGAGGTCGAGACGACCTGTCCGACGCCAGTCGTCTCGCGCTGGTGCAGCGCGGCGAGCACGCCGTAGGCGCCGAACATGCCGGCCATCAGGTCCGCGATCGGCACGCCGACCTTCGTCGGCTGGTCGGCCGACGGCCCGGTGTAGCTCATCAGGCCACCCTCGGCCTGGAGGATCTGGTCGTAGCCGGTCCGCTCGGCGTCGGGGCCGTCGGGACCGAAGCCGGTGATCGAGAGCGTCACCAGCCGCGGGTTCAGCTCGGCGAGGGCGTCCGCGCCGAGGCCGAGCCGCTCCATCACGCCGCCGCGGAAGTTCTCGATCAGGACGTCGGCGTCGGCGATCAACGTCCGCACGAGCGCCAGGTCCTCGTCGGCCTTGAGGTCGGCGACCAGGCTGCGCTTGTTGCGGTTGGTCGACAGGAAGTAGGTGCTCTCCTGCTCGCCCTCGGGACCGACGAACGGCGGACCCCATTGGCGGGTGTCGTCCCCGGCGCCGGGGCGCTCGATCTTGACGACGTCGGCACCGAGGTCGGCCAGCATCATCGCGGCGTAGGGCCCGGCGAGGACCCGCGAGATGTCGACGACCTTGATGCCCGTCAGCGGCGGCGGGACTGCGTGCTCTCCCATGCGTGCTCCTAGCTCCTCGAACCAACCGCCGCCATCCGGCCGCGGTCTAAATTGGTCGAGCCAGTGTGCCATTGCTCCATTGAAACGTCAAGCCATTGATGCGGAACCCCGAGCGTCGAGCCCGGCGCGTAAGCTCGGAACGTGCCCCCCGACCCGACCATCGAGCCGATCCGGCGCGCGCCGCTGTACCAGGAGGTCGCCCAGCGGGTGCGGGCGATCATCGAGCGGGACGACCTGCGGCCCGGCGACCGGCTCCTGCCCGAGCGACAGCTCGCCGAGCTGCTCGGGGTCAGCCGGACCTCGATCCGCCAGGCGCTCGCGGCGCTGCAGGCGGTCGGACTGGTCGACATCCGCCACGGCGACGGCGTCTACCTGCGCAGCGCTCCGCACGACGTGCGTCCCGAGATCGACGCGCAACTGCACTCCAGCGACGGGGTCCTGGTCGGCGTGATGGAGGTGCGCGAGGCGCTCGAGGTCCAGATCGCCCGGCTCGCCGCCGCCCGCCGGACCGACGCCGACCTGACCGCGCTGCGCGACGCGATCGGCTCGATGGAGACGGCGATCGAGGCCGGCCGCGACCCCGCCCCCAGCGACGAGCGGTTCCACGCCGCCCTCGCCGCGGCCGCCGGCAACGCGATGCTGCTCGACCTGATGCACCAGATCGCCGAGCCGATCGCCCTCACCCGCCGGGCCTCGCTCGCCCGCCCCGACCAGTCACGACGGTCACTGACCGGCCACCAGCGGATCCTCGACGCGATCACCGCCGGCGACCCCGACGCCGCGATGACCGCGATGCGCGAGCACCTGCTCGCGGTCGCCTCGCCCGCCCCCGCCGACGCCGACTGACCGGCCCGCCCCGGCTGACGCACGGGCACCGGCGGTCGCGGTCGCTCCGGGCGGATCGGGCACCGGACGAGCGCCCGTGGTCCCACCGATGCGGGGCCCGGCACCAGCGCCTACGGTCGGCCCATGCGCCGCCCATGCCTGCTCGTCGCCCTGGCCGTATCCGCCGTTCTCGGCGCGGCCGCGCCCGCATCCGCCGCGATCACGCTGACCTACTCCGGCACCACGATCGGGATCAGCGGAACCGGCGACAACGTGACCTACGTCGGCTTCGCCACCACGTACTCGCCCGCCGGCACGGTCACCATCCGCAACAGCACCGGGGTGACGAACGCGACCGGTGGGGCCTGCGCCCAGGAGACCACCGTCCTCGGCACCAGCTTCCACTGCCCCGCCGCGGCGTCGACCGTGCAGGCCAGCTACGGCGGGGGCAACGACCGCTTCGTGCTCGAGGCCGTCTGCATGCCGTCCACGACCGTCGCCCTCGGCGACGGGAGCAACGGCTTCGAGCAGAGCTGGACCAGCGAGTGCCCGTCGGACACCGTCGCCGCCGTGACCGGGGGCAGCGGGCCGGACCTGATCGCCGGCGGGGCCGGCCCCGACACCCTCACGGGCGGTGGCGGCAACGACGAGCTCCGCGGGGGCGGCTCCAACGACACGATCGGCGGCGGCGACGGCAACGACCGACTCCAGGGCGACGACGGCGACGACGGCGTCCGCGGTGGAGCCGGCGACGACCGGCTCGGGGGCGGCGACGGCAACGACGCGATCGACGGCGGCGACGGCAACGATCTGGTCGGCCAGGACGATCCGAGCTCCGGGGCGGACGACCTGCGCGGCGGCCCCGGCTACGACGAGGCCTGGTTCTCCTCCCACGCCTACGGCATCGCCGTCACGCTCGACGAGCAGGCCAACGACGGCGTCCCCGGCGAGGGCGACAACGTCCACGGCGACTTCGAGCGGTACGTCCTGAGCCCGGGCGACGATGTCTTCGTCGGCTCGCCGGGACGCGACGTCGTCGACGGCTGGAACGGCAACGACGTCCTCCACGGCGCCGACGGCGACGACGAGCTGGTGACCGGTGGCGGCAACGACCAGCTCTTCGGAGAGGGCGGCACGGACCTCCTGATCGCCGGTGCGGGCGACGACGCCGTCGACGGCGGACCCGGCCGCGACTCGCTCTTCGGCGACTACCGCGAGTGCAGCGTCTACAGCTGCCCGGCCGGCGCCGACCGGATCTTCGCCCGCGACGGCGAGGTCGACACGGTCAGCTGCGGCGCCGGGGCCGACATCGCGCAGCTGGACGACGTCGATGTCACCTCCGGGGACGGCTTCCAGACCTGCGAGAGCATCGACCGCAGCGCGCCCCGGGCGGGTGGCCCGGGCGCCCCGGGCGGCTCGCCCGCCGGGGGCGCGCCGGCGACGCAGGCCCCGTTCTCCGGAGCGAAGCTGAGCGGCGCACGCCGCCGGCTCACCCTCCGGCTCACGCTCCCCCGGGCCGCCACCGTGTCGGTCACCGTGACCCGCCGCGGCGCCCGCAAGCCGCTCGGCCGGATCACCTACAAGGCCAAGGCCGGACGCTTCTCCCGCACGATCCGGAGCGTCCGCGGCAAGCGACTCCGGCGCGGCACCTACCTGGTCGTCGTCAAGGTCGGCGCCCGCACCCAGAAGCTGCAGGTGAAGATCCGCTGACCCGCGGGGCGGCCGGTGGCCGATCCACGGGGGTCACCGCCGCTCAGATCACGCCGTAGTGATCGAGCAGCTGCCCGATCGCGGTCTTCTCGACGTACTTCTTCGCGAACCCGGGGACCGGCAGCTGCCTGCCGTCGCGCAGGTAGTGCGCCGACTTGAGCAGCTCGCGCACGTCGTAGATCGAGCCGAAGACCTCCGGCACCCCACGCTCGACGTCGAGCAGCTGGTAGACGGCCTCCATCGCCGTCCGCACCGAGTACTCGGTGGTGAAGATGCAGTCGCGGGTCGACTCGGCGAACTGCCCGATGAAGGCGAGGTTCTGCACGCCCTCGGGCACGACCTGCGGGCGGTCGTCGCCGTTGCGGGGCAGGAAGAACGCCGTGATGAAGGGCATCATGCACGGCCGCGTGATCGCCCCAGAGGCGGCCAGCTCGTCGATCTCGTCGAGCGGCACGCCCATGTGGAAGAGCCACTCCCGCGTGATCTCCTCGCCGGTGCAGTCGCGCAGCGGCTTCTTCACGTAGTCGCCGGGAACGTCGGTGAACAGGCCGTAGAACCAAACCACCGTCTGGTGGTCTGGCTGGGCCTTGAAGTGCGGCTGGCGGTTGACCGTCCAGCTGAGCAGCCACGCCGAGTCGCGCGCGGTCACGATCCCCCCGGTGACGACCTTGCCCGACCGGGTCGGCCGCTTGGCGATCCTCTCGATGTAGGCGGGGATCCGCTCGTCGAGCGTGGTGATGCTGGCCGACTCCCACTGCGACTGCTCGGGGGAGGTGCAGAACGTGTCGGGGCGCCCGAACGACGGGTCCTGCGCCGCGATGTTGCGCCACAGGTGCCAGCTGCCCCCGTCGTGCACGACCGGATCGAAGGCCGCGGGCGTCTGGTGGTCGCCCCACGATGAGTTCTCGACCAGCGAGCCGTTGGTGACGAAGACGAGCTCGTCCTCGGTCAGGTCGACGCCGCCCTCCTGGCCCTCGCGGATCCAGACGATCCGCTTGGCGACCTTCCGCTGCGGCGTGATCTCGAACTGGACGTCCATCACCCGCGTGTCGTGCTGGAGCCGTACGCCCTGCTCGCGCAGCCAGGTGGACAGCGGCAGCACCAGCGACTCGTACTGGTTGTACTTCGTGAACTTGAGCGCACTGAAGTCGGGCAGGCCGTCGATGTGGTGGATGAAGCGCTGGACATAGAGCTTCATCTCGAGCGCGCTGTGCCACTCCTCGAAGGCGAACATCGTCCGCCAGTAGAGCCAGAAGTTCGAGTCGAAGAACTCCTGGCTCATGACCTCGTCGATCCGCTTGTCGTAGAGCTTCTCGTGGGTGGCGAGCACGAGGTCGATGACGTCCTTCGTCGCCCGCTTGCCGAGCGTGAAGCTCATGCCGGTCCTGGCGTCCTTGCCGCGCTCGATCGTGGCGCGCTGGAGCGAGAAGTTCGGGTCGTCCTTGTTCAGCCAGTAGAACTCGTCGAGGACCGAGGCGCCCTCGATCTCGAGCGACGGGATCGAGCGGTAGAGGTCCCAGAGGCACTCGAAGTGGTTCTCCATCTCGCGGCCGCCGCGGATCAGCCAGCCGGTCTCGGCGTCGCCGGCGCCGTCGAGCGCGCCGCCGTCGATCGACGAGGACTCGAGGATCGTGATCCGGTCGCCGGCCATCTGGCCGTCGCGGATCAGGAAGGCCGCCGCCGCGAGCGACGAGAGCCCCGCCCCGACCAGATAGGCCGACTTGCCGTCGACCCCCTCCGGCTTCCGCGGCCGAGCGAACGCTTCGTAGTTCCCGTTGCTGTGGTACACGTGCCGACCCTTCCGAAGGAGCTGCGGTCGGCTCCATCCTCGTCCAGGCGTGGGATGGCGTCCAGCCCAGATCGGCTCAGGCTGGCTCCCGGAAACACGAACCCCCAGGCCGGAGCCGGAGCGCGCCGGTAGGCTCCCCTGCCATGTCCACGACCTTGGCGAACCGGCTCGCCCGCCGCGACGCCGAGCGGTTCATCGGCCGCGAGGCCGAGCTCGCGGTCTTCCGAGCCCTGCTGACCGGGGACCCGTCGGCCAGCGTCGTCTTCGTCCACGGTCCCGGCGGGATCGGCAAGAGCACGCTGCTGCGGGAGATCGCGCGGCTGGCGGCGGTCCACGGATGGTCGCCCTGGTCGCTCGACGGACGCGAGCTGGCGCCCGTGCCCGGCGAGCTGGAGACGGTCTTCGTCGCGGCCCGCGAGGAGCCGCGGCCGATCATCCTGCTCGACACCTACGAGCGTGTCTCGGACCTCGACGCGGTCCTCCGGCAGCGGCTGATCCCGGCCCTGCCCGAGCACGCGATCGTCGTGATCGCCGGCCGCGAGCCGCCGGCGCCAGAGTGGTTCGCGGACGGCTGGGAGCACGTCACGCGCACGTTGCGGCTGGGGCCGCTGACGGCGGCCGAGGGACGGGCTCTGGTCCGCGCCCTGGGCGAGGTCGACGCGCGCACGACCGCCGCGCTCGTGCGCTGGTCGATCGGGTCGCCGCTGGCGCTGACGTTGGCGGCGGCGGTCGCGCGTCGAGAGGGCGGCTGGGACGGACGCGGCTTCGAGCAGCGGCCGGAGCTGGTCGAGATGCTGGTTCGGCGGCTCGCCCAGTCCCAGGTCGAGGACCAGCACGCCGACGTGGTCGCCGTCGCCGCGATCGCGCGGGTCACGACGGCCGCGATGCTCGCCGACGTGCTGCCGAAGCACGACCCGAACGCCGCCCACCTGTGGCTGCGGGCCCAGTCGGTCGCCGAGCCGATCGGCGACGGCCTGGCGATGCACGCGCTCGTGCGGCGGGCCGTGCTGGCGCACCTGCAGGTGACGCGACCGGAGCGGGAGCGGGAGCTGCGCCGCGCGATCGCCGACCACCTCTTCGTGCGCGCCGCCGCCGGTGAGCCGCGCCTGACGATCGACCTGGCGGAGCTGATCCGCAGCCCCACGCTGCGCTGGGGCTTCGGGGCGGAGGGAGCGGTCGGCCTGCACGCCGACGGGCTGCGGTCGGGCGAGCTGGAGGCGCTCTCCCCCGCGATCCTGGCGCGGGGCTCCGACGTCTGGTGGGAGACCACCCGGCAGCTCGCGGAGGCATCCCCCGAGCACGTCGTCGTCGCCCGCGATACCGAGGAGACGCTCTGCGGGATCGCGATCGCCTGCACGCCGGCCAACGCGACCCCGGGAATCCTCGGCGACCCGTTCGTCGGCGACTGGGTCCGCCACGCGCGCGAGCACGTGCCCGGCGGTGACGCGATGGTCTGGCGGGACTCGATGGACCTGACGACCTCGGAACGCGGCGACCTGGGGTCGCGGGTGCTCGCGGTCCTGAACACGGCGGCGGTGCTGGGGTCGGGTCTGGTCAACCCGCGCTACTTCTACCTGCCGATCAACCCGGTCAACGCCGCCTCCGTGGCCTTCGCCGCCGACTCCGGCTCGCGCCACGTCCCCGAGCTGGACGTCCACGTCGGCGAGCTGCGGCACCAGTGCCACGTCATCGACTACGGCCCGGACGGTCTGCTGGGGTCGCAGCGGGACACGGTCTATGCGGAGCTCGGCGTGCCCCGCGCGTCCCGAGCCGCCGCCGTGGGGCCGTCGCCACCCCGGGTGACGGTCGAGGACGTCCGGCAGGCGCTCCGCGACCTCGACCGGCCGTCGCGGCTGGCGGTCGGACCGCTGGCGGCGGCCGTCGGTGGCAATGACCCTGCGGCCGCCGTCCGCGCGCTGCTGGTCCGCGCGGCGGACCAGGCGTTCGGGGCCGGGGCCGAGGAGCAGCTGATGCGCGACCTCGTCACGCGGGCCTACGTCGATCACCAGACCAGCCACGAGGACGCTGCGCACGAGCTGCACGTCAGCCGCACGACGTACTTCCGTCGGCTCCGTCAGGCGACCGCCCGCGTCGCCGACTACGCGCTCGCGTCGCTCTCGGCGCAGGGACGCGACAGCCCCTGAGCGGCGGCGGTCAACGGGTGCAGCCCGGGGTCACGGGGCCGTCTCGATCTGCTCCTGCGCGTCGTCGAGCGCCTTCTTGGCCTCGTCCGGCACGCCGGTCTGCTCCTTCGCCGCGTCGATCGCGTCGGACGCGGTGTCCTTCACGCTCTCCTTGAGGGCATCGGTCCGCTCCCGCAGCTCGCGGTCGGCCTGCTCCTGGGTCTTGCGGCCGGCGGCGACGTCGTCTGCCGCCTGCTTGGCCGCCTCCTGCAGCTCGCTCCCCTGCTGCTGGATCTCCGTGCCCTGCTTGCGGACCTGCTCGATCTTGTCGTCGTTCCCGCCGCAGGCCCCGAGCGCAAGCGCGAGGCTCAGCAGCGCCGGGACGAGGACGAGGTGGGTGGTGCGTGGATGAACCATGTCTCTCACGCTACGACGTATCCCCGGCCCGGACAGTGCCGTTTCAGTGCCGTCTCCGGGTCACCGCGATCCGGTCCGGGCGCGGTCGGGTGGCGTCGCAGCGTCCGCTCCGGAGAGCGCTCAGCCGAGGATCCGCCGCTTCTGGGCCTCGAACTCCTCGTCCGACAGCACGCCCCGATCGCGGAGATCGCCGAGCTGCGCGAGCTGGGCGATCGGATCCGCCGGCGCGGCAGCGGCCGAGCCGGCGATGACCGTGGCGTTCGCTCCGAGCTGCTGACGGAGCAGCTCGGCCATCGCCTGGCGGTCGCCACCGGCCTGCGCCCGGGCCTCCTGCACGCTGCCGAGCAGCGCCCCGAGGTCGACGCCGCCGGGCGCGAGGACGGTGCCCCCGGCAGCCCCCGCGGGATCGAGCATCAGGTCGTCGTGGCTCTCGGGGTCGAAGACGACCGCCAGTCGCTGCCCCACCGACGGCAGGGCGAACTGGCTGAACCGCAGCTTCGTGGAGACCTCGAAGCTGGGCTCCGACGGAGGTTCGACCCGCAGCCGGAGCTTCACGATGACCTCGGTGTTGGCGACGATCGCGTCGTTGCCGTGGGTGATGGTCATGCCCCGCCGCCCGACCTCGAGCACGACAGCGTCCGCGCGCACCCCGTGCTCCTCGAGCTTCTTGCGGGTCCGGCGAGAGGGCTTTCCGAGCATGGGCGCGACGCTACGGGCGCTCGCGTCATCCGGCAATGCCGGTTCGGTGCCGGATCGGTGCCACGCGGGCGGCCGGGGCCGCAGACGCGGCGAGGACCGCTGGGCCGAAGAAGGCCCCGAAGACGGAACCGTCCCCGGAAAGACGAACGCCCCGGCCGGAGCCGGGGCGTGTCGAGCATCGGGGAGAGAGAGATGCACTAGTGAAGGTAGCCCCCGCTCCCCCGGGCTTGGGTGAGGAACGGCACAGGACACGTGTCGATCGGCCCGATCGCCGTTGCTCACCCGGGCGGCGACGGCGCGATCCCGAGCCGCTCGAGGAACGCGATCGTCGCCGGGGCGGGGTTGAAGTCGCTCCAGACCAGGTACTCGACGCGGCGGGGACCGTCGGCGACGGGGACCATCACGACCCCCGGCTGGTCGCGCGCGAAGGCCGACGGCAAGAGCGCCACGGCGAGGCCCTGACCGACGATCCGGGCCATCAGGTCGCCGGTCGTGACCTCGAAGGCGACATCGCGGGTGAGGCCCGCCCGGGCGAAGGCCCGGTCGCTCTGGGTTCGGCCGGGGCCGCGTGCGGGGAAGTCGGCGAAGGTCTCCTCGGCGAGCCGGCGCAGACTCGTCTCCCCCACCCCGGCGAGTGGATGGCCGGGGGCGACGACGGCGACGTGGCGGTCACGGGCGAGCTCGTGGAAGCGGACCCCCTCGGGCCGGTCGTCGTCGGGCAGTCCCAGCGCGGCGACGTCGAGGGTGCCCTCGCGCACGGCGGCGACCAGCTCGTCGCTGGCGGCGACGCGGAGGCCGATCCGCACCTGCGGGTACCGCTCGCGGAAGCATTGCAGCACGGCGGGCACGTCGATCGCGGTGACCGTCGGGATCACGCCCACGGCCAGCCGGCCGCGGACCTCCCCCACGGCCGCGGCCGCTTCGGCCGCGGCACGATCGGCCGCCTCCAGGGCCTGTCGGGCGGCGGGCAGGAACGCCTCGCCCGCGCTGGTCAGCGCGACCCGGCGGCTGGTCCGGGCGAACAGCTTCGCCCCCAGCTCGCGCTCGAGGCTCGCGATCTGGTGGCTGAGCGCGGACTGGACGACGAAGCAGCGCTCGGCGGCGCGGGTGAAGCTCGTCGTGTCGGCGACCGCGACCACGTACCGCATCTGTTGCAGCTCCATCGTTCTATCGTGAATCACGATCGTTGAGATGACAAGCATGCGTTGGACTCATCAATAGGCCGGAGTGACACTCCTGCGGTGAGCACGACGAGCACCGCCCCCAGCGCCCCGGCCGCTCCCACCCCCGCTGGCGGCCGGCTCGCCTGGACCGCCGCGACCGCCGTCGCTCCCGCGGTCTGGGGCACGACCTACGTGGTCACCACCGAGCTGCTGCCGGAGGCGCATCCGCTGTTCGCCGCGCTGATGCGCGCACTGCCCGCCGGCCTGATCGCGCTGCTGCTGACCCGCAGCCTGCCGCGCGGCGCGTGGTGGTGGAAGGCGGGCGTGCTCGGCGTGCTCAACGTCGGCGCGTTCTTCCCGCTGCTGTTCCTCGCCGCCGAGCGGCTTCCGGGCGGAGCGGCCGCGACCCTCGCCGCCGCGCAGCCGCTGCTGGTCGCGGGCCTCGCGGTCGCGGTGCTCCACGAGCGACCCTCGGCCTGGCGGCTGGGTTGGGGCGTGGTCGGCGTGATCGGCGTCGCGCTCGTCGTGGTCGGCCCCGACGTGGCCTTCGACCCGGTCGGGATCGCGGCCGGCCTCGGCAGCGCGGTCGCGATGGCGCTCGGCGTGACCCTGACCAAGCGCTGGCAGCGGCCCGCCGGCGTCGGCCCGATGGCGCTCGCCGGATGGCAGCTGACCGCGGGCGGGCTCGTGCTGCTGCCGACGGCGCTGCTCTTCGAGGGCGTCCCGGCGCAGCTCGACGGGTCGGCCGCGCTCGGCTACCTGTGGCTCGGGCTGGTCGGCGGCCTGCTCGCCTACACCCTCTGGTTCCGCGGGATCGGGGTCCTGCCCGTGACGGCGACCGCGCTGCTCGGCCTGCTCTCCCCACTGGTCGCGGCGACCCTCGGCGCGCTCCTGCTCGGCGAGGTCCTCAGCCCGCTCCAGCTCGCCGGCTTCGTCCTCGCCCTCGCCGCGCTGCTCGCGGGCCAGCTCAACCGCGCGACCCAGCTGGAACGGGTCGTCGGCCTGCTCCGATCCGGGCAGCGGGCCAGCTGAGGTCCGCCGCTCGCGCCACCCCGGCGCAAGCGGCGGACGCGGCTACCGCTTCCGGACCGTCACCGTCCGCGTCACGGCCTTCTTCGCCCCGGTCGCCCGGAACGAGAGCGTCGCCTTGACCGTGCGCCCGCGGGCGACGGCCGCGCGACCGGCGGCGGTCAGGGTCGGCTTGACCGTGGCGACCTGGGCGCCCCGCAGCTTCCAGGAGCCCTTCGCGATCCCGGTGCCGCGGACCGACAGCCGGCCGGCCTGCAGCCCGCCGAGCTTGACCGTCAGACGGCTGCCCGAGACGGACCGCGAGAGCACCCGGAACGAGCACGGCGAGCTGATCGGGAAGCGCTTCTGGAAGCGCTTGCCGGACTGCCCCTGGACCCGCGCGTCGACCGACTGCGACGCGTGGCAGAGGGTCGAGCCGTTGGTCCCGGTCGCCTTCAGGATGCCCTTCGCGCCACCGTTGATCGAGAGCCGGAACGAGGAGATCGGCGCGTCCGGGATGAACCCGAACGTGGAGACGAGCTTCCGGTCCTTGACCGTCGAATCGGCTTCGAGGTCGAGCGCAACCGGCCCGCGCAAGGTGATCAGGAGCTTCGGCAGCGTCTTGATCTCCCGCCCGGTCGCCGACTTCCGCAGACCCTGGACGAAGTAGACGTTGCCCTTGATCGGCTCGCTGAGGATCGGCGTCCGCGCCTCCGCGTGGCCGACGATCGTCGACTCCGGGCAGGCCCGCTTCGCCGCGTCGGCCGGCGTGCAGAGCGCCTCGGCGTTCTCGGGGTCGAGCGCGACCGAGAGCGGCAGCGCCACCTCGACCCGCTTCATCCCCGACTGGCCCGCCGGCTGCGTCAGCTCGACGTCGAGGCCCGGGTGCTTGCCCTTGGCGAGCTCCTTGGCCCCCGTGAACCGCAGGTCCATCTTCGGCGACAGCGGCAGCGCGCCGCACTCCCCGACCTGGAACCGCGACTCGCGTCCGACGACCGCGCCGACGACCGACCCGATCGTGGCCTTCAGCGACTTGACCGCGCACGAGGTCGGATTGACCATGAACCCGGGACGGTTCAGGTTGACCGTGACCGAGCGGTACGCCATCGGGATCCCGTCGACGAGCTGCGGCATGCCGCCGTCGAGCGTCTGCACGAGCTTCCCGTCGAGGTCGAAGACCCGCGACTCGCTCAGCTTCGCGGTGATGTGCGCGTCCTTCGGGTCGACGAGCAACGCGACCCGCGAGACGACCGTGCCGAGGTTCAGCGGCCCGGCCTGCGCGGGGATCACGAGGCTCAGCGAGTAGGGAGCGCCCTGGTACGGGCCGGACATGAAGACGCCGGTCGGCGCCTTGCCCGGCTGGGGGACGGTCAACGGGTTGGAGCCCGCGCCGACGCTCGCGACGACGTCACCGACACGCGAGCTCGCGTCACAGGCCCCGAGGTTGGCCTCGGCGGCGGGGCACAACGGCACCGAGCCGACCTTGCCGAGCAGACCCTCGGGCAGCTCCGCGCTGATCGACCAGAGGTTCTGGTGGCCGTCCGCACGGGCGAACGTCATCGCGACCGGTGACGAGGCGCCCGCGACCGGCTCGACCGCTCCGCCCGTGAAGGTCGGTGCGAACAGGTCGTTGCCGCACGAGCCGCCGGCCGGAGCGCGATCGATCGTGAAGCTGTCGCGACCGCGGACCGGAGCGTCCGGCTGCGCCCACGAGCTGATCGTCGACTCGGTCGTCTTCTCGCCGCAGGTCGCCGGATTGCTGAGGACCGCGCGGCTGCCGCCCTTGAGCTTCAGCGTCAGCTTCGAGAACGGCTGCTGCGGGTTGTCCTCGAACGTCGTCGTGACCCGCCCCGTGACGGGATCGGTGGTGATCTCGCCCGCGAGCTTCATCGTCACGCCGTAGCGCTCCGACTTCGGCTCGAGGTAGATCGCGAGGGTCGAGCCGAACGGGTTCGCCCGCTGCTCGGCCTGGTAGACCGCGCCGACCAGCGGCTCGTTCAGGACCGGCGTCTCGACCGTGACCTCACCGAGCTTCGCGTTCTCGGGGCAGGTCGCGTCGCCGGACCTGCCGAGGCCGAACTGGGCCTCGCTGCAGGCCCCGAGGCCCGCAGCCGCACCGGCGTTGATCGTCACGCCGTCCGGCAGCGCGACCTTCGCGTCCTTCAGGTGCGCGGCGGCGAGCGCCGTCGGCGAGTCGTTCAGGTCCTGGGTCAGCTCGACCGTGTAGCCGGCCGGGGTGCCGGCCACGGTGTGCTCCGGCTGGGCCTTGACCTTCGGCCGGAACTCGAGCACGTCGCAGCCCGTCAGCGGCGCGCCGACGAACTCCGCGTTCACGTGGTCGTTCGGCGCGTTCCACGACGAGGCCCGCAGGCGCGTGACCTGCGGCGTGCCGCAGCGGGTCGCCGTGGTCAGGAACGGCTGCGGCGCGACGCCCGCCGGGTGCGGGGCCGGGTCGTTGACCGAGCCGCGCTCGGCGTCGTGCGCGGGATCGGCCGGGATCCCCCACATCCGCATCTTCGTCGACGCGATCGGCATCAGCTGCGAGACGTCGCTGGCGACGACCCGCACGCCGTTGTCGTCCGGCCGGACCTCGGCGTCGAAGTAGACCAGCGCCGAGCCCTGGAGGACCGGGCTGCCGAACCGCGCGGGCTGGCCGTCCGGGACCTCCATGTTGTAGAGCCCCTGCTGGAAGGTGATGCCGAACGCGAAGGTGACGTCGAAGGTCCCGATCTGGGACGCGATCGGGCACTGGATCGCCGCCAGCTGCGCGATCGTGCAGGTCGGGAAGTCGCTCGGGTCGCCGACGAAGCCGACCGGCATGTCGACGACGGCCTCCTTCAGCGCCCCGGAGACCACGATCGGGCTGTCCATCGCCAGCTGGATGGTGTTCTCGACCGCGAACGGGTGCGCGCCGGCCTGGGTCACCTCGTTGCCGGCCTCGTCGACCATCGGCGCGCTCAGGCTCTCGATGCCGAAGGCGGCGTTGGCGGCCGGGGCCAGCGCGGCCCCGACGGCGAGGGTGGCGGAGACGCCGACCGCGGTCGCCAGCGTGCGCCAGCCGTTCCGCGCCCGATCCGACCGCGACTGCTTCGTCCGAACCGACATCTCAGCGACCACCCTTCGCACCCGCGACACGCGAGGACGCCGACTTCGACGAGCCCTTCGCCTTCTTGAACGTCACCCGCAGCCGGACGGTCTGGGCCGCTCCCGACGCCGGCTGGAACCGGACCGAGAGCCGGACCGCGAGCTTGCCCGCCCGGGCCAGCCGCTTCTTCGACGCGGCCGACAGGCGCACGGGAACGCGCACCGTCTGGGCCTTCGCCGCCGCCTTGCGGCCCTGGGCCACGCCGTTGCCCGTGACCCGCACGACGCCCTTCGCCGGGACCGAGACCCGCAGGGTCGCGGACGTCCCGCTGACAGTCTTCAGCTTCGCGACCGAGGTCTTCTTCGCCGCGACCTTCCACGGCACCGCCGGCACATCGCCCGCGCCGCCGAAGGTCACCGATCCGAGCGTCGGTGGCACCACCGCCGGGCCGGGATCGCCCTGGCAGGCGTCACCGCTGCAGGCGTCGACCGGGCGCTCGTTCGGCTCCGGCAGACCGCCGCCGCGACGGGCGACGTAGAGGTCCGCACGGGTGTCGGTGTCCCACGCGCTGAGGCGATCGCGGGTGGAGAAGAAGATCGTGCTGCCGTCGACGCTCGCGTCGGCGAACCGCACGTCGGAGGTCGCGCGCCCGCTCGAGGCGAGCCGGGCCGTGCCGTCCTTCCAGGCGTAGACGTCGATCCGGCCGTTGGTGTCCTCGGGCACCAGCTGGGTCGCGGTCGCGAAGATCACCTGGCCGTCGGTCGACAGGTACCGCCGCTCGGACGAGTCCATCTGCATCAGGTTCATGGTCGGCGTCAGCCCGACCCCGCCGATCGCCGTCGCGGCGCCGGGCTCGGGGCACGACACGCACGAGATCCGGTCGCTCTGCGCGTCGTAGACGTAGCGCTGGACCTGGCCACCGGTCGGCTTGTCCGTCAGGTCGGACGTGTCCGAGTCGAACGTGTAGAAGCGCCCGTCGGCCGCCGTCAGCGAGACGCCGTCGGTCGGGACCGTCGCGGTCGCGAGGTAGGTCAGCTGGCCGTCGTGCCAGCGGTAGAGCTTCTCCCCGGGCCCGATCGGCCCGCCGGCGACGAGCTGCTTCTCGGTCGTCCAGAAGTAGGCGGTGCGGCCGTCGTCGCTCATCTGCGCGGTCTTGGCGATCACGCTCAGGTGGCTGGTGTCGGCCGGCTCGCCGTCGGTCGAGATCAGGCTCAGGTTCTGCTCGGTCTCGGGGTCGTCGCTGTGCGTGTAGAGGAAGAGGCGATCGGCCTGGTCGGCCGGGTCCGCGCTCATCCCGGTCATCAGCGGCTGGCCGCTGACGAACGACACGCGGGTGCCGTCGACGTCGGCCGAGATCGGCATCGCGCCGCCCGCGGGGACCGTCTCGCCGGCGTTCTCCGCGGCGTTGACGAACGTCGACCGGGGCGCGTCGACGTTCCCGCGGTAGAGCTGGTTGTCGACGCCCGGTGTGTTCCACCAGATCGTCTTGCCGTCCGCGGCCACCGACCAGCGGCGCATCGACTGGGACGCGTCCCAGACCGCGTCGGCCAGGGTGCCGTTGGACGCCTCCCCGTTCGGCAGTCGGCTGACCAGCTTGGTGTGGCCGTTCTCGGTGACGTAGAGCCGCGGGTCGAACTCGCCGATGAAGTCGAGCGAGTCCTCCGTCAGCCGCGAGCTCGAGGTGAAGATCGTGCGCTCGTTCTCGCCGACGACGACCGCGGAGGCGATGTAACCGCCCTCCATCGAGACCGGATGGTCTCCGTCGAGCGTCGGCGGGGTGATCCGCTCCGGCCGCTGGTCCTGCATGTTCAGGGCGTAGCCGCGGTTGAGCACCTGCTCGCCGCTGCCGGGGACCAGGTTCGCCCCGAGCACCGTCCAGCGGCCGTTGGCCGAGATCCCCTGCGGCAGCTCGCCGTCGGGGTTCTCCTCCGGCGGCGCGAGCACGTCCGGCGAGAGCCGAACCGGCAGCTGCGCGGTCAGCGAGGAGTTCACCCAACGGTCACCACTGCGGTAAGCGTAGTAGGGGTTGACCTGGGGGAAGGTCGGCGCCCCCAGGAAGACCGAGTCGGCCGGGTAGATCACGTGATCGCCGGACTCGGAGGCCCGGAAGCCGGTCACCATGACCGCCCCACCGGCGACCTCGCCGTTGCCCTTGTCGGCGGGCGAGACCTTCTCGTAGACGAAGCAGCCGGCCGGGTAGCTGGCCCCGAGGGCCGGCCGGATCGGGACGTCGGGACAGCCGGCGTCCGCTGCGGCTGCGGCAGGCACCGACAGCGCGGCGATCGCGAAGGCAAGTGGGGTCGCGGCCCGCAGCGCCCTTCGCCGCGGGCTCCGATGCCCTCGTTCCGGACGGCGCGCGCCGTCGTCCTCCCCGTAGGCCGTCGGACCGGTACCCAGTAGCCGCTTCTCCACAGAACCCTCTCGTTGACGCTCAACGCCCGCCCGCCCGCTCCCTGATCGGGAGACACGGCGTGCCACGTATCGACGGCGCTACGCTAGAGCGGCAACGCGCCAGTGTCAAATGCTGAGGTAATTGACGAAGCCTCTGCGGCAACGACGGCGCCTGCCGCTCCAGCCCACCACCACGGCCGGCGCGGCAGAAGCGCGGAACGACGGCCCGGCCCACGTCCGGCCTGGCCCACGCACGTACGAGGGCCGCCCCCGACCGGGCGTAGGATGCCGCGGACATGTCGCGCCTCCGCTCCACGCTCCTGGCGCTCGTCGTCCCGATCGCGCTCGGGGCCGGTCCCGCCGCCGCTCAGGCGAAGATCGTCCCCGGGGTCTCGATCGGCGGTGCCAAGCTCGGGGACAGCTCGGCGCAGGTCAGCAAGCGCTTCGGCGAGCAGCCGACGCGACTCGGGCCCAGCGACGACCAGCCGCTGTTCGTGATGGCCTTCGACCGGATCGACGGCTACGCCTACTTCGCGCTGCCCGCCGTCTGCGCGGGCGACGCCGAGGTCGAGCCGGCGGAGGGCGCCTGCGACGTCGACGGACCGGCGACGTACATCGTCACCCGCTCCCGCAAGCAGCGTGACGCCCGGCACCTGGGGCCGGGCGTCGCCGAGGCGACCGCCCGCCGCCGCCTGACCGGCGAACGCTGCAGCACCGGCTTCGACACCGATATCGGCCGCAATGCCCGCTACTGCCGTGTGCGTGCCGCGGGCGGCAAGAGCGAGACGCTCTACGAGTTCTCGAAGCGGCGGATGATCTCCGTCGCGATCCAGCCCGTCGCCTGACGCCCCGGCAGGCCCAGACGGCCCGTACGACCGCGCCCGCGGCCCCGGCAGGCCAGCGCCGCGGCCCGGCATCGGCGAAGAAGTGGCGATTTGGCCGTTAGTCACCGCGCCCGGATGGGCAGAGAGGGGGGACATGAGCTTCAACCCGTCCGAGCACATCTCGCGCTCCTCAGGAGCTCCGCCGGAAGAGGAGGTGACGATCGCGCCGAGCGACGCTGAGCCGGTGCCCGACGGCCCGGTCGAGCCCGTCGACCCGCCCGAACCGGGCCAGGGGACCGAGGACGTCATCGCCGTCGGCCCGCCGCCCTCGCCGGAGGTCGACGAGATCCGCGGCCTCCGCGACCCCGAGTTCTCGCTCGCCTTCCGCGGCTACAGCACCCACGCCGTCGACCGCTACATCGACCGGGTCGAGCGCTGCGTCGCGCAGTTCGAGGAGCACCGTCTGCCGACCGAGGCCGTCCGCCGGGCGCTCGACCGGGTCGGCGAGCAGACTTCGGCGATCCTGCGCGAGGCCGAGCACTCCGCCGAGGCGACGACGCGGGTCTCGCGGGCGAAGGCCGACGACCGCCTGCAACGCGCCGAGCGCGACGCCGCCGCCCTGTGGACGGCGGCCCAGGAGCGCACTCGGCAGCTCGACGAGGAGGTCGAGCGCCTCTGGCAGGAGCGCCAGCGGCTGATCGACGCGACCCGGCAGCTGGCGAACCAGCTGCAGGGGACGGCTGATGAGGCCGAGGCGACGTTCCCGCCCGAGCAGCCGCTCGAGCGCACGGCCGGCGGCCCTAGCGGAAGGCGGGCACCACGATCGGGAGCGTGACCGTCCGCTTCGCGAGGCGAACCCGGTAGATGAGCGCCGTCGCCGCGTCGGCCGGGGCGACGAGCACGACCCGGAAGCGACCGCGGCGGTCGGTTCGCGCCGTGCCGCTGACCGTCGCTCCGGCGCCGCAGATCGGGACGCCCTGGACCGTCAGCCGGCTTGCGCGGGCAACCCCGCGGATCCGGCCGTCGATCCGGATCCGCCCCCGCGAGAGGCGCTTGCGGGCCGCGATCGTCGCCGCGCGGGTCGCCTTCAGGGCCGCCGAGCGGATCTGCGCGTCGATCACCAGCCGGTAGCGGACCCGACGCGCGGCACGGGGGTTGCGGAGGGTCGCGACGGTCGCCGTGACCGTCCCGTCCTCGCGCACGCGGGTGGTCCCGACGCGACGCTCGCCCCGCCGGATCTCGACCGTGCGCCCGGCCAGCTCCGGGGCGGCGACCCCGCTCAGCCGGACCCGGGGGCTCCGGCTCGTGCCCGTCGGATCGATGCCGATCAGCCGCACGTAGCGACGGGGGCAGGCCACCGGCGCCGTCGGGGCGGGCTGCGGTGCGCCGATCGCCTCGACCGGGGGCACCGGCACGGTCGGCGTCGGCGGGTCCTTCGGACCGGCCCCCGGGTCGACCGACCGGACCGTCCCGGCGCCGGCGAGCGCGACCGCCGGCGACCCATCCGCGTTGTCGTCGAAGCTCAGCTCGGCCGCGCGCGGACCGACGACGGAGGGGACGAACCGCACCCGCACCACACAGGTCCCCGACGCTGCGACCGTCTCGCCGGTGCAGTCGTCGGCCACGATCGAGAAGTCCGCGGCGTCGTCGCCGCCCACGGCCACCCCGTCGACCCAGAGCGGGTAGCCACCGGCGTTCTCGATCGTGACGTCTCGCTCGACCGGGTCGCCGACCACCGAGGAACCGAAGTCCTCGTCGTCCGCCTCGCGGCGGGTCGGCGGCGTGAAGAGCTCGGCGCTGCGGAGGCGGACGCCACCGCTCGCGGCCCCGCCTGCGATCAGAGCGCGGCCGCTCTGCAGCGGGGTCAGGCTGGCCAACGGCCGACCGACGGAGAGCGAGTAGGTGGACGAGGTCCCGGCCAGCGGGTCGTAGAGGCCGGACGCAGGCAGATCGCCCGCCACGAGCACCCGGCCGCCGGTGAGCAGTGCCCCCGTCATGGAGTTGGAGAGGAACCCGAGCGATCCGCCGGCCGTCCAGGCGCCGGAGGTCGGGTCGTAGAGCTCGATGCTGGCGTTGAAGCCCGACTGGTTGACGCCGCCACCGACGAAGACCCGCCCGTCGGCCAGCCCCACGCCGGCCCCCTGGGAGTGGGCGGTGGCCATCGCGCCGGTGGCGGCCCAGCTGCCGGTCGCCGGGGTGTAGACCTCGGCACTCGCGTGGAAGGCCAGGCCGCCGCTGTTGTCGTGCCCGCCGGCGACGAGCACCCGGCCGTCGGCGAGCAGCGCAGCCTGCGCGCTGGTGCGTGCGGTCGACATGCTGCCGGTGCTGGTCCAGACCCCCGTCGCGGGGTCGTAGATCTCGCTGCTGGCCCGGGCCACCGACGCGTCCCCGCCGCCGACCGCCAGCACCCGTCCGTCGTTCAGCAGTACCGCACGATGGTTGGAGCGGGCCTGCTGGAGGCTGCCGGTGGCGGTCCAGGTGTCGGCGACCGGATCGTAGAGCTCGCTGTGGCCGGTCTCGCCCGACGCCGTGACCCCGCCGACCACGAGCACCCTGCCGTCCGGCAGCGTCGTCGCCGTGGCGTAGTAGCGGCCGTGCAGGGGGGCCGCGACGGTCGCCCACGTCCCGATCGCCGGATCGTAGATCTCCGCACCGGCGACCGGCACGTTGCCGGCGAGGGCGCCCCCGGCGACCAGCACCCGGCCGTCCTGCAACTCGGCGGCGACCTGGCTGCTGCGGGTCTCCGCCATGCTCCCGGTCGGGGACCATCCGGAGCTGGCGAACGCCGCTGGTCCGCCTGCCCCGAGGAGCGACGCCACCGCCAGGACGACGACGAGAGTCAGACGGCGCCAGCGGCTTTGCATGGCAGAGAACAGTACCCGGAAACCCTGGTGGTTCCCGACCACCGCCGCTCGATTGCTCGTCCGAGGCGGATGCGACCGCCGGGCGGGGCGCTAGTACGGCACGTTCAGCAGGTCCCCGCCCCACGGGGCGACGCAGCCCCAGTAGCTGCCGTCCCCGGTGTTGAACAGCTTCGGGCTGCCACCGAGCTTGCGGCAGTTGGACTTGAAGCGCTCGGTCCGCGCCCGCTCGGCGCGGGCTTCAGCCCGCTGGCGCTCGGCCGCTCGCCGGCCGGCCGCACGCTGGCGCTCCCGTCGCTCGGCCGCCTCCACCCGGCGCATCTGCCGGCAGCGCTTGGCGCTGACCGGCCGGAACGAGCCCGAGCTGTCGCCGAGGCCCGCACTCCCGGACCCGCCACCACTAGGACGTCCCGGCCGTCGGGTTCGCCGTCGCCGTGGCGTCGACGATGGTGGCCCCCGTGGGCTGCGACAACGTGACCTTCAGCCTGCGGACGACCTGGGCCGGGGTCAGGCCCTTGAAGGCGAACTTGACGTTGAGCAGCTGGTCGCCACCGCCGCTGAACCCGAGCGTGCCGGTCCCCGGGCGGAACGAGGCCCCGGGCTCCGGGATGTAGGTCTCGAGGTTGACCCGGTAGCGCACGCGGACCGTCCTGTTGGTCGACGACTGGACCACGATCGGGCAGTAGGCCCACGTGAAGCCGCCGGCGTTGCGGCTGGTCTTGACGTTGCAGTCGTCGATGTCGACCGTGGCCGCCGGAGCGGTCGTCGAGGGCGGGCTGGTCGCGGCCGACGCCGGGGAGGCACCGGATGCAGCGGCGAGCAGCGCCGCGGAGAGGCCGAGCAGGAGGCGGTTCATGGGATCCCTCGCAGTCGTGGTGAGGACGGATCTGCCGCCCCCACAGGCTAACCCGCCCGGGAACCCCCGCTTCCCGCCTCCCGGGCGGCGCCCGCCCGTCAGCGGAGCTTCAGGGTGCGCGTCGCCGTGGCCGCCTTGCCGGACGCCGGCTGCAGCTTCGCGACCAGCCGGAACGATCCGCGCTTGAGCTTGGAGCGCTGCGCCTTGACCGCCTTCAGCCGCACCTTGACCGTGCCGGCGGTCTTCGCGGTGGCCGTTCCGGAGGCGACCTTCACGCCCTTCTTGCCGCTGCCGCGGAACAGGGTCAGCGACAGCTTGCCGGCCCCCGGCACCGTCACCTTCAGCGTCGCGCCGGAGCGGATCGCCTTCGCGGTCAGCTTCTTCGGCAGGCCGACGGCGAGCTTCGTGGTGCCGTCGCCCTTCCCCGTCGAGCCGTTCCCGCCGCCGTTGGTGTTGCCCTTCCCGCCGCCTCCCGTTCCGGGGCCGGGGCCACCGCCGGGCCCGGGGCTGCCACCGTCGACCGGGCGGTCGGCCGGCACCTCGGCGGCCGACCAGTCCGGGTAGCGGCCACCGGGGATCACCAGCGCACCACCGTCGGCCGGGTTGGCGCAGCCGCCGCTCAGGTCCGCGACCGGGCCGACGTGGATGCCGTCGCCCTCGCCCCAGGCCAGCGACCCGCCGCTCCCGGAGAAGGCCGGGCTCTCGAACGCCCCACCGGCGGCGTCGCCGTAGCGGTAGCAGGACATCGGGATCGTCGGCGACCCCACCGGTCCGTCGAAGCGGTAGACCGTCAGGAACTCACCGCCCGTCCCGGTGACGAAGGCGAGCCGGTTGCCGCGGATGTCGCCGTCGCGCAGCTTGGAGTAGGTCGGGCGGTGGTTGAACCACTGGTCGCCGGTGTTGTTGCCCGAGCCGAACGCCCGCACGATCACGTCCTGCGAGAGCCCGTTGGGCGGATCGCTGTGCATCAGCGAGCCGTTGTCGATCCACGCGGGATAGCCCCAGCCGGTGTGCAGCGGGTAGCCGCTGGTCGATCCGTCGGTGTTCGCGTAGGCGACCCCGCTCGTGCCGGTGCGGGCGTCGCTCGTGTAGTACTGGTACGCGATGTGGGTGCCGTCGGGGGAGACCTGCGGCTCGTAGGGACCGAACCAGGCGTTGCTGCCGATGATCGTCGGGATCTCCCGCACGCTCTCGCCGGTCCGGTTGAGCGTGTACAGCTGCCGGGCCTTCGCGGCGACGATCACCGAGCCGTCGTCGGACTGCGACGCGTAGCTGTAGCCGCCGTCGCGGGTGACCTGGAACTGGCGGGCTCCGTCGGGGGTGCTCAGCCAGACGTCACCGCCCTTGACGTAGACGATCGAGTCGGCCCCGGCGACGGCCGGCGACGCGACGGCGGCCGCCAGCGTCGCGACGATCGCCCCGACGGCGAGCCGCCGGCGGAGGGTCGAGGGTCGCGCCGGCCGGGGCGTCACCGGGCCAGTCGTTGCGGGGGAAGCGGCCGCCCGGCGGCCGTCGGCGGACGAGGGATGGGGAAGCATCGAACCACCGTAGGTCCGCCTCCCGTGCCCCACATCGGGGAACTCCCCCTGCCCTCCCCGACCCGCCGGGCGAGGGAGGGGACGGCGTTCGCCACCGCGGTGCTGCGTCCGCGAGCGAGGAGGTTCCCGGATGCACGACGGCCGATCGTCGCCCACGATCGAGGAAGTTCCCCGATGCGCCGGCGCCACCCGCGGGACACGATCGGCGTCCGTCCAGCGACCGAGGCCATCGCCGATGAGCACCACCGAGCCGTTCCCCCGCCACCAGCCCCCGACCTACGCCCCGACCAGCCCCGAGTACGAGCGCCTGCGCCAGCCGTGGATGCTCGGCGTCGATCAGCGACCGGCCGCCGTCGCCGAGCCCGCCGACGTGGCCGAGGTCGCCGCCCTCGTCCGGCAGGCGCGGACCTCCGGTTGGCGGGTGGCCGTCCAGGCGACCGGGCACGGCGCCGCGACCGTCGGTCCGCTCGACGACGTGCTCCTGCTCCGCACCGGCCGTCTCCGCGGCGTCCACGTCGATCCGGTCCGCCGGATCGCGCACGTCTCGGCCGGCACGACCTCACGCGAGCTCGCCGCCGCCGCGGCCGAGCACGGGCTGGCGGCCAACCTCGGGATGGCCGGTGGCGTCGGCGTCGTCGGCTACCTGCTCGGCGGCGGGCTCGGCTGGCTCTCGCGGCGCCACGGCCTCGGCGCGGCCCAGGTGCTCGCCGTCGACCTCGTGACCGCCGACGGCGGCCTGGTCCGCGTCGACGCCGAGCACGAGCCCGAGCTGCTGTGGGCCCTGCGGGGCGGCGGCGAGGCGCCCGGGATCGTCGTCGGCGTCGATCTCGCGCTGCACGAGCACGCGTCGGTCCACGCCGGAGCGCTGCTCTGGCCGATCGACCGGGCCCGCGAGATCCTGCGGGCGTGGCGTGACTGGACGGCGACCGTGCCCGACGAGCTGACCTCGGTCGGCCGGCTGCTCTGGGCGCCGCCGCTGCCGGAGGTTCCCGAGCCGCTCCGCGGTCGCGGGTTCGTGCTCGTCGAGGCGGCCTGCCTGCTCGACGACCACGAGACGGCCGGCCTGCTCGCGCCGCTCCGCGCGCTTGGTCCCGAGCTCGACACGTTCGCCCGGATCCCCGTCCCGGAGCTGGAGATGCTGCACATGGATCCCCCGGATCCGGTCCCCGCAGTGCTCGACCACCTGCTGCTCGACACGCTCGAGGACGCGGCGATCGACGCGATCGCCGGGGCCGCCGTGCCCCCGGTCGTCTCGATCGAGCTGCGGCAGCTCGGCGGGGCGCTCCGGCCGCGGCAGAGTCCCGACGGAGCCTGCTGCGGGCTCGACGGCGCGTTCCTGCTCAACGCCGTCGCGGTCTTCCCCGACCTGGCGGCCGCGCCGGCCGCCGCAGCCGGGATCGAGCGGGTGATCGCGGCCGCCGCGCCGTGGGACAGCGGGCGCCGCTACCGGAACTTCGTGGAGCGCCCCGCCCAGCTGGCCCGGACGCTGCCGGCCGAGGTGACCGTCCGGCTCGATGCGCTCCGCGCCGCGTGGGACCCGGAGGGCCGGTTCGTCTCCGTCCGCGACTAGCGGGGTCGCGGGCGGCCGCCGGTCGACGACGGTGCGTTCCACGGACCAGGGCGGTGGTCGGACGGGCGTGGGGCCCGGCCGCAGCTCACCCGCCCGTCGCGCCCAGCGGCAACCGCATCACGTGTCGACGACGACCGACCCGGCCCCGCTCCTCGAAGCCGAGGTCCCGGAAGCTCTCGACGAATCCCATGAACCGGTAGCTCGGCGAGTCGGGGTCGACGGGATACGCCTCGACGGCCGTCGCCCCCGCCTCGCGCGCGTGCTCGATCGCCGCCTCGATCAGCCGGCGCGAGAGCCCCTCGCCCCGCCGCGCGCGGGGGACGAACAGGCAGGCGAGCGACCAGATCCCGGCGTCCGCCTCGTCCCCGGCGTCCGCCAGCCCGGGCCGGTAGCTGTCCCGCGGCGCGATCGAGCACCAGCCGACCGGATCGTCGTCCGCGTAGGCGAGGATCCCGACCGGGACGCCGTCCTGCACCCGCCGCTCGAGTCCGGCGCGGCGGCTGGTGCTGTCGGTCCGGCGCGCCTCCTCGCCCTGCGCACGCCAGATCATGCACCAGCAGCTCTTCGGCCCGCCGCGCGCGGCAAACAGCCGGTCGAGGTCGGGCCACCGCTCCGCGTCGACCGCACGAAAGACCAGCTCCGGCTCGGACACACGGCAACCGTAGGCGATCGGCTGCGCCCGGTGGAGACGGTCTCCTGCGGCCGGGCATGGCGTCCCGAACCCCACACGCCCGTCGTCCTACATCGTAGACCGCATCAGGCGACGCGCACTGGCAGGATGTGACGATGACGCGGCTCGCCCGAGACCGGGACACGCAGCTCACCCCCGAGGAGATCGCCGTCGAGGCCCTCCGGCAGTTCGACGCGGGCGGTGAGGAGCCGAGCATCCGCCGGCTGGCGAAGGCACTCAGCGTGACGCCGTCGGCGATCTACCACCACTATCCGTCGCACGCCCGGATCGTCCAGGCCGCGGTCGAGCTGGTCTGGGTCGAGGCGACCGGCGACCTGCTCGAGCTGCTGCCCGACCCGTTCGCCGCCGACCCGGCCGAGCTGGTCCTGCACGGCGGGATCGCCACCCGGCGGGCGTTCGGGCGGCATCCGCGCCTCGCCCGCCACATCGCCGACGGCTGGCGCCCGAGCGACGCGCTGACCGCGGTGCTCGGCGTGCTCGCCAGCGCCTTCGAGCGGATGGGCCTCTCGGACGAGCAGGCGGCGGCCGCCTTCCACGCCTACGGCACGTTCACGATCGGCTCGGTCCTGTTCGCCGCGGCCCGGACCAACGCCCGCGTGCTCGCCCCCGACGAGCAGAGCGTGCCCTACCGACCCGACTACGACGACGAGCTGCGTCAGCACTCGGACGAGTCGACCCGCCAGGCGATCGACGGGGTCATGGACCTCGCCGCGATCGATCCGGCCCGCGACGAGGAGCTGTTCGTCAACGGCCTCCGCCGGCTGATCGCCAGCTTCGCGGCCGCGCACTGAGCGGCGCCGTTCGGGTCAGTCCCCGTCCTCCGGCGCACCGGGGTCGGCGGCGCCCTCGCGTTCGTCCCGCTCCGCCCACTCCAGCAGCGGGGTGAGGTCGAAGACCGCGTCGTCGATCCCGGCGTGCAGGTCGCCCAGCTCCGCGAACCGCGCCGGGACGGTCGCGATCGTCAGCGCCTGCGGCTCGACGTCGTCGACCTCGTCCCAGCGGATCGGCGTCGAGACCGTCGCCGTGGGCACCCCACGCACCGAGTAGGCGCTGGCGATCGTGTGGTCGCGGGCGTTCTGGTTGTAGTCGACGAACAGCTTCGCCGGATCGCGGTCCTTGCGCCACCAGGTGGTGGTCACGTCGTCCGGCGCCCGCCGCTCGACCTCGCGGGCGAAGGCGAGGGCGGCGCGCCGCACGTCGCCGAAGCCGTGCTCGGGGGCGATCCGCACGTAGACGTGGAGGCCGTGCCCGCCCGAGGTCTTCGGCCAGCCGACCGCCCCGATCTCGTCCAGCAGCTGCTCGACGACGCCCGCCACGCGGCGGACGACCCCGAAGTCGCAGTCGGGCCCGGGGTCGAGGTCGATCCGCCACTCGTCGGGCCGCTCGGTGTCGGCCCGGCGCGAGTTCCAGGGATGGAACTCGACGGTCGACATCTGGACCGCCCAGATCACGCTCGCCAGCTCGGTCACGCAGAGCTCGTCGGCGTGGCGGTCGTAGCGCGGGAAGTGCAGGCGGACGGTCTCCAGCCACGGCGGCGCGCCCTGCGGGACCCGCTTCTGGTGGACCTTCTTGCCGCTCAGGCCCTTCGGGAAGCGGTGCAGCATGCACGGCCGCTCGCGCAGCGCCCGCACGATCCCGTCGCCGACGCTGAGGTAGTAGTGGACGAGGTCGAGCTTGGTCGTCCCCAGCTCGGGGAAGTAGACCCGGTCCGGGCTCGAGATCCGGACCGTCCGCTCGCCGACCTCCAGCTCGACGGCCGGGGCCGTTCCTCCTGTCGCGGCCATCGGACGAACATAGCGGGCGCGGCGCGGGCGGTTGACGGTGTCGGCGGCTCGCCGCCGGGTACTGTCGCCCGATGCCTTCACGATCACGGACCCGCCGCCTCGCCCTCGCCGTCGGCATCGCCGCCGTCGGCCTCCCCGCGACCCCGGCCGTGGCCGCGATCGGCGGCGGCGTCCCGATCATGATCGACAGCTTCGCCACCGGCCAATCAGCCCTGACGCTGACGTTCCCGCCCGCGGGGACCACCGCCTCGTCGAGCGTCTCCGGCGCCGGCGTGCTCGGCGGCGAGCGTGACGTGGAGGTCGCCCTCAACAGCGGCGTGATCGCCGGCAACACCATCAGTGCCACCGTCTCGGCCGGGTCCCTCAACTACTCCCAGGACGCGACGATCGCCGGGATGGCGCGTCTGACCTGGGACGGCACCGACGGCTCGCCGACGATCGCCCCGACCGGCCTCGGCGGCGTCGACCTGACGGCCGGCGGCAGCCAGGATGCCCTCGACCTCGCGGCGCTCTTCGACGACCTCCCGCTCACCGTCAGCGTGATGGTCCTGAGCGACACCACCCACGTCTCGATCGCGCACCTGGCGCTGCCCGGGCTGCTCTTCTCGAGCACCCACTTCGTGGTCCCGTTCAGCAGCTTCGCCCCGATGTTCGGCGACGGCGCCGACCTCACCGACGTCGGCGCGATCCACATGACGGCCGGCTCCACCTCCACCGCACCGAATCTGGTCCTCGACGAGCTGACCACAGACGCGCTGCTGCAGGCGCCGATGACCGCCGCCCTGACCGGCGACGCCAACGGCAACGGGCTCGCCGAGACCGGCGACGAGCTCACCTACACGACCGCGATCGCGAACCCCGCCGACGCGAACGGCGCCGCGAGCCCGGGGACGGCCTTCGCCTTCGACCCGCCGGCCGGCACGAGCCTGGTCGCCGGTTCCGTCACGACCAGCCAGGGGACGGTCACCGGCGGCAACGGCGGCGGTGACCCCGCCGCGGCCGTCGACATCGGCACGGTCGCCGACGGCGGCACCGCGACCGTCACCGCGAAGGTCGAAGTCGGCGTCCACCCGACCAGCCCGCTGTCGGCGCAGGGGACGGTCAGCTCCAGCAGCCTGACCGCGCTGAAGACCACCGCCGCGGGCGGAGCCGGCACGACCGACCCGACGACCTTCGCCGTGGTCGAGAACCGTCCGCCGACCGCGGCCGACGACGTCGCCACCGTCGCCGCCGACACCAGCCTGACGACCGCCGCGCCCGGCGTGCTCGCCAACGACGACGACCCGGACGGCGACCCGCTGACCGCCGTGGTCGACACCGCCCCCACCCACGGGCGGCTCACGCTCGACGCCCACGGCGGCTACCGCTACACGCCGGACAGCGGATTCCGTGGGACCGACACGTTCACCTACGTCGCCGACGACGGCACCGCCGAGTCGGCCCCGGCGACCGTCACGATCACGGTCGCTGCCCCACCCGTCCCGCCGACGCCGGGCCCCGAGCGGCCGCCGACCCCGCCGCTGGCCGCCGACGCGCCGCCGGCGCCGAGGGCCAAGGCGATCTGCGCGAGCCGTCGGACGCTGCGGATCCGGCTGCCCCGCGGCGAGCGCGGCGCGACGCGGGCCACCGTCACCATCACCGGCCGCAAGACCCGCAGCGTCCGCGTCCGGAGCGGACGCGTCGCCGTCGACCTGCGCGGCGCACCGCGCGGGAAGTACAGCGTGCGGATCCGGGTCGGCAAGCGGACCGTCACCGTCCGCCACTACCGAACCTGCCGGCGCCCCAGCGAGTCGGTCCGCTGAGCTGCGCCGCGGCCTTCCGCGGCGCAGCCCTGCCGCCTACTTGGCCGGCTTCACCGCCACCGACAGGCGCTTGGCCTTGGCCGGACCGGCCGGGTCGAACGAGACCGTCGCCCGGACCGTCCGGCGTCCGGCGAGCGCCCGCTTGCCGGCCGCCGACAACCGCGGCCGGATCGTCGCCACCGTGGCGCTCCGGATCGACCGCGAGGTCCGCTTCACCCCGGGACCGGAGACCGTCAACCGGCCCTTGCCGAGACCCGACAGCTTGACCGTCAGGCCCTTGGCGCTGACCGACTTCGAAGCGACCCGCAGCCCACAGGGCGTGGCGATCTTCGGCTTGCTGTCGAGGACCTTGCCGTTCTGGCCGGTGAACGTCGCCCCGGCGACCTGGACCGCGTCGCAGACGTTGCTGCCGCCGGTCCCGGTCGCCTTCAGGATCCCGTTCTTGCCGCCCTCGATCTGAAGCCGGAACGAGCTGATCGGCGCGTCCGGCACGAACCCGAAGGTCGTGACCAGCTTGTCGTCCTCGACGCTCGAGTCGGCCATCAGGTCCAGCTCGACCTGGCCCTTCAGCGCGATCATCAGCTTCGGCAGGGTCTTGACGACCCGGCCGGTGCTGCTCGTCCGCAGGCCCTCGACGAAGTAGACCGGCCCGGAGAGGGGCTGGTCGAGGATCGGCGTGACCGCGGTCGCCTTGCCGACGATCGAGGCCTCGGGGCACGCCCGGGCCGTCGCCTGCTCGGGCTTGCAGAGCGCCTGGGCGTTGTCGGCGTCGAGCGCGACCGAGAGCGGCAGCGTCACCGCGACCTGCTTCAGGCCGGACTGGCCGGCGGTCTGCGTGACCGTCGCGTCCAACCCCGGATGCCCGCCCTTCTTCGCCTCCGCCTTGCCGCTCAGCTCCAACGCCAGCTTCGGCGCCAGCGGCAGCGAGGCGCAGTCGCCGACCTGGAAGCGGCTGCTGACGGCGGCCGTCTGACCGGCGACCGAGCCGAGAGCGGCGGTGATCGTCTTCGGCGCGCACGAGGTCGGGTTGACCATGAAGCCCGGCTTGTCGACGTTGACCTCGAGCCGCTGCAACCGCACCGGCACCCCCGCCACGATCGTCGGCAGCGGATCGCTGACCAGCGTGACGTGGGCGTCGTGCCGGTCGACGTAGACCTTCTGCCGCACGACCACGTTGCCGAGGTCGAACGGCCCGGCGACCACCGGCACGGTCACCCGCAGCGAGAACGGCGCGTCGCCGTAGGCGCCCTCGAGCACGACCGGCCCGGAGAGCCAGAACGGCTGCGCGCCGGAGCCCGACGCGACGCGGGCGGTGCCGACCCGCGTCCCGACGTTGCCCTTCAGGTTCGCCAGCAGCCCCTCGGGCAGCTCCATCCGCAGCCCGGTCAGGTCGCTCTGCCCGTCGGGCTTGGCGATCGCCAGCGTGAACGGCGAGAACGCGCCGCCGACCGGCTGGACCGTGCCAGCGGTGAACGACGGCGCGAACCCGCCGAGACCGGCCGCGCAGTCGATCTCGAACGAGGACCGCTGGTCGACCTGCTTGCCCGACCACGAGGTCAGCTGGGCGCTGGCGGTCTTGGTCCCGCAGGTGGCCGGATTGACCAGTGGCGCCCGCGGGCCGCCCTTGAACCGCAGCCGGAGCTCGGAGAACGCCAGCTGCGGGTTGTCGTCGAAGCTCGTCGTCAGCTGACCCGTCACCGGGTCCGGCACGATCGCGCCGGGCAGCTTGACCGTCACGCCCGACCCCTGGGCGACCAGGAACAGCCGGAACATCCTGCCGGAGGCCGGATCGTCCGAGGCCTGGGTGCCGAGGAAGATCGAGCCGGTCATGGGCTGGTCCAGCAGCGGCGTGTCGATCGTCGCCGTCCCGATCTTCGACGCGTCGGGACAGCGCGGGTCGGCGTCCGAGCCGATCGCGATCTGCTCGTCCGAGCAGCCCTGGAGCCCGTCGGCCGCCGAAGGCGAGATCGACACGCCCTCCGGCAGCGCCACCACCGCCTTGCGCAGCGGCGGGGTGCCGAGCTGGTTGATCGCGTCCGCCTGCGGGACCTTCACGTCGATCGCGTAGCCCGCGGGCGCGTCCGGCGCCGTGGTGTCGGGGCGGACCGCGATCGTCGGCGAGAAGGTCGACTTGTCGCAGCCTTCGACCTGCATCGGGACGCCGTTGACGTCACGGTCGAACGCGGTCCGGCTGAACCGGCCGGGAGCTTCCCAGGAGTCGGCCGAGACGTGGGTGGTCAACGGGCCCGCGCTGCAGTCGGACGGGTTCGTCAGGAAGACCCGTTGCGCCGTCGACGCGGGGCAGGCCTCACCGGTCGGCCCGTTGTAGACGTCGAGGCACTCCCCGCGCATCTGGTCGTGCGCGGGCGAGGCCGGGACGCCCCAGAAGGCCATCTTCACGCCCGTGACGGGCACCCCGCTGGGGATGTTGCGGGCGGAGACGGTCAGGCCGTAGTCGCTCTCGGTCCGGACGCGCGCGTCGACGATCGCCGCCGCGGCGGTGCCGAAGCCCGAGAGCCGGCCGCCGAACCGCGCGGGCTGGCCGGGCGGCGGCGTGAGGTTGTAGATCCGGACGTAGATCGTCTGCCGGATCAGACCACCGCGGTAGACCTCGGCGTAGCCGACCTGGGTGTCCGCCGGGCACTCGCCGGCGAACAGGCCCGCCTCGAAGTCGGAGTCCGAACACGTCGGCGCCGCGGTCGGGTTGCCGGAGAGCCCCGGCGGCAGGTCGACGACGATGTTCTTGACCTGGCCGTCGGGCAGCTGCATCGGGATGCCGGTCGTCGTCGCGACCGTGTTGAGCTTGATCGTGGTCGCGATCTCGAACGGGTGACCGCCCGCCTGCGTCTCGGGCGTGCCGGCCGCATCGGACGCGACCAGCCCGGTCGCGCTCTCGATGCCGAAGGCGGCGCGCGCGGCGCCGCTCCAGACCAGCAGGATCGTGAGCGTGAGCGCGGCGACCAGCGCCGCGACGGCGAGACGCCGGACGATGCCCGACCCCTCCCCGTGGATCGAGCCGTTCATCGAACCGGTTCCGTTCGTCTGCACCTGAGCGTTCACTTCTGCCCCTTCACCGTCAGCACGACGGTCTTCGACGACGACGTGCCGCTCTTGGGCGTGAACGCCACCTTGGTCCTGACCTTCAGCCGGTGCTCGCGGGCAAGGGTCCGCTTGGCCTTCGCGTTCAGCGTGACCCGGAGGGTGTAGGTGCCCGCCTTGCCGAGCTTGCGCTTGACCGTCGTGATCCGGGTGCCGGTGAGCTTGATCGTGCCCGCCGACGGCGCGGTCACGCGGATCGAGAAGCGCGTGCCCTTGCCGGCCTTGGCGCGGGCGGAGAGCTTGCCCTTCGGCGCCGCCTTCGCCTTCGGCTCCGGCAGGTTGCCGGCACCGACGAAGCCGCTGGAGCCCGGCACCGCCAGGTTCGGGGAGCCGCTCGGCCGCCCCTGGCAGGCGTCGCCCTCACACGGGGCCGTGGTCGCCTTGGCGGCGAATCCACCCCCGACACGGGCGTCGTAGAGGTCGATCAGGGTGTCGGTGTCCTCGCCGACGAGCGACTGGCGGGTGGCGAAGAAGACGTCGTCCCCACTCGCGCTCATGCCCATGAAGGTCGACAGCTCGGGGCTCTTGCCGGTCGAGATCAATCGGGCTCCCTGGCCGTCGTAGAGGTAGACGTCGCGCTCGCCGTTGGTGTCCTCGGCCACCAGCGGGTCATAGCTCTGGAACGCGACCTGCCCGCGGTCGCTGACGACGCGGAACGCGTCGGGTCGGAACTCGCGGAAGCTCGCGTCGCGCGTCGGGCTCCGCTCCCCGGGGAGACACGACCCGCAGCCGAGGGCGCCCGACTCCGCGTCGTAGCGGTAGATCTGGATCGTCCCGGCGGTCGGCCGCTCGGTCAGCTGGGTGCTCGTGAGCAGCGCCAGGTAGCGGCCGTTCGGCGAGACCTGCGCGGGCAGGATCTGCGAGGAGCCGTCCAGCCAGTTGCCCTCGATCGCGGTCAACGGCGCGTTGCTCAGCGCGGCGACGAAGTCGAGTCGCCCGCTCGCGCTGCCGTCGTCGCTCCAGCGGTAGACGTTCCAGGCGTCGGCCTCGCCCTTGCCGGGGACGAGCTGCGCCGTCGCGGCGAAGTAGACGGCCTTGCCGTCCTCGCTGGCGCCAATCACGCCGAGCACGCCCGCGGGCGCGCCGGTGTCGGCGGTGAGGTCGGTCAACCGGCGGGCATCGACGTCGTAGCGGTAGAGGTCAGGACGATCGGCGGTCGCCCGCGAGTCGTTCGTCAGCTGCTCGCCGCTGGTGAAGTAGACGGCGGAGCCGTGCGCGGTCTCGGCCGTCCAGTACTGCGCCGGCTGGGCGCCCTCGGGATCGGGGGTGCTCCGCTGCGAGGCCGAGACGTGCACGGTCGTCGTGCCGTCGAGACGAGCGTAGAGCTGGCCACCGGAGGTGAAGAAGATCCGCCGGCCGTCAGCCGAGAGCGACCGCCGGGTCTCCTGGACCGGGGTCGAGGAGCCCTGTCCGGCCGCCGCGCCGTCGGGAAGCGGCTGGCCGTCGTCGTCGAGGCCGACGAGGCGCAGGCTCCCGCGCTCGCCGCCGTCGTCGGTCCACTCGTAGAGGTTGTCGACGTCCTGGATCGCCCCGGGGAGCAGCACGTCGGTGTTGGTGAAGATCACGCGGTCGAGGCTCGGCGTCGCGGCGGCGACGACCGGGTTCGAGTTGGCCGGCGCGTCGTCGAGCGGCGCCCAGCCGATCGTCTTGCGGGCCCGCGTGACGTTGTCCTGGAGGTAGATCGAGCCGGCGCAGAGCAGGTTCGCGCAGGGCGGCCCGCCCGGGGCGAGCTGGACCGGGGTCTGCACGATCGAGCGGGCGCCGTCGCTCGAGATCATCGGGTTGGCCGTCAGGCCGATCACCGGCATCGCCGGCGGCCCGAGCGGCGGGCTGATCGCGGTGGTCGCCCAGCCGTCGGCGCCGCGGGCGCCGCGATAGCTGATCCCGGCCCCGCTCTGCGAGTCCGGATCGGCGGTCGCGCCGCCGGCGACGTAGCTGATCCCGTCGCCACCGGCGACGACGACCGTCGCGTCGGCGGTGTTGCCGGTCACGAAGTTGGAGCCGTCGGGGCGGGTGACGCTGAAGCCGCCCTTGTCCTGCGGCGAGACCTTCTCGTAGCCGCGGCAACCGGGCAGATCGCCGGCGCCCTGCTCCAGACGGATCGCGGCATTGGCGCAGGCGTCGGCGGCCAGCGACGGCGCGGCTCCGGCGGTCAGGCCGATCGCCACGGCCGCGAGCGCGGCCGATCCGGCGCTCCAGGCTAGGCCGCGGCTCATCGACGACCCGCCTTCGCGCCATTGGGCGTTGTCGCGGCCGAAGCCCCGCACGTCTGCATCCGGTTCACAGCGTCTCCCTCGTTCTCTGCCCCGGACGGCGCCCTCCCGGCCCCGCCTCGGGTGCTCTCGCACGACGGCCTGCGTCCCGGGACGCGAGCGCGCTCGCAGGAACCGGCGAGCGGGCAGCGTCGGCCCCGGGGGCGGGCGACGTCGCGACAACGTAGACGACGCGGCGTGTCTATGTCAACAAGAGTGGTAAGTCAGATTTCCTTTGTGGACAGTTTCTGGCCGCTTCCCGGCTCTGCCTCGACCTCCGCGAAGCGCCCGACCCCCGCGGAATCCACGTCACGCCGGCACGAGCCACCGATCCCCACGACACCAGCACGGGCCTCATCCGGCGAACCGTCGCGGTGATGACGCCCCAACCGCGCGAGGCGGATCACGACGGACGGGCGGAAGACGAACCGCCACCCCGACCGAGGCTGTTCCTTCTCTGCGGTAATCAGTGAGGCCATTTCGGACGGTCGGCTCGAATCGAGGCTCGCTCCGGCGGTCCCGTCCCGCCCTCGATCTGCCGCAGCCGCCCGCGCCGATCCCGGCCGAATGCGCCGGCGGCGGCCCGTAGGATCGCGACATGCGTGAGCCAGCCGCCACCTCCGACGCCGTCGACGCGTTCCTGACGCAGCTCGACCACCCACGCAAGCCCACGGTCGAGGCCATCCGCGCGATCATCCTCGGGGCCGACCCGCGGATCACCGAGTCGGTCAAGTGGAACGCCCCCAGCTTCTCGGTCGGGGACCACTTCGCGACCTTCAAGCTGCGTCCGGACGACACGGTCCAGGTGGTCTTCCACACCGGCGCGAAGAAGCGCCCCGAGCCGCGGCCGATCGAGGTCGACGACCCCTCCGGCTGGCTGCGGTGGGCGGCACCCGACCGCTGCCTGGCCACATTCACCGACGAGGACGACGTCGCGGCCCGACGCTCGGCGCTGACCGCGCTCGTCCAGCAGTGGCTGGCCCAGACGGAGGACCTCCGCTAGGAACCGTCTCAACGTCGACGGTCGTCCGTGGCCGACCCGCCGAAGCAGGCGCTCCACCCGGGAACAGGCGCCCACCCTGATGGGAGAATCCGGAGGCGAGTCCGCCGTCCGACGAAAGGGCCTCGCATGCTGCTCGTCCGGTTCGTGGTCACGCTCCTGCTGATGGTCGCGGTCGCCGTGTTCGCGGTCGTCGCGGACGCCTGGTGGCTGGTCGCGATCGCCCTGCTCGTGCTCATCGCGAGCACGATCTCGGTGGTCCTGATGCTGCTCCGCTACACCAGCAGCAGCGAATGGCTCGGCCCCGACGAGGAGGCCGAGCTCGCGACCGAGCACCTCGTCCAGTCCGAGACGGGGCTCCCCGTCCGCCACCGCTGGAACGACCGCCAGACCCGTGAGTACGCCGAGGAGGTCGCCCGGCGCGGAGTCGTCGCGGTGCCGGACGGCTGGCGCGGGCCGGACGGCGCGCACCGGATCCTGCTGGTGGCGACCGACCCGGTCACGGCCGAGCAGCTGCGGGCGGCGCTGCCCGACCTCGCCAGCAACGAGCTCGCGGTGCTGGTCGTCGCCCCCGCGCTCGCCTCCAGCGCCGCCGCCAACGCGGTGGGCGGCGAGACCGAGGCCGTCCACCACGCCGAGAAGGTGGCGCAGGCGACCGTCGCGTCGCTGCGCGCGGCCGGGATCCACACCTCCGGCCACATCGGGCCGACCAACCCGGCGGTGGCCCTCTCCGACGGGCTCCGGACCTACGCCGCCGAGCAGGTCGTCGTCGCGCGCCGCCACCAGAAGCCGATGCGCCACCACGAGGCCGTACCGCTCGACGCCGCTGCCGGGGCCTTCGGCGTGCCGCTGCTCGAGCTGACGCTCGACCGCGTGAGCTAGCCGCGCACGACCCGCGACGACCGCAGGCCGGCGATCACGGACAGGAGATGACCGCGTTCGGCGCGACCATCCCCTCCAGACCGTTCGCCCCACCACCAAGGACCAGACCATGGCCACGATCAACAAGCTCGACTTCATCGGGATCCCCACCCAGGACCCGGAGCGCGCTCGCCGCTTCTACGGCGAGACCCTCGGGCTCCGTCCCGACGAGCACTCCACCTACGAGTTCTGGATCGGCGACACCTGCGTGGCGATCTGGGAGCCGGAGAAGGTGGGCGGGACCTTCGCCCCGCAGAAGAACGCCCACCTCGCGCTCCACGTCGACGACGTCGCCGCCGCACGGGCGGAGCTCGAGGCCAAGGGCGTCACCTTCTCCGGGGACGTCTTCGACACGGGCGTCTGCCAGATGGCGCTGTTCACCGACCCCGACGGCAACGACCTGATGCTCCACCACCGCCACAAGCCGGCGGCCTGAGCGACGGCTCGGAACCCGGGGCCGCGCCTGCGCGGCCCCGGACCCGGTCGGCGTCACTCGCCGGCGACGACCTCCCGCCCCGGACCGGCCCGGGCCCCTCAGGCAGGCGTGCGCGCTCAGGCCGCCTCGGCCCGGCGGGCCAGCATCTGCGCCCGCAGGGCCTCCACACCCGTGCTCCAGACGGTCTCGAGGTCGATCTTGAGGCGCACCGGGTAGCGGTCGTGCAGCTCGAGCGAGACGAAGCCGTTGACGAAGACCCAGATCGTCACCCCGATCGTCGTGTCGCCGTCGATCACCCGGCGCAGGCCCGCGGCGCTGTACTCCTCAGCGGCCGGATCGAGGCCGCGACGGTCGAGCGGTCCGGCGAAGCAGAGCCGCCAGAGGTTGGGGTGCTCGTGGGCCCAGGCGCGGTGGCCCTCCATCACCGCCACCAGCGGGTCCTCGGCGCCCTCGACCGCCGCCAGGCTCGCGTCGCCGCTCTCCCAGAACCCCTGCTCGACGAGGATCAGCTCGATCGCCCGCTTGTCCGCGAAGTGCTTGTAGAGCGCGGGAGCCTGGATCCCGAGCTGCTCGGCGAGGTTGCGCATCGAGAGCGCCTCGTAGCCCTCGTCCTCGAGCAGTCGCCGCGCGGCGACGACGATCTCGCGCGCTCGCGGCGTCAGCCGACGGAAGTCCCTTGCATCCGACATCGAACGCTCCACAGTACCGCCCGACGGGTCGCCCGCGCGGCGGTTCCCCGCGATCGCAGGAGCCGCAACCCGGAACAGTGTTCACCAAACGCTGTAGGGTCCCGTGCCGGAAACGACCTCGCGGACCCGCACGAGCGGCCCGCACCGAAAGGAACACCGCATGACGAAGCACTGGCGCACCGCGCTGCTGACCCCCGCGCTCGCGCTGACCCTCGCGCTCGCCGCCTGCGGCGGCGGCGGCAACCCAGACGAGGACACGATCACCAAGCTCGTCAAGGACGTCAACGAGACGCCCGCCACCTACTGCGACAACGCCAGCAAGACCGTCCTCGACGCGATCGGCGGCAAGGAGGGCTGCCTCGAGGCCGTCAAGGGCGAGAAGGGCGGCGACACGTCGACCAAGATCGACAAGATCACCATCGACGGCGACAAGGCGACCGCCAAGTTCTCCGACGCCACCGGCAAGCAGGAAGTCAAGTTCGCCAAGGAAGACGGCGACTGGAAGATCCTCGCCGACGACTAGTCGCCCGGCCGGCTGGCGCCACGCGGCGCCAGCCGGCCCCCGGGGAGGGCGCGCTCACCGGCGCGCCCGACCCACTCCGCGGTCCTAGGCGACCATCCCGGCGGCCACGCAGGCGACGCCGGCGATCGCGCTGACCGCGGCCAGCGACGTCCCGAGCACCGCCCGACGGCGGTGCTCGGCGACCAGCTGCTCCTCGGAGCGCGTCGAGACGACGAAGCGCCCCTTGTCCGGCTTGGCGAAGCAGAGCCGCCCGGACGCATCCGAGACCTCACCGAGCACGTAGAGCCGCGCTCCGGGGCGGAGCACCCACTCCTCGGTCTGGAAGCCGATCGTCCCGCTGCGCTGGCCGCCGCTGCCGCCGAGCAGGGCCGCGGTCAGGACGCCCTCGACGGCTCCGGCGACGCCCGCCGCCACCCGGTCGTCGCCGCGGTCGAAGCGGTCGACGACCTTCTCGGCGTGGTCGATGTCGGCCCCGAGCGGTGCGACCAGGACCCGACCCGTCTCGTCCTCGACGGCGAAGGCCAGCTCCGAGGCGAGGTCGGTGACGGTCTCGCTGTGCTCGACCCGATCCCACTCGGTCTTGCCGTCGCGCTCGCGGCGCTCCATCGTCCAGTAGCGGCGCGTGACCTGCGTGCGGTGCCAGACCGCGGGCAGCTTCGACTCCGGGGCCTCGGCGACCTGGTCATCCGCGTGGGCAGCGAGCCCGACGACCTCGCAGCGCTGCCGGAAGCTGCCGCCGCCGACCTCGGCGCCGACGCCCGCGGCGAGGGTGGTGAGATCGGCGCAGGCCAGGGTCTCGGTGGCCGTGGCGGTGCGCGCGTGGGCGCGAGCGCTGCGGGCGTACCAGGCCGCCCCTATCGCGACGACGAGCAGGACGAGTCCAACGATCAGCATGGTGCTCCTAGGTGGTGAGGGTGAGACGCCGCTCCGGCACCACCGGGGCCGCGGCGGAACGACGCGCGGACCCTATCGCCGCCCGGGCCGCGGAACCTGCCAACTGGCCGTTTGTTGTCCGGCCCCGACCGGGGCGACCCGACGGGCCGCCCCGGTCGCGCCTATCGGGTGGTCGCGGTGCTGCTGCCGACCAGCTTCCGCGGGGAGGTGCCGTCGAGTGCCGCCTGCATCTGCGGGGTGAGGTGCTCGAGCACGTACGGCAGGCTCAGCGGGGACATGAAGTACATCGCCCCCGAGAGCGTCGGGTCGGTGTAGACGGCGCGGTTGCCCCTGACGGCGTCGAGGGTCTTGAAGGTCGGGACCTTCTCGAGCGCCGTGATGTCGCTCTGCTTCTCGGTCGCGAACAGCAGGACGTCCGCGTCGAGCACGTCGAGCCGCTCGGCGGAGACGCTGACCTGCACGCCCGGCTTCTTCGCCAGCGGCGTGAGCTTCGGGTTGATCGCGAACCCGAGGTAGGTCAGGAACTCCGTGTTGAGGCCGTCCTGGTAGACGTAGAGGCTGCCGTCGTAGAAGGCGTTCTGGCTGAAGGTGACGGTCTTGCCCTCGAAGTCCGGGTGCTCGGCCCCGACCTTCGCGTAGTCGTCCTTGATCCCCTGGATCAGCGCGCGGCCCTCCTGCTCCTTGCCCAGCGCCTTGGCGACCTGCAGCGTCTGCTGGTCCCACGGCGAGAAGTAGTCGCTGCTGCCCTTGACCGCGGCGACCGTCGGCGCGATCTTCGAGAGCTTGTCGTAGTCGGCCTGCTTCATCCCCGAGTTGGTGCCGATGATCAGGTCGGGCCGGAGCTCGGCGATCCGCTCGAACTGGAAGCCGTCCTCGTTCTTGAGCACCGTCGGCTTGGCGGCCCCCAGCGCCTTCTGGGCCCACGGCCAGACGGCGTAGGGGTGGTCGCCGTACCACTCGGTGGTGGCGATCGGGGTGGAGCCGAGCGCCAGGACCGCGTCCTGCTCGGTCAGGCCGACGACCGCGATCCGCTTCGGCGCGGCGGGGACGGTGGTGGTGCCGAACTTGTGGTCGACGGCGGCGGGGAAGGCTCCGCCGGCCTTGGCCGCCGGGGCGGTGGTGCTCGCCGGCTGGTCGTCGGAGCCGCAGCTGGCCAGGACGAGGACGGCAGCCACGGCCGCAAGCAGGAGCAGCAGTGGCCGTAGGCGTGCGCTCGACGAGGGAGAAATCAGCGTTCGGGTCATCTAATTAGGTGACCCTACTCAAACCGGCGGCGCCACGTCACCGACCCCGGCTGCCCCCACCCGCCCGGGCACCGACCGGATCGCGCGGGCCTGGCGCGGCCGTCAGTGCCGCCCCGACCGGCCCGCCCTCAGGCGGTCGACTCGGTCGCGACCCCGATCCCGAAGGCGACGAGGATCCCGCCGCTGCCCCGCAGCAGCGCCCGCTTGAGCCGCGGTCGGACGACCGCGCGTCGCGCCCGCGAGAACACGAACGCGTAGGCCGCGAGCGAGGCGAATCCGACCAGCGCGAAGGCGACGCCGAGGATCGCCGCCTGGCCGACGTGGTGGCCGGCGGGCAGGAACTGCGGGATCACGCTGGTGAAGACCAGCAGCGTCTTCGGGTTCGAGAGGTCGCAGAGCACGCCCTCGCGGAAGGCCCGTCCCGTCCCACGCGGCGCCGGACCCGCCCCCGCGGCGACCGACTGCGGCTGCTGCTCGTGGCGGCCGATCAGCAGCAGCACTCCGAGCCAGACCAGGTAGACCGCGCCGAACAGCTTCACGGCCAGGAACGCCGGCTCCGACGCGACCAGCAGTGCCGTCAGCCCGACGACCGAGGCCAGCACCCACACGAGGTCGGCCGCGAGCACCCCGAGCGCCGTCACGAAGGCCGCGCGCCCGCCCCGCATCACGGCGTTCTTCATGATCAGAGTGACCGCGGGACCGGGGATCGCGACCAGCACGATCGCCAGCCCGAGGAACGGGACGAGGCTCGACATCAGGCGTCCCAGCCTACGCTCCGGCGACCGGCCTGCGCCCGCCCCGCCACGGCGATCCGGCGGGCCGCCCCCACGCCCCGCCGCACCGATCCCGACGGCGAGGTCTGCACCGTCGACGAGTTTCACCGGGGGCGCTCGGCCGTTGACTAGAGTCGCCCTCAGGTGGCGCCGTGCTGCCCGCGGTGGTCCGCGTGACGTCCCGACTCCGGGCCACCCACGACCCCGAGGAGAACCATGGCCCTGCACACCGACATCCCCACCCGCCCCCAGATCGAACGGCTGCTGGCGGTCCGCGGGCCCGCCTCGGTCTCGATCTACGTGCCGACGAGTCCCGTCACGCAGGAGGCGGAGGCCAGCCGGATCGTCTTCAAGAACCTGGCCGCCGCCGCGGTCGCCCAGCTCCACGACGCCGGGGCCGACAAGCGCGAGGTCGCCGCGCTCGAGGAGACCTTCCACGCCCTCCACGACGACGACGAGTTCTGGGCGCTGCAGGCCAACAGCCTCGCCGTCTTCGCGACCCCCGACAGCCTCCGGACCTTCCGGCTGCCCAACCAGCTGAGCGAGACCGTCCAGGTCTCCGACCGCTTCCACGTCAAGCCGCTGCTGCGGGCCGTGACCTTCCCGCAGTCGGCCTTCGTGCTCTCGCTCGCCCAGGGCTCGGTCAGCCTGCACGAGGTCACGGCCGACCTGCCGACCTTCGAGGTCCGCGTCCCCGACATGCCCAAGGACGCCGCCAGCGCCGCCGGCAAGGCCTCGATCACCGACCGCTCCGCCAGCGGGGCGATCCAGGGCTCGGAGGGCCAGAAGGTCCTGATGCGGCAGTACGCGCGCAAGATCGACCACGCCCTGCGCCCGGTCCTCGCCGGCCACCACCTGCCGCTGATCCTGGCCGCGACCGCGCCGCTCGACGCGATCTTCCGGTCGGTCAACAGCTATCCGCACCTGGTCGAGGAGGGGCTGGCCGGCAACCCCGAGGCCCGTTCGGAGACCGAGATCGGCGAGGCCGCACGCGGCGTGCTCGACGACCTCTACGCCGCCGAGCTGCGCGACCTGACCGCCCTCTACGAGGCCCGTGGCGCCCAGGGGCGGGCGGCGACCGAGCAGTCCGACATCGCCCGCGCGGCGACCTTCGGCGCCGTCGACACGCTGTTCGTCGACATCGACACCAACGTGCCGGGCTTCGTCGACGACGAGACCGGCGAGATCACCTCCGGCGAGGACGACGCCAGCGACTACGGCGTGCTCGACGAGATCGCCCGCCGCGTCCTGCTGGCCGACGGCCGCGTGCTCGCCGTCCGCCACGACGAGGTCCCGGGTGACGGCCCCGCGGCGGCGATCCTGCGCTACCCGGTCTGAGCCAGGCTCGGCCCGGGCCGGTCGCCGCGGACGTCCGCGGCGACCGGCGTTACGTAACGAACGCCGCGTGGGCAACGACCTCCGCCCGCCCGCGAACCCCCACCACACACGGCTACGATCCCCCGCATGCAGCTGCGCCCGCCCCGCCTCCGACCACGGCAAGCGGTGGCGTTCGCCGCGCTAGGGGTGCTCGCGCTCGCGCCTGCTTCCGCCAGCGCGAGGGCCACCGATCAGCCGTCCCCGCGCCAGGCGCTGGAGCGCGCCCTACAGGCGAGCCGCGGCGAGCTGCCCGGTCGCGAGGTGACGCTCGCGAACCGCGATCTCCTCCTCGCGCTCGATGACCTCGGTCCGCGCGACCGCGCGCGGGCCAGGCAGCTGATGGCCCGGCCGACCGACCTGGGCGACCGAGGGGCCACCAAGCTCAACTACGAGGGTCGGGTCCCGACACGGCGGTGCAGCACCAAGCCCAACGTCGAGGTGCATTTCTGCGCCCACTACTTGACCGACGGCAGCGCGGATGCCCCGAGCATCACCGACTCCAGCGGCCCGACCGGCACCGAGTCGACCGGCGACGGGATCCCGGACTACGTCAACACGATGTTGCGGGAGTTCGATCTCGTTGCCGCGCGCCAGAACGACGGGCTCGGCTGGCCTGCGCCGGTCAGCGATGGCGGAGCGGGCGGCGGCAACGAGTTCGACATCTACATCGGGAACCTCGGGCCCAAGCGTATCTACGGGTACGCCCAGTACGAAGAGCCCACCGACCCGAAAGGCATTCACGCCCCGGCCTTCATGGTGATGGACAACGACTACGCCGAGTTCGCCTATCCCGACTACCACGTGCCGCTCCAGGTGACGGCCGCGCACGAGTACAACCACGTGCTGCAGGGCGCGATCGACATCTACTTCGACCCGTGGTTCGGGGAGGCCACGGCGACCTGGATGGAGGAGCAAGTCTACCCCGCCGGCGACGACTGGATCTTCTACCTTCCGGGGTGGTCGATGGTCCCCCACGTCCCGATCACCGCGTTCACCCCCGACGACACCGGTCCGGCCGGCAACAAGCCGTACGGCAGCAGCGTCTTCCTCCACTGGTTGAGCGATCGACCCAGCCTCGGCGGCCCGCCGAGCCCCGGCGGTCCCCCGACCGCCGGCCAGGACATGATCCGCGACAGCTGGGAGGCGATGCCGAGCACGACGCCCGAGGACTACGCGGTCGCCGCCCTCGACACCGGCCTCGCCCAGCACAGCCACCCGACCGTGTCGTCGACGTTCGGCGCCTTCGCCGCCGCGACCGCCGAGTGGCGGATCCCGAACTCCGGCTTCCACGACCGCGAGCACTACGGGACGATCGTCCGCCCGTCGCCGAAGCCCCCTGGCGTCGACATGACCCGCACCGCGCCCCTGAGCGACGGCAGCGCCCGCTCCGACGGGATCGACCACACCGGATACCGCCTCTACGAGGTGCCCGCCAACGGCACCGATGCGGTCCGACTGAACGTCACGGCGCCGGCCGGCGTCGCCTCCTCGATCGCGCTCGTCGGCCGCATCGGCGGGATCGACACGGGCACGGTGACGATCCAGCGCAAGGAGCTGCCGGTCGGCGGCAAGGGCAGCGTGATCCTGCACGGCGTCGGGGGCTTCAGCCGCGTGACGGCGGTGGTCGCCAACGCCGACACCGGGGTCACCGGCTGGGACGACAACATCGGTGACTGGGGCGACTGGACCTTCGCTGGCGACGGCCGCAGCTACACGACGACCGCGACGAAGGACCTGTCGGAACCGGTCGAGCCGGGGCCGGTCGACCCGCCGCGGGTCGACCCGCCGGTGGTCGCGCCGACCCCGCCGGCACCGGTCCCGGTCCCCGACGCGCCGAAGCTCGTCGCCCCATCCAAGGCCACGACCCTCACCGCGCTGCGCGGTCTCGGCACCGCGCTCTCGCGCCAGCTCAAGACGCGTGGGATCACCAAGCTCCGCAGCACGCGCCCGGCGTTCGCGTTCTCGGCCCCGAGCGCGGGACGGCTCGACGTCCGGATCGTGGTCGGCGGCAAGACCGTCTCCTCGGTCCGCGCGAACGCCGCCCACGCCGGCCGGCTGAAGACCCGCCTGCGGGCGACCTCGACCGGTCGCCGACTGCTCCGCAGCAGCACGCGGAAGACCGCGACGCTGGTGCTGCGGTTCGCCCCCAAGGGCGCCCCGGCCCAGGAGCTCCGCCGCCGGATCACGATCCGGCGGTAGCCCGCCCTCAGTCCGCGGCCGGTCGCTGCTCCGCGGCCGGCCGCTCGACCGCGGCTCGTCGAGCGACGACCGGCCGCGCGAGGATCCGGTCCAGGTCCGCCGAGAGCGTCATCGGGTCGAACGGCTTGACGATCACGCCGTGCGCCCCGAGCCCGCAGACGCACTCGCTCTCCGGGTCCTGGACCTTCGCGGTCAGGAACACGACCGGCACGTCCGGGGCCAGCTCCGGATCGCGCAGCAGCCGGAACGTGGCCGCACCGTCGAGCCCCGGCATCATCACGTCGAGCAGGATCGCGTCGAAGCGACCGCCGGCACCGACGGCCTCGACCGCCGCCGCCCCGGAGTCGACCGCCACCACCGCCCAGCCGCCGAGCCGCTCGAGGCTGATCGTCACGATCGCGCGGATGTCGTCCTCGTCGTCGACGAGCAGCAGCCGCCGGCTCATGACACGTCCAGCAGCTCGGTGACCCGCCGCTCGACGTCCGCCGGCGTCGAGCTCCGCTTGGCGAGGAACTCGACCCGTCCGAGCTGGAGCCGCTCCCGCTCGCCGGCGCCGAGGTCGAGCGCGGTGTAGACGACGATCGGCACGTCGACGAGCAGGCCGTCCCCCCGCAGCCGGTCGACGATGCTGAAGCCGTCGTCCCCCGGCAGCACCAGGTCGAGCACGATCACCGCCGGCGGTTGGGCCCGGATCGCCCGGATCGCGTCGTCTGCCGTCCGGACCAGCAGCACCGGCACGTCGCCGTGACCGAGGGTCCGGCTGAGGACCTCTCCCAGCGCGATGTCGTCCTCGACCACCAGCACCGTCCGCGGACGCAGCACCGGCACCACGTCGGAGATCTCCGCCAGCAGCTCGTCGCTCCGCCCGGAGCGGACCAGCAGCGCGAGGTCGCGGACCGCGGGCAACGTGAAGCTGAGGAGCGCCCCCGGCGCATCGACGGCGTTCTCCGCCCACAGCCGACCGCCGTGGTCGTGGTGCTCGACGATCGCCCGCGCGATCGGGAGCCCGAGCCCGGTCCCGCCCTTCTCCCGCGCATCCGAGCCGTCGACCTGGTGGAAGCGATCGAAGATCACCTCGAGCTGGTCGGCCGGGATCCCGCGGCCGTGATCGCGGACCGAGAACCGCACCCGCTCGCCGTCGGCACCGACCGAGACCACGACCTCCGCCCCGGGCGGCGAGAACTTGACCGCGTTGCCGAGCAGGTTCACCAGCGCCTGCACGATCCGGTCCCCGTCGGCGACCACGGTCACGTCGGCCGCCTCCCACCGCAGCGTGACGGCGGCGGCGTCGGCCGCCGCCTGGACGACCTGGATCGCCTGCTCGACCAACGTCGCCGCCTCCAGCGATGAGACCCGGACCTCCATCTGCCCCGCGTCCATCCGCTCGATGTCGAGGATGTCGTTGATCAGCCGCACCAGCCGGTCGGTGTTGGCGACGGCCAACGTCAGCATCCGGGCCGCCTCCTCGGGAAGCTCCCCGAGCACGCCCGCCTCGAGCAGCCCGAGCGATCCGCGGATCGAGGTCAGCGGCGTGCGCAGCTCGTGCCCGACGAGCGAGACGAACTCGTCCTTGACCCGCTCGGCCTCGCGGCGCTCGGAGATGTCCTCGAAGACGCCGATCCCGTACCGGGGCGCCGGCTCGCCGTTCGGGATCACCGTCAGGTTGAGACGCCCCCAGAAGACCGAGCCGTCGTGGCGCACGAACCGTTGCTCGCGCTGGAAGTGCCCGACCTCGCCGGCGTTCAGGGCCCGCAGCAGCTCCCGGTCCTCAGCGCGCCCCTCCGGGTGCGAGACGACCCAGAAGCCCTCGCCGCGCAGCTCGTCGACGGTGTAGCCCATCATGTCGGCGAAGGCCTGGTTGACCGCGACCGCGCGTCCCGCGAGCACGTCCATGAAGACGATCCCGAGTCCGGCGTTGTCGAACATCGCCCGGAACCGCCAGTCGGCCTCCCGCTGCGCGGCCTCGGCCCGCTGCCGCTCGCTGATGTCCCGCGCGGCAGCGACCACGACCCGCTCGCCGTCGACCTCGGCCTCGCTGACGATCACCTCGAGCGGGAACGCCTGCCCGTCGCGACGGCGCCCGCTGATCAGCCGCCACTCGCCGGAGAGCGCCGAGCCGTCGGCCGCCAGGTCGATGCTGGCCGGCAGGTCCGGATCCCAGACCAGGCCGTCCTCTCCCGTGACCAGCGATGCGGCCGCGGTGCCGGTCAGGCTGCCCGGCTCGGCGCCGAAGATCGCCTCCGCCGCATGGTTGGCGAACCGCACGCTCCCCGCCGGGGTGAAGGTCAGGATCCCGTCGCCGACGGTGTCGACGATCGCCCACAGGCGGGCCTCGCTGCGCCGAAGGCTGCGAACGACCTCGGCCGCGTCGGTGTGCGCCAGCTCCGCCTCCGCCCAGCCGGCGAGATCCCGCAGGCCCGCGATCTGGGCCGCGTCCAGGGTGCGCGGACGGCGGTCCATCACGCAGACCGCCCCGACCCGCTCGCCGGTCGGGGACCGGACCGGGTGCCCGGCGTAGAAGCGCAGGCCCGCCTCGACGACCCCGCGCGTCCACGCGAAGTCCGGGTCCTCCCGCAGGTCCGGGACGACGAGGGTCCCGGAGCCGAGGATCGTGCGGGCGCAGAACGCCTGGTCGCGGGGGACCTCCTCCCGCGGGAGGCCGACGCAGGACTTCGCCCACTGGCGGTCGGTGTCGATCAGCGTGAACATCGCGATCGGCGCGTCGAGCAGTTGGGCGACCGTGCGGGTGATACGGTCGAATCGTTCCTCGGGATCGGTATCGAGGATCCCCAGGGTGCGCACGGCGAGCACCCGACGTGCCTCGTCCGGCGGTCGCGGCACGCGTGTCACATCGCCACCACGTTTTCGTGTCTGACCCCCGAGACACCCACGCAGTTCAAGACGCCGTCGCCGCCTGCTGGCGGCAGAGCCGCCCAATCGTGATCGAGCGGGTCGAGGTCGTGCGGCGCGCGGCCGACGCCGCCGCCTCCGATGCCCTCAGCCCAGCCGAGCGGGAGGCCGCCTGGCACGACGCGCACAAGCTCGTGGGCCTGCTCGGCATGTACGGGATCGCCACCGGCAGTCAGCTCGCGCGCGAGGCGGACCGTCAGCTCCACGGTGACGGGCCGATCGACGGGCCGGCGCTCGCCGCCGCCGCGCGCCACCTGCGCGCGGTCGTCGAGCAGGCCGAGGTCCGGTCGTCGTCGAGCTGACGCACGGCCGGTCATACGAGCTTCACGAGGACGGGGGATGCTGGGTGCCTCGAAGTCATCAGCGCGTCGGACGACACGGTGACCTCTCTGGTCGGGACGCTCCAAGGTATACCCGATATACGCACCGCAGCGCAAGACGCGCTGCACCCGCGCGCGCCCGCCCGCGACGGCGGACCTCGCGGAAGTAGGCTGACGCGGTGAACGCTCGGGATCGAACGTGGGGAACGCGGTTTCGGCTGCGCGAGTGGGGCGACCGCAGCTGGATCCTGATCCCCTCGGCCTACGTCGCCGCCGCGCTGGTGCTCGGCAAGCTGGTCCCCACGCTGGAGAGCGACGGCAGCCGACCATTCGGCCTCGCGCTCGACGCCGACAGCGCCCGCGAGATCCTGCAGGCGGTCGCCGGGGGGATGATCGCGTTCACCGGCCTGGTCCTCTCCGTCGCGATCGTCGTCGTCCAGTTCGGCGCCAGCCAGTACACGCCGCGGCTGGTGCTGCGGTTCCGCCGCGACCCGGTCGTCAAGCACGCGCTCGGCGTCTTCATCGCCCCGGCGCTGTTCGCGCTGGTCTCGCTGGGGGACGTCCACGACCGCGCTGCCAGCGCCCCGAACCTGACGGTCGCGGTCGCCGTCGCGCTGCTGGTCGGCGCGATCGTCGTCTTCTTCCTGCTGGTCGCCCGGCTGCTCGACCTGCTGCGCCCGCGACGGCTCTACGACCAGCTGCGGGTCGGGGCCGAGCGGGCGATCGACCAGGTCTTCCCCGACCTGGTGGCCGCGGGCAGCACCGAGGCCGCGCCCGGCACGCTGCCCGAGATCACGGCGACCATCCGCCACGAGGGTCGCAACGGCGTGCTCTCGGCCCTCGACCTGCCGCGGCTGATCGCGGCCGCCCACGCGGCCGACGCCGTCGTCGAGGTCCCGGTCCGGATCGGCGAGTACGTCTGGCACGGGGAGCCGCTGCTGCACGTGCGCGGCGGCCGGTCCGCGATCCCCGACCGCGAGCTGCGCCGGTCCGCGTTCCTCGACGAGGAGCGGACGCTGACCCAGGACCCGCCGTTCGCGATCCGGACGATCGTCGACATCGCGCTGCGGGCGCTCTCTCCCGCCGTCAACGACCCGACGACCGCGGTCCAGGCGCTCGACACGCTCGAATCGCTGCTGCACCGGCTGGCCGGCCGCGACCTCGGCAACGGCCACCGGCACGACGCCGAGGGCCGGCTGCGGGTCGTCTGCTCCGCCCCCAGCTGGTCGGAGCTGCTGGAGCTGGCCCTGACCGAGATCCGCGCCTACGGTGCCGACGCCCACCAGGTCGCACGGCGTCTGCGGGCGCTGCTCGACGGTCTCCTCGCCAGCGCTCCCGCCGAGCGCCGGCCCGCGATCGAGCGTCAGCTCGCCCTGCTCGACGCCGCCGTCGAGCGGGCCTACCCCGACCCCGGGGAGCGCGCGCTCGCCACGGTCGCCGACCACACCGGCCTCGGGGGCCGTACCGACCGGATCCGGAGCTGATCGTGGTCGGCGTCGACAGCGGAGCGTTCCTGGCGATCGTCGTCGCCGCCGCGCTCGCGGCCGGGCTCGCGGCGGTGCTCGCCCGGTGGCTGGTGATCCCGGTCGTGGTGCTCGAGATCGCGCTCGGGATCGTGATCGGGCCGGAGCTGCTCGGGATCGCCGAGCCCGACCAGTTCGTGCGGTTCTTCTCCAACCTCGGGCTCGGGATGCTGTTCTTCTTCGCCGGCTACGAGATCGACTTCCGGCGGATCAGCGGCCGACCACTGCGGCTCGCGGTGCTCGGCTGGCTGCTCTCGCTGCTGCTCGCCTACGCGATCGGCGGGCTGCTGGCGCTGGCCGGGGTCGTCCTCTCGCTGGTCTTCGTCGGCTCGGCGCTGGCGACGACGGCGATCGGGACCCTGATCCCGATCCTCGGCGACGCCGGCGAGCTGCGGACCCGCTTCGGCACCTACCTGCTCGGGGCCGGCGCGGTCGGCGAGCTCGGCCCGATCCTCCTGATCACGCTCGTCTTCTCGACCAAGAGCGCGGGCGCCAACGCGGTGATCCTGATCGCGTTCGTGGCCCTGACCGTCCTCGCCGGGACGCTCGCGGTGCGCTCGATCGGCCACGGCTGGAACCTCTTCGAGCGGACGCTGGAGACCAGCGGGCAGCTCGCGATCCGGACCGCCGTGGTGCTGGTCTTCGCGCTCGCCGCGCTGGCCGCGTCGCTCGGGCTCGACCTGCTGCTCGGCGGGTTCGTCGCGGGCCTGATCCTGCGGCTGGCGCTGCGCGGACGCGAGGTGACGGTGCTGGAGTCGAAGCTGACCGCAGTCGGCTACGGGTTCCTGATCCCGTTCTTCTTCGTCGTCAGCGGGATCCAGCTCGGCGTCGGCGCGCTCGCCGAGGACCCGATCCAGCTGCTGAAGGTGCCGCTGTTCCTGCTGCTGTTCCTCGTCGTCCGCGGCACGCCCGCGCTGCTGCTGTACCGCGGCGTGCTCGGCCTGCGCGACCGGCTCGCACTCGGGTTCTTCTCCGCCACCGAGCTGCCGCTGATCGTCGCGATCACCACGATCGCCGTGACCGAGGGCCACATGACGAGTGCGACCGCCGCCGCGCTGATCGCCGGCGCGATCCTCTCGACGGCGATCTACCCGATCGTCGGCCTGCATCTGCGGCGCGGCGCCGCCGACCACGAGCCGTCTGGCCCGGCGGACGAGGGCGAGCCCGGAGTCACGGTCGCGGTGCCGTAGCCCAGGGGCCCCCTCCCGCTCAGGCCTCGGTCGCGCTCGCCGCCGGAGCGGTCCCGCCGATCACGCCACCGCGGCCCGGGATCAGGACGCTCGTCGCCAGCCCGACCAGCAGCGCCACGAAGCAGAAGACGAAGGCGATCGTGAAGCCGTCCTCCGACGGCACCCCGCCGACCAGGTTGTTGACGAGGATCGCCGCCGCGATCTGGCCGCCGACGGCGCCGCCGACCGAGCGCATCACGGTGTTCATGCCCGTCGCGACACCGGTCTGCTCCTGCCGCACCGCGGCCACGATCAGGTTCGCCAACGACGCGAAGGCGAGCCCGATGCCGACGCCCTGGAGCGCCGACGAGACGTAGATGTGCCAGGCGGCGGTGTGGGCGACCGCCAACAGCAGGAAGGCCGCCGCGGTGAACGCGGTCCCGACCATCAGCGGCGGCTTCGACCCGAAGCGCTTCTCGAGCCGGCCGGCGAAGGCCCCGGCGACCAGCATCATCGCCGCCGACGGCAGCAGGTAGAGGCCGGCCTGGGTGACCGACGCCCCGAAGCCGAAGCCGGTGTCCTTCGGCAGCTGGACGAGCTGCGGCACGAGGATGAACGACGAGTACATGCCGACGCCGAGCAGCAGGGCGACGAGGTTGGTCGTCCAGACCCCCTTGATCCGCATCATCTTCATGTCGACCAACGGCTCCTTCGAGCCGAGCTCGGCGCGGACCCAGAGCCCGAGCAGGACGACGCCGAGGAGCAACAGGCCGAGCATCTTCGGCGAGGTCCAGCCCCAGTCCTGGCCCTGGCTGATCGCCAGCAGGACGGCGGCGAGGCCGGACGACATCAGCGCCGCGGCCAGCCAGTTGATCTTGCCCGGCGTCTTGATCGGCGACTCCGGCACGTAGAAGTGGGTGGCGACGGCGGCGATCAGGATCCCGACCAGCGGCAGCCAGAAGAGCCAGTGGTAGCTGAGGTTGTCGACGATCACGCCGGCCAGGACCACGCCGAGCCCGCCGCCGATGCCGAGCAGCGCCGACATCAGGCCGATCGAGCCCGCGACCTTCTCCCGCGGGAACTCGTCGCGGATGATCCCGAAGGCGAGCGGGAAGATGCCGCCGCCGACGCCTTGGATCACGCGCGCCACGATCAGCAACCCGATCGAGGAGGCGACCGCGGCCAGCAGCGTGCCGACGATCAGGAGCACCAGGACGATCAGCAGGACCCGTTCCTTGCCGAACATGTCCCCGAGCCGGCCGACGATCGGCGTCGCGACCGAGGCGCTGAGCAGGTAGCCGGTCAGGACCCAGGAGACCGCGGACTCCGTGGTCCCGAGGGCGTGCTGGATCTCCGGCAGTGCCGGCGAGACCAGCGACTGGAGGAGCGCGTAGGCGACCCCGCCGAGGGCGAGGACGGCGAGCGTGACGCTGGGGTTGCGTCGCGCGGGCGTTTGTTGACTCATCGGTGAGGACCTGTGCTTCGGGAGACGTCGGCGTCGCGTCCGGCGGAGCGGCCCGCGACGACAGGCGGAAAGACCATTCCGCTGCGGCGGCATAGAGTATCGGAATGCCTGTTCCGCCGTCAGAGGTGGCGCGATGACACTCGCCGACGCGCCCGCCTGGGCCACGCTCGACGCCGACGCCAAGCGCGCCCGGGTGCTCGCCGTCGCCGGTGAGCTGTTCGCCCGCGAGGGGATCGACGTCTCGATGCCGGCGCTCGCCGACGCGATCGGCGTGGGCGTCGGCAGCATCTACCGCCAGATCGGCCGCAAGGAGGACATCCTCGCCGCGCTGATGGCCGCTCGCGCCGAACGGGTCGCGCACGACCTCGAGGCCGCGCTCGACGCGCCCGACGCGTGGACCAGCCTCTGCGACGCGACCTACGCGCTCGTCGACCAGTGCGTCGACGACTCGGTCATCCGCGAGGCGTGGGCCGCCAGCTCGATGCACCCCGTCGTCGTGCCGGTGCGGCGCCGGACTGCGGCCGCGCTCGACGCCCTGGTCGAGCGGGCGCGGGCCGCCGGAGCCCTCCACGACGACGCGTCGGCCGACGACCTCCGGATCGTCTTCCGGGCCGTGCACGACGCCGAGAGCCTCGGCCCCGGCAACGCCCGGCGACTGGCCGAGGTCGTGCTGCGCGGGCTCGCGGCGGGCCCCCGCGGCTAGCGGCGCAGGCTGATCGAACGGGTCGCCGCGCCGGCCGCCCGAACCGAGAGCGAGACCCGCGACGCGCGCGCCAGTCGCTTGCGGGCCGCATGGGTGAAGGCCACCCGGACGGTGGCGACACCGCCCGCCTTCGCCTTCCCCCGGCCGGCGGCGACCGTCACCGCACGCGCCTTTCGGGCCAGCCCGAGCTTGCGGGCCGCCTTCCCCGGGACGACCAGCGAGACGCGGACCGTCTTGCCCGACGCGACCCCGACCACTCGTACCGTCAGGCCGGCCTGCAACGCCTTCCGCAGACGTGGCTTCCCGGAGACGCTGAGGGTCGCCTTGTGTCCCTTCGTCGACCCCGTGCTCCCGGGGCCGGGACCCGGACCCGAGCCGGAGCCGCCCGGCTCCGAGCGATCGACCTGCTCGCAGTCGGCCGCGATCACGTCGATCGGGTCGGCCCGCACCCGGTCCGTGCCGGGACCGCAGGTGATCGAGTCGACCTCGCCGTCGCGGGCCTCGATCAGGTCGTTGCCGAAGCCGCCGCCGATGTCGCAGTGGACCTCGTTGCAGCGCGCCGGACGGTCGCCGGCGAGGGTGTCGCGCCCGGGTCCGCCCGTCACGGTGTCGTCGCCGTACCCGCCGGAGAGGTCGTCGTCGCCGACGCCGCCGTCGAGCACGTCACCCGAGGCGTCGCCCGCCAGCAGGCTGTCGCTGCCCCCGCGGCCGGCGTAGCTCCCGGCGCCACCGACCTCGGGGGCGATGAACTGGTTCGGGCCGTCGTCGCCGACGAAGCTGCCGGCGCTGCCCGACGAGATCCGCTCGATGCCGATCACGTTGTCGCCCTCGTCAGCACGCCCGTCGTTGGGCTGCGCGTCGAGCGTGACCGAGATCGCGGGGGCGCTCGCCTCGCCCCCAGCGTGCCTGTAGTCCTCGAGCACGTCGAAGCCGGCTCCACCGTCGATCGCGTCGCCGAAGACCCCGTCGTCACTGAACGAGTCGGCGTTGATCGTGTCGTTGCCGTCGCCACCGCGGAGCAGGTCGGCGCCAACCTGGCCATCGAGCGTGTCGTCGCCGCCACCACCGTCGAGCGTGTCGTTGCCCGCGCGCCCCTCGAGCGTGTCGTTGCCGGCACCGCCGTCGACGACCTCGGCCATCGCGCCGCCGCTGAAGCGGTCGTCGCCGTCGCCGAGCCGCACGCGCAGCGATCCGTCGGCGAACGGCGGCAGGCCGGCGCCGACGTAGCTGCCGACGTTGTCGTTGCCGCCGCCAGCATCGACCTCGACCCCACCGTCGCCCAGCGGACAGACGACGGTCGTCGGCTCGATCGCCTTCGGTGCGCACCCGGCGCCCGCCGTGACCGCCCCGTAGTCGGAGATCTCGACCACGCCGACCTCCTGAGTCCCAACCGTGATCGCGTTGACCTCGCCCGGCGCCACCTCGACGACGTGGACGGTCCGCCCGTCGTACGACGCACTGCCCGCGGCCCGCGCGGCGGTCGGCAACAGCGGAACCAGCATCAGGGCGAGGGCCAGCGCGGCACCACGATGTCGGGGCGGCGGCGACGCGGAGGGCGACATGGGAGGGACTCCGAACAGGCGGGGACAGGACACGCCCAGCGACGCTAGGCCCGCTCCGGTGGGCACGCATCGGGGGACTCCCCCGCGCAGCCGACCAACGCGAACCGCCCCGGCGGGCAGGGGCGCACCGATCCGGGAGTCGCTCACGACGCTCACGCGCCCTCCCGCAGCGGCCCCGGAGACGGGCTCCCGAACCGATCGCTCGATACCCCCCCTAGGTATGCTAGATTCATCCTGCGGGATACCCCCGGGTAGTATTCAAGGAGATTCGATGAGCACGACCGACCAGCACACCTACCGCGTCCAGGGCATGACCTGCGGCCACTGCGAACTGTCCGTCCGTGAGGCCGTCGAAGAGCTCGACGGCGTCGAGTCCGCAAGCGCCGACCGCGCCAGCGGCGAGCTGCTGGTCCGCGGCAGCGCCGATCAGGACGCCGTCCGCCGCGCGGTCGCCGAGGCCGGCTACACGCTGGCTCCCTGAGCCGCGAGCACGCGTAGCGAGGAGATCCCCATGAGCATGAACGTCCCCACCAAGCTGACCGTCTTCGCCGCCGGGCTGGCGGTGAGCTTCGGAGCCGCGTTCGGGGTCGGCTCGCTGCTGGACCCGACCGACGACGAGCCGACCGGCGGCGGCCATGCGATGGCCAAGGCCGCCGAGCACGCCCCCGAGCACGGCGGCGACGCGGGCTCGAAGCAGGACGCGTCGCCCGCGGCCGCGCTTCCCGGCGGACTCTCGGTCTCCCAGGACGGCTACACGATCGTCCCCGAGCGCACGCGGTTCGCAGCCGGCCGCCCGGCCACCCTCCGCTTCACCGTCACCGACCGTCGCGGTCGACCCGTCCGCAGCGGCTATGAGGTCGAGGCCGAGCGCGAGCTGCACCTGATCGTCGTCCGCCGCGACGCGACCGGCTTCCAGCACCTGCACCCGCGCCGGGACGCGAGCGGCGTCTGGAGCGTCCCGCTGACGCTGCCCGACGCCGGCAGCTACCGGATGCTCGCCGACTTCACGATCGCCGGGACCCGCCGCACGCTCGGCGCCGACCTCGACGTGCCCGGTGCGTTCACCCCGCCCGCGGCAGCCACGCCCCGCGACGCGACGACGGCCGACGGGCTCGACGTCCGCCTCACCGGCGGTCCGCTGCGGGCCGGCCAGCACGCCGCGCTCGAGTTCCGGATCACCCGCGACGGCCGTCCGCTCACCGGCCTCCAGCCGTACCTCGGCGCCAAGGGCCATCTCGTCGCGCTGCGCGAGGGCGACCTCGCCTACCTGCACGTGCACCCCGACGAGGACGACGCCCCCGGAGCGATCCGGTTCGCCGCCGAGTTCCCGAGCCCCGGCCGCTACCACCTCTTCCTGCAGTTCCAGACCGGCGGCACGGTCCACACCGCGCCGCTGACCGTGGAGGTCAGTCGATAATGAGCACCGCCACCGACACCGTCCTCAGCACCACCGAGCGCCTCGAGCTGCCGGTCGAGGGGATGACCTGCGCCTCCTGCGCGAACCGGATCGAGCGCAAGCTCAACAAGCTCGACGGCGTCACCGCCACGGTCAACTACGCGACCGAGAAGGCCGCCGTCACGTTCGATCCCGCGGTCGCCACGCCCGAGGACCTGCTCGGCGCGGTCGAGGCCGCCGGCTACCACGCGACGCTGCCCAGCGAGACCGCCGCGCCGGCCGACCAGGAGTCGGCCGGCGACGCGGCGACGCGCTCGCTGAAGTGGCGCCTGATCGGCTCGGCCGCGCTGTCGATCCCGCTGCTGCTGGTCTCGATGGTCCCCGCGCTCCAGTTCGACTACTGGCAGTGGTTCGCGCTCCAGCTCGCGACCCCGGTCGTGTTCTGGGCCGGCTGGCCGTTCCACCGCGCCGCCTGGCAGAACCTCCGCCACGGCAGCGCGACGATGGACACGCTGATCTCCGTCGGCACCCTCGCCGCCTGGCTGTGGAGCGTCGTCGCCCTGTTCTTCCTCGGGGCCGGCGAGCCGAGCATGCGGATGGGCTTCGAGATCGTGCTCGACCGGAGCGCCGCGACCGACCACATCTACCTCGAGGCCGCCGGCATCGTCACGACGCTGGTCCTCGCCGGCCGCTACTTCGAGACCCGCGCCAAGCGCCGGGCCGGGGCGGCGCTCCAGGCGCTGCTGGCGCTCGGGGCCAAGGACGTCACGATCCTCGACGCCGACGGCAACGAGCGGCTGGTGCCGATCGAGCAGCTGGCCGTCGGCGACCGCTTCGTCGTCCGCCCCGGTGAGCGGATCGCCACCGACGGCACGATCCGCGAGGGCCGCTCCGCCGTAGACGAGTCGCTCCTGACCGGCGAGTCCGTGCCGGTCGAGAAGGCGACCGGCGACGAGGTCGTCGGCGCCAGCATCAACGCCGGCGGCCGGCTGATCGTCGAGGCGACCCGGATCGGGTCCGACACCGCCCTGGCCCAGATCGCCCGGCTGGTCGAGGACGCCCAGACCGGCAAGGCCCCGGTCCAGCGGCTGGCGGACCGGATCTCCGGGATCTTCGTGCCGATCGTGCTGGTGCTGTCGGTCGCGACGCTCGGCTTCTGGCTCGGCGACGGGGCCAGCGTGGCCTTCGCCTTCAGCGCCGCGGTCGCGGTCCTGATCATCGCCTGCCCCTGCGCCCTCGGCCTGGCGACGCCGACCGCGCTGCTCGTCGGCACCGGCCGCGGGGCCCAGCTCGGCCTCCTGATCAAGGGGCCGGAGGTCCTCGAGTCGACCCGTCGCGTCGACACGATCGTGCTCGACAAGACCGGAACGGTGACCACCGGCCAGATGCGCCTGACCGACGTCCTCCCCGCCGCGGGTGAGGATCGCGACGAGGCCCTGCGGATCGTCGGTGCCCTCGAGTCCGGCTCCGAGCACCCGGTCGCCCGGGCGATCGCGGCCGCCGCCAGCGCCGCGTCGGCCGAGCGGCTGCCGGCCCCGGAGGGCTTCGAGAACCGCGAGGGGCTCGGCGTCCAGGGGATCGTCGACGGGCACGCGGTCGTCGCCGGCCGGCCGGCCCTGCTCGAGGAGTGGGCGATGCCGCTGGACGACGAGCTGCGCGAGCGGCTGGCCGAGCAGCAGCAGCTCGGTCGGACGGCGATCGTCGCCGGCTGGGACGGGAAGGCCCGTGCGCTGCTGGTGGTCGCCGACACCCCGAAGGAGACCAGCGCCGAGGCGATCACCGCGCTCAAGGGCCTCGGCCTGCGGCCGGTCCTGCTGACCGGTGACAACGAGGCGACGGCCCGGGCGGTCGCCGCCGAGGTCGGGATCGACGAGGTGATCGCCGAGGTGATGCCGGCCGACAAGGTCGCCGTCGTCCGCCGGCTGCAGCACGAGGGTCGCGTGGTGGCGATGGTCGGCGACGGCGTCAACGACGCCCCCGCGCTGGCCCAGGCCGACCTCGGCCTGGCGATCGGGACCGGGACCGACGTGGCGATCGAGGCCTCCGACCTGACGCTCGTCTCCGGCGATCTGCGCGGTGCCTCCGATGCGATCCGGCTCTCCCGCCGGACCCTGTCGACGATCCGCGGCAACCTGTTCTGGGCCTTCGCCTACAACGTGGTGCTGATCCCGGTGGCGATCTCCGGTCTGCTGAACCCGGTCTTCGCCGGCGCCGCGATGGCGCTCTCCAGCGTCTTCGTGGTCTCCAACTCGCTGCGGCTGCGGTCGTTCAAGGCCGAGCGGGCGAGCGCCGCCGCGCCGGCGGCCTGAGCGCGGGGCGGGGCGCTCCGTGGGGCGCTGGGGGCGCGAGGCGGGGCTGATGCGGATTGGCGTTCCCCCCGAACGCTAATCCGCATCAGTCCGCGCCTGGCGCCGCCGCGCCCCGCGCCCGTGCCGCCCGCTGCTGCTCCCACATGATCGGATCGGCGGTGGCGGGGACGTCCGCCCCCAGCTCGACCAGCACGCTCGCCAGCATCTCGCGGCGGATCGCGCCGTAGGCGAGCACGTGGGAGAGGACTCCGCCGTAGGTGAACGACTGCGGCGGCTCGCAGAGCGCGTCGACGAAGGCGTCGTCCCAGGCGCCGCGGTCCCGGATCGACCGCGCGATCCGCACGAAGGTCCGGGACGCCCGCTCGAAGCGCGGCAGCAACGGGCGGATCTCGGTCGCGGTCGCGGAAGGCGGGGCGCCGGCAGCCGGCAAGCCGTCCCGGCCGGCGGCCGCCGCACGCGACTCCCCCGCCTCCGCCTCCGGCACCGGCACCGGCACCGGCTCGCCGACGATCGCCGCGGCCCAGACCTCGAGCGTCCGCACCAGTCGCTCGGCCATCAGCGCCGCGCTCGCCTCCTCGCCCTCGAACCAGCACGCCACGAACCCCGGCCGCAGCGGCCGCGCAAGCGCCTCCCCGGACAGGCCGGCGGCCACCGTCAGCAGGTCGCGGACCCGGTCGACGTGGTGCGAGACCATCCGCTCGGTCAGGTCGCCGGCGAACGCCGGACCGCGCGTCCCGGGGACCAGCAGGCCGGCGGGCGGATGGAAGTGGATGCCGTTGGGCGCGTCGAGCGCGACGGGACGGGTCGCGTCCTCGGCGAACGCGCTCGGCGGCAGCCCGTAGGCGCGGGAGAAGGCCCGCGAGAACGCCTCGAGCGAGCCGTAGTCGGCGGCGACCGCCGCCGCCGTGGGGCTCGCCGACGCGTGCCGCAGCTGCCAGGCGGCCCGTTCCAGCAGGAGCCGGCGGCGCAGCGCGACGGGCGATTCCCCGGTCGCACCCGCGAGCAGACGATCAAGGTGGTCGCGGGAGAACGCCGCCCGCCGGGCGATCGCGCGACCGTCCGTCCCCGGCACGTCGAGCGAGTCGAGCACCAGGTCGAGCAGTTCGCGGAGACGGTCGGCCACGGGGACATCCTGCCCGTCGCCGCGTGCGCTCGCCAGCTCGTGGCCGAGCGCGGCGGACCCGGGAGGCGCGCGGCGGACGGCTCCGGAGCCACCCGCCGCCCGGCCGGCTTGATCGGATTCGACCTGCTGCTCGACGGCGCGGCGGCGGTCCGTCACGGTCGGTGGCATGCCGAGTTGGAACACGTTCGAAGCAGCCGAGCCCGAGCTGGCGGAGGAGGTCCTCCGCCTGCTCGACGCCCACGTCCACAAGACCCTCGCGACGATCCGCCGCGACGGCGGTCCGCGGATCTCGGGTACCGAGACCCGCCTCCTCGACGGCGAGCTCTGGATCGGCTCGATGTGGCAGGCGCGGAAGGCCCGCGACCTCCAGCGCGACCCCCGCTTCGCGCTCCACAGCGGGTCCGATGATCCGCCCGGCTGGAACGGCGACGCGAAGCTCGCGGGGGTGGTCGAGGACGTCACCGACAGCGACCCCGAACGGGTCCAGCAGATCAACGGCGAGGCGGCGGCGGGCGGCCCGACCCACCTCTTCCGGCTCGACCTCCACGAGGTCTCGACCGTCCGCCTCGCCCCGAGCGGCAAGACGATCGTGATCACGTCGTGGACCCCCGAGCGCGGCATCCGGACGATCGAGCGGGCGTAGCGGCCTCCGACGGGCCGCCCCCAAGCCCGCGCCCCGCACATCAGTCCGGAACGATCACCGCCCGGCCCGTGAGGGTCCCCGCCCGCATCCGGTCGTAGGCCTCCATCACCCGCTCGAGCGGGAAGGTCTCGACGTCGGCGTGCAGCCGCCCGGCCGCCGCCAGCGCCAGCACCTCGCGCAGCTCGTTGGCGCTCCCCCAGTAGGGCCCGACGATCGTCGCGTCGTAGGGCAGCAGGCCGTTCCCGATCGGCACGGCGCCGCCGCCGATCCCGACGATCGAGACGTGCCCGCCGCTGCGGACCGCCGCGACGCTCAGCTCGACCGTCGGCTGCACGCCGACGAGGTCGATCACGACCTCGGCCCCGATCCCCTTGGTCAGCTCACGGATCGCCGGCGCCGCCTGCGCGTCGGACTTCAGGGTCTCGTGCGCGCCCAGCTCCTTGGCCCGCGCGAGCTTGTCCTCGGAGGTGTCGACGGCGACGATCCGCGCGGCGCTCAGCTCGCCGAGCAGCTGGACCGCCAGGTGACCGAGGCCGCCGAGCCCGATCACCACCGCCGTCGAGCCGGGCACCAGCAGCGGCAACGCCTGCTTGATCGCGTGATACGGCGTGAGGCCGGCGTCGGTCAGCGGCGCGGCCTGGATCGGGTCGAGCCCGTCGGGCAGCGGCAACAGCAGCCGCTGATCGGGCACGAGCAGGAACTCGGCCATCCCGCCGTCGAAGCCGAGCCCGCCGGCCATCCCGCCCAGCTCGCCGGTGTGCTCGCAGAGGTTCTCGGCCGAGCGCCGGCACGGCGCGCAGCGGCCGCAGCCCCACGGCCCGTAGACGGCGACCGGCTGGCCGACCTCCCAGCCCGTGACCCCGTCGCCGAGCTCGGCGATCGTGCCGGTGTTCTCGTGACCGAGGGTGAACGGCGGCTGGATCGCGTCCGGCGCCTGCTCCGCTGACCAGTCCATCAGGTGCAGGTCGGAGTGGCAGGCACCCGCACCGGCCACCCTGACGAGCACCTGTCCGGCCGTCGGCTCCGGCGTCGGCACCTCCTGGAGGGACGGGGTCTCGGACCAGTCGGTGAATCGCAGTGCGCGCATGTCGTCTCCTCGAGCGGTGCTCGTACGAGTGGGCTTCCGGACCACGCGGGCCTGGCGACGCACACGGTCCCGCCGGCCCTGGTACCCCGCGGGGGTGGGCGAGAATCGCCCGGCACCGGAGGACGGGACGAAGACGCCGCCCCTCCCCGCCTCAGCTCGCGTCCGGCGGCAGCAGCGGACGCGGGTCGAAGAGCACGCGGATCGTCGTGATCCGACCGTCGACCACCCGGCTGCGGTTGGCGACCGTCACCGGCGGCGCCACCGAGGTCTGGAGCTCGAACCAGGTCACGACGTCGGGGCCGTCGACGAAGACGTGGTCGATCACCACGTCGGTGGTGATCTGCGCCAGGCCGCGCAGGCCCGCCAGGCACTCGTCGGCGCCGTCCGCCGTCGCCAGCGGGCCGACGAACTGCACGTCGTCGGCGAGCACCGACCGCAGCCGGTCGAAGTCCTTCGCCCGCCAGGCGTCGAAGTAGGTCGCGGCGACCGCCGCCACCGCCTCGTCCGTCGTCGTCCCGGGGGCCTCGCTGTTCGTCATGGACGACAGGATCGCGCCGCCGACACCAGAAGTCCAAGATCTACTTGCACTCCGAGCTAGCATCGTTGGTTATGGAGCTACGGCAGCTGGAGTACTTCGTGGCGGTCGTCGAGGAGGCGAGCTTCACCCGCGCCGCGGCCCGCTGCCGGGTCGCCCAGCCGGGGGTCAGCGCCCAGATCCGCCGGCTCGAACGAGAGCTCGGAGAGACCCTGCTCGACCGCTCGGGTCGCTCGGTCCGGACGACCGCGGTCGGCGCCGCGGTCCTGCCCCACGCACGGGCCGCGCTGGAGGCGGTCGCTGGCGCCCGGCAGGCGGTGGACGAGCTGGCCGGCCTGGTGCGCGGACGGGTCGCCGTCGGCATGGTCGTCGCCTGCGGCTCGATGGACCTGCCTGCGCAGCTGGCCGACTTCCACCGCGACCATCCGGAGGTCGAGATCAGCCTCTCCGAGGACAACTCCGACCGGATGCTCGAGGGGCTGCGGAGCGGCCGGCTCGATCTCGCGCTCGTCGGCCTCGCCGGGCCGCCGCCCGCGGGGATCGAGACCCAGATCCTCATCGACGAGCCGCTGGTCGCCGCGGTCGCCCACGACGATCCACTGGCCCGACGCTCCCGGATCGCCCTCGACGCCGTGCCGAACCGCGCCCTGATCAGCCTGCCGCGCGGGACCGGCCTGCGGACCTGTCTCGACGACGCCTGCGCAACCGCTGGCCTCGAGCCGCGGATCGCGTTCGTGGCCAGCAACCTCGAGGTCCTGGTCGAGCTCGCCGCCCAGGGCCTCGGGATCGCGATCCTGCCCGCGTCGACGGCCGCCGAGCACCGCGAGCAGCTGCACACGCTGACGGTCACGCGTCCCCGGCTGCGGTCGGCGCTCGCGCTGGCGTGGCGGGCCGGCGCCGGAAACAGCCCTGCTGCACGGGCCCTCATCGGGCACACGCGTACCGCACATGATGTGTACGGAGTTATCGTTTCGTAACACGTCTATGGTGCTACGAGGACGGGCCGGGCCTCAGGATTCCCCCATCTCCGGGTCGCCCGCAAAGGAAGCAGACATGCGCAGATTCACGAAGGCCCAGCGGCTCACCGCTCTGGGCATCCTCGTCGCACTCGCCGCCGCGGGCGGCGCGATCGCCTACTGGACCGGCAGCGGCGGCGGCAGTGGGTCGGCCGGCGTCGGCACCAGCAGCACGGTCACCGTGGCCGCGACCGTCCCGGCCGGCATCGCACCAGGCACGAGCGTGCCCGTCAGCTTCACCGCCACGAACGCCAGCGAGTCGCCGATCCAGGTCACGACCGTGCAGCTGACCGGCGTCACCGCGGACGCGGCCCACGACACCTGCGAGACGGACGACTTCACGATGGCGAACGTCGCCGTCGGCCATCTCGTTCCGGCCGGCGCGACCGCCGAGCCGCTGGGCACCAACGGATCGCTCGTGTACGCGAACACGACCGCCAACCAGGACGCCTGCAAGGGCGCGACCCTGACCCTGACCCTCGCGACCCAGTAGCCGCCTGGACCGGCCGGTCGGCGGGTAGCGACGGGGTTCCCGTCGCGACCCGCCCGTCGCGCGCCCCGCGCCCGACATCGACCACAGCCAGACGAGCATGACCGCCCCCGTGAGCACCCCGCCACGACGATCGGGCCGCACCGCCCTGGTGGCGGTCGCGGTCGCCGGGGTCGTCGGCGGGACCGCCTACGCGCTCGCCGTCGCCTGGACGCCGTCGCCGGAGATCGCTCCCCACCGTGACGCCGCCGCCAAGCGCCGCGACGCAACGCCGGCCCTGAAGATCCGCGCGGCGCCCGCTCGCCGGACCGTCGCTCCGGGGCGAACGGCCGCCTACCGCCTGCGCATCCGGCGCGATGGGCGGCTGGTCGTGCCGCGCACCTCCGCCCGACCGCGACGCGCGGCAGCGATCAGGATGCGCGTCGTCGGCGCGCTCCCGCCCGGCGTCCGGGCCTCGTTCTCGCCTGCCGCCCCGCGCCGGGCGAGGACCACGCTGCGGCTCCGGACGAGCTGGGCCACGCCCGCCGGCCGCTACCGGGTCCGGCTGGAGGGTCGCGGCCGGCGGCCCCTCGCCGGCGCCCAGCCAATCCACCGTGCCCGGACCGCCGTCACCCTCGTCGTGACCAGCCCCCGGCGCCACAGCCTCGAGATCTCCGGTCGGCTGGGGCCCCTGCTGGCCCCGGGGCGCGCGATCCCGCTCGACCTGCGGCTCACCAACCCGCACCGGCGCACGATCACCGTCCGGCGCCTGACCGTCCGCGTCAGCGGCGTCAGCGCCCCGGAAGCCGACGCCGCCCACCCCTGCGGTCCCGGGGACTTCGTCGTCCGCCAGATGCCCGAGCTGGCGGGCCTCCGCCTGCGGCCGAGAAGCACCCGCAGCCTGCGGAGCCTGCGCGTCCCACCGGCCCGCTGGCCGCACGTCGTGATGCTCGACCGGCCCGTCAACCAGGACGGCTGCAAGCGGGCGTCGCTGGGGCTGCGGTACACCGGCATCGCGACCGGGAGCGGATCGTGAGCCGGCGGATCCGCACCCCCGCCGGCGCGCTCGTCGTCGCGGCGATCGTCGCGATCGCGGTCGCCGGCGGCGCGCTCGCATTCTGGACCGGCTCGGGCAGCGGCGGCAGCGAGACCCGCGTCAGCAACCCGCAGCCGCTCGCGCTGGGCGTCGGCGCGCCGAACGCCCAGCTCTACCCAGGGGGCACGGCGAGCGTGGCGGTCGTGGCCACCAACCCGAACCCGTTCAGCGTCCGGATCGGGTCGCTGCGGCTCGACCCGGAGGCCGGCAGCGGCGGTCTCGAGGTCGACGACGCCCACCGCGACTGCGACCTCTCGTCGCTGACGTTCACCCCCCAGGACAACGACGGCGCCGGCTGGAGCCTGCCGCCCCGGGCCGGCGACGCCGACGGCGCCCTGCCGATCGACATGCCCCGGGCGCTCGCGATGGCCCCGGACGCGGACAACACCTGCCAGGGCGCGGTCTTCCGGGTCCACCTGGTGGCGGGCTCCTGATGGCCCGGATCGCCGCCCTCCGCGCTCGCTCCCGCTGGTGGCTGCTGCTCGCCGTCGCGATCGTGGCCGCCACCGTCGCCGGTCCCGCGGTCGCGTGGTCGTACTGGAGCGGCGTCGACGAGCCGCTCCGCGGCGTCGGCGCCGCCGGCGCGGCGACCGTCAACAGCGGGTCGGTCCCGACCGCCAGCACCGACGAGACCGGCACGACCCTCGCCTGGGGCGCGAGCACCCTCTCCAACGGGCTGCCCGTCGACGGCTACGTGATCCGGCGCTACAGCCACGGCACCGGCATCGAGCGCCCGGTCGGCCCCGGATGCGCCGGGACGATCCGCGAGCGGACCTGCACCGAGACCGGCGTGCCCGCGGGCAGCTGGCACTACACGGTGACCCCGACCTTCGCGAGCGGATGGCAGGGCGCCGAAGGCCCGCGGAGCGGCTCGGTGAGCGTCGGCTCCGCGACGCTCGGGCTCGACCAGACGCTCTTCGGAGCACCGTTGCCGGCCACCACCACCGGCTCGGTGGGCGGCTTCGCGCCGAGCGAGTCGATCAGCTTCAACCTCGACGGGACCCCGATCAGTGCCGCGCCCACGAGCGTCGACCTCGACGGAACCGCGACGATCACCGACCTGCGGATCCCGTCGGTCGCCGACGGCCCCCACACCGTCCAGGTCGTCGGGGCCGCCTCGGGGACCACCGCCAGCAGCGCGATCCTCGTCGACACGACCCCGCCGGTGCTCGCCGCCGCCGTGACCCCGCCGCCGAACGCCGCCGGCTGGAACCGCACGCCGGTCGTGGTCGCGGGCAGCGTCGACGACGGCGACGGGTCGGGGGTCGCGTTCGTCAAGTTCACGACCGACGGCAGCGATCCGCGAACCTCACCGACCGCCGAGTACAGCGACGGGACCCCCCTGTCGCGGTCGACCACGACGACGGCCAAGTACTACGGGGTCGATCTGGCCGGCAACGAGACGCCGGTCCAGACGCTGCCGATCAAGATCGACATGACCCCGCCGAGCTTCCGCGCCGAGGCCGTCGACGTCACCGGCGGCGCCGTCGTCACCGCCGGCACCCCGGAAGCTCCCGGCGTCGCCCACTACCGCGGCAGCGCGACCGGCTCGTTCCGGCTGCGGTTCACGGTGCCGCCCGACGACGGCTCGCCCGCCGCCTCGGTCGGCTCGTCGGTGCTCGCCGACACCACGACCGGCTTCACCCTGACCCCAACGGTCACGACCACCCCGGCGGGCGGGCCGTACGTCACGACCCCGGTCAGCTGGGTCGCCGGCACCACCAGCACCCCGCTGGCCACCTTCACCGTCAGCGACGTCGCCGGCAACACCACCGTCGCGTCGGGCTCGCTCTTCAACGACAGCACCGCGCCGTCCGGCGGCAGCATCACCTACACCAGCGGCAGCAGCACGACGACCAGGGTCGTCTTCGCCCCCGGCCAGGACGACCAGTCCGGACTGGCGCCGGGCTCCGGTCGCCTCCAGCGCGCGACCGCCCCGCTCGCCGGCGGCAGCTGCGGGAGCTTCGGCGCGTTCACCACGATCGCGGCCGACCCGCAGTCCCCGCACACCGACCCCAGCGCCGCCGACGGCTGCTACCAGTACCGGTACCTGGTCTCCGACGCCGTCGGCAACCAGGCGACCTACGCGAGCCCGGACGTGCTGCGGCGCGACACGACCGCCCCGACGCACGTGCTCAGCCTGACCGGCCCGGTCGGCGCGTTCCTCGGCGGATCCACCCTGTACTACAAGGGCAACGCGCCCGGATCGTTCCGGTTCGTCGACGCGCTCGGCGACACCGGCACGGGCCCCGCGTCGGTCACCTACCCGGCGATCGGATCGTCCGGCTGGACCCACGCCAACCAGACCGTCACGACCCCGTCCGGCGGCCCGTACGGCTCGAGCAGCTTCTCGTGGACGGCGAACCCGTCCGTCCCGCCGCCCTACGCGATCGAGGGCAAGGACCTGCTCGGGACGACCGCCAGCACCACCGTCAGCTTCGTCAGCGATACCGCTCCGCCCGCCGGCGGCAGCGTCGGCTACGCCAACGGCAACCTCACCGGCAGCTCGATCCCGGTCACCCTCGCCGACGGCACCGACGGACTCTCCGGGATCGATCCCGCGGCCCGTCTGCTGCGCCGCGACCAAGCCCCCCTCAACGCCACGACCGGGGCCTGCGGCAGCTTCCCCGGCACCTTCGCCACGCTCGTCAGCCTGGTCGGCGGTGCCGATACGTCGGTGCGCGGTGGCACCTGCTACCGGTACCGCTATCTCGTCTCCGACAACGTCGGCAACCAGGCCACCTACACCGGGGCCAGCATCGCGAAGCTGCTCGACACCGCCCCGCCAACGATCGACCGGGCCGTCGCCGTCAAGGCCGACGGCACCACCCCCGGCACGATCCGGCAGGGCGGCAGCTACTACGTCTACGCCCAGGTCGCCGACGACGCGGGCGTCGCGACGGTCACGACCAACGTCAACGCGTTCGACACCGGCGTCACCGCCGGCAGCCTGACGACGACCGGGGGACCCTGGACGGTCGGCGGAACGACCTACAACTACCGCAGCACGGCGCTGACCGCGAACACCGGCCTCACGACCGGCACCACCCCGGGCTACACGATCACCGCGACGGACACCGCGGCCAACACCGCCGGCCCGACGGGCTACACCGCCCGGATCGAGGCGTACGCCGACGTCGTCGCCACCACCCCCGGGCTCGTCTCCTACTGGCGGTTCGGCGACGGCGCGCTCGCGGCCGACGAGTTCACCGACAGCTCCGGCACGCTCCTCTCCGCCCACACGGGGGCCGTCGGCGCGACCTGGACCGCCGACCCGACCCAGACCCGCACCGCGTCGATCACGGCCGCCGGGCGCCTCCGGCGGCAGTCGGGCAGCGGCGGCGCCCTGTACACCGCGTCGAGCTCGCCGACGAGCGCGAACTACCTGGTCGAAGCCGACGTCTACGCCGCGTCGCTGCCCGCCACCGACACCGTCGGCGTGGTCGGCCGCCAGAGCGTCAGCGGCACCGTCCAGACCTACTACAGCGCCCGCTACCTGGTCGACACCAAGCGCTGGGAGCTGGCCAAGGTCGTGAACGGGAGCCTGACCCCGATCGGGACGGGGACCGGCACCGGCTACTACTCCCAGAGCCTGGCGGCGGGAACGAGCTACCGGCTGACGCTGCGGATGAGCGGCTCGACGATCTCGCTGCTCGTCGACGGCGTCGCGCGGGTCACGGCAACCGACGCCGCGATCACCGCCGCCGGGCGCGGCGGCGTACGAATGGGCTCGAGCACCACCAACGCCGTCGCGTCCGAGACGGCCGGACTGCACCTCGACGACTTCCGGATCTCGAGCCTGACGACCACCGCCGCCGACAGCCGGAGCACGAACCCGGGGACATACGCCAACGGCCCGCGGCTGAACCAGCCCGGCGCGCTCGCAGGCGATCCCGACCGGGCGGCCCACCTCGACGGCATCAACGACTACATCTCCGTGCCCGACGCCAGCACACTCCGGCTCGGCGACGGACCGCTGACGCTGGAGGCCTGGATCAAGCGCAGCGACGCCAGCACCGGGCGGCTGGACATCTTCCAGAAGGGCTCCTCCGCGGTCCAGTTCGGTCTCAACAAGAACGCGCCGTTCCTGGCCAAGGACGACGTCGCCACGCTGACCAGCTCGACGACCACGATCACCAACACCAGCTGGCACCACCTGCTCGTCACGAAGTCGGGCAGCGCCGCGAAGCTCTACGTCGACGGGGTCGACCGCACCGGCACGGTCACCAACCAGACGCTGATCAACACCTCGGCGGCGCTGCTGTTCGGGTCCAAGAACGGCACCAGCGAGTTCCTCGGGGCCACGATCGACGAGTTCGCGATCTACAGCGCGGTCCTGAGCGGGGCCACGGCCCTGGACCACTACCGGCTCGGTACGGGCACCGGGTAGGCCGCCTGACCGGCGCGAGCACCGTCGCCCTCAGCCCCGAGCGAGGCCGTCGGCGCTCGCCGCCCGTGCCGCCAGCGCGAACGACGCGACCTGCTCGCCGACCCGTCGCAGCTGGGTCCGGACGGGCTCGGTGTCCTCGGCGAGCGGGCCGCCGACGGCGACCCCGAACGGCGTCGGCCAGCCCCGCAGCGCGTGGACCGTCGTGCGCAGGGCCGTCAGGGTCGCGTTCGCTCCCTGCGCCCCGCCACCGATCGCGACGCAGCCGACCGCGCGCCCGTCGAGGTACGGCCGCACGTCCCCGCGCAGGTCCTCGACGTGGTCGAGCGCGTTCTTCAGGAGGCCCGAGATGCCGCCGTGGTAGCTCGGGCTCGAGAGGATCACCCCGTCGCAGCGGACCAGCAGCTCGATCAGGCGACGTGCCTCCGGCGACCGCGCGGCCTGCGCCGGGTCGTACATCGGCAGGACCAGGTCGACGGCCGGCAGCAGCACCGTCTCGACCCCGGCGTCGCGGGCCGCGTCGAGGCTGACCCGCAGTGCCCGTTCGCTGCTGGCCCCCGGCCGCAGCGTGCCGCCGAGGCCGACGACGAGCGGCCGTTCCCCGCCCGTGCCGCGGGCACCGGCCCCACTGCTCGCGGCCGGGCCGGTCGGCGCCGCGTCCTCGGGCGTCGCCCGCAGCGCTGCGGAACCCGACGAGGACGGGACGTACGGCGGGGCCGCGGCGATCAGCGGGTGGGCGGCGGGCGGCGACGGCGACACGGGACGAACAACGGTGGCACTTCAAGGCGACTTGAAGTCAAGGGCAAACCGCGAACGCGCCCGTCGGGACGCGCGACCAGCGGCGGTCGCCGCAGCGGTCAGCGGTTGATCGCGGCCCCGTAGGCGAGCATCGCCGCGTCGTTGAAGAGCACGAACCGGACCAGCTCGATCGTCGGGCAGGACGGCAGCAGCTCGCGGACGGCGGCCACCGCGACCGGGGCGGCCCGCTCGACCGGGTAGCCATAGACGCCGGTCGAGATCGCGGGGAAGGCGATCGAGCGGCAGCCGAGCTGCTCGGCGAGCGCGAGCGACCGGCGGTGGCAGGAGGCGAGCAGCTCCGCCTCGCCGTCGTTCCCGCCGCGCCAGACCGGTCCGACGGTGTGGATCACGAAGCGGGCCGGCATCCGGCCGGCGCCGGTCGCCTTGGCGTCCCCCGTCTCGCAGCCGCCGACCCGCCGGCACTCCTCCAGCAGCTCCGGACCGGCCGCCCGGTGGATCGCGCCGTCGACGCCGCCCCCGCCCAACAGGCTGGAGTTGGCGGCGTTGACGACGGCGTCGACCGCCTCGAGGGTGATGTCACCACGCTCGATCTCGATTCGGGCCATGCTCCGACGCTACGCCGCGGGCGGGACGCGAGGCGTCGTCACAGGCGACGGCCCAACGCCGCGACCGGCGTCGCGGACGGGAGGGCGAGGCGGGCGGGGCGAGGCGGGCGGCCGGGCGGGCGCTCGCGGGCCGGTGCCCGACGCTACCACCGGCGGGTGCGCCCGCCAACCCCTTCGGGCAGGCCTGTCGGTCGTCAGCCGATCTCGAGCAACGAGCGACAGGTCC
>NZ_JBWDOG010000005.1:0-275341 GCF_056269115.1 Patulibacter ginsengiterrae
CTCTTGCCTGCGTTGATTCCCGAGCTGGTCGCGACGGTGCTGACGCCGTACCTCGGGGTCGAGGGCGCGCGGCAGGCGATCGAGGATGGGGAGCTTCCGGGAAAGCAGGATTGCGGCCCGACGTCCACCGTTTCGGACGGCCAGCAGCCATCCGAAGAGCAGATCTCGTCCTGCTGATGCTGCGTTTACGGCGCGCTGTGTGCACGTCGTGGCCGGCCAGTGGCCGGGCTATTCAATTCAGACCGGGACCGGGGCGCCCATCTTTGCGGAGGGAACGCCCCGGTTCCAGCACGCTCAGCTTAGCTGGGCAGAAAGGAGGGCGAGCGTTCCATGTTCTCCCTCGGTAACAACATCAAGTCCAAGCTCGCGTTGGCGGCGGTCGTCGCCGCGGGTGCCTTGGCCGTTCCGTCGGCCGCCTCGGCGGTGACCGCGGGCGGTTGCCCGAGTGCCACCGACTGTACGTTCGTCGGCGGGACCGGTCATAGCGCGGTGACGGACACCGGTGGTTCGACGCAGTTCCGCGTCAATTCGAGTCCCTTTGTGACGGTTACTTGCACCAATTCGAGGGCTACTGTCGTCACGGAGTCCCCGGCCAGCGACATCGCTACTGCGACGCTGCAGTTCAGTGGCTGCATGGCTGCCGGGTTCAACACGGTGGTGACGTGCACCCCGTCGACCGTTACTTTCACCTCGGGTGGGTCCGGGAGCGGGACGGGGCCGCTAAAGCTGAGTCAGAACAACTGCACGATGCAGGTCGCAAGCATCTGCTTGATCCGGACCTCGAACACCGTTGCAGGTCAGAACGTCCTCTTGAACGCGACGGGTGCGACGGGTGCCAAGTCGGCGCAGTTCACGGCCGGGATCGCCGGGAACACCGATGCGCTGACGTTCAACGCCTCGGGTCTGGGCTGCGCCCTGGCTGGCGTGCCCTCCTCGGGGACGGCGACGTTCAGCAACGACCCGAACTCCGGTGCGATTACGTATGACGAGGTTCCGTCTACTAGCAACGGCCTCGTCATCAGCTAACGCCGTGCAGCGGTCTTTGGGCGACCACTGACCGCTGGGCGGTTTGCGGTCACGGCGGGCGGTGTGCGCGTCGTGGCCGGCTGTGAGTCGGTCCTTTTAATCCAGATCGGGACCGGGGCGCCCATCTTTGCGGAGGGAACGCCCCGGTGCCAGCAACGCCCGGTTCCGCTGGGCAGAAAGGAGGGCGAGCGTTCTATGTTCTCCCTCGGTAGCAACATCAAGTTCAAGCTCGCGTTGGCGGCGGTCGTCGCTGCGGGTGCCATGGCCGTTCCGTCGGCGGCCTCGGCGGTGACCGCGTCCGGTTGCAGCTTCGCCGCCGACTGCGGGTTCGTCGGCGGGACCGGTCACAACGCCGCGACGGACACCGGTGGTTCGACGCAGTTCCGCGTCAATTCGAGTCCGAACCTGACGGTGATCTGCACCAATTCGAGGGCTACTGCCGTCACGCAGAACCCGTCCAGCATCTACTTTGCTGTGACGCTGCAGTTCGCTAATTGCACGACAAGCGGCCTCTCGGCGTCGGTGACGTGCACGTCGTCGACCGTTACTCTCTTCTCGGGCGGGTCCGGGAGCGGGAGCGGATATCTGGACCTGAGTCAGAACAACTGCACGATCAGCATCTCATCGGGTTTCTGTGTGATTCGGATCTCGAACACCGCTGGCGGTCAGAGCGTCGGCACGAGCGTGACCGGCGCGAACGGCAGCAAGTCGGCGCAGATCACCGCGGCGGTCACCGGGAACACCGATGCGCTGACGTTCAACGCCCCGGGGGCGGGCTGCACGCTGGCTGGCGTGCCCGCCACCGGGGTGCTGACGTTCAGCAACTCGCCGAATTCCGGTCCGATTACGTACGACGAGGTTCCGTCTACTAGTCCTGGCCTCATCATCAGCTAACACCGAACATCGGTCTTTGGGCGAGCACTGGCCGCTTGGTGGTTTGCGGTCACGGCGGGCCGTGTGCGCGTCGTCGCCGGCTGTTTGTCGGCTTTTCAATTCAGATCGGGACCGGGGTGCCTATCTTGCGGAGGGAACGCCCCGGTTCCAACAACGCTCAGTTCAGCTGGGCAGAAAGGAGGGTGAGTGTTCTATGTTCTCCCTCGGTAATAGCATCAAGTCCAAGCTCGCGTTGGCGGCGGTCGTCGCTGCGGGTGTCATGGCCGTTCCGTCGGCCGCTTCGGCGGTGACCGGATCCGGTTGTCCCGCCGGCGTCGGCACCGACTGTGAGTTCGTCGGCGGGACCGGTCACAACGCCGCGACGGACACCGGCGGCAAGACGCAGTTCCGCATCAATACGAGCCCCTTTGCGACGGTGATCTGCACCGATTCGAGGGCTACGGTGGTTACGAATGGCACCATGGACGTTGCTGTGACGCTGAAGTTCACCGGCTGCGCGGCCGCGGGGCTCGCGTTCGTGGTGACGTGCACCCCGTCGAACGTTACTCTCACCTCGGGTAGTTCCGGGAGCGGGAGCGGGCTTCTGAACGTGAGTCAGAACAACTGCACGATGAACCTCGCATCGGGTCTCTGCGTGATGCGGGGATCGAACACCGCTGGCGGTCAGAACATCCTCTTGAACGCGACGGGTGCGACGGGTGCCAAGTCGGCGCAGATCACGGCCGTGGTCGCCGGGAACACCGATGCGCTGACGTTCAACGCCTCGGGTGCGGGCTGCGGCCTGTTCGGTTGGCCCGCGTCGGGGACGGGGACGCTCAGCAACGCGCCGAACTCCGGTGCGATTACGTACGACGAGGTTCCGTCTACTAGCGCCGGCCTCATCATCAGCTAACAACAAGTACAGGATCGGCCCGGATTCGGCGATCGGCGACCGGGCCGTGGCGACGGTCGCCGCGGCCCGGTCTACTCAGGAGGGACGACTATGCGAGGTCCCCTTCGGGGAGCCAATGGTCGGGCTCGTCGTGCTTCGTCCAGTGATTCGTCGTGGGTTGCTGTTGCGATTACGGCGGGCCGTGTGCACGTCGTGGCCGGCCGTTTGTCGGCTTTTCAATTCAGACCGGGGCGCCCATCTTGCGGAGGGAACGCCCCGGTTCCAGCAACGCCTGGTTTTGCTGGGCGGAAAGGAGGGTGAGCGTTCTATGTTCTCCCTCGGTAGCAGTTCAAGCTCGCGTTGGCGGCGGTCGTCGCTGCGGGTGCCATGGCCGTTCCGTCGGCGGCCTCGGCGGTCACCGCGTCCGGTTGTCCCGTCGGCGGCGACTGTGAGTTCGTCGGCGGCACCGGTCACACGGCCTCTACCGGCGGCGCGACGCAGTTCCGCGTCATACGGGTCTGCGCCGATTCGAGGGCTATTGCTGTTGCGAACGGCACCGGCCTGATTGCGACGACGCTGAGGTTCAACGGCTGCTCGATCTCCGGATTCCCGGTGGCGGTGACGTGCACCCCGTCGGACATGACTCTCGCCTCGGGTGGGTCCGGGAGCGGGACGGGACCGCTGAACCTGAGCCAGAGCAACTGCACGTTCAACATCGCAGCGGGTCTCTGCACGATCCGGATGCCGAACACCGTTGGCGGGCAGGACATCGTCGTGGGCGTGGGCGGTACGACCGTCGGCGGCACGGCGCAACTCACGGCCGCGATCAGTGGGAACACCGATGCACTGACGTTCAACTCCTCGAGCGCAGGCTGCGGCCTTGTCGGGTGGCCCTCCGCCGGGTCGATGACGTTCAGCAACTCGCCGGACTCCGGTCCGATGACGTACGACGAGGTGGGCAGCGGCCTCGACGTCAGCTGACACCGAGAACCGGTCGGGCTTCCAGCGGAAGCCCGACCGTTGGGTCGTGGCGCAACTCGCCACGGCCCAGCTGCGTTCTTTTCTTCCTGAGCGTCTGAGCTCCGCACATGGGGCTCCGTCGGCGAGTGGCGGGTGCTCGCCCCCCCCTGCCCGCAGCCGCTCTCCTCGGTGCGCATTCTGCGGCGGCCAGCCTGGACCCCTGCATGACGAGGTGGCGGGGAAGGTCGCGCAGCTCGAACTCGCGGGGGTCTTCGCGAAGACCCCCGCCGGTGAGGTCGTTCGCGGCCTGTTCGTGTGAACTCGAACCCGCACGGAAGTGGTGGTGAGATCGGTGGGCGCAGTGCGTGGCCAATAGGAAACGACACGCGCAGGGGTGTATGAGTAGTTCTTATAGAAACAGCCGACGGACCAGGGTGGCCTGTCGCCGCCGCGCATCGCGGTCGAGGCGGAGAGGGTGTCGCCGAGTTGCCTATCCCGTCTTCAGGCGTGCCGGCACTGGCGGACGCTGGTGTCCAGTAGGAACTGGGCCTCGATCGGAGTGAGCTATGCCTATCGGCCTAGTCGCCGTTCTCGTGCCCCGGCCGGCTGCGGCTTGATGTGGACGGTATACAGTAGGCAGCAGGTGATCGTGGGCCCGCTTCGTGTTCGTCGATGAACACAAACCGGTCGCGCCCTTGACACCCAGCGAAAAGCTCGTGTAGCTTGCTGCCGTGCTTCGAAGGCACGTTCCCGACTCCGCGAACGATCTCTAGCGGAACGGAGCAAGAGCAACGGATGTTGTGCGGTGCCTATTCCATTGCGGCCGTGGCCTCATCGGGCCAGCCGCCAACCAGGAGGGGGCGAGTATGCGAAGTCACCCGCAGGGAGGCATTGGTCGGACCCGGCGCGGGCGATGTTGCGGAGATCGACGGCCCTTGGCCGGTTCTTGTCGTCGGTTCTCGTCGCCTGAACGTCGGGCGACGGCAGCGCCGGATGAGCATGCTTCGCGGAGCGCTCCGGTCTGGTCTCTGTGGCGATTACGGCGGGCAGTGTGCACGTCGTGGCCGGCTGTGAGTCGGTCCTTTTAATCCAGACCGGGACCGGGGCGCCCATCTTTGCGGAGGGAACACCCCGGTGCCAGCAACGCCCAGATTCGCTGGGCAGAAAGGAGGGCGAACAATAATGTTCTCCCTCGGTAACAACATCAAGGCCAAGCTCGCGCTGGCGGCGGTCGTCGTCGCGGGTGCCGCGATCGTTCCGTCGACCGCCTCGGCGGTGACCGCGTCCGGTTGCCTCACCGCCGCCGACTGTAAGTTCGTCGGCGGGACCGGGCACAACGCCACGACGGACGTCGGCGGCAAGACGCAGTTCCGCATCAATACGAGCCCCAACGCGACGGTTACTTGCACCGATTCGAGGGCTACTGCGGTTACGAATAACCCGGCCAACGCGAACGTTGCTGTGACGCTGCAGTTCACCGGCTGCACGGCTGCCGGTGGGCTCGCGGCGGTGGTGACGTGCACCCCGTCGAACGTGGCCCTGACCTCGGGTGGGTCCGGGAGCGCTGCCGGGGTTCTGACGCTGAGTCAGAACAACTGCACGATCAACGTCGCAGGCGGTCTCTGCACGATCCGGACGTCGAACACGGTTGGCGGTCAGGGCATCCCGATCAACGCGACGGGTGCGACGGGTGCCAAGACGGCGCAGATCACCGCGGCGGTTTCCGGGACGAGCGCGCTGACGTTCAACGCCTCGGGTGGAGGCTGCGCCCTGGCTGGCGTGCCCGCCACGGGCACGGCGACGTTCAGCAACGACCCGAACTCCGGTGCGATCACGTACGACGAGGTTCCGTCTACTAGCAACGGTCTGATCATCAGCTAACACCAAGAACAGGATCGCCCGGATCGGCGATCCGCGAACTGGGCCGTGGCGACCGTCGCCACGGCCCAGCCTCCTTTCGACGCTTCCTCCGTGTCCGTCCCCCACTCCCGAAAGGCTCGTCTCGTGCCGGAACTACCTCGTCCTCGTCAATCCGCTCGGTTCGGCCCCGTCCGCACCACCGCGCTTGTGCTGGGGGGGTTCGCCCTTGCTGGCGTAGGTGCCGCAGGCGCCCAAGCTTCCGATCGGGGGTTCGAGCTCGTCGGCCCGCCGGACGGCCTGGGCTACACCGTCCAGGGCTTCGCCGCCCAGCCCGGCGGCGAGGCGCTCTATTGGAATGCCCCTAGCGGCGAGCAGACCGCCGATCCCGCCCCGGCCGATGGCGGTCTCGGGGACGTCTTCCTTGCGCGGCGGTCGGCGGACGGATGGGTCTCGACCTGGCTCACCCCCGACCCGGCCGGCAAGCCGGCACGCGAGGCAAGTTTGGGCCTTCCTGGGATGCTGGCCGACGGCTTCACCTACGTCAGTGGCGGCGCCTTCACGGACCCGGGCGGGCTTGGCATCCCCGCGCTGTACCTCGGAGACGGCCACGCACCATCGCCGTTGCTTTCCGCCGCACCGGAGACCTCCGAGCAGGCGGGACTCGACAGTTTCCAGTGGACGACGTCGGAGGATCTCTCCTCCACGGCGTTCGCGACCACCGCGCCGCTCGCTCCCGACGACGCCGACAGCAGCACGGACCTCTACGTTCGCCGCGGCGACACGCTGAGCCTGGTCACCCGTCAGGCCGACGGCGCGGCCGACAACACCGCCGCCGAGCCGTTTCTGCCCCAGGCAGCCAGTGGGACCAAGGACGGAACATCCGGTGACGGCCCGTTGAACTACGGCGTCCTGTCGCGAACCGGGTTTCCGGTCTCGCAGGGTGGCTCGCCTGTTAGTGCGGACGGTAGATCGATCGTGTTCTCGACGACCGCGCCGCTCGATCCCGCCGACACCGACACCGCCGCGGACCTCTACCTGTGGCGCGAAGGTGAGGGCGTGTCGCTGATCAGCGACGACGAGCGCGGTGCGGCGGGTTGCCCGACCGTTCCCGGCTCGACGACGGACTGCACGGAGCCAACGGCGGACGTCTCGTTCGTGGGCATGTCGGAGGACGCGTCGATCATCTACCTCCGTACACGCGAAGGACTCGTCGACGGCGATACCGACGGCGGCAACGACATCTACCGGTACCGCGTCAACGCGCCCGCGGGGTCACGACTGACCCGCGCCACCGGCACGGGCGCCAGTGACTCGGTCTGGCCGGTGAGCGTGACCGCTGACGGCCAGCTGTTCTTCGCCGCGACCGACCGGCTCGGCACCGATCCGCCGCCGGGTACCGGCGCGGTCCTCTACCGCTGGGACGGCGGCACGATCGTCACCGTCTCGGCCCTCACCGATGACGACATTTTCGACACCACCAACCTCGTGGCCTTCGGGATCGCCTCCACGTCACCGGCCCAGCGGGCGGTACGGGCGACCGCCGACGGGTCGGCATTGCTGTTTCGCACCACGGGCGCCCTGGACTCCGCCGACACCGACAGTGCCGCGGACCTCTACCTCTGGCGCGCGGGGCAGGGCGTGACCCTGGTCTCCGGCACGGGATCGGCCTCGGTGGCGATCGGCACCAGCCAAAGCGACGACCAGCCGAAGGCAGCCAACTACCCGGCCTTCGGTCAGGGGCGGGTCATCTCCGCCGATGCCTCGCGGGTCTTCTTCGTCAGCACCGACGCGCTGACCGACGACGCTGGCGAGAACGGCCGCGCCAAGCTCTACCAGTGGCACGACGGCACCGGCATCGATCTCGTTTCTCCCGCCGGTGACAACGCGGGTGCGGTGCTCTACGTCGATAACGGTACGGACGGGGCCAACGTGTTCTTCCTGACCGGCGATGCGCTGGTCTCGGCCGACGCCGACGGCGGCGCGATCGATACCTACGACGCGCGGATCGGAGGCGGGTTCCCTGAGCCGCCGCCTCCTCCTGCGCCGTGCATCGACGACGCCTGCCAGGGCCCGCCGGCGCCGAAGATACCCGCGCCGGTCGCCGTGAGTCTGTCCTTCGCCGGCCCGACCGACCTCGGCCCGCTCCCGGCACGGCCCGCAGCCAAGCCGAAGGTCTCCAAGCCCAAGACGATCCGCGGCACGCAGGCGACGTTGCGCGTCAAGCTGCCCGGCGCGGGGCGCCTACGGACGTCCGGCTCCGGACTGACGCGCGTCGCCAAGACCGCGAGCAAGGCCGGCACCTACAGCCTGCGGGTCAAGCTGACCGAGCGTGCCCGTAAGACGCTGCGACGCAAGCGACGCCTGACGGCGACCGTACGGGTCGCGTTCACCCCGCGCGGCGGGGAGGCCTCCTCGGTCACGGCGCGCCTGACGTTCACGCAGCCCACGGGCCACACCTCGAGGAAGGGCCGCTGACCATGCGCTTCGTAGCACGACCCCACGGCGACGACCGGCACCGGACCGAAACTATGCTTCCTTCTCGGGAGGTCTCCGATCGGCGCCCGGCAGGTACCCGACGGTGGGCGGCTGCGGCGATCAGCGCCGCCACGCTCCTCCTGGTCGGACTGAGCGGCACCCCGGCGGTGGCGGCGGAGGAGTTCGGTCTCACGCAGTTCGACGCCGCCGCCGTGAGCACCCAAGCCGGTGCGCACTCCGACGTGACCACCACGATCGGCTTCAAGAGCGACCGCTACGTCGAGCTCTTCCCGGGGTTCGGGGACACGCTCCCCAACGACGGGGGCGTGCGCACCCTCGCGCTCGACCTCCCGCCCGGGTTGCTCGCCAACGCCGCGAAGGCCCCGACCTGCCGGCGGGAGCAGTTCGCCAACGGTCAGTGCCCGATCGAGGCCCAGGTCGGGAACGGCGTCGTCACCACGGCCACGATCGTGAAGTTCCCGGACGGCCTCATTCCGCTCAACCCGATTTACAACATCGAACCGACGAACGGGCAGCCGGCGTCGCTCGGGCTCATGGTCGGCGGCTCGCGACTGCCGGCCTACATCGACATCGGCGTGCACAGCGCCAGCGACTACCACGTCACCGCGACCTCGACCAACATCGAGACCATCTATCCGATCAAGAAGCTGGATTTGACGCTGTGGGGCGTCCCGGCCGACCCGGTCCACGATCCAGAACGCCTGTCGAGTACCGGCTCCGGGGGCGTTCCGAGCACCGCACCCCGCACGCCGTTCATGGTCAACCCGACCGACTGCGCCACGACGCCCGTCACGACGCTGCGCGCCACCAGTTACGGCGGCAACGAGGTCGCCGCGCAGGCCGAGTCGCCGAAGCCGACCGGCTGCGACCAGCTGGCGTTCCAGCCCACGATCAAGCTGACGCCGGACACCTCGGCGCCGGATGCCCCGGCGGGCCTCGGCGTCGATCTGGGGTTCCCGCAGAACGACGATCCCGACGGGCTGGCCACCCCGGCGCTGCGGACCGCCGTGGTCGACCTGCCCGAGGGCATGACGATCAACCCGGGTGCCGCTGACGGCTTGACGGCCTGCACCGACGCGCAGTCGGCGATCGGCACCGAGGACGCGGCATCGTGCCCCGAATCGGCCAAGATGGGCACGGTCTCGGTCGACGCTCCCGCGCTGCGCGAGCCCCTGGAAGGTGCGCTGTACATCGGCAGCCAGCAGTCCGACGATCCGACGTCGGGCAAGATGTTCCGCTTCTTCCTCGTCGCCAACGGGCAGGGCGTCCACCTCAAGCTCGAGGGGGCCGTTCGGGCCGACCCGGCGACCGGACAGCTCCGGGCGACGTTCGCGACCAACCCGCAGGTCCCCGTGTCCGCCATCCGCTTGGCGTTCAAGGGCGGCCCGCGAGCCGTGCTCGTCAACCCGCCGACCTGCGGCCCGAAGACGGCCACGGCGCATCTCGCGTCCTGGGGCGGTCCCGCCGTCGACACGCAGTCGACGTTCGGTATCGACTGCACCCCCGGCCTCGGCGGCTTCGCGCCGTCGTTCGCGGCCGGCGTGACCGTTCCGACCGCCGGGGCGTCGGCGCCGTTCACGTTGGCGATCCACAAGCCCGACGGCAACGCCGACCTGAACAGCCTGTCGCTGAACCTGCCGGAGGGGCTGTTGGCCACGATCAAGGGCAACCTCGGAACCCGCGTCGGGACGGCCACCGTTGCCGCCGGCCCCGGGTCGAACCCGTACTCGCTCTCGGGACCGGTCGTGCTCGAGGGCCGCTACGGCGACGCGCCCTATTCGTTGCGGGTGACGGTGCCGGCGAAGGCCGGACCGTTCGACCTCGGTGACGTGGTCGTGCGGCAGAAGATCTATGTCGATCCGCACGACGCGCACGTGACGATCGTCAGCGATCCGCTGCCGACGATCGTCAAGGGCGTGCCCGTCCGCTTGCAGAAGCTGAACGTCGCGGTCGACAAGCCCGGGTTCATGCGCAACCCGACCTCGTGTGCGGTCAAGACGATCGGCGGGACGTTGGGTTCGGTGGCCGGGCAGACCGCGGCAGTCAGTTCGCGGTTCCAGGTCGGTGGCTGCAAGGACCTGCCGCTGAAGCCGCAGCTGGAGCTGGCGATGACGGACAAGAAGGCCACGACGCAGGGCAAGACGACGCCGTTCTCGGCGACGGTTCGCCAGACGAGTGATCAGACGGCCCTGAAGAAGGTCGTCGTGACGCTGCCGCCGACGCTCTCGCTGCTGGCGGAGAACGCGTTGGCGCTGTGCAAGCCGGCGGAGGCGGCGGCGAAGAACTGCCCGAAGGGCTCGATCGTCGGCAAGGCGTCGGCATCGACGCCACTACTGAACGAGCCGCTGACCGGCGACGTCTACTTCGTCGAGGGCCTGCGGACGACGGCGTCGGGGAAGACCGCGAAGACGTTCCCGAAGTTGTGGGTGGCGTTGCGCGGCCCGATCGCCCTCGACCTGTGGGCTGACACCGATGTGCAGAATGACCGGTTGATCAACACGTTCGGGTTCGTGCCCGATGCGCCGATCTCGTCGTTCAAGCTGGATATCTTCGGCGGCAAGAACGGGATCCTGGCGGTCAGCTCCAAGGACGAGAAGGCCAACGTCTGCACCGGTCCGCAGGTCGCTGACGCGGTCTTCGACGGGCAGAACGGCAAGCAGCTGAAGACCCAGCCGCAGGTGCTGACGCCGTGTGGGTTTGGGGTCGTGTCGCAGCGGTTCTACTCGACGAAGGTCAAGGTCCGAGTTGGTGGCCTGCGGACCGGGAAGCTGACGGTCTCCGGCAACGGGATCACGAAGACGACCCGCACGATCACGTCCGCCACGGTCGCAACGGTCACCGCGAAGCTGACGGCGTCGGGCAAGCGGTCCTACAAGGGCCGTAAGCCGCTGAAGCTCCGGGCCTCGTTCGTGCCTTCCGCGAAGGGTGCGAAGCCCGCGAGCCGGTCGGTGACGCTCAAGCGCACCGCAGCGAAGAAGGCCAAGAAAGCCGCGAAGAAGTAGCCCCGAGGGCGCTTCGGCGTCCGAAGGTGCTGCGCGGCGGCAACCCAATCCGGGCGGCGGGGAGGTTCTCCCGCCGCCCGGTCGTCGTTCGTGAGCGCGTGGTTTGTGGGACGGGACCGTTGCCCTGATGCCGGATCACGCTACTCTTGCGAATCTGGATATTGAGGCGTGTATTTATGCCGTATAGACAGACGGACCCGGTGGGTGCTAGCCGAATGGGCGAGTGATTTCGCCTGCACCGACCTTGCTCGACGTGTCTGTGGCGCGGCGCGGCGGTGTTTCGGGAGTTCGTGGCTAGGCGACTGGCTCCTGTGGATTCTGCCTATGGCGATCGGTCCAGCTGTAGTGTGTCGAAGGTCACCTAGGGCCGGCCGATCGGTCGACCTCTTCGGCCCTGGAGTACAGTGAACGTTGCGTGTGGACTAGTTGGCATGAACACAGCGGGACACTGCACTTGACACTTGTCGAAACGCTCGTGTAGCTTGCTGTTCGCGTCCCGAGGGCACGTACACCAGGCTTGCGGGGCGTGAGGATGATGGCGATCTACCCAGCCCCAGTCGATGCCGCGGTCATCGACCCCGACTCGTCCCGAACCGGCCGGCGGCAGGACCGGCGGGCGCACATCATGCAGGTCACCGTCGAGGTGGCCGCGACGATCGGCTTCCGGACCATGATCGTGGAGGACATCGCCGCGACCGCCGAGATCGGCTGCCGGACGTTCTACCGCTACTTCCCGAACAAGCAGGCGGCGTTCGAGGCGGGGCACCTCCAGATCTCCGAGCAGCTGCGGGCCGTCGCCCGGGAGGCGGTCGACAGCGCCTCGGAGCCGCTCGAGCGGGCCTATGCCGGGGTCGAGGCGCTGGTGGCGTTCCTCGCCGCCGATCCCGCACGAGCCGAGGCGGTCCTGATCGAGGGGCCGTCAGCGAGCACCCGTGCGATCGAGGTCTGCAACGAGACGATGGGCTACCTCGTCGAGCTGTTCAGTGAGCTGCTCGACGACCTCCCGACGCGCCGGCGGGTGCCCGAGATCGTGACGGAGATGACCGTCGGCGGCGTGCGCGAGGTGGCCTACGCCCGCGCGATCCGCGGGGAGCTCCACGAGCTCCCCGGGATGGTCCCGGCGCTGGTCCAGACGGCGATGACGCCGTACCTGGGCCACAGCGAGGCCGCGCGCGTGCGCGAGCTCGCCGCGACGCGGGCCATCGCCTCCTAGACCGTCTGCACCTGCAGCAGGCTGGTCGTCCCGGGCGTGCCGCTCGGGAGGCCGGCGGTGATCACCACGCGGTCGCCGGGCTTGCACCAACCGAGCTCGACGACCTTCGCCGCGGAGTCGGCGATCAGCGACTCGGTGACGGCGTGGTGTTGCATCATGGCCCCGTTCACGCCCCACATCAGGTTGCAGCGGGCGACGGTCTCGCGGCTCGGGGAGAGCGCGATCACCGGACGGTTCGGACGGTGGGCCGACACGAGCCGGGCGGAACGACCCGAGAGCGTGGGGACGACGATCGCCGCGGCGTCCAGCTCGTGCGCGGTGTGGACTGCGCTGCGGGCCACCGCCCAGGCCGGGTCGGCGCTGTCGCGGCGGACCCGACGGGCGTTCCAGTCGAAGGTCGGGGCGATCGTCTCCGTCTCCCGCGCGACGTCGGCGAGGGTCCGGACCGCCTCGACCGGGTACTGCCCGATCGCGCTCTCCTGCGAGAGCATCACGGCGTCGGTGCCGTCGAGGATCGCGTTGGCGACGTCGGTCACCTCGGCGCGGGTCGGCCGCGCGCTGCTGACCATCGACTCGAGCATCTGGGTCGCGGTGATCGCCGGACGGGCGAGTGCGCCCGCCATCGCGATCAGCTCCTTCTGCACCCGCGGGACGTGCGCGATCGGCAGCTCGATCCCGAGGTCGCCGCGGGCGACCATGATGCAGTCCGAGGCGCGCATGATCGCCTCCGCGTTCTCGATCGCCTGCGGCTTCTCGAACTTGGCGATCAGTGGGCAGCGGGTCCGCGAGCGCAGCTGCTCGATGTCCTCGGCCCGACGGACGAACGAGACGGCGACCAGGTCGACGCCCATCTGCTTGCCCGCGGCCAGGTGCAGCAGATCCTCTTCCGGCACCGCCGGCAGCAGGTCGGCTGGGCCCGAGAGGTTGACGCCCTTGCGACTGGAGACCGGGCCACCGAGCTCGACCACGCAGTCCGCCTCGCCGTCGCCCGTACGGACGGCCAGCACCCGCAGGCGGACGGTGCCGTCGGCCAGGTGGACCTCTTCGTTGGGCTCGACGGCCTCGGCGAAGCGGTCCCACGCGACGATCAGGCGGTCGACGGTGCCGACGTCCTCGACCGAGCCCGAGCAGAGGGTGACCTTGTTGCCCTCGTGCAGCACGACCGGCTCGCCCGCGACCTGGCCGAGCCGGATCTTCGGCCCCGGCAGGTCCTGCAGGATCGCGACCGGGCGCCCGGCCCGGTCGGCCGCGGCGCGGATGCGATCGACGGTGTCGGCGTGGTCCTCGTGCGAGCCGTGGCTGAAGTTCAGACGGGCGACGTCCATGCCCGCATCGATCATCCGTACCAGCACCTCGGGGTCACGGCTGGCGGGGCCGATGGTGGCCACGATCTTCGTTCGACGAGGAAGCACAGGCACACGTCTACTGTAGGCGGCTGGCGTGCGCAGACGTGTCCGGGGCGTGACCGGACCGCCCGGATGGCGGGATCGAGCCTCCGTACACGTCGCCGATGCGGGCGGGTCGGTGACGGATCGGCCACGTGGCGGTCTCGTCGATGTGCGGGCCGGAGCGGACGACGTGCGGGCCGGCGGGCGGGGTCAGTCGTCGCCGTGGGCGAGCGCGGGGTGCTCGTCGCGGCCGCGCATCCGGTCGACCGTGCGCCGCCACCAGCCGCGGATCCGTCCCGGCTCGCCGCTGACCCGGCGCCAGTTGGCCGGCGGCGGGACCGTCGTGCGGACGAGCGCGACCCATTCGTCGAGCGGGACCGTGCCCCGGATCAGGCTGACCAGGCCGGTCGTGACCGGCGCCGCGATCCCGTTGCGCTGGAGCGCCGCCGCGAGCAGCGGCACCGACTCGAAGGCCTCGACGGCCTGGCCGACGCGATCGGGGATCTCGGCGCTCGGCACGCCCGCCGCCAGCAGCTCACCGGCGCGGCGGTTGCGGCTCTGCGGCGCCAGCGCGGTCGCGACCAGGTCGCCGGTCCCCGCCAGCCCGATGAAGGTCGCGGGCTGGGCGCCGAGCCGTTCGGCCAGCCGCCAGACCTCGGCGAAGATGTGGCCGGCCGCCGCTCCGGCGGCGTTCAGGCCCTGGCCCTCGGTCGCGCCGGCGGCCAGCGCCGCGGCGTTCTTGGCCGCACCCGCCAGCTCGACGCCGACCGGATCGTCGGTGTGCTCGCAGACCACGCCGGCCCGCAGGAAGACCGCGGCGATCGTCGCCGCCAGCTCCTGGTCGGCCGACGAGGCGACGAGGCCTGCCCCCTGGGTGACCATCTCGCGGGCGTGGGCGGGGCCGCCGACGCAGGCGACCCGGTGGGTCCCGAACCGCGCGGCGAGCAGGACCGTCGGAGGGACGCCCAGCGGCGGCACCAGGCCCTTGCTCAGGGAGATGATCTTCGAGCGGCGGTCGAGGCCCTGCTCCTCCAGCCGGGCGACGGCCTCGCCGAGCTGGGCCGACGGGACGCCGAGGAAGACGAACTCGGCCCGCCCCGGACCGGCCTCGATCGAGTCGATCTTGAGGTTCGCGGGTAGCTCGACCCCGGGCAGGTAGTGGGTGTTCTCCCCCGCCTCGCGCAGCCGCTCGGCCTGCTCGACCGTACGGGTCTGGAGGGTCGTGCGGAAGCCGCCCCGCGCGAGCAGGACGGCGACGGCGGTGCCGAACGAGCCCGCGCCGATCACCACGGCACGGCGACCGAGGGGATTGGGCAGATTGACACCGCGCAGGGGCGCGGCGAGCGGACGGGGACGCTCGGACATCTCGATAGGAGTACCCGGCGGACCGCTCAGCGGTACGCCGGAACGGCCCTTGGGGCTCAGCTCTGGTCTTTGCCGCCGGACAACAGGCTCCACGCAACCCACAGCGCGGCGACGACGGCGACGCCGATCAGCAGCATCCAGACCAGCGACATGACGGCCCCGACGACGGCGAAGACGATCCGGATGCCGATGATCACCGCGATCAGGATGCCGACGATCTTCGCCACGTCGAGCATGCTCAGGCCGTCGTTGGTCGAGGGTCTACGCGTGCTCATAGAACCAGGGTACCGATGCTGCGCGCCGATCAGGAGGGGCCTCGTCGGAAGCCCCGTCGGCGACGCTCCCGCGGGGGCGGTGAGCCCGGGTACGATGCGGGTATGGCTCATCCGACCGCTGGCGAGGAGGAGTACCTCGAGACGCTCTACTGGCTGCACGAGGTGCAACTCCCGTTGACCGCAGCCAACGTCGCGCGAGCGATGCTGCTCTCCGCGCCGACCGTCCACGAGATGGTCAAGCGCCTCGAGGGCGACGGGCTGATCACGCGCGACGAGCGCAAGCGGATCTCGTTCACCGAGCGGGGCCTGTCGGTCGCCGAGGGCGTCGTCAGTCGCCACCGGCTCGTCGAGCGGTTCCTGACCGACGTGCTGGGCATCTCGTGGCACGAGGTCCACGAGGAGGCCGAGCGGATGGAGCACGCGATGAGCCCCGCGATCGAAGAGGGCATGCGGCAGGCGATCGGTGACGCGAAGACCTGCCCGCACGGGCACCCGATCGCCGTCGGGCAGCGGATCCCCGGGGCGCCGCTGGCGGACGTCGAGGCCGGCGCGAAGATCCGGATCCTGCGGTTCGAGAACGAGGCCGAGCAGGTCCTCCACTACCTCTACGGCGCGGGCATCTCCCCCGGCCTCGAGGGCAAGGTCCTCGAGCGCAACGACGAGCGGGTCGTGATCGAGGACACCGCCGGTGAGAAGCACACGCTCACCCACAGCGCGGCCGAGACGGTCTCGGTCTCGGCCGACCCGTCGCCCCCGGAGCGCGTCGGCCTGCCGGCCGCGGTGGTGCTCGAGCAAGCGGCCTTCGGCCGGTGAATGGTGTGAGGCGTCCGTAGGCGCGTCGCATCTCGGGCCGGCTGAAGCTCGGCAGGACTGGCGTCCAGCTCTCGCGTCATCCGCCCCGACCTGCTTGGCCTACGAACGCCTCACACGCATTCACGCGCGGTCAGCCGACCGTCTGAAACGAGAAGGGCCGGTGAGCAGATCGCCGGCCCTTCGTCGTTGGAGGTGGTCAGCCCCGAGGTTGGTTCGTGAGCTGACCACGTGCGGTTGCGTCTGCGGTGGTCGTAGGCCGAGCAGGTCGGTTCGCGTTGGTCCGAGAGCTGGCCGCCAGGCCTGCCGCGGCCCACGCGGGCCGAGATGCGACGGCATACGGCCGTCCGCAGACCAACCGCAGCTACCAGCGGGGGAAGAGCGGCGAGCTGGTGATCGCGGCGGCGACGTCCTGCGTCTGGTTGACGACGTAGAAGAGGATCAGGGCGCCGCCGATCAGGCCGACGTTCTTCATGAAGTTGATCTGCTCGCCCTGGCGGGCCTGCGGGTCCGTCTCCTTCCAGAACGGGTGCATGAAGACCGACACCGGCAGCAGGAAGGCGATCAGCAGCAGTGCGCCGAGGTCGGGCCAGATCCCGAGCACGATCGAGAGCGCGCCGACGAGGCCGATCAGGCCGCTGACGATGACGCCCGCGGCCGGAGCGGGAACGCCCTTGCTTGCCGCGTACTGCGCCATCGGCTGGGTCTGGGTGAAGTGGCCGACGGCCGAGAGCAGGAAGATCGCCGCAAGTAGAACGCGGCCGATCAGGAAGACGATGTCCATCAGGAACTCCTAAGTCGTTGCTGTTGCAACAAGCGTAGCACTCTAAGAGGACCGTGGTCCGCTTTGTTTCGGGATCTGGGCGACGACGGGGGGAATCCGGGCGCAGGCGATCTGGAAGCGGACTTCTTCCTAGGCCGCATGGGGTGGGCCCCATCAACGATGAGGCAGGCCCCATGCGACCCAGGAAGAAGTCCGCCTCGGTGTGGCGCGCCTCAATCTGGTGCGGCTCGTCTAGAGGCCCTCGATCTGGGGTGGCCCTTGATCTGGGGTGGCCCTTGATCTGGGGTGGCCCTTGATCTGGGGTGGCCCTCGATCTGGCTGGCGCTCGATCAGCTCGGCGCTTGATCTGGTCGGCGCTCGCTCGGGTTCGTGGGGCCGGAACGACGTGCGCCCCGCACGGAGGCGGGGCGCAGCGGCGAATCGTGTCGAAGCCGTCGTCTGGCGACGGCCGGGGCTCAGGCCTGGGCGGCCTCGACGGCCTCGGCGAGGCGGCGGACGCCCTCGTCGATCCGGTCGGCGGTGACCGCCGAGTAGGCCAGGCGGAAGGCGTTCTCGCCGCCCTCGACCAGGAAGTCGGTGCCCTTGACGATCTGGACGCCGCGGTCCGCGGCCTCCTTCGCGATCTTGGCGCAGTCGTGGCCCTCGCCGGCGGGCAGCTCGACCCAGAGGAAGTAGCCGCCCTCGGGGGCGACGAACGACGCCTGCGGCAGGTGCTTGCGCAGCGCCTCGCCGAGCGTGCTGGCCCGCTCCGCCAGCGCGCTCTTGACCGTCGCCAGCGCCTGCGGGAAGCGATCCCCGGACAGGAACTCGTAGACGATCCCCTGGGCGACCTGGTTCGGCGCGATGTAGGTGTTGGTCGCGCGGCGCTGGATCTTCGCGATCAGCGCCGGCGGCCCGACGAGGTACCCGACCCGGATCCCGGGGCAGACCGTCTTCGAGAACGAGCAGGCGTAGACGACGCGCTCCGCGCTCTCGTCCAGCTCGAGCATCCGCGGCAGCGGCTCGCCGGTGAAGCGGACGTCGACGTACGGGTCGTCCTCGAAGATCAGGAAGTCGTACTTCGCCGCCAGCTCCAGCAGCGCGTGGCGCTTCTCCAGCGACAGCGTCGAGCCGCCCGGGTTCTGGAAGTTGGGGATGATGTGCGCCAGCTTCGGGCGGAGCCCACCCTCGAGCGCGGTCCGCAGCTCGTCGATGTCGATCCCGTCGGCCTGGAGGCCGATCAGGCGGACGTCGGCGCCGCGCTCCTGGAGCCCCAGCAGCGTGCGGTCGTAGGTCGGGCGCTCGACGATCACCGCGTCGCCGCTGGCGACGACCTCGTCGAAGAGGAACGCGTCGGCCTGCATCGAGCCGTTGGTGACGAGCACGTGATCCTCGGGGACCCCGTGCTTCTCCGCGATCAGGCGCCGCAGCGGCAGGTAGCCGACCGAGGTGCCGTAGCCGGTGACGCCGGCCGGATCGTTCTCGAACGCGCGGACGGCAGCCTCCTTCAGGCCGTCGACGTCGACGATGTCAGCGGACGGTGCCCCGCGGGCGAAGGAGATGGAGTCGGCCATGGTTCGTCCTACTGTAAAGATCGGGATTGCCGGACGACCGGCGCGGTCGTAGCCTGGGTGGATGGCCGTGGCCGCCGCGCCGTTCGCAGTGCAGACCCTGCGCACCGGCGATGCCGGTCGCGGATGGGAGCTGCACACCCGCGATCCGGACCCCCGGCTGCGGGATGTCGTCGCCGGCGCCTACGAGGGCTACCGGGAGTGGGGCGGCGCGATCGAGCGGCGGGCGTTGCCGACGCTGGTGGTCCCGGTGATCCTCAGCTTCGGGCCGCGTTGGTGGATCGGCGGGGCCGACCAGCGGCCGGACGCGCGGAGCTCGTTCGTCGCCGGGGTCCACGACGCCTACGCCACCAACGCCTCGATCGACGGTGCCGACGGGATGCAGTGCAACCTGACGCCGTACGGGGCCGCTGCCGTCTTCGGCCTCCCGCTGCACGAGCTGGCCGGCCGGGTGGTCGACCTCGAGGCGCTGCTCGGGAGCGACGCCGAGCGGATGCTCGACGCGCTGGCGTCGGAGCCGACCTGGGCGCGGCGGTTCGCCCGGCTCGATCGGATCCTGCTGGGTCGGCTGGGGCGGTCGCCGGGCGGGCTGCCGGTGAACCGGGCGCTGTCGCGTAGCGGACTGGGCGGGAACGGGCTGCTGCGTACGCCGGAGGTCGCCCGGGCGTGGAACCGTCTCGTCGGCTCCGACGGTCGGATCACGGTGGCGGAGCTCGCACGGGACGTCGGCTGCAGTCGCAAGCACCTCGGCGTCCGCTTCCGCGAGCAGATCGGGCTCTCGCCGGGTCGCGTCGGCCGGGTGCTGCGGTTCGAGCGCGCGGTCGCCCTGCTCGTCGATCCCACGCTGCGGATCGGGGACGTCGCGCTCGCCTGTGGCTACTACGACCAGGCCCACCTGAACCGCGACATGCGGGCGATGAGCGGGATGACGCCGACGGCGTTCCGTGAGCAGCGGATGCCGTACGGCGGGATCGAGCTGGGGGAGTAGCGGCTCTCGGTCCGGTCCCGGTGCCTGCGGGTCCGCGTGGGGAACGGAGGCGACGTGGCGGGGGCGGGCGCGGTGGTCGTGGTCGCCACGGTGGGGCCGTGGCTCGGGGTGGACGATCGCGCGGGTGCCATCCGTCCAAGACACCCGCCCGGACCCGGCGTAGCGTCGGGTTCGACCGTTCCTTCCACGATCCCGGAGCCCATCATGAGCAACGATTCCCGTCCCACCGCCTACCCGATCCTGTGCTACCGCGACGCTCGGGCCGCGATCGAGTGGCTCGAGCGTGCGTTCGACTTCCGGCCGCGCGTGGTCCATGCCGGCCCGGACGGCACGGTCGGCCACGCCGAGCTCTCGGTCGGCAGCGGGATCGTGATGCTCGGCGCGACGACGCGGGACCTGCCCCGCGACGCGGAGGGCGACGCGCACTCGATCTACGTGGCGATCGACGACCCCGACGCGCACCACGATCGGGCCGTCGCGGCCGGGGCCGAGATCGTGCGCCAGCTCGTCGACCTCGACTACGGCTCACGCGACTACAGCGCGCGAGACCTCGAGGGGCGGCTGTGGAACTTCGGGACCTACCGGCCCGCTCCCGACGATCCGGCCTGAGCGCAACGGAGACGGCCCTGCGGTCCGCGTTAGTTGCGGGTTTGGGCCGAAGTGGCGGCCCCGTGCGACCCGTGCGTCAGGGGCCGAGACGGGCCCGCGGCGTCACCCCTGGGTCAGGAGCCGAAGCGGCGCCCGCGGGGGACGACCGGCTGCGGGGGCAGGGCCGGCGCGTCGGGTTCGAAGACCGTCAAGCGGGCACGGGCGATCTCGGCCGCCTCGGCCAGATCGGCGAGCGGGTGACGCGACGAGGGACGCGTGCGGCCTTCGAGGGCCGTCAACATCCCGGTGAAGTCCAGCGAACCGGGCACACGGAAAACTGTAGGCACGGCATCGGCGGAACCCCCATAGCACGCTTGAGGGATCCCGACTGTGTCGGATTTCCCTGGTAATCGGGCAGGAACGGCGATACGGGCGGCGACGGGCCGTGGGCGCGGCCTGGCTACGAGGGCGCTGCTCGCGCCGCTCGGCCGGCCGAAACGGCGATCGCAAGCGGCCCGGAGTCGTTCTCGTTGAGGTTGACCACCGTAGAGGTGGCAAACCTCAAAGAGAACGACTCCGTCGGTCCGGCGACGCCTCGCGGACTACGCCCGGCCTCGCGGACCACGCCCGGCCTCGCGGACCATGCCCGGCCTCGCGGACCATGCCCGGCCTCGCGGACCACGCCCGGCCTGCGGACCACGCCCGCACGCCCGGCCTGCGGACCCGCGCCGCGCCCGGCCCGCGTGCTGCGGACCGGGCGGCACCTCAGGGGCGGATCAGCCCTTGAGGATGTCGATCGCGATCTCCGCGACCTCGGTCGGGGTGCGCCCGACGCGCACGCCCTTGGCCTCCAGGGCCTCCGCCTTGGCGACGGCGGTGCCGGAGGACCCGGACACGATCGCGCCGGCGTGGCCCATCTGCTTGCCCTCGGGGGCGGTGAAGCCCGCGATGTAGCCGACGACCGGCTTCGTCACGTTGGCCGCGATGTACTCGGCGGCCTCCTCCTCGGCCGACCCGCCGATCTCGCCGGACAGCACGATCAGCTCGGTCTGGTCGTCCTTCTCGAACAGCTCGATGATGTCGACGAACGAGGAGCCCGGAACCGGGTCCCCGCCGATGCCGACGATCGAGGAGTTGCCGAAGCCGGCCTGGGCCAGCTCGTTGCCGATCTGGTAGGTCAGCGTGCCGGAGCGCGAGACCACGCCGACGTTGCCCTCCTTGAAGAACGACGCCGGGATGATGCCGACGTTCGCCTTGCCCGGCGAGAGGATGCCCGGGCAGTTCGGGCCGACGACCCGCGTGTTCGGGTAGTCGCGCTTGATCGTGTTGTAGAGCTTGAGCTCGTCGTGGGCGGGGATGCCCTCGGTGATGATCACGATCAGCTCGACGCCGGCCTCGGCGGCCTCGAGCGCCGACGCGGCCGCGAACGGCGGCGGCACGAAGATCATCGCCGTGTTGGCGCCGGCCTCGGCGACCGTGTCCTTCCACGAGCCGAAGACGGGGATCCCGTCGACGTTCTCGCCGGCCTTCTTCGGGTTGACGCCGCCGACGACGTTGGTGCCGTACTTGCGGTTGTTGAGCGTGTGGAACGAGCCCTCGCGACCGGTGATGCCGGCCGTGGCCATCCGCGTGTCGTTACCGACCAGAACCGACATCAGCTGTTCCCCTTCGCGGCGGCGACGACCATCTCGGCCGCCTCGTTCATCGTCTTCGCCGTCTGCACGTTGGGCAGCGCGGCCTTCTCGAGGATCTCGCGACCCAGGACGTCGTTCGTGCCGTCCAGGCGGACGACGAACGGCACCGTCGGCTTCAGGTCGGCGAACGCGGCGACCAGGCCGTTGGCGACCTCGTCACAGCGGGTGATGCCGCCGAAGATGTTGAAGAGGACGGCCTTGACGTTCTCGTTGGAGAGGATGATCTCCACGGCCTGCTTGACCTTGGCCGCGTCGGATCCGCCGCCGGCGTCGAGGAAGTTGGCCGGCTCGCCGCCGTGCTGGGCGACGACGTCGAGGGTGCTCATGACGAGCCCCGCGCCGTTGCCGAGGATCCCGATGTTGCCGTCGAGCTTGATGTAGACGACGCCCTCGTCGGCGGCCTTGACCTCGATCGGATCGAGGTTGGCCTTGTCGCCCAGCTCCGCGTGGTCCGGGTGACGGAACGCGGCGTTGCCGTCGAGCGAGACCTTCGCGTCGAGCGCCTTGACCTTGCGGTCGGGCGTGATGATCAGCGGGTTGATCTCGGCGAGGGAGGCGTCCTCCTCGATCCAGACCTTGTAGAGCGCGACCAGCGCGTCGGCGACGCCGTCGATGACGTCCGCGTCCGCCTTGCCCTTGGTCGCGATGTCGAGCGCCTGCTCCTTCGTCAGCCCGACGAGCGGGTCGACGTTCTGCTTGATGAGCTTCTCGGGGGTCTCCTCGGCGACGGTCTCGATCTCGACGCCGCCCTCCGTGGAGAACATCACGAGCGGCTTCTTGGCCGAGCGGTCGAGCAGGACCGAGGCGTAGTACTCCGTCTCGATGTCCGAGGCGTGCTCGATCCAGAGGGTCCGCGTGATGTGGCCCTTGATGTCGAGCCCGAGGATGTTGGTCGCGTGCTCGCGGGCCTCGTCCTCGTTCGAGGCGAGCTTGACGCCGCCGGCCTTGCCGCGCCCGCCCATCAAGACCTGGGCCTTGACGACGACGGGGTAGCCGATCTCGTTGGCGGCGGCGACGGCGTCGTCGACGGTCGTGACGGCCTTGCCGTCCGAAACGTCGAGGCCATGCCGCGCGAACAGCTGCTTGCCTTGGTACTCGAGCAGGTCCATGTGCGTTCCTGAGTCGTGGGGAGCGCGCGACGGTGTAGGCCGTACCGCAGTTCGGTACCGGTCGTTGGGTGTCGCGCTCTGCGTGACGCCGGCGCACCCTGTAACGGACGGTCGGCGACCTCGCGGGAGACTATTCCTCCGCCGTGGAGGACGCGTGTTCGTGCGATTTGCGGCGAAGTCCGGGGGTGTGCGGTGCCGCTCGTGCCCGGGGGACGAGCGGCACCGGCGATCTCGCCGTCGCCGCGGCGGGTCGGTGAGCCCTCGCGGCGGTGCCGATCGGTGGGGAGACGACGCCCTGATGGGCCCCGCCTCCCCACGGCGATGCGGTCGAGCTAGCGGACGCGGAGCCGGACCGACTTGGCGCGAACGCCGCCGATCTTGCTGTTGCCGCCCCAGCGCGCGCCGGCCGTCAGACGCTTGCTGCTGCCGAACCGCGCACCGTTCCGGAACGAGACGCGGACGGCGTAGCGGCAACGCTTGTCGAGCCGGACCCGCCGGGTCGAGATCGTGTTGCGGCCGGCGTGGATCTGCACCGAGACGACGCCGCCCTTGCCGCAGAGTGCGGCCGAGGCGCCCTTGGGCAGGGACAGCTGCCCGCTGAAGCGGAAGCGCCGGGCCCCGGTCAGGTCACCGTTCGGCGTCGCCTTCAGGGTCAGGCGCTTGGGCGCCACGCGCCGGGTCGGGGCCGGGACCTTCGGGACGACCGCGGCCGGCGGGGCGGCCTTCGGCGGCGCGACCGGCGCGGCCGGGGTCAGCTTGCGCTCGGCCTCGGCGGCGAGCGCCTCGACCTCGGCTGTGTCACGGCCCTGCGAGTAGACCTGCGTGATCGGCGTCGACTCGCCCGCCGGGACGTCACGCACGAACCGCGCGACGAACTGCGTGGAGGTCTGGAACAGCGCCCCGAACAGCGGGTCGACCACGAAGACGCCGCCGTCGGGGCGGCTGCCGAAGGTGATCGCGCCGTAGACCGAGCGGAGATCCTCCGGGCTCGGCGGCCCCTCGCCGCCCTGGCTCAGCATGCTGAACAGCGCGGGGAAGCGGCTGTAGACGGTGGAGGCGCCGGTCGGCGGGGCCGAGAGCGGGTCGGACTGCGCCTTCCGCTCCCAGTTCGCGCCCGACTCCCACGGCACGCGGAACTTCGGCGCGAGCGCCTCGTACAGCTCCTGCGGGTCGATCTCCGGGTCCTGCTCCCGCGTCAGCAGGCCGCGGACGCCGCCCGGCGTGGCGGCAGCGCGCTGGGCCGCCCGGACCAGCGGCGGGCACGAGAGCGGCGAGCACCCGTTGCTGCGGCCGTCGTACGCCAGGCCGAGGCCCTCCGAGTACAGGAGGTCGACCCGGTGGCCCTTGCCGTCGGTCGAGCGGTAGACGTCGGTCACCGTCGCCTGCTGGCCGTCGTGGTCCTGGACGATCGTGCGCTGGAGCTCGAGCCCGCTCGGCACGTAGCCGTTCTCGAGCACCTCGTCGTCGGGGTAGTCGCTCGGATCGGCCGCACGGTAGATCGGCTGGGTCTGGACGATGGTCTGCCCACCGGTCGTCGCGTCGACCGTTCGGGTGGTGACCGGGGCCGGCAGGCTGTCCTCGCCGCTGGTCGGCATGTAGATCTGGTCGCGGAGGTAGCCCCGGACGCCGTCGACGGTGACCGTCCCGCGGCTGTCGTTGTAGTGGGGCCAGAGCGAGCTGGTGCCGAGGAAGATCGGGTCGATCTCGACGCCGCGGTCGCCGGTCGGGCCACCGGTCACGGCACCGAGGTCGAGCGAGCCGATCCCGGGGATGCCAATCCCGCCGAACCCGATCGATCCGGCCGGGCCGAGCAGGAACGAGCCGCGCCGCTGGCCGCGGAAGGACTGGAACCGCAGCCCGTCGATCTCGTCGTCGTAGACCCCGGGGTTGTAGAAGCCGCCGAGCACGAGCGTCGGAGCGAACGGCCCCTCCTCGCCGAGCGGGGGGCCCTCCTCGCCCTCGTTCGGGCCCGCCAGGAGCAGCGTGTTGGTCGGCAGCGGCTGGGTGATCTCGGCGGTGAAGCGGCCGTCGGCACCAACCTCGACGGCCTCGGAGATCTGGAAGTAGCCGAGGGAGCCGAGCGCGGCGAGCGGCGAGTAGGCGTAGATGGCGACCTGGTCGTCCTCCGGCGTCTGGCCGTCGACGGTGGCGGTGCCACTGACGGTCAGTGTGGAGGGCTGGAGGAGGTTGGCGTTGTCGATGACGGTGTTGGCCGCCGGCGACGTGATCTGGGTCGCGGTGACCGCGGCGGAGGCTGGCGCCGGGAGCAGCGCGATCGCGCTGACGGTGGCGACCGACCAGGCGGCGACGGTGCTTCGGCGGCGACGTGGAACTGATGAATCCATGAGGAACCCTTCGCGGAAGACGGTGGGCGCGGCAGATTACCTGGTGTACACAGTTAGGCAAGGCGTTGGGGGGGCTTACGGCGTCGGCGGAGTCGTTGGAGGGGGTGCCCTGGCCGGGGAGGCGGGGCGGTCGGTGGGGATGGCGGAGGGCGGCGTTCCCGGCCGGCCAAGTGAGGGGCGCAACGGTCAGATTCGGCTGTGCGCAGCGACGGTTCGCCCTTGTATGGTCCGCCTCGATGTCCAATGCTTCGGTCCCCAACGACGTGGCCATCGAGGTCGAGGGTCTCGTCAAATCGTTCGGTGACGTGCACGCGCTCGCCGGCATCGACCTCTCGGCGCCGACCGGGTCCGTCCTGGGCGTGCTCGGTCCGAACGGTGCCGGGAAGACGACGGCGGTGCGGATCCTCACCACGCTGCTCAAGCCCGACGCCGGCACCGCCCGCGTGGCCGGGCTCGACGTGACCGACGATCCCGACGCGCTGCGGGCGAAGATCGGCCTGGCCGGGCAGTACGCCGCGGTCGACGAGTACCTGACCGGGGCCGAGAACCTGCGGATGGTCGGCCGGCTCTACCACCTCAGTGCGAAGGCGGCCCGGGTACGTGCCGACGAGCTGCTGGAGGAGTTCTCCCTGACCGACGCCGGCGACCGCGTCGCCAGCACCTACTCGGGCGGGATGCGCCGCCGGCTCGACCTCGCGGCGGCGCTCGTCGTGCGGCCGCCGGTGCTGTTCCTCGACGAGCCGACCACCGGCCTCGACCCCCGCAGCCGGCTCAGCCTCTGGGAGACGATCGAGGGCCGCGTCGCGGACGGGACCACCGTCCTGCTGACGACGCAATACCTCGACGAGGCCGACCGCCTGGCGGACCGGATCGCGGTGATCGACCACGGGCGGGTGATCGCGGAGGGGACCTCCGACGACCTCAAGGACCGCGTCGGCGGCGAGCGGCTGGAGGTGACCCTCGAAGATCCGGCCCAGGCCGGTGCCGCGCGCGAGGCGCTCGGCGTGCTCGTCGAGGGCGGGCCGGAGGCGATCAACGTCGACGGCGTCGCGGCCTCGGCGCCGTTGCGTGCGGACGCCGGGGGGATCGTGGTCGCGGTCCGACGGCTCGACGCGGCGGGCGTCGCGGTGGCCGACATCAGCATCCGCCGTCCGACCCTCGACGACGCCTTCCTGACCTTGACCGGGCACGCTGCCGAGGCTCCCGAGTCCGACGACGATGCGACCTCGAAGGACGCCGCATGAGCAGCCTCCGCTGGACCCTCTCCGACACGCTGATCCTCGCGGGACGGCAGCTGCGCCGGATTCCACGCCAACCCGATCTGCTGATCGGCTACACGGTCCAGCCGATCATGTTCGTGCTGCTGTTCCGCTACGTCTTCGGCGGCGCGATCGCGACCCCGGGCTACACGAGCTACGCGGACTTCCTGATCCCGGGCATCATCGTCCAGTCGATCGCCTTCGGCGGCTTCGTGACGGCGTTGGCGATCTCCGACGACATGAACAAGGGGCTGATCGACCGCTTCCGGTCGCTGCCGATGTCGCGGATCGCGGTGCTCTCCGGCCGGGCGGTGGCGGACATCGCCCTCAACGGCCTCCAGCTCGTGGTCCTGCTGACGGTCGGCCTGCTGGTCGGCTTCTCGTTCGGGACCAACGTCGGCATGGTCCTGCTCGGGATCATCCTGCTGCTCGGCCTCGGCTTCGCCTTCAGCTGGGTGTTCGCGCTGATCGGCCTCTCGGCGGGATCGGCGGAGACGTCGAACGCGATCGGCTTCACGGTGATCTTCCCGCTGACGTTCGCGTCGGGCGTCTTCGTGCCGCCGTCGACGATGCCCGACGGGCTGCGGCAGTTCGCCGAGGCGAACCCGTTCACGACCTTCGCCGACGCGACCCGGCACCTGTTCCTCGGGACGCCGGCCAACAGCGACGTCTGGGTCTCGTTCATCTGGATCATCGGGATCACCGTCGTGGCCGCGTTCTTCGCCGTCCGCCGGTACCGCTCGCTGACGAGCTAGGACCTGCTCCAGGATCAGTGGCTGTCCAGGGTGGTCGGTGACCGCGCAGGGTGCTGCCGGGGCCCGAGAGTCAGACTGGTGGTCTGACCGAGGGTTCGGGTGGTGATCCTGCGATGCGCCGACGGGCGCCCTGGGCGGCCGATCCTCCAGAAAGAGGTCCTTGACGGGGGCCGGTGAGGCGGGGCGCGCAGCAGCAGACGCCGTCTACCAGGCATAATCCGGGGGATGGCGCTTCCCAAGAAGATCGATTTCGTCACGATGGACGTGTACGGCACGCTGATCGACTGGGAAGCGGGCATCATCGAAGCCTTCACCAAGGAGGCGGGCAAGGACGGCTTCACGATCGATCGTGATCTGCTGATCCGCCTCTTCCACGAGAAGCACCGCGAGATCGCCGCCGGCAGCTACGAGCTGTACGCCGAGGTCCTCCGCCGGACCGCCCGCGAGGTCGCCGCCGAGATGGGCTGGGACGACCTTCGCCAGGAGCCCGCCCGCGCGAACTTCCTGCCCGACTCGGTCGAGCGTTGGCGTCCGTTCCGCGAGACGATGCCGCAGCTGCGCAAGCTCGGCAAGGAGTACCAGACCGGTCTGGTCTCCAACATCGACGACAAGCTGCTCGGCCTCACCCGCCGGCACATCCAGCACAACTTCGATCTTGTCGTGACCGCGCAGCAGGTCCGCTCCTACAAGCCGGACACCGCGCACTTCACCGAGATCGCCCGTCGCTACGGCGGCAAGAAGAACTGGGTCCACATCGCGTCCGGCTACTACGCCGACGTCGCCCCGTGCCTCAAGGCGAAGATCCCCGTGATCTGGATCAACCGTCACGGCGAGCAGCTCGAGAAGGGCGTCAAGCAGCCGACCGAAGAGGTCAAGACGCTGCTCGACGCGATCCGGCTGCTCGGCCTGAAGTAGGCCGGCCCCCGCCGCGGCTCCCGACTCCCCCTTCGCTTCCGTGCGTGCCCTCGCCGTCCACCCGGACGTCCTCGTCGTCGTCTCGCGCGTCTGGCAGACGACCGCGGCGATCGTGCGGGCGCCTGCGCCCGCCGAGCCGTCGGGGGCCGGCGGCCTGCGGGTCGGGCAGCACGGCGCGGGCGAGGCGCCGCTCGGTGGCGCCGCCGAGGCGGACGGTCCCGGCAACGGCGCCCGTGAGGCGTTCCTGATCGACTCGCCGGTCTACCCGGACGAGCTGGAGCTGACGGCCCAGGTCGCGGGGCAGGCCGGGTTCGCCGTCTCCGGGCTGCTGGCCACGCACGGGGACTGGGATCACCTGCTCGGGCGCCTGGCCTTCCCGAAGGCCGCGCTCGGGGTGGCCGAGACGACCGCGGCGCGGTTGACCGGCGAGACCGGCGATGCGGTCCGCAAGCTGCGGGCCTTCGACCGCGACCACTACGTCGCCGATCGCGCCCCGCTGGCGCTCGGTGAGCTGCAGTCGCTCCCGGTCCCCGGCAAGCTGGAGCTCGGCGCCGGTGGTCCCGGGTCCGAGCTGGAGCTGCACCCCGCCGACGGGCACACCCCCGACGGGATGGCGATCTGGGTCCCGTGGGCGCGGGTCCTGATCTGCGGCGACTACCTCTCGCCGGTCGAGATCCCGACCTGGCACGACAACGGCGGCTCGCGCTCCGCCTACCGGGCGACGCTCGACCGGCTCAAGCCGCTGGTCGACCAGGCCGACTGGGTCCTTCCCGGGCACGGCGGACCGATCGACGGCCAGCGCGCGCTGGCGATCTGGCGCGAGGACGTCGCCTACGTCGATCGCTACGCGATGCCGCTGGCCCGCAGCGACGCCCGCCAGAAGCAGCTGCACGCGGCGAACCAGGCCGCATCCCAGGGCTGACGGCGACCCCGACCCTCGGCGGCCGCCGACGCCCGCGGCTCAGTCGACGGCGCGGCGCTGGAAGCCGAGCAGGCCGAGCACGCCGAAGGTGCCGATGCTCACGACCAGCCCGGTCAGGATCGCCCAGGTGGCGAGGTGCTCCTGCGCACCGAAGGCCGCGCGCGAGCCCTCGCTGACGTAGGTCAGCGGGTTCACCAGCGTCACGATCTGGAACCACTGGAGGCTGTCGAGGGCCGCCCACGGGTAGAAGGTCGCCCCGGTGAACAGCAGCGGGGTCAGCACCACGGCGAAGACGATGTTGATCCGGTGCGGCGGGACGGCCGTACCGAGCACGAGGCCGAGGGTCGAGCCGGCGACCGCTCCGGCGGCGATCACCGCGACCAGCCCGAGCGGATGCGCGTTCGAGAGGTCGATCCCGCCGGGCAGGACCAGCTGACCGAGCGGCAGCAGCAGGATCGCGGCGACGATCGCCCGCATCGAGGCGTGGATCATCTTCTCGACCGCGACCGCCCAGACGGGCAGCGGGGCGAGCAGTCGATCCTCGATCTCCTTCGTGAAGGAGAAGTCGATCACCAGCGGGAAGGCCATGTTCTGGAGCGAGACGGTCACCGCCGTCATCGCCATGATCCCCGGCAGCAGCGAGGCGCCGTAGCTGCCCTGGGCGGCGCCGATCTCCGGCAGCACGCGGCCGAAGACGAAGAGGAAGAACAGCGGCTGGAGCAGCGCCTGGGCGAGGAAGCCGATCGGCTCGTGGCGGACCGTGACCCAGAGGTCGCGGCCGAGGATCGCCAGGAACGCGCGGCGGCGGGTGCCGGCCGCCGCGGGGACGGGCATCGCGTCGACGCCGGTCTCCGGCCGCGGCGCGTTGGTGGTGGCGGAGCTCATCGCAGCTCCCTTCCGGTCAGGTGGACGAAGACCTCTTCGAGCGAGCCCTCCAGGCGGTGGAGGTCGATCAGCTCGAGCCTGCCGTCGCGCAGGCTGACGGCGAGGTCGGCCGGGTCGGCGTCGCCGTAGCACCGGAGCGTGGTGCGGTCGTCGGCGGTGCCGACGGTCACGACCCGCTCGACCCCGGGCAGGCCCTCGACGACAGCGGTCGCGTCGACCGTCGCTCCGGGGTCACGCGGGGTCACGACCAGCTCGAGCCCGTGCTCGCTCGGCAGCAGCTTGCGCAGCCCGCGCGGGGTGTCGAGCGCGATCACCTTGCCGTGGTCGATGATCGCGATCCGGTCGCAGAGCTGGTCGGCCTCGGCCATGTCGTGGGTGGTCAGGATCAGCGTGGTGCCCTGCTCGCGCAGCTCGCGCATCGTGTCCCAGAGGAACAGCCGCGACTGCGGATCGAGCCCCGTCGTCGGCTCGTCCAGGATCAGGATCTGGGGCCGGTGCATCAGCGCCCGAGCGATCATCAGCCGCTGGGCCATCCCGCCGGAGTACTTGTCGACGCGGTCGCCCTCGCGGCCCTGCAACCCGACCTGGTCCATCAGCTCGAGCGCACGGGCCCGCCGCTCCTTGCGGCCGAACCCGAAGTAGCCGGCGTGGAAGGTCAGGTTCTCGAGCGCGCTGAGGCTGCGGTCGAGGTTGCTCCGCTGCGGCACCACGGCGAGCCGGAGCTTGACGGCGACCTCGTCCCGGGTGACGTCGAGCCCGTCGACCAGGACCCGTCCGCCGGTCGGCTTGACGCGGGTCGTGATCACCCCGATCGTCGTCGTCTTGCCCGCCCCGTTCGGCCCGAGCAGGCCGAAGATCTCGCCCTGAGCGACCCGGAAGTCGATCCCGGCGACCGCCTCGTTCTCGCTCGATCCGTAGCGCTTGCGGAGGCCCTCGACGACGATCGCGTCGCGCGCGGCCGGGGGCGGAGGACCGGCGCTGCCGGTGGTGCGGGAGACCTCGGTGTCGGTTGCCACATCCGACAGCCTAGGGAGGATCGAGGCCGGGTTCGGTCCGCGCCGCGAACCTGGCGCGTCGGCGCTTCGTGGGGGACCGGGCGGCGGTCGAAGCCGGTGGCGCGCTCCGTTGGCCACCGCCACGGCGGCCGACGGATCGCGCTCCGTCGCTCCACCGCTCGGCGCGACGTCCGGCCGCCTGTCGCCCGCGGCCCGCAGCCACGATCGCCGCTGCGTCACACTCGGAGGGATGGCTTCGTCGTCCGCCCCCGCGCCCTGGCGCCCGCTGCTCGACGCGGGTCGTGAGGACGAGCGGCTCGTGCGCGAGGCGTTCGAGGGACCGCGCCCCGGGCGGGTCGCGCCGATCCCGGACGGCCTCCACCCGGAGCTGCGCGCGGCGCTCGCGCGGCGCGGGATCGAGCAGCTCTACGCGCACCAGGCGGCCGCGCTGGCCGTCCCCGAGCGGCAGCCGTTCGTCGTCACGACGGGGACCGCGTCGGGGAAGTCGCTGGCCTTCCAGCTGCCGGCGATCGACCTGCTGCTGCGGGACCCGCGCGCGCGGGCGCTGTTCCTCTACCCGACCAAGGCGCTGGCCCAGGACCAGGCGCGGTCGTTGGCCTCGTTCGGCCTCCCGCGGCGGCTGCGGGTGGCGATCTACGACGGCGATACCCCGCGCGAGGCGCGCAAGGACGTCCGCCGCCACGCCAACGTCGTCCTCACCAACCCGGACATGCTGCATGTCGGGATCCTCCCCCGGCCCGACCTCTGGGGCGAGCTGCTGGCCCACCTCCGGGTGGTGGTGATCGACGAGGCGCACGTCTACCGCGGGGTCTTCGGATCGCACGTCTCCAACGTCCTGCGGCGGCTGCGACGGCTGAGCGAGCGCCACCAGGCCGTTCCGGCGTCGAGCCTCGGGCGGACCCTGTCGGGCGGGGTCGACCTGCGCCGCGTGCGGCGGGCGGGCGAGGTCGCGGCGAGCGGCGGGGTGGCGGGGTCGGGGGCTGATGCGGGGGCGGGGTCGGGGGCTGATGCGGGGGCGGGCGCGGGGGCTGATGCGGATGCGGGCGCGGGTCCTGATGCGGATTTGGGGCCTATAGAGCCGCAAAGCCGCATCAGCCCGGAGGCGCAGTGGGTCGGGCCGCGGTTTCTGCTGGCGACGGCCACGATCGCCAACCCGCGCGAGCACGTCGAGGCGCTGACCGGCCTGGAGGACGTCGCGCTGATCGACGAGGACGGCTCGCCCGGCGGCAGCCGCCAGATCGCGATGTGGAACCCGCCGCTGTTCGATCCGGACGACGATCCCCATGCGGTCGCCGCGCGGGTGCGGGCCGAGGGCGCGCAGATGGCGGTCGCCGACGCGGCCTCGGGGGCCCAGGTCGGCGACGCTGCTCCCGCCGTCCCCGAGGAGGAGGCCGAACCGTTCGGGGACGGCTCGGCGGCCCACAATCCCGAGCCCGGCCGGTTGGCGGAGGGCGACGACCTCGACGAGATCGTCGCCGCGTCGCGTCCGTCCGTCGACGGTGAAGCCCCGGACGACGACCGCGAGACCGACGGCGAGCGGCCCACCGAGGACGACGAGCGGCCTGACGACGACCCGGTCCCCGATCAGGCCGAACCGTCCCACGACGACGCCGGTCCGCCGCTCAACCCCGACGCCGAGCTGCTCGACGCGTCCGAGCTGATCGCGGGCCGGACCCGCCGCTCGGCGCTGAGCGAGGCGGCCGAGATGCTGGCCGACCTGGTCGAGGCCGGGTCGCGGACGATCTGCTTCATCCGCAGCCGCAAGGGCGTCGAGGTCGTCGCCCAGATGGCCGCCGACGAGCTCGAGGAGCGCGGCCGCAAGGACCTGGCCCGGACCGTGATCGGCTACCGCGCCGGCTACACCAGCGGCCAACGGCACGAGCTGGAGCAGCGGCTGGTCGACGGCGAGGTCCGCTGCGTCGTCACCACCACCGCGCTCGAGCTGGGGATCGACATCGGCGAGCTCGACGCCTCGGTCGTCGTCACGTTCCCGGGTACGGTCGCCTCGCTGCGGCAGATGTGGGGACGGGCCGGGCGCCGCGGGACGGGCCTCGCCGTCTACATCGCGGGCGAGGACGCGCTCGACCAGTTCTTCTGCCGCCATCCCGACCAGTTCCTCGACCGTCCCGTCGAGGCGGCGATCCTCCAGCACGAGAACGAGCCGATCCACCTCGCGCATCTGCTCTGCGCGGCCTACGAGGCGCCGCTCGACGAGCGTGACGCGGCGACCCTCGGGCCGCGCTGGCGCGCGCACGCGGAGGAGCTCGTCCGGCGGGGCGGGCTGCGCGAGCGGGGCGGGGCGTTCCGGCCGGTCGGTGGCGACGGCTTCCCCGCGGGCGAGGTGGCGCTGCGCAGCGCGTCGAGCCAGCGGGTCGTGATCGTCGACGGCACCACCGGCGAGGAGATCGGCCACGTCGAGCAGGACAAGGCCCCGGCGACCGTCCACGAGGGTGCGGTCTACCTGCACCTCGGGCAGCAGTACGAGGTCGTCGGCCTGGACCTGGAGTCGGGCTTCGCCGTCGTCGAGCCGTTCGCGGGCAACTGGTGGACCGAGCCGAAGCGCGAGATCGAGGTCCTGTTCGAGACGCTGCTCGACCAGCGCGAGGTCGTGACCGCCTCCGGCCTGGTGGTGCCGCTGAGCTTCGGTCGGGTGACGGTCACCGACACCGTGCTCGCCTACCAGCGGCGCAAGGCCCGCTCGGGCGAGATCATCGATCTGCGGACCGTCGACCTGCCGTCGGTGTCGTTCGAGACCGAGGCGGTCTGGTACGAGCCGGGCGGCCTGATCCACGGTGGCGGAGTCCCGGGGTCGGCCCTGCCGGCAGAGGGGTTGACCGCCGACGCGGCGGCGCTGACGCCGTTCCCGACCGAGCACGTGCTCGGATCGCTGCACGCGGCCGAGCACGCCCAGATCGCGGTCCTGCCGCTGCTGGCGATGTGCGACCGCTGGGACGTCGGCGGGCTCTCGACGAACCTGCATCCGCAGACGGCCGGGCCGGCGATCATCGTCTACGAGGGCCACGTCGGCGGGGTCGGGATCGCGCGCCAGGGGTTCCTCCGCTTCGAGGAGTGGGCCGACGACGCGCGCCGGCTGATCGCGGAGTGCCCGTGCGAGTCGGGTTGCCCCTCGTGCGTGCAGTCGCCGAAGTGCGGGAACCTCAACGAGCCGCTGCACAAGGCCGGCGCGCTGGAGCTGCTGGACCGGCTCGACGGCGGCGCGGGTCGTCGCTGACGGTCGGCCGGGCCGCGGGGGTCGCCAATCGCGTCGATTCGCGGTCAATCGCGTGCAGGATTCCGCGAACTTGCAGCGAAGCTACGCGTTTCTGCAGCTTCGCTCCGAGAAAGCTGCAACGAAGCTGTAGCTGCTCGTCGTAGCGGTCACGACCGGGCAAGCTCACCGAGCCATGTCGCGGGCAACCCATCCACAGACCACGGTGCGCAGCACCCGGTCCGTGAAGACGGCAGCGGTTCTTCTTGCCGCCGTAACCCTGCCGTGCATCGTCGGCGGCGTCTGTGCCTCGGCTGTCCAAGCCGAGACACAGACGCCGACCGCGATCGCGACGGCCCGCAGCGGCGGGCTGTCGCAAGCCGCGACCAGCGCCGTGCCGCCGACCTCCACCGACGGCACACCGCCCGTACCCGACCAGGTGCCTGACGCCCCGGCTCGGGTGCGGGCGAAGGTGACCCGGTTCGCGATCTCGACCTCGACCTGGACGGCCGGCTCCACGCCGCCGAAGATCGACATGCGGATCGACGCGAGCCGCGCGACCGCCGCGCGGGTCCAGGTCCGGATCGAGGACCGCTCCACCGACCGGATCGTCGCCCGGCAGTCCTTCGGCGTCGTCCGCTCCGGCGTCGACGTCCAGCAGCGCGTGACCACGCGCCTGGCGAAGCGCGCCGGCTCCTACCGTCTGCGCCTGATCGTGCGCGACGCCACCGGCCACGAGCTCCGCGGGCGCGTCCGCAGCCTGCGGGTCGAGACGCGCTCGACCCCCAAGAGCACCCCGACCCCCAAGAGCACCCCGACCCCCAAGAGCACCCCGACCCCCAAGAGCACCCCGGCCCCGGAGGCCCCGAAGCCCCCCGCTGCCGTCGGCGGCTACGTCTTCCCCGTCCAGGGCGCCTGCAACTTCCGCTCGCTGGCCGCCCAGCGCTTCCACGCCGGCCGCGACGGGGGCGGGCGTCAGCACAACGGCCAGGACATCGGCACCTTCGACGGCTTCCCGCCGGTGGTGGCCGTGACCAACGCGACCGTGGCCAGCGTCGCCTACGACGACGGCGGGGGCGGCTGGACGATCGTCTTCGACGGCGACGACGGGATCGCCTACGGGTACCTGCACCTGAAGCCGGGCACGATCGTCGTGGCGGTGGGCCAGCGCGTCACGGCGGGCCAGCAGGTCGCCAACGCCGGCCAGTCCGGCGGCGACTACGACCCGCACCTGCACTTCGAGATGCGCCCGAGCCCGTGGGACCAGAACCGGGGCAAGGCCGTCGACCCGATGCCGCTGCTGCAGAAGCTGCCGAACTCCTGCGAGGGGTAGGCGGGGGCGGACGAACGCCCGTTTCGGGCCGCGGCCGGACGGTCTTCGGGGCGGCTGCACGAGGCCCCGTGGGGGCGAGCGGTCACGGCGAGCGCAGGCACGGTACTCTGAACGACCTCGGCGAGATAGCTCAGCTGGTAGAGCACACGACTGAAAATCGTGGTGTCCCGGGTTCGAGTCCCGGTCTCGCCATACGTAAGAAAGCCCCGGAGATCGGGGCTTTTTTCATGTCTACGGGACCGTAAGGTCGGGAGCGTCTACGCGTCAGTAGGCGGGTTCGTGGCCGAAACCCGGCGGATTCGGCTTGCTTCGGGCGTCGATCGGGCCGCGAGAACGGCTTTCTAGAGCCTTGGCTTTGCTCTCCGGTCGTGGTCCCGGCTCCCGGGCGCCGCGCCGGCGATGATCTGGCCGTCGCGCTGCAGAGTCACGCCCAGGCGTCGATCGCGCCGTACAGGTACCCGCGGCGGGTCGCGTTCATCGATGAGCTGCCGAAGACGCCGACCGGAAAGGTCCAGCGCTTCCGCCTGCGCGAGCTCGATCGACCGGCCGTGGAAGCCGACTGAGCCGGGTCCGTCGTCGCGGCCGACCGCAGCCTGCTGAGCCACTCGAGGCCTAGTCGGTCCCGCCATTCGCGGCTCGGCCGCACGACGGGCGGCTCGTCGCGCGCGGGGGCGCCGACGACAAGGCCGACGTGATGCTCGGGTCCACGCGCTCGAGGCGCTGCGCTCGTATCCGCGCGAGAGCCGTGACTATTCTCTGCCGATGGTGCACTCGAGGGACGCGATGGTGACGGGCGCGGTCGCGCGGACGGCACGTCGGGGACCCTGGCCGATCCGGGTCGGGGTGATCGGCCTCGGCTTCATCGGGAGCGAGCTGGCGCGGCGTATCGTCGCCGCTCCGGAGCTGGGGCTCGAGCTGGCCTTCGTCCACGACGAGGATCCCGCGAAGCTCGCGGAGTGGTCGGCCGACCAGGCTCTCGCTGTGCTCTCCGACCTCGATGGCACCGCCGTCGACCTCGTCGTCGAGTGCGCTTCGCCGACGGTCGTGGCGGCGCACGGCGCTGCGCTCCTTGCCGTCGCCGACTTCATGATCCTGTCGGTCACGGCGCTCGCGGACGACAGCCTCTCCGCGGCGCTGTCCGCCGCCGCCGAGGCGGCCGGTACTCGGCTCCTCGTGCCGCACGGCGCGCTCATCGGCGCCGACGGACTGCGTGAGCGCGCGGCCTCCTGGCGTGAGGTGACCATCACCTTCCGCAAGCATCCGGACCACATCGGCGGCGTGCCCGCCGACGTGCTCGCGGGGGGCCGGCCGGTGACGCTGTACGACGGGCCGGTCCGGGAGGCAGCGCGGCGCTACCCGCACAACGTCAACGCCATGGTCACGTGCGCGCTGGCGAGCATCGGACTCGACCGCTGCCGCGGGATCCTCGTCGCCGACCCGACGCTGCACGAGCTCGTCGCGGAGGTCCGCGCCGTCGGTGAGGACGGATCGGTCCTGGAGATCGTGAAGCGGCAGCCCGGAGTGGGCGTGTCGGGCACCGAGATGCCCGACACGGTGCTGCATTCGGTGCTCGTGGCGACCGACCGGTCGCCGGGCATCGCGATCGTCTAGACGGTGCCGGTCGGCTCGTCGGCCTCGGTCCAGAGTGCGGGCTCGTCGGCCGTCATGAGCTTCAGGCACTTGACGAAGAGCGGGCGCAGCTCCTCGGGCAGCGGAGCGAGGATCTCGTCCATGAGCCGTGCGTTGTGCGGCAGGACGCGAGCCAGTAGCTCGGTGGTCTCGGGGGTGGCGAAGACCGCCCACGCGCGGCCGTCGGTCGCCGATCGCTCGCGCCGGAGAAGCCCGCGGGTCACGAGGCGCGGCACCATCTCGGCCGCGGTGTTGCGGTCGACCGCGATGCGCTCGGCAAGGTCGGCGACGGTCGACCCGGGGTTCTGGTGGCTGGCGAGCACGAGCGCCAGCTGGCGCGGGGTCAACTCACCGGTGTCCATGATCCGCGCGAACAGGCCCTCGGCCCGCGCATGGGCGCGGCGCAGCAGGAACGAGACGCTCTCTTCGAGGTCGAAGCCCTCTAGGAGCACGTCGTGCGGGGCGTTCATGCGGACATCCTCTCGTCTCCGATCATCGTGCGAGGTCCCGTAGCGTCTCGAGCCCGTCCCAGACCTCGGCGAAGCCGGTCGTCAGGGGAGAGAGGCCGAGGCGAACGAGGTCCGGCTCCCGGAAGTCCGGGATGACGTCCCGCTCGATGAGCGCGGAGCACAGCCGCCGGGCATCCGGATGGGCGAGCGAGAGGTGCGCGCCGCGCGCCTCCGCAGGCCGCGGGCTCGCGACGGTGAAGCCGAGGTCGGTCAGGTAGGCGTCCACGTACTCGAGGGCGAAGCCGGTGAGCGCGACGGCCTTCGCGCGGATCGCCTCGATGCCGGCCTCCTCGATGAGTTCGAAGCTCGCGGCCAGGGCGGCCAGGCCGAGGATCGGCGGCGTCCCCGAGAGCCAGCCGGCCATTCCGGGGGCGGGCGCGTAGCCGGGGCCCATCGCGAACGGGTCACGATGCCCGAACCAGCCCCAGATCGGGTGGCGCAGCGTCGCCTGCAGCGCGCGGCTCACGTAGAGGAAGGCGGGGGCGCCAGGGCCACCGTTGAGGTACTTGTAGCCGCATCCCACGGCGAGGTCCGTCCCGGTCGCATCGAGCGCGACGGGGTACGAGCCGGCGCTGTGGCTGAGATCCCAGATCGTGAGCGCGCCGGCGTCATGGGCGACGCGGTTGATGGCCGCCATGTCCGCGACGGCCGCCGACGTGTAGGAGACGTGCGAGAGGACGGTGACCGCGGTGCGCGGCCCGGCGAGCGCCGCGACGTCGTCGGCGGTGGGGCCCGCGATCGGGTCGGCGTCGATCCAGCGCAGCGTGTGACCCGTGCGGGCCGCGATGCTCTCGACGACATAGCGGTCCGTCGGGAAGTTGCCGGCTTCGATCAGGATCTCGTCGCGGCCCGGGCGAGCATCGAGGGCCGCCTGCACGAGCTTGAAGAGGCAGACCGTCGTCGAGTCGGCCACGACGGTCTGGCCGGCGGCGGCACCGAGCGCGGCGCGGGCGATCCGGTCGCCCGTCTCCAGCGGCAGGGTCATCCAGCCCTCGCTCCACGAGCGGATCAGCCGCTCGCCCCATTCGTGGTCGATCACGGTCTGCATGCGGTCGCGTGTGCGACGAGGGAGGCGGCCGAGTGAGTTCCCGTCGAAGTAGACGGTCGCGGAGGTGCCGGTGACGAACTCGTCGCGAAAGCGCGCCAGCGGGTCGCGGGCATCTAGAGCGGCGGCGTCGGTGCGGGCGAGCGGCGGGTGCTGAGGGTTCGGAGCGCGGTCCATGGTTCCCGTTGGTTGAGCAGAAAAGAACGTATGCAGCCTATCTAAGTCGAAGTGCGCCGTCCAGTGGCCCGGCGAGGACGACGCAAAAGCGCGATACAGACGGTAAATAATCAAACATCAGCCCTTGCGTTGCGCTTCTCGGTGTGCGTATGATTGCAAAGTATGTTGCCTAAATTTCTAGAGGAGGGCCAGTGAGCGACGACGCCGCGAACGCCGCAGCGAACCGCATCCACGACCTGCTGACGTCGGCGTCCGTGGTGGATCTGAGCTGGAGCCTCGACCCCGCGGGACCGGTGTTCCCGGGGCAGCCGGGCTTCGCCTTCGAGCCGCTCGGCGACATCGACGACCCCGACCTGCCGCTCTGCTTCGGCCGCGTGTCCTTCATGGAGCACTGCGGCACGCACATGGATGCCCCGGCCCACGCCATCAAGGGCGCGGCGTACGTGGACGAGCTGCCGTTCGCCGACCTCGTCGGCCCCGCCTGTCGCCTCGATCTGCGCGAACGCTGCGGCGGCCGGGCGGACTTCGACGTGGCGGTCGCGGACGTCGAGCGCTTCGAACGTGAGCACGGAGCCATTCCGCGTGGGGCGATCGTCTTCGCCCACACCGGCTGGGACGCGCGCTACCCGGACCCGGAGCGCTACGTCGAGGTCGACGAGGACGGCGGCTGGCACTGGCCCGGCGTGTCCGGCGACGCCGCCGAGATGCTCGCCGAGCGTGGCGTCCGCGGCGTCGGCATCGACAGCATCGGGCTCGACGGTGGCCACGTGGCGATGAGCCTCGCCGCGCACAAGGCCGTGCTCGGCTCGGGCGCCTTCATCCTCGAGAACCTCGCGAACCTCGGCGACGTCCCCGCCACCGGCTCGGTCGTGCTCGCCGCCCCGCTCAAGACCCGTCACGGCTCGGGCGGCCCGACCCGCGTCTACGCGCTGACATGAACGCCGCGACCGCATCCCACCTGCGCCGCTTCGACGGCCGCGTGGCGCTCGTCACGGGCGCCGCGTCCGGCATCGGCGCCGCGACCGCGGCGCGCCTCGCGGCGGAGGGCGCGACCGTCTGGCTCGTCGATCTCGACGGCGACGCGGCGGCCCGGACGGCGCACGCGCTTCCCGGTGCTGTCGCCCGTGCCGTCGACGTCAGGAGCACGACCGACGTGGCCTCCGTCGTCGAGGACCTCGTCGCGGCCACCGGCCGGCTCGACGTGCTCGTGGCCAACGCCGGCGTCACCCACGACGCGCCGATCTGGGACACGACCGACGCGGATCTCCAGCTGCTCCTCGACGTGAACCTCGTCGGCGCGTTCCGCTGCGCGCGAGAGGCGCTGCGGCCGATGATCGCCGCACGCAGCGGTGCGATCGTCTTCACCGCGTCGGACGCCGGGCTCGTCGGCTGGCCCGGCCAGTCGGCGTACTGCGCGAGCAAGGGCGGCGTCGTGTCGCTCGCCCGCGCCGCGGCGCTGGACGCGGCGCCCTATGGCGTGCGCGTGAACTGCGTCTGCCCGGGGTTCACCGCCACGCCGCTCGTCGAGCGCTGGATCTCGTCCGCCGACGACCCGGCCGCTGCGCGCGCCAAGGTCGCGGCGACCCAGCCGCTCGGCCGCGTCGGTGATCCTGCCGAGATCGCGGCTGCGATCGCGTTCCTCGCCAGCGACGAGAGCAGCTTCGTCACCGGCACCGCCCTTCCCGTCGACGGCGGGGTGGTCGCGCGATGAGGCTCTACGGACGCACCGTGCTCGTCACCGGCGCCGGCCGGGGCATCGGGCGCTCGATCGCCGAGCGCCTCGCCGGCGCAGGGGCGTGGGTCGCCTGCCTGGACGCGGACGCCGGCCGGGCCGCCGAGACGGCCGCGCTGCTCGGCCGCGAGGCCCGCGCGATCGGCGCCGACATCACCGACGAGGACGCGGTGCGTGCCGCGATCGGCGACATCGTGGCCGCGCGGGGGAGCCTCGACGTCGTCGTGAACAACGCCGGCATCGCCGGGCCGCAGTCGCCGGTCGGCGAGACCGACGCGAGCGACTGGGAGCGCACGCTGGCCGTGAACCTCACCGGCACGTTCCTCGTCTGCAAGCACAGCATCGGCCACCTGCGGGCCAGTCGCGGCTGCATCGTCAACATCGCGTCGGCGCTCGCCTGCGTCGGGTGGCCCGACGAGTGCGCCTACGGCCCGTCCAAGGCCGGCGTCGTCCAGCTCACCCAGGGGATGGCGCTCGACTACGCGCCCGACGTGCGCGTCAACGCGGTCCTGCCGGGGGCGGTGCGGACGCCGATGATCGAGTCGGTGCTGCCCGCGGGCGAGCGCGAGGCGCTGCTGGCCGAGTACGGGCGGATCCATCCGCTGCACGGACGCCTCGCCGAGCCGGAGGAGATCGCCGACGCGGTCCTGTTCCTGGCGTCGGACGACGCGAGCTTCATCACGGGCGCGGCGCTTCCGGTTGACGGAGGGCTGATCGCCTCATGACCACGACAACACCGTTGCGCCGGCAATCACGCCGGCGCTTGACCGGGGGCACCACCATGCGCAGGACCTTCACAGGCTTCGCGATCCTCGTCGCCAGCGCCGGCATCCTCGCCGGATGCGGCAGCAACAGCGACGACGGCGGCCCTGCCGCCCCGAAGGGGAGCACCGTCGCGACCTCGACCGGCGGTACCGGCAAGCTCGACTGCCCAGGCGGCATCCTGTCGATCGGGATGGCCAAGGCCAAGACCGGCGGCTTCGCGATATTCGACAAGACCGGCGGCCAGGGCAGCCTCGTTGCGGTCGACGAGATCAACGCCGCCGGTGGCATCGACGGCTGCCAGCTGAAGGTGACCTGGGCGGACACGAAGTCCGATCCCGCGACCGGCGCGCAGGTCGCCGAGGAGCTGATCAAGGGCGGCGCCAAGATCCTGATCGCGCCGTCCGACTTCGACGCCGGCATCGGCGCGTCGCTCGCCGCGCAGAAGGCGAAGGTCTTCGGCCTGTCGCCCGAGGCGTCGTCGGTCGACTGGCCCAAGGCCGCCGGCCCGGACTTCGTCGTCCAGGCGATCACCACGGCGGACGTGGGCACCGGCCAGGCGATGTTCGCCGACGCGAAGCAGTGGAAGACGGCGTACGTCGTGACGAACGAGGCGTTCGACTTCTTCAAGAAGATGGAGCAGGTGTTCACGGGGAAGTTCGGCGGCACCGTCGCCGGCCGCTCGGCCGTCGCCGACGACGCGTCCGACTACTCGGCGGTCATCTCCCGAATCCGCTCCGCCGCACCCGACGTCCTCTACCTGAACGACTACTACCCGCACGTCGGGACGTTCATCAAGCAGCTGCGCGCCGCGGGCCTGAGCACGCCGGTCCTCGGCAACCCGACGTTCTCCTCCCCCGACCTGCCGAAGGCGATCGGCGCGAGCCGGACGAAGGACGTCTACTTCGCGTCGCAGAGCTTCTACGAGGGCAGGAAGGTCGATCCGGGCGTCGCCGCGTTCGTCGAGGCGTACAAGAGGAAGAACGGGGTCTTCCCGGAGAACTCGAACGCGATCGCCGGCTACGAGGGCGTCCTGCTGCTCGCCGACGCGCTGAAGACCGCGCACTCGACCGACGCCGCAACGCTCATGCAGGCGATGAGCGGTCAGAAGGACGTCAAGCTGCCCGGCTCGACCGTGTTCGCCTGGAAGGACGGCACGACGGAGCGCAGCGTGACGATCATCGGACTCGACGGCACCGACTACGTCGAGGTCGACCGGATCGACCCCCGGAAGGGCTGAGCACGGTGTCCAACGACGCACCGGCCGCCCTCCGGGTGGTCGGCCTCGCGAAGCACTTCGGTGGCGTGCGCGCGCTCGACGGGGTGGACCTCGCGGTCGCCCCCGGGGAGATCCTCGGGCTGCTCGGTCCGAACGGCTCGGGCAAGACCACGCTCGTGAACTGCGTGTCGGGCGTGCTGCGCCCGACCGCGGGGCAGGTGCGCACGGGCGGGCAGGAGATCACGCGCTGGTCTCGCCCACGGCGCGCCGTCGGCGGGTTCGTGCGCACCTACCAGAACCTCCGCCTGTTCACCGACCTCACCGTCGCCGAGAACGTGGAGATCGGGCTCGCCTCCTCGGGCGCGGTCCGGGGCGCCGAACGGCGTCGCCGGATCCACGCGACGCTCGCGGACCAGGGGCTGCTCGACATCGCCCGGGTCGGCGTGCGCGATCTCTCCTACGGGCAGCAGCGCCGCGTCGAGATCGCGCGGGCGCTCGTCTCCGCCCCGAAGGTGCTGGTCCTCGACGAGCCGGCTGCCGGGCTGGGCGAGGGGGAGACGGAGACCCTGCGGTCGACGGTGGCCGCGGCGCGCGACCGCCTCGGCTGCGCCGTCGTCCTGATCGACCACGACGTCGGTCTCGTCCTCGGCCTGAGCGACCGCGTGGCCGTGCTCCACGAGGGGCGGCTGCTGCGCGAGGGCTCTCCCGAGCAGATCCGCGTCGACCCGGTCGTCGCCGAGACGTACCTCGGCAGCGCGGAGGTCGCAGCATGATCACCCTCACCGACGCCACCACCGGGTACGGCCGCGCCCGCATCCTCGACGGCGTGTCCCTGACGGTGCGGGCAGGCGAGGTGCTCGCCGTCGTCGGCCCGAACGGGGCCGGCAAGACGACGCTCGTGAGCGCGCTCGCCGGGCTGCGGCCGCTCTGGGAGGGCACGCTCCTCCTCGACGGGGAGGACGTCACCGCGATGCCGGCCCGCCTGCGGGCCCGCCAGGGGATCCTGCTCTGCCCGGAGGGCCGCCGCATCCTCTCGACGATGACCGTCGAGGAGAACCTGCGGCTCGGCGCCACACCGGTCGCGCACGCCACCCGAACGGACGCACGCCGGGCGACCGCGGCGGCGATCGACGAGGCCTACGGCCGCTTCCCGATCCTCCGGGAGCGGCGCCACAACCGCGGCGGAGCGCTCTCGGGTGGCCAGCAGCAGATGCTCGCCATCGCCCGCGCGCTGATGGGCCGGCCGCGCGTCCTGCTCCTCGACGAGCCCTCGCTCGGCCTGGCGCCGCGGGTCATCGCCGACGTGTACGAGCTGCTCGGCACGCTGCGCGACGAGGGGCTCGCGATCGTCCTCGTCGAGGAGGGCGCGCGCCGCGCGCTCGCCTTCGCGGACCGCGGCATCGTCCTGCAGAACGGGTCGGTGGTCCTCGAGGGCTCGGTCGCCGAGCTGCTCGCCCACCCCGACCTCGGCAGCGCCTATCTCGGCACGACCGCCGAGCTCGGCGAGCTGCCGAGCCCTGGAGAGAAGGTATGACGGAACTCGCGCAGCACCTCGTCGACGCCCTGAGCGCCGGTTCGACCTACGTCCTCCTGGGCCTCGGGCTGAGCCTCGTGTTCAGCGTCATGGGCCTGATCAACTTCGCCTACGGCTCGCTCATCGTGTGGGCCGGATACGCGATCGCGATCGCGGCCGAGCACGGGCTGTCCTATCCGCTCGCGCTCGTCTTCATGGTCGGCGTCGTCACCCTCCTGTCGATGGCGATGGGGCGCTTCGCGTTCCTCCCGTTCCGGTCGGCGCCGCCGACCACGCTGCTGCTCACGTCCTTCGGCGTGTCCCTCGTGCTGCAGGCGGTGGCGATCGCCGCGTTCGGCGACCGGCCGAGGCGGGTGCCCAGCCCGGATTGGCTGAGCGACTCGCTGCAGGTTGGCGGCGTCGACATCGGCGTTCTGCAGCTGGTGACGATCGCCGGCTGCGGGCTCGTGCTGCTCGCGCTCCACGGGCTCATGACGCGGACGCGACTCGGCCTCGAGATCCGGGCCGTCGCCGAGGACGGCGACGTCTCGCAACTGCTCGGCGTGAACGCCCGCCGCGTGCTGTCGACCGTCTTCGTGCTCAGCGGCCTCGTCGCGGCCGTCGTCTCGTTCCTGTGGCTGGCGAAGGTCGGCGCCGTCGACCCGCGCGCCGACCTCAACCCGACGCTCAAGGCGTTCATCGTCGTCGTCATCGGCGGCCTGGGCACCGTGCGCGGCGCGGTCATCGGCGGCCTCCTGCTGGGGCTGTTCGAGACCGCCCTTGCGTCCTACCTGCCGGATGCGCTCACCAGCTACCAGCAGACCATCGTGTTCGTGCTCCTCGCCGCGATCCTCGTCCTGCGTCCGCAGGGCATCGCCGGCCGAGTCGTGGAGGTCTCCAAATGACGGCCATCGCCCACTGGGTCACCGATCGTGCCCAGGTCCGCGGGGGGCTCGGGCGGCTGCTCGGCGGCTCGCTCGTGCTTCCGGTCGTGCTCACGGCCGTCGTCGCCGTGTGGATCGCCGCTGGCGGCGGCAGCACCGGCGTCCTGACGAGCCTCGGCGTCAGCGCGGTGCTGATCGTCGGCTACCAGGTGTTCGTCGGGGCGACCGGCATCGTGTCGTTCGGCCACATGGCGTTCGCCGGCCTCGGGGCGTACACGGCAGGCATCCTCACGGTGCCCGTGATCCAGAAGCGCTTCCTGCTTCCGGACCTGCCGTTCGGCCTCGGCGGCGTCGAGCTGGGGCCGGTGCCGGCGATGCTCGCCGCGGCGGCCGTCGCGGCCGTCGTCGCCGTCGTGTTCGGCGCCGTGCTGATGCGGGCGACCGGGACCGCGGCGGGGATCGCGACGCTAGCGGTCCTCGTGATCGTCAACGAGGTCCTGCGCAACGCCACCGATCTCACCCGCGGGACGCAGACGTTCTTCGGCGTCCCGGGAGCGGCGAGCACCGAGCTCGTCTACGGCACCTTGTGCGTCGTGGTGGTGGTCTCGGTCGCGTACAAGTTCTCGTCAATCGGCCTGCGCGCGCGGGCGGTCCGCGACGACCCGCTTGCCGCGGAGACGGCGGGCATCGGCGTCCTGCGGGCGCGCCTCGGCGCCTGGACGCTGTCGGCCGCCATCACGGGCGCGGGCGGGGCGCTGTGGGCGTACGAGCTGACGGCGTTCTCGCCGAAGAGCTTCTTCATCGCCCAGTCGGTGCCGATCATCGTCATGGTCGTGCTCGGCGGCATCAACAGCGTCGCCGGAGGCGTCACGGGCGCGGTGCTCCTGACCGTGTGGCTGGAGTTGATGCGCCACGTCGAGGCGGGGTCGGTCGGCGGGGTCTCGCTCGTGGGGCTGTCCCAGCTCACGGTCGGCCTCGGCCTCATCCTGCTGCTCCGGCTTCGGCCCCGCGGGCTGCTGGACGCCCGCGAGCTCGAGGTCGGCCCGCCGGCCGGGGCGAGATCGGGCGTGCCCGACGCCGCGCCGGACACGCCGGTCCGGGAGGCGGAGCATGCCTGACCACCGCTGCCGCCACGCGATCACCGTCACCGGGGCGGTGCCGGAGGCGGAGCTCGGGCTGACGTTGCCGCACGAGCACGTCCTGATCGACTTCGGGTGCCGCTACCGGCCGGCGGACGACGAGGCGGACGTCGGCGCGCTGCCGTCGCTCGCCGAGCGCTGGCGCCTGATGCGGGATCCCGCCGGCTACCGCGCCAACCTCGACGGCCGGTCGATCGAGGCGGCGGTCCGCGAACTGGAGCCGTTCGTCGCGGCCGGCGGGCGCACGATCGTCGACCTCAGCGTGCTCGGGCTCGGCGCGGACCCGCGCGGGCTCGAGGAGGTCGCGCGGCGGACCGGGCTGAACATCGTCGCCGGCACCGGCACGTACGTCGACGACGCGCTGCCGCCGGAGATCCTCGCCGCCACGGTCGAGGAGCTCGCCGAGCGGTTCGTGGCGGACATCGAGCACGGCGGGGCGGAGGGGGTGCGGCGCGGCGCGATCGGCGAGATCGGCGTCGAGGGTCCGACGGACTTCGAGCGGCGCGCCGTGCGCGCCGCCGCTCGTGCACAGGCCCGCACGGGCGCCCCGTGCTACTTCCACGTGATGTCAGGAATCGTTCCGGAGGCGCGGGCCGACGTCTTCGACATCGTCGACCTGTACGAGCACGAGGGCGGTGATCTGGGCCGGCTCGTCCTGTGCCACCAGGACGGCTCCGGCGACGATCCCGGGTACCAGGAGGCGATGCTCCGGCGCGGCCTCTGGTTCGAGTACGACACGTTCGGCTTCGAGTCGGTGTTCGCGTTCGGCGACCGGTACCTGCAGCTGCCGACCGACAGCCAGCGGATCGCCGAGCTCGCCGCCCTCGTGGACGGCGGCTTCGCCGACCAGCTCCTGATCTCCCAGGACATCTGCTACCAGATGATGCGCCGCGCCTGGGGCGGCTGGGGCTACGCGCACATCCTCGAGGTGCTCGCCCCGCGGTTCCACGCGGCGGGGATCGGACCGGACGTCCTCGACCGCCTCATGGTCGCCAACCCGGGTCGTCTGCTCAGCTTCGCACGGTAGCGACGACCCAAGTGCAGGCGCGGACGTCCTTGACAAGACGACGGTGGTCAGGATCCTGTCGTGGGCGTTCGCTGCTCTGGAGCATCGGGGCAATGGCCTTGAGGATGGGACCAAATCCCCGGGGTCGGCAATCCCGAGCTCTGGAGGCCTGATCCGGGGCGAGAAGTACCGGTCCTGCGCCCCGTGGTTTGCGTTTGGACGGCGTCTTGGGACTCCACGCCCGGCCTCTCTGGGACTCCACGCCCGGGGTCGCGGGCGGCAGGAGATCCGTCCGTTCGCGGGCTGCGCACGCGTCGGACGAGTCGCGCTCCAGTCCGCAGGTCACGGGTGTGATGTCCGCCGGCCTGGCGGACACTCACCCAATATGGACGACGCTTCACAGCTCGAGCTGCTGCATCGTGAACACGTTGCCGCGGTCCGCGCGTACGTTCGCCGACGCATCGGCCCTGAGGATGCCGATGACATAGTCGCCGAAGTCTTCGTGGTGGCCTGGCGACGACTCGCAGACGTCCCCGCCGAACCACGTGCTTGGCTCCTGGGGATCGCCCGCAAGGCGCTGGGCAACCGCCGCCGCACGGACCGACGCCAGCGGGCACTCTACGAGCGGCTCGCCGGTCAGGCCGGCACAGCCGTCACTGCCTCACCGCCGCCTGGCACTCCCGTCGTGACCGGCGACGGAGCCCTCCTCAGGGCGCTGGCGGCGCTGCCTTCGCGAGACCGCGAGATTCTGCTTCTCGTCACCTGGGACGATCTCGACCACGCCGAGGCGGCCGAGGTGCTGGGCATTCGTCCGGGCACGGTCGCGATGCGCGTGCTCCGCGCACGCCGGCGACTCGGGCGTGCCCTTGGCCGGCTTGAGAACGCGGGCGCGGGCTCTTCCGCGACGCCGACACCGTCCGAAAGCCGCATCGGCGGCCGATTGCCACGTTCCGCGCCGACGGACCATTGGTCTCAGGCGTCGCGCGTCGAGTACCTCGTTGCGCCCCGAACGACACCCACCGACGATCCCAGTGCCGGGGCGTCGCTGTGACCCGCAAGTCCACCGAACCCAGGAGCGCCCACGTGCCCACCGACCTGCTCGACCGTCTGCGCGCGGCTGACATCTCCCCCACCGAGGCCAACTCGCAGCCGTTCGACGAGACCCTTGCCCGAATCCAGGCGCTGCGGAGTGCCCGGGGCGGCCATGCCGCCCCGGCTCACCGGACCCGCACGTTGCGCCGGGCCATCCCCGCGGGCGTGCTCACGACCGGTGTGCTCGCGGCAACGCTCGTGATCGTGATCGCTTCACCGAACGACACCGCGCTGCCCCAGCTCGGCGTCTTGGAGGCGGCCGCCCACACCGCGGAGGAGAACCCCGTCGCCGGTCGGTTCTCCGGATACGTCGAGGTGAAGCGGATCACGCTGGCCTCGACCCCAGGGACGCCGGCCTACTCGTTCGAGAACCGCAAGATCGTTCAGCGCGTTTCGGCCACCGAGTTCGACGGCTCGCTCGAGTCGACCCGACCGGTGCCGACCACACCCGAACGGCCCGTACCGCAGATGGCCGGGACACCCGCACCTGACGATGGCGGTGCCCGCATCACCACCCGCCGGATCGGCGACCGCGTCACGGAACGACGGACCTGGCGGCGGCCCTACGGCACGATCTTCAGTGGTGTCGTTCGTACGGGACAGCAGCCGGTGGCGGCCCCAACGGACCCGGACGAGGCCCGCCGTGCGATCGCGTCCTGGGCAACCGGGAAGGCCCCGACAGGCGGTGACCCCGAGCAGGCGTTTCGTCTGCGCGACGCGTACGGTCGCCAGGACAGAACGCAGCTCGCTCTCGGCTACGCATCCGACGTCCTGACCGCACCCGGGGTCGCACCGCAGGTGCGAGCCGCCGTCTACGAAGCCCTCGCAGGCGTCTCCGGCATCCAGGTGAACGCGCACACCATCGACCCGGCCGGCCGGCCGGCCGCATCCCTGACCAGCGAAACGGTGCGTGGCACGAGCCGCGCGCGGTTCGAGCTCTTCATCGATCCGCACACCGCTCGGATCCTCGGAGCTCGAAACCGCTACGGGGTGACACCTGACGCCGGCCAGGCTCGCGCCGCCGCCGATCCGCCCACCATCTCCGGCGGAGACACCTCGGTCTTTCGTTACACCGACTGACCCCGGCGGCAGCGGCCCGCTGGGTCCTGCGGTGGCCGCTTCGTATCCGGAGCACGCCCCGCAGCCCGGCGTGCGGCGCGCCCTCTGGCGGACCCTCGCGAAGGCATCGCCCCGGCCGATCGAAAGGCTTGGCTTTGCCATTCGGGCCGGTTCGTTTCGATGTCGTTCTGGCAATCGGGCAGCCGGCGGCGCGGTCGCGAATGGTTCGGTGTGAAGACGACCGCGACTGGCGCTGGGTAAGCGCTCACGGGCGATCTCTTGGGGCCGCTCAGGCCACCAGCGCGACGAAACGCCAGTCGAGCACGTCGGTGCGGCCGGTGACGGCGAGCGAGCGCAGGTGCGCGAGCGCGCCGCCGGTGGGCTGCGGGTCGAGCCGCTCCAGCACCAGCTCGCTGGCGAGCGTGTCGCCCTCGTGGACGGGGGCGAGGTGGTCGCAGCCGTGCCAGGCGACGATCGTGACGAGGCTCGGCAGCGCCCGCGTCGCCTGGGCGGCCGCGAGCCCGATCGTGTGGCCGCCGTAGACGAGGCGGCGTCCGCCGGCGGCGTCCGCGTCGTGGTGGGCGGTCGCGATGTTGAGCGACAGCCGCGCCAGCTCGGGCGCGCTGCTGACGACGTCGCCGCCGATCGTCCAGCGCATGCCCGCAGCGAGGTCGGCGGCGTGCAGACCGGGGGTCGCATCGCGGTAGGCGTCGAGGTCCCAGCCGGAGGTCGCGGCGCTGAGCGCGGCGGGGTCGAACGCCGTCGGCGTCGCGTCGAGGTCGTCGGCGCGGCAGGTGACGCCGTCGGGGTCTCGCAGCGGCAGCATCGCGCAGCGCGAGAAGTCGAGCACGCGGCGCCCCTCCTGGTCGACGGTGCGGATCCGCAGCACGGCCATCCCGGTCGCCGCACGGCCTGGGCGTGGTCGGTTCTGGCGCAGCGCGGTGACGGTGGTGACCGTTCGCAGCGTGTCGCCGATCCGTGGTGCGCGGTGGAACACCAGGTCGCGGTAGAAGAGGTTCGCGACGACCCGCTGGGTGACGAGCGTCGATTGGCCGATCGCGATGTCGCAGACCAGTGCGGGGTGGGCCAACGCCGCGTCGCCGCCCAGCACGCGGGCCGCGAGGAGCCGGTCGAGCGCGAGCGGCAGCCGATCGCCGACGATCGCCTGATGCTGGGCGGCCAGGCCCTCGGTCAGCGTCATGCCGGGCGCGCCGCTGAAGCAGTCGCCGACCTCGAGCTGCTCGAAGAACGGTCCACCGGCGACCAGCGTCTCCATGGTCAAACCGTCTCGAGGAAGGCGCGCAGCATCCGCTGACCGCCCTCGAGCGCCGCGACCGGGATGCGCTCGTCGACGCCATGGGCCCCGTCCGCGACGCGGCCGTCGGGGTCTGGTCCACGCGGCGCGAAGCCGTAGCAGGCGAGACCGAGGCGGGAGAACGGCTTGGCGTCGGTGCCGCCGGCCATGCAGAAGGGCACGACGGTCGCGCCCGGATCGGCCGCTTCGATCGTGACGCGGATCGCGTCGAACCAGGGCGACTCGGGCGGGGCAGCGATCGCGCGGCCGTCGGAGAGCTGGGTGCGGGTGACGGCCGGACCGAGCAGCTCGTCGATCACGCGCAGCATCTCCGCGTCGGTGCCGGGCAGCGAGCGCACGTCGATCTCGCCGCGCGCAGCGCTCGGGATCACGTTCATCTTGGTGCCGGCGTCGAGCACCGTCAGCGTGGTCGAGCAGCGCAGCGTCGGCTCGACGAAGGCGCGCAGCGGTCCGAGCCGTCCGAGCACGGCCTCGATGCCGGCCTCGGAGTCGAGCTCGGCGTCGTCGATCCCGAGCGTCGCGGTCGCCTGCTCCAGCAGCGCACGCACGGGCGGCATCAACGACAGCGGCCAGGCGTGCGCGGCGACGCGCTGGAGACCGGCGACCAGATGGGCGACCGCGTTGTCGTCGTTCCGCACCGAGCCGTGGCCGGCGGTTCCGGTCGCGCGGACGGACATGTGGAGCGAGCCGCGCTCGGCGACCGCGACCGGATAGAAGCGTCGGGTCGCGCCGTTGGCCGCGACGACGTCGACCGGCGCGCCGCCGGACTCGCCGATCGCTGCCGTGACGCCGGTGAACAGGTCCGCGTGCTCGTCGACGAGGAACTCGGCGCCGAGCTGGCCGTCGTCCTCCTCGTCGGCGGTGAAGGCGAAGACGACGTCGCGCTGCGGTCTGGTTCCCTCGCGCGCCCAGTCGAGCAGCGTCGCGAGCATCATCGCGACCATGTCCTTCATGTCCATCGCGCCGCGGCCGTAGAGCCAGCCGTCGCGGACCTCGCCGGCGAACGGCGGGACCGACCAGTCAGCGGCCTCGGCGGGGACGACGTCGAGATGGCCGTGGACGAGTAGCCCGGGAAGCTCGCGCGCGGCACCCGGCACCCGCAGCACGACGTTGGTCCGGTCCGGCGTCGATTCGTGCACGACCGGCTCGTAGCCGGCCTCGCGCAGCAGCCCGACGACGTAGTCGGCGGCGGCGCGCTCGCCCTCGGCGCGGCCCTGTCCGTAGTTGCTGGTGTCGATGGCGATCAGCCGTCGACAGATCTCGAGGACACCGGACGCGTTCATCGTTCTCCCATCTCGATCACGTAGCCCTCGTGCTGGCGGAAGCCGGCGACGCGGCCGCCGGTGGCGAGCGCCGTGCCGAGCGTGTCGCGCAGCGCCAGCCGCCACTCCTGCGCCAGCTCCGGCGCTTGGACCCGCATCCGCTCGACGTCGGGCGGAACCGCGAGCAGCCGCCGCCGATCGGAGCAGGGGACGTGGCGCGGCCGGCCGTCGTCGGCGACCGCCAGCGCGAGCTCCGGTACGCGCCCGTCGACGGCCGCTTCCCCGCCTCCCGCCTCGGCGTTCATGTCCCAGGCGACCAGCAGGCGATCGCTGTCCCCGGTGTTGAGGTCGTCCTGCATCGCGCCGTAGAAGTTCGGCAGGTACTCGGCCGCGCGCACCCCGAGCTTGTTGAAGTTGAAGTGCGCGTTGCGCCGCACGAGCGGATCGAACGTCCAGGTGACGCTCTCGACGTCGTGCGCGAGCGCCCACGCGCGCTGGTGGAGCTTGAGCGCGTAGCCGGCGCCCGGCACGCGCTCCCGGCCGATCACGCCGGTGATGTGGCTGTGCAGCGTGTTCATCGCCGGCAGCGCGAAGAACGAGACGGTCGCGCCGACCAGCCTGCCGTCGAGGAAGCAGCCGGCGATGTAGTTGTGCGCCTTCGACAGCGCCTTGAGCAGGTCGGTCGGCACGATCCGGCCGCTGGCGGTGCGGTTCCACACCTGCGACAGCAGCACGCTGACCGCTTCCAGCTCGTCGATCAGCGTGATCTCGCGGACCTCCACGCCGGCGGCGCGCGCCGCCTGTTGCGCCTCTCGCAGTGCTGCCTCGGCGGCACCGGCGAAGGTCGTCGGTTGATCGGCAGCGGTCATCACAGCTCTTCCTGCAGCAGATGGGCGATCAGCAACGCCACCAGCGCTGTGCGGCGCGGCAGCTCCTCGACGAGGACGTGCTCGTGCTCGGCGTGAAGACCGGCGCCGACCGCGCCGAGGCCGTCGAGCGTCGGGATGCCGAGCGCGGCCGTCAGGTTGCCGTCGGAGCCGCCGCCGACGGCGACGCCGCGCAGGTCGTCGAGGCCGACGGCGGGCGCCAGCTCAGCGGCCAGCGCGAACAGCGACTCCGAGGCGGCGCGCTCCAGCGGCGGACGGTCGATCGCGCCGACGACCTCGAGCTTGGCTCCGGGCAGCACGGGCGCGAGTCGCCGGATCGCGGCATCGACCCGTTCCAGCTCATCGCGCGCGACGCCGCGGACGTCGACGCTGAACGCGGCCGCGTCGGGCACGGTGTTGGCCGAGCTGCCGGCGCGCACGAGGCTGGGGGTGACGGTCGTGCCGGCGGCGGGATCGGCGAGCCGCTCGACCGCGAGCAGCTGGTGGGCCAGCTCGATCGCGGCGTTGACGCCCAGCTGCGGCTCCAGGCCGGCGTGGGCGGCGCGGCCTGCGATCGCGATCTCGTAGTGCGCGCGGCCCTTGCGCTCCAGCTTCAGCGCACCGTCGGCCGCCGCTTCGAGCACGAGCGCCGCACGGCAGCCGCGCGCCTCGTCCTCGATCAGCGCGCGCGAGGTCGGCGAGCCGATCTCCTCGTCGCCGGTGACCAGCAGCGTCACGCCGTCGAGCGCGTCGACGCCGGTGCCCGCGGCGAGCGCCGACAGCGCGTGCAGCGCGATCACGACGCCGGCCTTCATGTCGAGGCAGCCGGGCCCGCGCAGGACGCCGTCGCGCGTGACGGCCGGCAGCCGCTCGAGCGTGCCCAGCGGCCAGACGGTGTCGTGGTGGCCGAGCAGCAGCACGCGGCGCGGCCCCTGGCCGAAGCGCCAGCGGAGGTGGGTGCAGCCGTCGATCTGCAGCAGCTCGGGCGCGACGCCGAGCCGGTCGGCACCGACGGCGGCGGCGACCTCGGCGCTGCGTCTCACCGCGGCGAGGTCGCGCGAGGGCGACTCGCACGCCACGAGCGTCTCGATCCCGTCCACGATCGCGGGCAGGGCGGCGCGCAGCGCGGCCAGCAGCGCGGCGGGATCCGGCTTGGTCATGGCGCTCGTCGTCATCGCACCAGAGGTTGCCGGCGCCGCTGCGACGGGTGTTCGTGCCAGCCGCCGAAGTTGGGCGCCGCAACGCGTGCGAGACGACAGACACCGCCGCTGCGACGCGATCTAGCTTGGCGACATGCGGTACACGACATCCACGAGACCCTTGGAGGAGCAGCGCCTCGACGCGGTCATCGTTCCCGTCTTCGCCGACGGAGCACTGCCCGGGGCCGTCGTCGCGGCGGCCGGTGGCGACCTGCCGGCGATCGCCGTGCGCTTCAGGCTGCGCGACGCCGGCGAGCATTGCTGGGTCGGTGCGCGCGACGACGGCGCCGACCTGCTGCTGGTCTGCGTCGGCGCGCCCGACGCCGCCACCGGCGAGGCGGAGATCGAGGAGCTGCGCGTCGCGGCGATGGTCGCCGGGCGGGTTGCGCGGCGGCGCCGTTGCGCGAGCCTGCTCGCACTCGCTCGTCCGTCGGACCACACGACCGCGGGCGCCGTGACCGAGAGCTGGTCGATGGGCGCCTACGGCTACGACGGCTTCCGCTCCGACCCCGAGCCCGCGCGCGGCGAGGAGGTCGTGATGTGGGGCTGCGACCCGGCGGCGGTCGAGACGGCCGCGATCGTCGGCGCCGCGACCGGCGTCGTGCGCGACCTCGCCAACACGCCCGGCGGCGACCTGCCGCCGCTGGCCCTGGCGGAGCGCTGTCGCGCGCTCGGCGCCGCGCACGGATTCACGGTCAAGACGATCGAGGTTCAGGCACTGGCCGACGGACGCTTCGGCGGGCTCGTCGCGGTCGGCGCGGGCAGCGCCAACCCGCCGCTGCTGATCGAGCTGGAGCGTGGCGACCGCGACCTGCCCCACCTGGCGCTCGTCGGCAAGGGGATCACGTTCGACTCCGGCGGTCTGTCGCTCAAGCCGAGCGTCGACATGCTGATGATGAAGGGCGACATGAGCGGCGCGGCGAGCATCGTCGGCGCGCTGATCGCCGCCGACCGCCTCGGCCTGCCGACGCACGTGCGCGCCTACCTCGCCTGCGCGGAGAACATGCCGGGCGGGGCGGCGCTGCGGGTTGGTGACGTCGTCCGTCATCGCAACGGGCTCACGACCGAGGTCGTCGACACCGACTGCGAGGGCCGGCTCGTCCTCAGCGACGCGCTCGCCTACGCGGCCGAATCGGGGCCGGCGCAGCTGATCGACCTCGCCACGCTCTCCTCGCGCACCGGCCTGGGCACCGACGTGTGGGCCGTCCTCGGCAGCGATCAGCGGCTCGTCGGCCAGCTGCTCGAGGCCGGCGCGGCCGCCGGCGAGCCGGGCTGGCAGCTGCCGCTGTGGGACGCCTACGCCCGCCGGCTCGCCTCCGACGTCGCCGACCAGCGCAACTTCGATCCGTCGATGCCGTATCCCCCGAACGCCGTCCTGGCGGCGCTGTACCTGCGCCGCTTCACCGGCGGAGCGCCGTGGGCCCACGTCGACCTGGGCGTCACGACGATGCGGCCCGCCGCGACTCCGGCATGGCGCCAAGGAGCCAACGGGAACGGCACGCGGATGCTCGCCCACCACTTGATCCGGACAGCCGCCGAGGCAGATCGCCCCGCGCCGGCTGCACCACTCACAGACCGAGATGCAGTCCACACGCACGACACGGTGACCCAGTGACTCCGCTCTATAGCTTTGCCCTCCTCGTCACGGCGGGGAAGGAACGGTCGCTGCCCTCGCCGGTCGGCCACGACAGGAAGAACGCCTCATGAAGCATGTCCGTACGCACGGTGGAATCGCCGCGACGGCGATCGGCGCGGCCGCTATCGCGCTCGCAGGATGCGGGAGCGAGAGCGGCGGCGGGTCAGGCTCCTCCAAGCTCGCCGAGGGCGCGTCGATCAGCTTCGCGCTCCAGTCGGACCCAGGCAGCCTCGACCCGCAGCGCTCGGTGAGCGGCGACAACCAGCTGCTCGCCGCGTTCGGCTACGACACCCCCGTCAAGCTGCAGGACGGCGGCAAGGTCGTCCCGTCGGTGGTGACGTCGTGGAAGGCGGGCGACAAGTCGTACGCCCTCACCGTGCGCAGCGGCGTCACCTGCGCCGACGGCTCGACGCTCGACGCGGCGGTCGTCGCGGACAACGTCAACTGGGTGGCTGATCCCAAGAACGAGTCGCCGATGGCCGGTGCCAAGGTGCCGGCCGGCGCCAAGGCGACCGTCGACGGTGACGTCGTCACCGTGAGGCTCGCGAGTGACGCGCCGTTCTTCATGCAGAACATCGCCGAGCTGCCGCTCGTCTGCAAAGCCGGCCTCGACGAGCGAGGCGGGCTGAAGCGGGCGACGATCGGCTCCGGACCGTACGTGCTGAAGAAGGCCGTGCCGGGCGATCACTACGAATACGAGCTGCGCGAGGGCTACGCCTGGGGGCCCGAGGGCGCCAGGACCGACGTTGCGGGCATGCCGGCCAAGGTCACCTTCAGAGTCGTCACGAGCCCGACGACGACGGCCAACCTGCTGCTCAGCCGTCAGCTCAACGCCGCGAACGTCTCGGGCAGCGACACCACGCGGTTGAGGGCGGCCGGGCTCCACTCCGCCGGCGGGCAGTTCATCGGCCAGGAGATCGCGTTCAACGAGTCCGACGGTGAGGCCGTCGCCGACGTCGCGGTGCGCCGCGCGCTGATCGCGTCGCTCGACCTGCCGGCGCTCGCGAAGGTCGACTCGGCGGGGCTCGGCAAGCCGGCCAACGGGTTGATCGCCGACCCGAAGATCTGCACCGGCGACACCATGAAGGGCTTCACGCCCGCCCACGACCCCGAGGGCGCCGCGGCCGCGCTCGACGCCGCCGGCTGGACCGCCGGCGCCGGCGGCATCCGCAGCAAGGACGGCAAGCGCCTGGCGGTCCTGTTCGTCTACCCCAACGAGGACGCGACGACGGCCGCCAGCGCCGAGTTCATCGCCGACGCCTGGAGGAAGCTCGGCGCCGACGTCCGGCTGAGCGAGCAGTCGTTCGACCAGACCTCGGCCGTCGTCTTCGGCAAGGGCCGCTGGAGCGCCACGCTGATCGGTCTCGGCGTCAACAACCCGGAGACCCTGGTGCCGTTCATGTCGGGGCCGTCGCCGACGGAGGGCAACAACTTCGGCCACTTCCGCAACGCCCGCTACGACGAGCTCACCGCCCGAGCGCGCAGGCTCGCCGGCACCGCCGGCTGCGCCGACTGGAACGGCGCCGAGTCGGCGCTGATGAAGGACGCCGACATCACGCCGATCTCGACGAAGCCCTTCCTGTACTGGGGCAACGGCGTGAAGTTCGACGTCCGGGCGCACCTCTTCGTGCCCACGTCGCTGCGCGCGCTGGACGACTGACGAAGCCCCTACGATGCCGATCCTGACGTCTCCCGCAGCGCTGCAGCGGCTCGCCGCCGAGCATCCGTGGCCCGCCTTCTTCGTGCGGCGGCTCGGGCGCTTCGTCGTGTCGATGTTCCTGCTCGTCACCGCGTGCTTCCTGATGGTCCATGCGCTGCCGGGTGATCCCGTCCGCTCCGCGCTGGGCATCAAGACCTCGCCGGAGGTGATCGAGGCCGCGCGACACCGACTCGGGCTCGACCGCTCGATCTGGCAGCAGTACGTCGACTACATCGGCGGGGTCCTGCGTGGGGACCTGGGCGTGTCGCTGATCAGCGACACGCCCGTGCAGGAGGTCATGGCGCAGCGGCTGCCGTCGACGATCGCGCTCGGCAGCCTCGCGTTCGTGTTCGTGATCGCCGTCGCGATTCCCGCCGGGATCGTCGTCGCGATCATGACGCGCGACGGCAAGCGGCGGAAGGCGCACCTCGGCTTCGCCGCGGTGACCGGGGTGCTGCTGTCGATTCCCGACTACGTGCTCGCGGTCGGGCTCGTCTTCGTCTTCGCGGTCACGCTCGGGCTCTTCCAGGTCGCCGGGCAGAGCGGCGCCGACTCCTACGTGCTGCCGGTGCTCGCCCTGTCGGCGGGGTCGATCGCCTACCTCGCGCGGATCGTCCGCGCCGAGACGCAGCGCGTGCTCGACGAGGACTACATGCGGACGGCGCGCTCGAAGCGACTACCGGCGCGGCTGCTCTACGTCCGTCACGCGCTGCCGAACATCCTCACCGCGACGTTGACGGTCGGTGGCCTCGTCCTGACCGGCCTGCTGGCCGGCACCGTGCTGGTGGAGAACGTCTTCGCCTGGCCCGGGATCGGCCAGGAGCTCGTCCACTCGGTGCTTGCGACCGACTTCCCGGTCGTGCAGGCCGTCGCGCTCTTCTTCGGCTCGGCGGTGCTGCTGATCAACCTCGCGGTCGACGTCCTGATCGCGCTCGTCGACCCCCGCTCCACGATCCGAGACAGCTGAGGCATGTCCAGACTTCCGACCTATCCCCACCGACTCCGCAGCCCGCTCGGGATCGTCACCGTCGCCCTGCTGGCCCTGCTGCTGGTGGCTGCGGTCCTGGGGCCGCTGCTGTTCGGCGGACGGGCCGTCGCGACCGATGTCGACGCGATCCAGTCGGGCATGTCGGGCGCGCACCCGTTCGGCACCGACGCGCTCGGCCGCGACGTGCTCGCGCGCACCCTCGTCGCGAGCCGCCTGTCGCTCGAGCTGGCACTGCTGGCGACGCTGCTCGGCACCGGCGTCGGCGTGATCGTCGGCTCCCTGCCGCTGGTCGTCGGGCGCCGGCTGGGCCGGCTGATCGTCGCGAGCTTCAACCTCGCGATCGCCTTCCCGGGCCTGCTGCTCGCGCTCTTCCTGTCGCTCGTCTTCGGTGTCGGCGCGCGTGGCGCGGTGCTCGCGCTCGCGGTCGGGATCGCGCCCTCGTTCGCGCGCCTGACCCACACGGTCGCCAGCGGCATCGCCCGCTCGGACTACATCTCGGCGGCCCGGCTGCTGGGCGTCTCGCGGCAGCGGATCCTGCGGCGTCACGTGCTGCCGAACATCGCCGAGCCGCTGCTCGTCAACGCGACGACGCAGGTCGGCGTGGCGCTGCTCGGGCTCTCGGCGCTCTCCTACCTCGGCTTCGGCGTGCAGCCGCCCGACTACGACTGGGGCCGGCTGCTGTCGGACGGGCTCCCCAACATCTACGTCAATCCGGCTGCCGCGCTCGCGCCCTGCATCGGGATCATGCTCGCCGCGATGACCTTCGTGTTCGCCGGGGAGCTGCTGACGCAGCTGGTCTCCGGGCAGCCGGCTGGTGGTCGGCGGCCGGCCCACGATGCCGCCGAGGAGCCCGCCGCAACGGAGCGCGACGAGCTCGGCCGCGCCGGCGCCGACGACGTGCTGCGGATCGAGAACCTGACGGTCAGGTTCCCGGGCCCGGACGAGACGCTGACGGCGGTCGCGGGCGTGTCGCTGACCGTCGGCGCGGGCGAGATCGTCGGCGTGGTCGGCGAGTCCGGCTCGGGCAAGAGCCTGACGGCACTCGCGATCAGCGAGCTGACCTCGTATCCCGGCGTCGCGCGCGCGGACGTGCACGAGCTGGCCGGCAGCGCGCTGCGCGAGCTGCCGCCCGCGGCACGCGAGCGCTTCCTCGGGACGTCGCTGGCGATGGTCTTCCAGGACCCGATGTCGGCGCTCAACCCGGCGCTGCGGGTCGGCCGCCAGCTCGCCGAGGTCTCCGAGGTCCACCAGGGCATGAGCCGCGCGGCGGCGCACGAGCGCGCCGTCGACCGGCTGCGGGCGGTCCAGATCTCCGATCCCGGCCGACGTGCGCGCCAGTATCCGCAGGAGTTCTCCGGCGGCATGCGCCAGCGCGCGGCGATCGGCATGGGCCTGATGGCCGAGCCGGTCCTGGTCGTCGCGGACGAGCCGACGACGGCGCTCGACGTGACCGTCCAGCGCGAGGTGCTGGAGCTGCTGCGCAAGGTGCGCGACGAGCGTCGCGCGGGCGTGCTGCTGATCAGCCACGACATCGCCGTGATCGCCGAGATCGCGACGCGCGTGCTGGTGATGTACGGCGGTCGCATCGTCGAGGACCTGCCGGTCTCCCGGCTGCACGAGGCGGCCCATCCCTACACGCGCGCGCTGGTCGCGAGCATCCCCGACATGAGCACCGACCGCGAGCAGCCGCTGGCGACGATCCCCGGGCGGCCGCCCGAGCTCGCCGCGATGCCGGCCGGCTGCGCCTTCGCCGCCCGTTGCGGCTTCGCCGACGAGCACTGCCATGCGGTGCCGCCGCCGTTGGTCGCGGCCGAGGGGCAGCGGGTCGCCTGCTGGCATCCGCGCAGCGCGCCCGCACCCAAGCCGGGCTCGCCCCCGGCGTCCGAGTCGACGACAGCAGGGAGAACGCGATGAGCGTCTTGGAAGTGCGCGATCTGGTCGTGCGGTTCGGTCACGGCAGTCATGCCTTGACGGCCGTCGACGGCGTCAGCCTCAGCGTCGGCTCCGGCGAGGTCGTCGGCCTCGTCGGCGAGTCCGGGTCGGGCAAGTCGACGCTCGCGCGCGCGATCGTCGGGCTCGTGCCGGTGACGGCCGGCGAGATCGTCTGGGACGGGGCGCCGGTGCCGACGAGCGGCCAGGCCGGCCGGCGCGCCCTGCGCGACCTGCGCAGACGGGTGCAGTTCGTCTTCCAGGACCCGTACGCGTCGCTCGATCCGCGGATGAGCGTCGGCGACTCGATCGCCGAGGGCGTCGCCGCCGACCGCACGATCTCGCGCGCCGGCCGCGCCGCCGAGGTGCGGCGGCTGCTGGAGCTGGTGCGGCTCGATCCCGAGTGCGGCCGGCTGCGACCGCGCCAGTTGTCGGGCGGTCAGCGTCAGCGCGTCGCGATCGCGCGGGCGCTCGCGGCCCGTCCGGAGATCCTGATCGCCGACGAGATCACCTCCGCGCTCGACGTCTCCGTCCAGGGCGCGGTGCTCAACCTGCTGCGCGAGATCCAGCGCGAGACGGCCGTCGGCGTGCTCTTCATCTCGCACAACCTCGCGGTCGTGCGCTACCTCGCCGACACGATCGCGGTGATGCACCGCGGCGGGCTGGTCGAGTCCGGCCCGGCGCAGCAGGTGATCGACGACCCGCAGGAGGAGTACACGCAGCGGCTGCTGGCGGCGGTGCCGACGATCAGGCCGGCGGCGTCTGCCGGTGCCAGTCGCTGACGGCCTGGACGGCCGCGCCGATCGCGAGCAGGCGGTCGTCGTCGCCGCGGGCGCCGACGAGCTGGCCCCCGATCGGCAGCCGTTGCGGCGAGAGCGCCAGCGGCAGACTCAACGCCGGCACGCCGGCGAGCGGCCAGACGCCGGTGCAGCGGTTGATGCGGCGGCTGAGGGCAACGAGGTCGTCGGCGGCGATCGCGGGGGCGGTGAACGGCGTCGCGGGCGTCGCGACGACGGTCACCTGCGCGAGCGCGTCGGCGACGGTCCGGCGCCAGGCGTCCGCGACGCGCTCGGCACGCATGAGCGCATGGCCGTCGACCGCGCGTCCGAGCTCGATCCGGTCGCGGATGCCGGGCTCCAGCCGCGGGTCGTCCCACCACGGGCGCAGGCTCCGGGCCGCCTCCGAGTTCTGCAGCGCGGCCATCGCCTCCGGGACGTCGGCGACGCCGTCGAGCGCGAGCGGCCGCAGTCGCGCGCCGTGCGCGCGCAGCAGCTCCAGCAGCGCGTCGAAGGAGGTCGCGACGGCGGGCTCCAGCTCGTCGAGGAACCAGCGCTCGGGGACGCCGACGACGATGCCGGCGAGCGTCGGATCGGCGGTGGGGGCGAGACGTCCGCCGGTGAGCGCGCGCATCAGTGGGCGCAGCTCGGCGACGCTGCGCGCGAGCGGGCCGACGACGTCCATGCTCGGGCTCAGCGGCGTGACGCCCGCGACCGGGACCAGGCCGTGGGTCGGGCGCAGCGCGCTGACGCCGCAGAACGACGCCGGGTTGCGCAGCGAACCGCCGGTGTCGGTGCCGAGCGCGGCGTCGACCAGCCCGGCGGCGACCGCGGTGGCGCTGCCGCCGCTCGAGCCGCCCGGGATGCGGTCGCGGTCCCACGGGTTGCGACAGGATCCCCACCACCGGTTCTGGGTGGTGGCGCCGAAGCTCAGCTGCTCGAGGTTGGCCTTCGCGACGATCACGGCGCCGGCGGCGCGCAGGCGCCGCACGGCGGTCGCGTCGGCCGCTGCCGGCGCGGGATGAGGCGGCGCGAGGCCGTCGGTCGTGGCGGTGCCGGCCACGTCGGTGTTGTCCTTGACGGCGAGCGTCCAGCCGGCCAGCGGCGCGGCCGGGTCGACAGTCGCCGCCTCCGCGAGCGCCTCGCGGCGGACGAGCAGGCAGGCCCGCAGGTCGCCGTCGAGCGCGTCGATCCGCGCCAGGCTGGCGCGGGTGCGGGCGACCGCCGCGCTGTCGGGGGTGGTCACGCCGACTCGCCGAAGGCGCCGGCACGCGCGAGTGCGTCGATCGCCTCCGCGTCGCAGCCCAGCAGCTCGCGCAGCAGCTCGTCGCGGTGCTCGCCCAACTGCGGCGCGCGCCGCGGCTCCGGGGCCGGCCACCAGGCGCGGCCGGCGGTGCGGACGTGGCGGACGGTCCCGAAGCGCTCGTGCGGGGTCTCGACGATCATGTCGCGCTCCCGCGTGACCGGCTCCTCGAGCGCCTCGGCGAGCGTGTTGACGGGGCCGCAGGGGACCCCGACCGCCTCCAGCGGTGCGATCCAATCGGCGGTCGTACCTCGACGCAGCGCGGCGTCGAGCAGCGGGACCAGCTCGTCGTGGTGGTCGCGGCGCGCCTGCATCGTCGCGAAGCGCGGGTCGGCGGCCAGCTCCGGCACCCCCAGCACCTCGACGAGGCTGACGAAGTTCTTGTTCTTGACGCAGGCGAGCATCAGCCAGCCGTCGGCGGTCGGGAAGGCGCCGAACGGGACCACCGACGGATGCGCCGAGCGGGCGCGGCGGGTCGTCTCGTGGCCGCGGGTCAGGTACCAGGTGGCGGGGTACGAGAGCATCGCGATCGCGGTGTCGAAGAGGCTGAGGTCGCAGTCGCCGCCGACGCCGTCGCGGCGGGCGACGTGGACGCCCGCCAGCAGCGACATCGCGGCGACGACGCCGCCGCAGTAGTCGACCAGCGAGAGGCCGCTCTTGGCCGGCGGGCCGTCGGGCTCGCCGGTCAGGTCCATCCAGCCGGCGAGGCCCTGCACGACGTAGTCGTAGGCCGGTTGCGCGCGCCGGGCGCCGGTCATCCCGAACCCCGACAGCGAGCAGACGACGATCCGCTCGTTGCTGACGGCGAGGTCGGCGTAGCGCAGGCCGAGCTTGTCCGGCACGTCGCCGCGCAGGTTGTGCAGCACGCCGTCGGAGACGGCGACCAGCCTCCGCAGCACCGCCTGGCCGCTCTCGGTCGCGAGGTCGAGCGCGATGCTCCGCTTGTTGCGGTTGAACGACTGGTAGAAGAGGCTGTCGTCGGCCTCCTGGAAGGGCGGTACGGAACGGCCGATGTCACCCCCGGTGCGGGCGTCCTCGACCTTGATCACGTCGGCGCCGAGCTCGGCGAGGTGGAGGCTGCCGAACGGGCCCGCGCCGTACTGCTCGATCGCGATCACCCGGATGTCGTCGAGGCCGGTCATCGCGCGCCGCTCCGCGTCCGCGCGAGCGCGACGGTGCGTTGCATCTCGTTGCGCGTGACCATGACCGCCTCGTCGACGCCCATCCCGGGCCGCGCCAGCAGCAGGTCGGCGTCGACGCCGATCGCGACGCCGGCCGCGACCTGGGCCGAGCGCTCGGTCTCGGTGCAGGAGCCGCCGCAGTACGCGGCGACGCCCGCCTCCTTGCAGGCCAGCAGCGCGCGGATCGAGTCGTCGAGTCCGCCGACGTCCGGCAGCTTGACCTGGAGCATGTCGGCGGCGTCGCCCGCGATGAAGGCGCGCACGTCGTCGAGCGTGTTGCACCACTCGTCGGCGACCAGCTCGACGCCGGAGCCGGCGTCGCGCAGGAGCTGCCGCAGTCGCGCCAGGACCTCGATCTGCTCGGCGCGGGAGTCGGACTGCACGGGCTGCTCGATCCGCAGCCGCAGCGGCGCCGCCAGCTCGCCGAGGCGGGCGATGTAGCTCGCGCACGCCGGCAGCGACGGGAACGCCTCGCCGAGCGTGCCGTAGCAGTCGAGGTGGAGCGTCGGCTCGTAGTCGGGCCCGTCGCGGTGGGTCAGGACGCGCTCGCGGATCCAGCCGACGTAGGCGGCCAGCTCCCGACCGTCGTGGCCGACGAGCGCGACGTTGTTGATCAGCCCGTGCGGCAGCTCGTCGACGCGCCGCAGGATCATGCGATCGACGGCGCCGCGCCGGTCCTCGCCCGACTGGGCGAACAGCGGCACCGCGCGGATCGGCGCGCCGGTGTCGTACTCGGCGGCGACGGTCTCGGCGATCGTCACGCGCGCCGTCGCCGCGGCTGCGGCCAGCAGTGCCTGGCTGACGCCGTAGCGGACCGCGCGTGGCAGCTCCAGCAGGCTCAGCCGCTCGCTGGAGGCGCGGAATGACGAGACGTCGGCGCCGACGAAGGCCGCGCGCAGCGCGGGCCCGAAGACGCTCTCGGCGTCGGCGCCGAGCACCGGCTCGCGGCCGCCGGCCCCGGCGTACTGGACCGAGACGCCGTCGCCGTGGACGACGCTGCCGTCCTCGAGCACCAGCATCACGCCGAGTGACCGGCTGGCCTGGCGGACGCGGCCGTACCCGGCGGTCGCCGGCGGACCCGCGTAGAAGTGCCCGTCGCGGGTGGCGCCGCGGCGGATCGCGGCCTGGTCGTCGTTGGGGAACGAGCCGAGGCCCGTCTGCAGGAGGATCTCGTCGACGTGCATGTCAGCTCGCGTACTGGAGGACCCAGTCGCGGACCCGGCGGTTGAAGTCGAGCCGGTGCGACGGTCGTCCGTTGAGGATGAACCCGTGGGTGGCCCCGGGGTAGAGCACGAGCTGGGTCGGGACGCCGAGCTCGCGCAGCGCCGTGTGCCATTGCTGCGCCTGGCCGAGCGGGGAGCGCACGTCGTGCTCGCCGTGCAGCACCAGCGTCGGCGTGTGGACGTGCTCGACGCGCGTCAGCGGCGACTGCTCCTGGTAGCGCGTGCGGTCCTCCCACGGGCGCCCGCCGAACTCCTCGCTCAGACCGCGGCGGTTGTCGGCCGTGCCGGCGGTGCTCGTCACGTCGCTGATCGTGCCGCCGGCGACGGCTGCGGCGAAGCGCTGGTCGCGGCTGGTGAGGAAGCAGGCCATGTAGCCGCCGTAGCTGTAGCCGGTGACGGCCAGTCGCTCGGGGTCGGCGACGTCCTCGGCGACGAGCTGGTCGAGCGGCTCGAGGAAGTCGTTCGCGTCCTCGACGCCCCAGCCGCCGATCGCGCCGGTGTAGAAGTCCTCGCCGTAGCCGTCGCTGCCGCGCGGGTTGAGCACCAGGACGGTCCAGCCCCGGGCCACCAGCTCCTGGTGGTAGAGGTGGACCTCGTCGAGCCGGCCGTTCCAGGAGTTGTGCGGTCCGCCGTGGACGTCGAGCAGCAGCGGGCTCGGGCCGGCGGTCGCGGGGTCCCGCATCAGCCAGCCCTCGACGGCGGTGCCGTCGCTGATGCGGAAGCTGCGCGGCTCGCGTGCGTAGGGGACGACGTCGCCGAGCGCGGCCCGGTGGTCGGTGTGGACCGACTCGACGCCGCTCGCCAGCTCGACGGTCGCGATCTCGCCGAGCGAGTCGCCGGTCGAGAGCACGAAGGCGGCGCGGCCGGCGGCGACCGACAGGCCGTTGACGCAGCGGCCGGTGCCGCCGACGACGGTCGTCGGCGTCCCGTTCGCCGCCGTGACCGCGAAGAGGTGCGTGTCGCCGCGGTCGGTCGCGCAGAAGAGGACGGTCGCGCCGTCGCCGGCCGTGCGCGGATGGGCGCCGGGATAGCCCGGCGTGCCGAACATGACGTTGCGGTCGAGCGGCGCCGAGAGGTTGCGGGCGACGCCGTCGGCGATCGCGACGCGCAGCAGCGAGTAGTGCTGGTTGGGCGGCCCCTCGGTGCCGACGAGCAGCAGCGCGGCGCCGTCTTCGCTCCACGTCAGGGGCCCGCTCCAGCCGTCGGCGGAGGAGATCTCCCGGAGCGGCGGGAATCGGCCGTCGGCGTTCGTGGCGACGACCTCGACCGTGCAGGCGACGCGGCGGCGGGTGAGGTCGGCGTCGGGAGCGGTCGCGGCCGGGAACGCGAGCTGCCGTCCGTCGGGCGACCAGGCCGGAGCGCCGGCGTCCCAGTCGCCGTCGGTGAGGCGTCGGCAGACGCCGGAGGCGACGTCGACGACGTGCACGTGCGTCCGGACCGCGCGCCGCAGGCCTTGGCCCTCGGCGAAGTAGTCGAGCCGGTCGGCGACGATCGGCGCCTGGGCGCGTCGCTCGCGCGCGGCGTCGTCCTCGCCCGCGACGGCGGCCAGGTCGACCGGTGCGCTGAACGCGATCGTGGTGCCGTCCGGGCTCCACGCCGGCGTGCCGGCGCCGAGCGTCAGCGTCGTCAGCGGCGTCGGGGCGCCGTCGTCGCCGAGCAGGCACAGCTGCGCCGGGCCCTCGTCGGCGCGCAGGAACGCGAGCCGCGAGCCGTCGGGCGAGAACGCGGGGGCGGAGTCGGCCGGCCCGTCCGTCAGCGGCGCGGGCTCGCCTTCGTCGACGCCGGCCTGCCACAGGCACCGCACGTCGCAGTCGCGGTCGAGGTCGGTCGTCCGCAGCACGTACGCGATCCGCGTTCCGTCCGGCGACAGCGCCGGCTGCTCGGGCACCGCGACCGCGGTGAGGTCCTCGATCGTCAAGCGGCGCGGCATCGAATCTCCTCTGTGCACGACATACGACCGATGGTGCCAGCGCGGCTGCGGCCGAAGTTCGTCCGTGCGGACGAGTCGCGACGGCCGCCGCTGGTCGGTGCCACCACCGGGCCCGCTGGCTCAGCCTGGATCGGAGAGCACGCGCAGATGCAGCATCACGGACAGTCGCGTGTCGGCGTCGCCGAGGTCGAGTTGGCCGACCTCGACCACGCGCCGCAGCCGGTAGCGGAAGGTGTTGGGGTGGACCCACATCGCCTGCGACGCCTCGATCACGTTGCCGAAGGCGTTCAGCCAGGCCTGCAGCGTCTCGAGCAGGTTGGTGCGGTGCTTCGCGTCGTACTCGGCCAGCCGCGCGACCGGTCCGCCGACGGTCGTCCCGCGCACGGTCATCATGTCGCCGAACTCGAGCAGCAGCGCGTCGAAGTCGACGTCGCCGATGCACGCGACATGTCGCTCGCTGCGCTTGGAGCGCACCACCCGCAGCGCACGGTCGGCGCCCTCGCGCGAGTGCGCCAGCGCGTCGGCGTCCTCGGCGACCGTGCCGATGCCGATCGCCGCACGGCCCTGTTTGCTGGTGCGCTCGAGGAACTCGTTGGCGAGCCGTGCGGCGCTGCGCTCCGCGTCGGCGGGCGTGCCACCGGCGGGCACGATCCCGTAGGCGACGTCGCCGACGAGCGCGGTCGTCGAGCCCGGCGCGGCGACCGTCAGGTGCATGGCGAGCGCGTCGGCGATGCGGCCGCGGCGGGCGACCTGCTCGGCGTGCGAGGCGGTCGCAGGCGTCGTCCGCTCGTCGAGCGACAGGGCCAGCACGATCACCGGCTGCTGATGCGAGATCCCGAGCCGTCTCGCGGCCTCCGCCGCGCCCGAGCCGCCTTCCAGCGCGGTCGCGACGAGGTCGGCGCGCAGCCGGCGCTCGACGTCGGCGCCGGCGCGCTCGCGCAGCAGGTGCAGGGCGACCAGCGCGCCGATGTCGCGGAAGGTCGTGGTGCGCTCAGCCGACAGCGGCGTGCTGACGGCGGCCCAGATCGTGCCGAGGATCTCGTCGCCGGCACGGACGGCGAGCGCCACCCGCGGCATCGTGAAGCCCTCCAGGCCGTCGGCCGGCGGCTCGACGAACAACGGCTCGCGGGTGCGGTAGAGCTCGCGGAAGATGCCGCGCTGCTCCAGCTCGCGCGTCCGTGCGACCGACACCTCGCGGTTGATGATCGTGCCGATGCGGGAGGGGTCGGCCTCGTCCTGGCGGCCGGAGAAGGCCAGCACGCGCGAGCGCCGGTCCTCGATCGTGACGGGCGCGTCGAGCAGCTCGGCGACGGCGTTGGCGAGCGCGAACAGATCGCCGGAGACGACGCCGCCGAGCGTCTCCTGGCCGCTGCTGCCGAAGTCGTCGTGGGCGAGCACCGAGCGCAGCAGCGCGGCCAGCTGCATCCACGAGGTGCCCTGGGCGAGCCCGAGGACCGTGACGCCGCTGTCGCGCGCGGCGGCGGCGATCGCGGGCGTCACCTCCAGCGGCGCGCGCAGCACGAGCCCGGCGCAGTCGCGCGAGCGCAGCGCGCCGAGCAGCGCGACCACCTGGTCGTGCTCGTGGACGCCGACGCCGAGCACGAGCGCGCGCCCGGACCAGGCCGGCTCGTCGGCGGGGTCGTGGATGACGATCCCCTCGATCTCGCCGGGGGCGTCGGCGTCCCCGCAGAGGACGTCGAGCAGCGTGCTGCCGAGGTCTTCGAGGACCCGCTCGATGCTTGCGCGCGGATGCTCAGTAGCGGACGAGAGCACGTGGCGACGGTACTCGACGGGCCGAGGTGCCGGTTGGTGGCGCAGGACGACAGCTAGAGCACCGATTCGTCCGTATGTACGAACTGCCGCCCCGGCGCGCTCAGCCTGGATCAGGCCGCGAGCCACTCCGTCGAGGCGGTGACGTCGTGCAGCCGGTCCGCCAACGGCTCGACGCCGAGCCCGGGGCCGGTCGGCACCGGCAGGTGGCCGTCGCGCTCGAGCACGAACGGCTCGGTGATGTCGTTCGCGTAGAAGCGGTCCGAGCCCGACGTATCGCCGGGCAGCACGAAGCCGGGCAGCGACGCCAGCGCGACGTTCGCCGCGCGGCCGAGGCCGGTCTCGACCATCCCGCCGCACCAGACCGGGATGCCGTGGGCGACGCAGACGTCGTGGACCCGGCGGGCCTCGAGGTAGCCGCCGACCCGGCCGGCCTTGATGTTGACGATCCGGCAGGCGCCGAGGCGGATCGCGTCGGCGGCGGAGCGCGCGGAGACGATCGACTCGTCGAGGCAGATCGGCGTGCGCACGAGCTTCGCCAGGTCGGCGTGACCGAGCAGGTCGTCCTCGGGCAGCGGCTGCTCGATCAGCACGAGGTCGAAGTCGTCGAGCCGGGCGAGCTGGCGCGCGTCCGCGAGCGTGTAGGCGGCGTTCGCGTCGACCTGCAGCAGCACGTCGTCGCCGAAGCGCTCGCGCACCGCGCGCACCGGCTCGACGTCCCAGCCCGGCTCGATCTTGAGCTTGATGCGCACGTAGCCGGCGTCGACGTAGCCGGCGACCTGCTCCAGCAGCACGTCGATCGAGTCCATGATCCCGACGGACACGCCGCAGGCGACCCGCTCGCGGACCCCGCCGAGCTCCGCGGCGAGACCGACGCCGCGGGCGCGCAGCTCGGCGTCGAGCACGCCCATCTCGAGCGCCGCCTTCGCCATCCGGTGGCCGTGGAACTGCGCCAGCACCGGCGCGACCGTGTTGGCGCGCAGCTCTCCGGCGGCCGCCAGGGCGGGCACGAAGAAGCGCCGCAGCGTGTCGGCTGCGGCGTCGGTGTACTCGGAGGAGTACAGCGGGTGCTGTCCGGTCACGCACTCGCCCCACCCCTCGCCCTCCGAGGTCACGACGCGCAGCAGCAGCGCGTCCTTCGTCGTCTGCGTTCCGAACGAGGTCCGGAAGGGAAACACCAGCGGCATCTCGATCCGCCGCAGTTCGACACCTTCGAGCTTCACGCCGTTCTCGCTCACGCGATCTCCTTCGTCGCGCCGGGCGGGATGCCCGACTGCCGTCGATTGAACTCGCTGGCGGTGCGCGCCAGGTCGTCGTCCGCGACCAAATCCGCGGCGCCGGACTGTCGCTTGGAACCTGTTTCGGAATCAGTGGTTGTCTGGGGTGGTCGATGACCGAGCAGGGTGCCGCGCGATACCCGAGAGTCAGACAGGTGGTCTGACTGAGAGAGCCAGATCCCGCCCACCCCGATCCTGCGATGCGTCAGCGGCCGCCCCAGACGGCCGATCATTTTGAGATGGGTTCTTAGCGCAAGGCGATGCCGGCGTAGGTCGGCGGCTGCGTCCGCAGGTCGAGCGCCTCGCCCGTGCTCGACAGGTACAGGTCGGGCGCGATCGGCGTCAGCCGCAGCGCGACCGTCGGCGCGGTCGCCTCCTCGCCGGGCGCAAGCGGGCCGATCGTCGGGGAGCTGCCGTCCTGCGCCAGGCGCCAGCGCGCGGTCGCGATGCCCCACGAGTCGACGACGTAGGTGCCGGCGTGCGCCGGGTCCAGCCGCGACGGCGGCGTCGTGCGCGCATCGTTGCGATAGCGGGCGGTGCCGTCGCGCAGCGCGACCATGTAGGCGATCGTGCCGTCGCGGCCGGGGGCGAAGCGGTGGCGCTCGCGCTCCGGGCCGTCGAGCTCGATCGTGCGCGGGGCGATCAGCCGGGCACGGCGGGTCATCCCGGCGGTGCGCACGAGCAGCTGGTCGTGCTCGATCGTCACCTCGACGGGCGCGTCGAGACGGCCGACGTACTGCCCGGTCAGCTCGTGCGCGTCCGCGATCGGGGGGCTCGGCGGCGGCTCCGTCGGTGCGGCCGCCGGCGCCGGGCGGCCGCGCGTCGACTCGTCGGCGACCTGCGCGACGATCCGGCGGGTCAGCTCGTTCTGGAGATCGTGGTCGAACGAGTTGGTCAGGACGACGACGCCGATCTCCTGCTGCGGCATCCAGCAGAGCTGCGCCTGGAAGCCGAAGCCCGAGCCGCCGTGGTGGAGCACCGGCACCCCGGGCGGCCACTCGTCGAGGTAGAGCCCGAGCGCGTAGCCGAGTCGCTGGTCCGGCGAGACGGGGAACGGCAGCCGCCGCTGCTCGGCGATCAGCTCCGGTGCGAGCAGCGGCGCGCCGTGGCGCAGCTGCAGCTCGACGAACCGCAGCGCATCGTCGACGCACGTGTAGAGGCCGCCGGCCGCGACCATCGGCACCGCGACCGGCAGCGCTCTGCCGGCCGCCGTGAACGGTCGCCAGTGACCGATCGCGCGGTCGGGATCGGCTGCGATCTCCGCCCCGTCGAAGGTCGACCGCGTCATCCCCAGCGGCAGCAGCAGCTCGCGCTCGATCCAATCGGCGAAGGGCGCCCCGCCGAGGCGCTGCAGGATCCAGCCGGCGAGGTCGATCCCGAGGTTGGAGTACTCGTGGTGGTGCCCGACCGGGAAGCGCAGCCAGGTGCGCGCGATGCTGGCGCAGTGGGCGTCGAAGTCGCCGCTGCCGAGGTCGTAGTTGGAGCCGTCTGGCGCCTCGTGGGTGAACCCGGCGGTGTGGCTGAGCAGGTGTCGCAGCGTGATCAGTCCGCAGGGGTCGGCGTCGAAGACGCTGTTGACCGCGAACTCGGGCAGGTACGTGGAGATCGGCTCGTCGAGGTCGACGAGCCCACGCGCGACGGCGACCATCGCCGCGGTCGCCGTGACCAGCTTGGAGGTCGACTGGACGCTGAAGCGCGTCGCCGTCGTGATCGGCACGTCGCCGCCCCGGACCGTCGTGCCGAAGCCGCGCGACCAGCGCGTCCCGCCCGCGTCGCAGATGCCGATCGCGAGCCCGGGCACGTCGCCTGCGGCCATCGCCACCGGGATCTCCGCCTCCAGCGTCTGGACCAGCTGCTCGATCGTCGTCGTCACGCGGCCCAGCGTAACCGCGGGTCACGCGGTGTTTCGGTCGGTCGCGATGAACTCGCGGGTCGCGCTTCGGCCTGCCCGACCAACCGCGCGGCGGGTGGGGCGCGCAAGATCACGTGACGTGACCGACGCATCGCCAGCGCACGAGATCGACCCCGCCTTCGAGGCGCTGCCGGCGCGCGCGCTCGCCGAGGCGGCGCTGCGCCGCGCGCGACAGCTCGGCGCCGCGCACGCCGACTTCCGGCTGCAGCGCGTCCGTACGGCCACGGTCCAGCTCCGCGACGCTCGTCTCGACGGCGCCCGCGAGAGCGACGAGATCGGCCTCGCGGTGCGGGTGCTGCACGAGGGCGCCTGGGGCTTCGCCTCCGGCGTCGTCCGCCGCCGCGACGCCGCCGTCGCGCTGGCCGAGCGGGCGGTCGCGGTGGCGCGGCTGGGACGCGCGCTGGCCGGCGCGCCGGTCGCGCTGGCGCCGGAGCCGACCCATGCCGATGCGGTCTGGGTGGCACCGTACGAGATCGACCCCTTCTCCGTGCCGGTCGCCGAGCGGGCCGGGCGCCTCGCCGAGCTGTCGGCGCGGCTGCTGGCCGCCGACGGCGTCGACCACGTCGACGCGTCGCTCGTGCAGGTGATGGAGAACACCTTCTACGCCGACAGCGCCGGCACGACGACGACGCAGCAACAGGTACGCCTGTTCCCGGAGCTGACCGCGATCAGCGTCGACCGCGTCGCCGGCGGGTTCGCTTCGCAGCGGACGCTCGCGCCGCCGACCGCGCGCGGCTGGGAGTACCTGATCGGCAGCGGCTGGGACTGGGACGCGGAGGTCGCCGCGCTGCCGGCGCTGCTGCTCGAGCACGCCGCCGCGCCGAGCGTGCGTCCCGGTCGCTACGACCTCGTGATCGAGCCGACCAACCTGTGGCTGACGATCCACGAGTCGGTCGCGCACGCGACGGAGCTCGACCGGGTGCTCGGCCACGAGGCCGCGTTCGCCGGCACGAGCTTCGCGACCGTCGACGGGCTCGGCACGCTCAGATACGGCAGCACGGCGATGAACGTGACCGGCGACCGGACCGCGCCGCACGGCCTCGCGACCGTCGGCTACGACGACGAGGGCGTCGCGGCGCAGCGGTTCGACATCGTCCGCGACGGGATCCACGTCGGCTACCAGCTCAACCGTGAGATGGCCGTAGCCCAGGGGCTCGGTCGCTCCAACGGCTGCGCCTACGCGGACTCCTATCGCAGCGCGCCGCTGCAGCGGATGCCGAACGTGTCGCTCGCGGCGGCGGCGGGCGGACCCTCCAGCGACGAGCTGATCGCCCGCGTCGACCGCGGGCTCCAGGTCGTCGGCCACGGCTCGTGGTCGATCGACATGCAACGGCTCAACTTCCAGTTCACCGGCCAGCGCTTCCACCTGATCGAGGACGGGCGCGTCGTCGGCCAGGTGCGCGACGTCGCCTACCAGGCGACGACGACCGACTTCTGGGGCGCGCTGGAGGCCGTCGGCGGCCCGCAGACCTATCTCCAGTGCGGCACCTTCGGCTGCGGCAAGGGCCAGCCCGGCCAGAGCGCGCCGGTCTCGCACGGGTCGCCGTCGGCACTGTTCCGCGAGGTCGACGTGCTCAACACGAGGAGCGGCGCATGATCGCGGCGCAGGAGCTGGCCGAGGCGGCGCTCGCCGCCTCGGCCGCCGACGGCTGCGTCGTCGTCGTCGAGGAGCACAGCGAGGCCAACCTGCGATGGGCGGCGAACGCGATCACCACCAGCGGCCACGCGACCAGTCGCACGCTGACCGTCATCTCGCTGCACGAGCGCGCGGCGGGACGCGGCGTCGGGATCGCGTCGCGCTCGGCCACCAGCGTCGAGGAGGCGGGCGCGCTCGCGCGTGCCGCCGACGCCGCCGCGCGCGCGAGCACGCCCGTCGAGCCGGTCAGCCCGCTGGTCGCGCCCTACCCGGTCGCCGACGACTGGTCGGCGACCGCGCGGACGACGGGGCCGGAGGCGCTCGCAGCGATCGTGGCCGAGCTGGCGACGGCCTTCGGCACCTGGAGGGCTGCCGACCGCCAGCTGTTCGGCTACGCCGAGCACCGCATGACGTCGACGTTCCTCGCCAGCTCGACCGGGCTGCGCCGCCGCTTCGACCAGCCCGACGGTCGCTTCGAACTGACCGGCAAGGCGGACGGGATGCGGCGCTCGGCGTGGCACGGCGTGCATGCTCCGGCGCCGGAGGAGGTCGACGTCCGTGCCGGCCTGGAGGCGCTCGACCGCGACCTCGGCTGGGCGACGCGTGAATTCGAGCTGCCGCCGGGGCGGTACGAGACGCTGCTGCCGCCCGCGGCGGTCGCCGACCTGATGGTCTTCGCCTACGGACGGATCGGCGCGCGGGACGCCCACGACGGGCGCAGCGTCTTCGCCGCTGCGGGCGGCGGCGACCGGATCGGCGAGCGGCTCTCGCCGTTGCCGCTGACGCTCCGCTCCGATCCGCGAGAGCCGGGCTTGGAGTGCCTGCCGTTCGACGTCGTCACGACGGGCGAGTCGGCGCTCGGCTCCGTGTTCGACAACGGCCAGCCCGTCGCGCGCGCCGACTGGATCGCGGACGGACGGCTCGAGCAGCTCGTGCGCCCGCGCAGCTGGGCGGGCGCCCACGGCGCGCGGGCGCGTCCGCACGTCGGCAACCTGATCCTCGACGGTGGGGGGACGGCGTCGCTGGAGGAGATGATCGCTACCACCGAGCGCGGATTGCTGCTGACGAGCCTCTGGTACATCCGCGAGGTCGCCGCGCAGACGCTCCTGCTGACCGGCCTCACGCGTGACGGCGTCTACCTGGTCGAGGACGGGCAGGTCGTCGGGGCCGTCAACAACTTCCGCTTCAACGAGTCGCCGATCGACCTGCTCGGACGCGTGACCGAGGCGGGCCGCAGCGAGCCGGCGCTGGCGCGCGAGCGCGCCGACGCCTTCCGCCGCACGGCGATGCCGCCGCTGCGGATCGCCGACTTCAACATGTCGACGGTCAGCTCGGCGCGCTGACGCCGACGATCGCGTCGTACCGTTCGGGGTCCGTGACCCCCTCGGTGGCGAACAGCAGGATCGAGGCGTCCGCGCGGCGCCCGAGCAGTGCAGCGCCGGCATCGTCGGCGAGGAGCAGCTCGGCACCCGCCAGCGCGGCCGCGCCGCTCTCACCCGAGGGGACGCCGGCGGCGTCGAGCGCGCGCATCGCGTCGGCGGCCTCCGGGTCGGAGACGGCGACCGCGACGCGCACGCCGGCGCGCAGCAGCGGCCAGGCGATTCGCGACACCTCACCGCAGTTCAGGCCGGCCATGATCGAGTCGTGTGGCCCCGGGACCGCAACCGGCGCGCCCTGCTCGAGCGAGCGCCGCACGCAGTCGGCCACTGTCGGTTCGACGGTCACGACCGCGCAGCCGCGCGGAACCAGGTTGGACACGGCGCTGGAGGCGAAGGCACCGACGCCGGCCGGCGCGAAGGCGACGTCGAAGCCGCCGCCGCCTGCCGCGGCGAGCTGGTCGAAGGCCTCGCGGAAGATCGTCCGGTAGCCGGCCGCGACGGTCGCCGGGATCGTCTCGTAGCCGGGCCACGAGGTGTCGGAGACGAGCACCTGCGCCGCGTCGGTGAAGGCCTCGGCCGCGACGCGCGCGACGGTGTGGTCGTAGCTGCCGTCGACGACCTGCACCGCGGCGCCCTCAGAGGCGATCGCGGCGATTCGCGCGCGGGCCATGTCGGCGGGCACCGAGATGCGGCAGGCGACGCCCAGCAGCCGCGCCATGTGCGCGACCGCCCGACCGTGGTTGCCGTCGGTGGCGGTCGTCAGCACCATCTCGGCCGACAGCGTCGTCGCGATCTCGCGGAGCGCGCCGAACGTCCGTGGGACCGGCACACCGGCACACTCGGCGAGCGCACAGTTGACCGCCCAGCTGGCGCCGACGACCTTGAACGACGGCAGTCCGAGCCGCTCGCGTTCGTGCTTGACCCACACCTGGCCGACGCCCAGCCGAGCGGCCAGCTCCGGCATCTCGACCAGCGGCGTCGAGGTGAATCCGGGCAGCGATGCATGGAACGTCTCGATCGCACCGCTGTCCTCGACGACGCAGATGTCGGCCGGCGACCAGTTCGGGTTTGGCGTGACACGGTCGGAGATGGAGGCGGATCGAGTCATCGCGCCAGTCTCGCCCGGAGCGGTCGCACGTAGTTGGGATCGGGCGCTGAGCCCGGCCCCGACCGCTCGTCGCAGCGCACGAACGTCCTGCGGCGCGACGCGGACCGGGCCGATGACCGGATCCTGCTCGGCCGCTCGACGGTGCGGCTCCCGACGTTCCCGGTCAGCCGCTCGACAGCCCCCGCCGCAACCCCTCGACCACTACGAACCCACGATCAGCGCGCGGACCCCGGCACGCAGGTGCGGTACCTGCGCGTCGCGGTGTACGTCTTCCCGCTCTTCGCCTTCAGCGTGATCCGCAGCGTGAACGTGCCCCGCTTCCGGCCGCGCAAGTCGACGCGCGCGACGTACTCGCCGCCGGACCTCTTCACCTTCAGCGCCCTGCCGTTGAGCGTGATCGTCGTCCGGGTGATCTTGATGCCGCGCGGCGCCCGGGCGTGGACGTTGAACAGGCGCCGTGAGGTGCAGACGTGCGGAGGCGGCACCCGCCTCCCGGCCGGGGCGGTGACCACCGGCGTCTCGTCGGGCCGGGTGATCACCGGGGTGATGACGACCTTGCGCGTGCTCGTCACCGTGCAGGTCGCGTCGCTCTTGACCGCGGTCAGCGCCAAGGTCGTCGCGCTCTTGGCGCCGGAGCCACAGTCGATCGTCGTGTCGTAGTCGGCCAGCGACGCGCCTGAGACGCCGACGGTCGTGTCCGCGCCGTAGGCGATCGTCGTGGCTCCCTGCTCGCCGTCGCCCGCCGCGGACTTCACGACGGTCGCCCCGACCTTCAGGTCGAAGCGGCCGCCGTCCGAGACCTTGCTCACGACGGTGACCTCCGGGCGCCGCGTCTTGGTCACCGTGCAGGCGGTGTCGGCCGTGACGTCGGTCAGCGGGAGGGTGGTCGCCGAGACCGGGCCGGCGCCGCAGTCGATCGTCGTGTCGTACCGGCCCGGGTTCGTGCCGGGGTCGACCACGGAGACGACCGGATCGTCCTGGTACGCAACGCGCGTGGGCGCGGTCACCGTCGTCCCGTCGAGCTGCAGCTCGAAGCGGCCCGGATCGCTCGCGGGCACCACCGTCTGCGTCAGCGTGATCCGCGGACGGTAGGCGCTCGTCAGCGCGCAGTTGACCTGCTCCCCGGCCGCGAGCGGGACCTGCCAGGCCGAGCCGGCGGGCGTCGCGGTGACGTCCGTTCCCGCGCCGTCCTGCTGACGGCAGCGGATCGTCGTGTCGTAGGCCGCCGGGTCGGTGCTGCTGTCGTGGGCGGTCTGGGAGACCGCGAAGGTGGCGGGATTCCGGCTCTGCAGCGGAGACGTGGTGCCGTCGCCGGCGTCGGCCTGCACCGTGGCGCCGTCGAGGCGGAGATCGAAGCGGCCCGGGGCGGTCGCGGGCAGCACGCGCTGCGTGAGGCTCGCCGTGGCCTGGACCTCGACCGCGCCGGCGTCGATCGCGCCGAGCATGACGCGCGGGAAGCCTGCGCCGCGCTGGTCGGTGGTCAGCAGGAACGGGTTGGCGCCGTTGGCGAAGGCCGGCCCCGATCCGCCCGGGAGCATGGTCTGCCGCGGGGAGCCGTTGTCGCGCAGCGGACCCAGCAGCGGGTCGTCGGCGCTGTTGCCCGTGGGCAGCAGGCACGCGCTCGGTGTCGGGACGACGTTGTTCGTGCCGGAGAACGCGCCGCGACACTGCGGCTCGCCGGCCGCCGTGTCGGAGAGGATCGAGCTGCTGACGGTCGCGGTCGCTGCGCCGAAGACGACGAGCGCACCCGCGCCGGGGTCGGCCTCGGTCGCCGCGGCCCCCGGCTTGGAGACCCCCGCCGCGCCCGCGGTGTTGGCCGCGATCGTCACGTTGTCGAGCGCCGCCGTACCGGCGAAGGCCATGATCACGCCGCCGCCCGCGCCCGCGCCGCCGCCGCCGGCATCGCCGGTCAGCCCGCCCGCGCCGTCGCCCCCGCCACCGCGGGAGACGTTGCCCGTCCCGCCGCCACCGCCGTAGGCGCCCTGACCGCCGCGCGAATCCACCTCGAGTACCGAGGCGCCGCCACCGCCACCGCCCGCTCCTCCTCCGCCACCGCCGGGGTAGGGCCCATCGGCCCCGCCGGCGCCCGCACCCGGGCCACCGCCGTTCCCCCCGGCGTTGGTGCTCGAGGTGGCGCCGTTGGCGCCACCGCCACCGCCGCCCCCGGCCGGGCCACCGTTCGAGCTGCCGCCGTTGCCGAGGAACCCGCTTCCGCCGAGGGCTCCGTTCTGTCCGCCTCCGCCGGCCCCGAAGCCGCCGGCCCCGCCGCCGCCGATGGTCCCGCTGCGGCCGAGCTTGCTGGTGCCGCCGGCGCCGGCGACGTTGCCGCTGAAGGTGCTCTGGCGGACGCGCAGCGTGCCGGTGCTGCCGACGACGCCGGCGCCGGCCCCGCCACCGCCTCCGCCGCCGCTGAGCGGGTTGTTGTCGCCGTTGGCGGCGTCGCCGCCGCCCCCGCCGACGTTGTCACTGAACGTGGTGTCGCTGATCGTCGCCAAGCCGGCGTTCGCGAGGACCGGGCCGCCGCCGCCTCCGCCGCCGCGGAGGGTCGTGGTGCCGCCCGCGCCGCCGTGGTTGGCGTCGAAGACGCTCTCGGCGACCTCGAGGTCGCCGCGGTTGGAGACGACGCTGCCGCCGCCGCCCGACCCCCGGGCGTTCGCGCCCTTGCCGGCCCGGTTGCCGTCGACGAGCACCTCGACGAGCTTGAGCGAGCCAGCGTTCTCGATCACGTTGCCGCCGGCGTTGCCGCCGATGTGCACGCTCGAATCGATGTCCGCCGCGTTCGGCGCGGAGACGTCGGCGATCCGCAGCCGGCTGATCGTCACGTCCGCGCCCGCGTTGACGCGCAGGATCATGGTGTCGCCCGTCAGCTTCGGGGCGCACGCGGTCCCGATGCCGCAGGCTCCGGACCCTTGGATCGTCACGTCGGTCGAGACGACCAGCGGCGAGAGCAGCGTGATCGAGCTGACCCCGGAGAAGACGATCGAGTCGCCGCTGGTGGCCGTCGCGAGCGCCGTACGCAGGCTCCCTGGACCGCTGTCGCTGCTGCTGGTGACCGTGACGGTGGCCGCCGACGCCGCGCCTGGCGCAGCGAGGGCCGCGATCACCGTGAGCAACCCGAGTACGTGCGCGCGCTGCATATCGCGGCGAAGCGTCGCAGATCCCCTTGCGAACCCAACCGCTCGCGCAGCATGAGTGGACGGCCGTTCGACCTCGATCGTGAGGGCGCCCGGCGGCGAGACCGTCTGGGGCAGCGAGGCGCTCTAGCTCGCGGCACGCGAGGTGGCGTGCCCGTCACCCGATCCGCCGAGCTGCCCGACGCGCCCGTGGGGAGGAAGGCCGGCAGGAGGGGCGGTCGTCCGGGATCGCCGTCGCTCCGCTGGAGCCGCCCCTACGCCGCGCGTTGTCCGTAGACCGTCCGCCACGCCCGCAGCACGGGCACCAGCCGCCGGGTCAGCGTGCCGCCCGTGGCGATCAGCTCGCGGGTACCGGGGGCGAGGCCGCTTGCGCGGGCGCTGTCGCGGGAGAGGAACAACGCGACCATCGAGCTGACCAGCACGGTATGCCGCTCGCCGTGGCGGAGCCGGCCGACCTCGCGTAGCGAGCGGTCGATCAGGTACCCGATCCGTTGGGTGGCGACGGTCGCGTCCGGGTAGCGGGCGATGGCGCTCCACTCTCCCGACGCGCTGTCCTCGGCCTGGTCGACGTAGCCGTCGAGCATCGTCGAGAGGGCGCCGACCCAGCGGTAGGCGCGGGCGGCGGCGCAGCGGTCCTCGTGCGTCGCGTCCGGGTCGGCGGCGAGCGCCAGCAGCACGATCACGGTCAGGGCCGAGGCGCTGCCCGCCGCCTTCTCGAACCACCACGGATCGGGCGCGTGGTCCCGCTCGGTCAGGTCACGGTCCCCCTCGCCCCGACCGCGTCCCGCTGATCCCAGGCCCGATTCCTCCTCCAGCCGCCGCAGCTGCGCGTCGCGCCGCACGGGATCCGGCTCGTGGACGAGCTCCAGCGCGCGTGCTCGACGCGCTTCGCGGACCAGCAGCTCGCGCGTCGGCCGGTATCCGGGGAGCGTGGCGCAGCCGTCGCGGGACGCCGTCACGAGATCCCGCAGGTACCCGCCGTCGTCGGTCCATGGATGGTCCGCGTAGTACGAGTCCGACGGGCGCGCGGCCAGATCGACCGCGTCGGAGAACGCCGGCATCAGGCTTCCCCCGCTGCGTCCGCGGGCGGCGACGCCGTGCTCGCTGGCCTGGTCCAGGAAGTCCGCGGCGACCTGGAAGCTGACCAGGAGCGACAGCAGCCGCGGGTCGCGGCGGGCGGGGAGGATCCAGAACAGCGCCGCCCCGTCGAGGTAGGAGCGCTTGCGCGCGAGGCTCTGGAGCGCGTTGGCGCGGACCTCCGGATGCGGGATCACGGCGGCGCGCTCGCGCCACGTCGCAACCTCGCGACGCACCAGGCGCAGGCCCCACCCGCACTCGCGGGCCGTGGCCCCGATCAGGGCACGGCCCTGGTTGGCCGACCACGGCGCCGGGTCGGCGATCGTGGGCCGAGCGGGAACCGTCGGATCGGTCAGGCCTCGGCCGGTGCCTCCACCACGACGCGAGAGCGCGAAGGTCCCCATCAGTCCCCCGTACGCAGCGACGGACGAACGCGGGCCACCAGGTAGCCGGGAACGGCCACGACCAGCAGCGCGGCGAGCGTGACCAGGGCAAAGCTCGTCGCGGCGAGCCCGAGCTGGACCGACCCGAGCACCGGGAACCCACTGATCGTCTCCAGACCGCGACTGAACAGCACCTGGCCGAGCAGCCCGAACGCCGCGCCTGTGAGGCAGCCGGTGACGAACAGCGCGCCGCTCTCGACGGCCAACGACTGCCACATGACGCCGGTCGTGTAGCCGTCGAGCTTCTGCCGGGCGACCGTCGGCCGGCGCTGCCAGAGCAGCGCGGCCATCGCGGAGGCCATCGCCAGCACCGCGGCGATCAGCGTCAACGACGCGATCTGCTGGAGCCGGGTCAGCCCGCCGGCGGCCGAGGTCCGCTGACGTTGGCTGTGCTCCGCCGCGGTCTCGACGCGCAGTGCCGACTGCGGACCCAGGGCGCGGGCGACGGCGGCGCGGCCCTGCTGAGGCGTCACGCCCGGGCCCAGCCCGACTTGGAAGGCCGCGATCTGACGGTCACCCCAGGCGCGGGCGAAGTCGGAGGAGCCCACGATGATCGCCCCGCCGGACCAGCCGAGGTTGGTGATGATCGCGGCGACGCGCAGCGTGACCGGTCGGGGCGCGGGCAGGGTGAACCGATCTCCGACTCCGACGCGCAGCTGATCGGCGACCGCCCGTGACACCACGGCCCAACCGCCCGCGCGCAGCAGCGCCGTGGCCTGCCGTGCGTCACCGGTGCGGACCTGCTCCGGAGGGACCGGACGCGGGGCCTCCGCCGGCGGAGCGAGTACCCAGATGCGGCGGTCGGCGACGTCCAGGTGCGCGCCGCGGTAGCGCGCGACGCTCGCCACCCCGGGGGCTGCGGCGATCGTGTCGGCCGCCGTCGGCGTGAACGGCGTGGTGATGAACAGGTCTCCGGCCCCCGGCGGAACGACCCACAGGTCCGTGACGTGGCTGACCTCCAACGTGACGCCGTCGAGGCCGCCCTGGAGGTTGGCGCGCGCGCCCTGGAGCGCGACCGCGCCGAACACGGCGATCGCCCCCGTCGTGGCGATCGCCAGCGAGCGAGCGCGCCACTCGCGGGCCCGCAGCTGGGGCAGCGCCAACTCGACGGCGACGATCGCGCGTCCCCGGCGCGCGCTGAGCCACGCGAGCGCCGCGACGACGCCGCGCAGCACGCTCGGCACCAACAGCACCAGGGCCAGACCGAGCGCGAGCAGTCCGACGATCGCGGCCTCCGGGGCGAGCACGGTGATCGCGACCGCGGCGGCGAGCCCGATGGCGCCAGCCGCGGGAGCGACGACGGTGAACCGTCCCCAGCGCGAGGTCTCCGGGCCGGCCGGCTGGCGGATCGGCGTCCGCGCGAAGATCACCGTCCGGAGCGGGACGAGCACCCCGGCTGCAGCGGCGAGCAGGCCGCCCCCCGCGGCGATCACGACGCTCGACCAGGTGACGATCCGTGCGTCGCCGAGCGGGAACGCTCCGCCGAGGAAGCTGACGTCGTCTCCGTAGCCGCCCCGCGAGAGCAGGTCCCCGAGGACGAGTCCAGCCGCGACGGCGACGACGCCCAGGGCGAGCGCGTCGAACAACAGGATGCGAATCACCTGCCCGGGCCGGTAGCCGTCCAGCCGCAGGTCGATGGCGAGCGCGCGGCGGCTGGCGACCGTCACGAGCATCGCGCAGAACGCGAACAGGAACCCGACCAGCGCGCTGACGACGCTGGAGATCGTCGTGGCCTGGCTGGTCGGCTGCGCGGCGACCGCGAACAGCTGCGACTCGTAGTCGGCGGGTCGCACGTCGAGCTGGTCCGCCGCCACCCGTTGCAAGCTCGCACGGACCGCATCGAGCTGCGTCGGATCCGCCTCGACGAGGATCCGCGAGACGCGCCCGCGCAGGCCCGCCATCCGCTGCAGGTAGGCGAGCGGCGTCACGGCGATCGAGGTCTGCTCGAGCGCTTCGAGCTCTTCGCGACCGATCACCGCGACGGGGACCGTCCGCGTGCGTCCACCGAGTTGCAGTCGGGCGTCGTCGCCGAACCGAATGCCGGTCGCGCGGGCGATCGGGGCCGGAAGCGCGAGGGTCTCCTGCTCGGCGGCCTCCTGGGCGGTGAACCCCTGGAGCAGCGATCCCCGCAGCTTGACCGTGCGCGGATCGGCGCCGAAGACCGTCACCGCTCGCGCGCCGTCGGGGCCGACCACGTTGGCCTGGACCTGCAGGACCGGCGCCGCGATCCGCACCCCGGGCAGAGCGGCGACCGTCTCGACGGTGCGCTCGGAGAAGCCGTCGCCACCCCGACCGACGAGCTGGAGCTGGCTGTTCCCGACCAGCCCACGGTTGAGCTCCTGGACCGGTCCGGAGAGACTGGTGCTCGCCACCTGGGACGCGAACAGCAGCGCGACCCCGGCGGCGATCCCGGCCACCGCCAGCAGCTCCTGCAGCCAGCGGTGGCGCAGCCGCACCCGGTAGAGGGCGAAGACGTTGGCGATCCACCGCAGACCCGGGGCCGGCAGCGGTCCTCGTTGATGTCGCCGCTTCACGGACGCACGGGGATCGTGGCCGTGGGCGGGGCGGCATCCAACAACACGCCGTCATGGAGCGTGTGGATGCGATCCGCGTACTCGATCGCGTGCGTGTCGTGCGTGACGAGCAGCGTCGCGATCCCGCGCTGCTTGGTGACCGACCGCAGCAGTTCGAGCACCTCGTGCTTGCGCTGGCTGTCGAGGCTGCCGGTCGGCTCGTCGGCGAGGATGACCCGAGGGTCGGTCGAGAGCGCACGCGCGATCATCACCCGCTGCCGCTCGCCCATCGACAGCTGGTCCGGTCGGTGCTTCAGGCGGTCGCCGAGCCCGAGCTGCTCCAGCACCGGCGCGACCCGACGGCGGGCCTCGCGCGCGCTCAGTCCGGTGCCGAACAGCTTCATCGCCGCGTTGTCGAGCGCGGTCGCGCCGCCGAGCAGGTCGATCGACTGACGGACGAAGCCCAGCTCGTACATCCGGTAGTCGGCGGCGGCGCGCTCGGACAGCGCGGAGATGTCGCGGCCGCCGACGAGGACGCTGCCGCGGTCGGGACGGAGCACGGCCGCCGCGAGCATCAGCAGCGTGGACTTCCCCGAGCCGCTCGGGCCGAACAGCGCGATCAGCTCGCCGCCCGCGACCCGCAGCGACACGTCGTCGACGGCGCGCACCGTCTCGGTGGCGGTGCGGTAGTGCTTGACCAGGCGATGCAGCTCGAGCATCGCCGGGTCGTGAGGGAGTACGTCGACCGGCACGCGGTGCAGCCTAGGCCCGACGTCCCGTGCGCGGGAACTCGATGACCGTGGCTGCGTCGTCGCTCGGGCGGGGGGCGGCACGACCGACCAACCGGCCGGCGGCGAGCGACCAGATCGTTCGCACCCCCTGGACCTCGGTGACCTCCGTGGCGGTCATCAGCACTGCGACTCCCGCGTCGTCCGCGAGCGACCGCAGCAGCGCCGTGATCTCGCCGCGCCCCAGCAGCCCGAGGCCCGCGCCGAGATCGTCGACCAGCAGCAGTCGCGGTTCCCGGACGATCGCCCGGGCGATCGACGCCAGCGTCCGCTCGCCGTCGGAGAGGTCGTGCCAGGACTCGCCGGCGATCTCGCTCGCTCCGACCCGGTCGAGCACCTGGTGGGCGAGGCGCAGGCCGGCGCGCCAGCCGATGCGGTCGAGCAGCGGCAGCGAGATCCAGCGATCGATGGGCAGCTCGCGGCTGGCCGGGCCGTTGCGGGTCGCGATCCCGATCTCGCGGTGCAGCAGTCGACTCCGCTGTGCCGAAGACATCTGGGCCAGGTCGCGGCCGTCGAAGCGGACCCGCCCGGTGTCGGGGTCCTGGAGGCCGGCGGCGAGCTCCAGCAGCGTGGTCTTGCCGGCGCTGCGCGGTCCCCAGACGGCGGCGATCTCCCCCGCGGCCAGCTCCAACGACGCATCGTCCAGGACCTCCACCGGACGGTGCCCACGCCAGAAGCCCTTGCCGACGGATTCCAGGGACAACAGCGACGCCACGACGACTAGCCTCGGCGACGGGCGGGGTGGTTGCGCATCGACTCCAGCTCGCCCCGCGCATCCTGCAGCCACTTCGCCCGTCCGGCGAGCTTGCCGGAGTCGAGCGTGCTGAGGATCGCGCCGCACAGCGCCTCCCACGGGGCATTTGCGGAGAGGGCCGCGATCGGTGGCGCTTCGATCGCCTGCAGCAGCTCGAGGCACTCCTGCTCGGCCGCGACGACGAACCCGATCAGCAGGTTGAGGTCGTCGGGACGGGCCAGCGCGATCCGCAGACGCAGCTCGTCGTACGACGTGGGCCGGGAGGAGAGCCAGGCATCGAGGCACTGATCGCCGGCCGGGGTGGTGCCGTAGGTCAGCCGTGGTTGCCGCTCGGTGCCGCTGGCCGCGGCGGGGCCGCGTGGTTCGATCAGCTGCTCGGCCTCCAACCGCGAGAGCGCGTTGTAGACCGACGAGGTCCGGACCGCCGTGGGATCGACCGACCAGCGCCGCAGCTGCTGCATCAGCGCGTACCCATAGGTCGGGCGGCGGGCGAGGAGGCCCAGCACGGCGTATTTCGTAGGGGTGGGCAAGCCGGAGATTCAGGAGCGTTGACGCTGCGGCGCAGCATAGGCCATGAACGAACAGGTGTGTCCTTGCTCTGGGAGACACGGTGCGCCCGGCGGTGTTTCGAGCGTCAGGACGACGGGTCGCGGCGCGGCTTCGGGCACGGCACCACGGTGTCGGCGGTCCGGCGGCTGCCGTCGTCGAACCGCAGCACGGCGCGGAACGGGAAGCCGCCGCGCGGGCAGCGGCGGGGGAGCGGGATGCCGCCGGGGGCGTAGCGGATCCGGTGCCCGTGCTCGCGTCGGGTGTAGACGATGCCGTCCCCGCCGATCCTCATCTGCAGGCGGACGAGCCCGACGGCGGCGCCGAACGGCGGATCGGTCATCGGCGGGATGCGGATGCGCATCCCGAGTCCGTACGGGCGCGGCGCGGTGTACAGGTAGCCGCCGTAGGCGAGCTGGGTCGTGATCGGGTGGTCGGTGACGACCAGCGTGATCAGTCCCGGCCGGCCGTCGACCGACGCGCCGTTGAACAGGCGCAGACGCCCGCTGCCGGTGATCGCCTGGTCGGCGCTGAACCGCAGCAGCGCGTCGGCGCTCCCGCTGCCGAGCAGGGCGTTGGCCGGGCAGGTGGCGGGCACGAGGTTGTCGAGCCGCACGCGGTCGAGGTCGCTCTGCGGTCGCCGGCAGGTCGCGGTCCCGAGCTCGCTCATCGTGATGTCGAGGTCCGCCGGGGTCAGGACACGGACGTCGCTCAGCGTCGCGGAGACGCGGCGCGGATCGATCCGCAGGCCGATGTCGAGCGCCGTGCGGCGGCCGAGTCGGGCGTGGGCTCCGAAGCCGGCCGTCAGCCGGACGCCCGGGGTGGACCGGGTCTCGGTCAGGCGGTCCGCGGAGGGAGTCGCTACGGACGTGGATGCGAGGCCGAGGACGGCGGCCGTGAAGGCGATCGTGGAGACCACACCGGTCACGAGGAAAAGGGCCCCCGCCGCCCGCGCCGCCCGCTGCGCCCCCTGCTGCTCAATAGTTGAGCTTGCCGGTCGCCCGGATCGTGGCCGACCAGTTGGTGCGGTCGACGACGCCGTCGAACCGGCCGGTCCCGCGGGCACGACGGTAGATCCCGGTGCCGCCGTCCATGGTCGCGGTGCCGTCGAACTTCGGGCGCACGCCGCTGGATCGCGCCTTGCCGTTGATCTTGATCCGCAGCGTGCCCTGCTTGGTCACGACGGTGACGGTGCCGGACAGCGTCAGGCCGCGCAGCGTCGACGTCGCCCGGGCGGTCCCGGGGATCGTGCCGGTGACGGTGCCGCGGTGGGTCAGCTTCGCGTCGGCCTTCTTCTCGAGCTTGAGACTGACGTTCTCGGTGATCGACAGCGTGCGGGCGGCCGCGGTGGCCGGCAGTGTCGCGCCGGCCAATCCCACGCTGACGAGCGCGGCGGCGAGGCCCGCAGCCGGTCGTCGAAGACGGGGTGCTGGCGCGAGAACCGGGGGCGTCGTCATGCGGGCCGACCGTACCAGAGGGATACCGGCGCGTTGCCTGTTCCGTTTGTGACGTCGCCTGCGAAACGTTCCAAAGAGGAGTAGGCGGGTGCGTCACCGCCTGGTTGGATCGTGCTTCGGCGTGAACCGGTGTGCGCTGAGACGTGTCCAGATGTGCGAGGGAGAGAACCATGGCAAGAGCGAGTACTCCGTCGAGCGAGAGGGCGATCCGCTGATGCGCCGCATAGTCACGCTGGCCGCGTTGGCGGTTCCCGCTCTGCTCTGCGCCGGTCTAGGCGCGCCCGCGGCCCTCGCGGCGGACGACTGCCCGAACGCGGCGGTGCGGGCGCAGCAGAACGCGACGCACCTGCCCAACTGTCTGGCCTACGAGAAGGTGACGCCCGACGAAAAGGGCGGCGCGCTGCCGCTGGCGGAGACAAAGATCGCGGCTGACGGCAGTGGGATTGTCTACCTGCTCAACGCGGGCGTCGAGGACGCCCAGAGCTTCACCACCGGTAAGTACCGGTCTCTGCGGACCGACAGTGGTTGGGGGACGAACGCGCTGATGCCGCCGGTGAACCCGGACGGGCCGTGGCTCCCGAAGCTCAACGACGGAATCTCAATGCAGGCGGCGTCGGCGGATCTGGCCCGGGTCGTCGTCGATACGGGGTATCCGGTCAACCCGCACGACAAGGGCATCGAGATCCCGGCGGTGAGGCTCGGGTCGCAGGACCTGTATCGGCGGGAGGCAGACGGGACCTTCACCTGGGTCACGAACGATCCGTCGGTCGACGACAGCTCGTCGGCCAAGGTGAACTTCGTCGCCGCGTCGACGGACCTCGATCGCGTCGTCGTACGGACCACGCGCCAGTGGGATCCGCGGGTGACGACGGGCGTCAATCACCTCTACGTCTGGAGCCAGGAGCACGGGGCGCAGCTCGCGACGGTGCTGCCCAACGGCGACGTGCCGACCGACGTGCCGACGGGCAGCCCAAACGACGGGGCGGACCAAAAGCAGGCGGTCTCGGCGGACGGTCGGCGCGTGGCGTTCACGGTCGGCACCGGTACGAGTCAGCGGGTGTACGTGCGGTTCAACGCCGACGACCCGGCGCGGGCTACCACCAGTGAAGTCGCGGTGGGACCCCACGGTGAAGCCTGCGTTTCATCCGAAAGCCACTCAACGTTCCAGGGGCTGAGCGCGGACGGGACCAAGATGGTGTTCCGGTGCAGCAACGCCTTGGTACCCGGTGCGCCGACCGGCGGCCAGTGGGGTGCAACCTACATGCGCGATCTTGACGGCGGCCAGGCGGCGCTGCGACTCGTCGGGGCGCTGGACGTCTCGGCGAGGCAGAGGCCGGCAAGCTCCGACTTCTCGCGCATCTACTTCAAGGGGACGCTCGTGCGCGATGGCGTTATGGAGCGGGCCGTGCCGCCTTTCGTGAGCAGTGACCCGAAGGTGGAGTTCTGGCGCGAGGCGGCCTCGGCAGACGGCCAGTACTACGCGTTCCTGAGCGCGTACAAGTACGGGTTGACGGGGATCGACGGAGGTGCGTCCGGTACCAGCCAGGTCTATCTCTACTCCGCCCGTACGGGTGACTTCACGTGCGTCTCCTGCCGCCAGGACGGTGCGCCTACGGCGGGCGAGGCATCCGTCACGGTGGGCACCAGTGACATCGTGACGCCGGTGAGCTCCCGGGGCACCGTGGTCTTCACCTCGACGACGGCGCTGGTACCAGAGGACACGAACGGCATCGCTGATGCGTACGTCTGGGAAGACGGTCGCGCGGTGCTGCTCAGCAGCGGACGCAACGGCGCGATCTCCGAAGTCATGGGCTCGTCGGACGACGGCAACTCGTTCTTCTTCCGGACCCCGGACTCGATGACCCCGGACGACATCGACAACGGTGAGGTCGACCTCTACGTGGCGCGAAGCGGCGGAGGCTTCCTGGTGCCGGAGGCACCCGCGGCGTGCCAGACGGGATGCCAGGCGCCGGGTCCGGAGCGGCCGAGCCTGCCGGGCCTCGGTTCTGCCGACTTCGTTGGGCGGGGGAACTTGCTCGAGGACGTGACCGAGCCGGCCAAGCGGGCGTCGGCGGCACTGACCGCGTCGCGGTCGGTGCGCGGGACGAGCACGGTCGTGCGGGTGAAGGTCTCCCGCGCCGGTTCGATCCGGGTGTCGGGCGTGGGGCTCCGCCAAGCAACGGTGAAGGCCAAGAAGGCCGGGACGTATCGCGTGACGGTGCGGCTCTCGGCGTTCGGTTCGGCGCAACAGAAGAAGCGTGGCCGCTTGGCCACCAAGCTGACGGCCCGATTCATCCCGGATGTGGGTGCGTCGGTGCAGGCAGGCAAGTCGGTCACGTTCACGGCGACCAAGAAGGGTGGTCGCTGATGCGTCCGATCGAGCAGGGAACTACGGGTAGGACGGTGAGCGAAACGATGGCTGCAACGACCCGTCGCGCGGCGCGGAACCGCAGGACGATGTCCGTCGCGCTGGTGCTCGGCGTCGCGCTGGCTGGCATCCCCGCAGCCGCCCAGGCCGCCGAGATGGACTTCGCCCCGGACAGCGTCGGGATCCGGGCGCTGGACATAGCGGGCGACGATGTGACGCAGGCCGGGGCACACCCCGATCGCCTCGAGATCACGTTTGGAATTACCACCACCGGGTCGGGGACCACGATCGAGCCGGTCGAACTGGTGAAGGACGCCGAGATCACCCTGCCGGAGGGGCTGCAGGGCAACCCGGAGGCCGTCCCGAAGTGCCCGATGGCCGTGTTCGCGGACAACCCGGCCTACTGCCCCGCGGAGTCCCAGGTCGGCCTGCACGACCTGACCTACAAGGGCTCTCGAGGGGGCGCAAGTCACGAGTACACGAACCTGTACAACCTCGAGCCGCCGGACGGGGTCGTGGCGCGGTTCGGCATGAAGGTGCTTCCGGTTCCGGTCCTGCTGGACATGAAGGTCAAGTCCGACGGCAGCTACGCGATCGTCACCAACATTCGCGGCATGGGATCGGCGAACAAGGTGCTCGCGTCGAAGGCGACGATCTGGGGTGTTCCGGCGGCGAAGTCGGGAACGACGAGCCCGCAGATCCCGCTGCTGACCCTCGGGTCACAGTGCGGGACGGCCTTCGCCGGGAAGATCCGGCTGCGGTCGTGGACGAACACCTCGCGCTGGATCGAGGCCAACCCGCTGATGCTCCCGCTGACGGGCTGCGATCGGTTGCAGTTCCAGCCGACGCTGGACGTGCGTCCGGTGTCGAACGTCGCGGATGCGCCATCGGGCTACCGGTTCCAGCTGAAGGTGCCGCAGAATCAAGCGCCGAACAGCACGGCGACCCCGCCGTTGAAGCGGGCGGAGATCCTCTTCCCCGAGGGTACGGCGATCTCGCCGGGTGGCGCCAACGGTCTGGGTAGCTGCTCGGACGAGCAGGCCGCGATCGGTGCCGACGCGACCCCGGATTGCCCGTCGGACGCACGGATCGGGTCGGTCGAGATCGACACGCCGGTGCTGGACGTGCCGATGAAGGGCGGGGTGTTCATCGGGACGCCGAAGTCGCAGGACTCGCAGACGGGTGAGATGTTCCGCGTCTTCCTGCTGGCGTCGGCCAACGGTGTCGACGTCAAGCAGGAAGGGAAGATGTTCCCGGACCCGGTGACGGGTCGTCTGCGGGCGGTGTTCGACAACACGCCGCAGCAGCCGTTCGAGACGATGTCCATCAACCTCGACGGTGGGCCGGGTGCGGCGTTGGTCAATCCGGCGACGTGTGGGACGAAGACGACGACCGCGACGATGACCTCCTGGGGTGGCCAGACGGCCACGTCGGAGAGCTCGTTTGAGATCGCCTGCCGCCCCGGTCTGGGCCTGTTTGCCCCGTCGTTCATTGGCGGCGTGCTCTCGCCGCAGGCGGGTATGTCCTCGCCGTTCAACCTGTCGATCGGGAAGCCGGACGGGCAGTCTCCGCTCAACGGTCTCTCGTTGACGCTGCCGAAGGGGCTGCTGGCGAACCTGAAGGGCAACATCGGCCAGCAGGTTGGATCGGTCACCGCTCTGGCGGGCTCCGGTGCTGCCCCGTTCCAGCTGTCGGGCAAGGCGTACCTGGAGGGGCCGTACGGTGATGCGCCGTTCTCCCTGCGGGTGGTCGTTCCGGCGAAGGCCGGGCCGTTCGACCTCGGTGACGTCGTCGTCAAGCAGAAGCTGTACGTCGACCCGATCGACGCCCACGTGACGATCGTGTCGGATCCGATTCCGACGATCCTGCAGGGCGTGCCGACGCGGATTCAGCGGCTCGACGTGAAGGTCGACAAGCCCGGATTCATGATCAACCCGACGTCGTGCGAGGCGTCGTCGATCGGCGGGACGTTGCGCTCCAGCACCGGGCAGACGTCCGGAGTCTCCGCGCGGTTCCAGGTCGGTGGATGTGGTGACCTGGACCTGGACCCGAAGCTGTCGCTGAAGTGGACCGACAAGAGCCAGATGCGCAAGGGCAAGCACCCGGGCGTCGAGGCGACGGTCGCGATGCCGAAGGGCAACGCCAACCTGAAGGGCGTCCAGGTCACGCTGCCGCTGACCGCGGCGCTCGATCCGGACAACGCCCGGGCGCTCTGCCAGCCCGCCGCGGTGGCGGCCCGCAACTGCCCGGAGGCCTCGATCATCGGTCAGGCGAGTGCGACCACGCCGACGCTGGACGTGCCGGTGTCGGGCCCGGTGTACTTCGTGCAGGGCACCCGGGTCACCGCGGAGGGCCGGGTCGTCCCGACGCTGCCGAAGCTCTACCTGAAGCTCGCGGGTCAGGGCATCTCGATCGACGTGCACGCCGATTCGTCGGTCACCGGCCCGTCGGGCAAGCAGAAGCTGGTCACGACGTTCGTCAACGTGCCGGACGTGCCGATCGACGACTTCGTGCTGAAGATCGACAGCGGCGACCACGGGATCCTGAAGGCGACCAACGACGTCTGCGGGGCGGACAAGGGCACCACGGCGGTGTTCACCGGCCACAACGGCCGCGTGACGCGCAGCTCGTTGCGATTCACCGCACCGGAGTGCGGACCGCAGGTCGTCTCGGCGTCCGGCAGCACCAAGGCGGTGTCGCTGCGGGTCGGCGGGATCGGGGCCGGACGAGTGACGCTGAGCGGATCCCGGATCCGCACGGTGACGCGGGCGATCCTGGCCTCTGACGCCGCGACCGTGAACGCTCGGCTGCGGTTGACGCAGCGGCAGAAGGCGCTGCTGGCGCAGGGTCGCACCGTGCGGGTCGCGGTCAAGGCCACGTTCAAGCCCACCAAGGGCAAGGCCGTGAGCTGGAAGCGCAGCATCGCGATCAAGGGCGTCAAGCGGGGCGCCTCGTAGGGAGCAGCGCCGGTCCTGAAGGTCGCCTCCGTGAGGACGGGGTTGCGGCCTTCAGGGCAGGTTGCCTAGGCGCGAACGATGCCCACCGCGTGAGCGACGGACCTGCGCTGCCGACATCGAGCGGCAGCAGCGCGCCCGCATCCTCAACGCGACGCTGAGCACCCGCATACGGATCTGCAGATCCGCCAAGTTTGGTCGGGTGGCTTGACGGTCCGACCAATTCTGGGGATACTGCCCGCCATGCCGGCACCGAGCTCTCCGAACTGGTCCGACCTGGGGGCGTTCTCCCGGGTCTCGACGTCGAGCGCGATCGCCGCGCGGATCATGGAGCTCGCCGCGACCGGCAAGCTCACGGTCGGCACCCCGCTGCCGCCCGAGCGCACGCTCGCCACGCAGCTCGGGGTGTCCCGGTCGACGGTCCGCGAGGCGATCCACGAGCTCGCCATGAAGGGCCTGATCGAGCGGCGTCAGGGCTCGGGCACCGTGCTCGTCGACACCGCCCAGTCCTCCCGCCTGCTCGACGCGGCGCTCACCGCCACCGAGCGCGACGCCCGCGAGGCGGCCGACTTCCGGAACATCTTCGAGCCGCAGACGGCCGCCCTCGCTGCCGAGCGGGCCACCCCCGGCGACCTCGAGCGGATGCGCGAGATCTGCGACTACTCGCCCGAGTCGGTGTCGGCGGAGGAGTCGCTGGCGCTCGACCTGGCGTTCCACGCGGCCGTCGCCGCCGCGACCCAGAACCGGCTGATCGTCACCCTCAGCAAGACCTCCGCCGACTGGATCACGGAGTTCCGGCAGATCTCGCACGACACGCCGGAAGCCCGGCGGGCATCCCTCACCGGGCACCTCGAGATCCTGCGTGCGCTCGCCGCGCGCGACGCCGACGGCGCGACCGCCGCCATGCGCGAGCACATCGCCTCGGTGAGCAACCTCGCCAACACCGCGACGGCCACGAACCCGACGGCCACGAACCCGGTCGGCTGACCGGGACCGCCGCGCCCCCAACCCGACAGGAAGGCCGACATGCGTCGACTGCTCTCCATCCTCGGCAGCGCCTGCGCGCTGCTGCTCGCCTCCCTAGCGCTGACCGCGACCGCGCTCGCGGCCGGCGCGCCCGCCCCGAATCCAGCCCCCGCGGCGAGCCCGAGCCCGGCCACGGCAACCGCGCCGAGCCCGGCCCTGCAGCGGATCCAGAAGCAGGGCGTGATCAACGTCGCGACGACCGGCAACGGTCCGCCGGACAGCTACACGGAAGGGGGCCGGATCACCGGCGCGATGCCGGAGCTGATGCGGCAGCTGGCGGACCGCTGGGGCGTCCGGATCGAGTGGCAGATCGTGCCGTTCTCCGGCCTCGTCTCGTCGGTGACCTCCGGCCGCGCCGACGTGCTGGCCGACGCGCTCTTCATCACGCCCCAGCGGGCGCGCCAGGTCGCGTTCAGCACGCCGGTCTACGGCTGGTCCGACGGCATCGTCGTCCGCGCCGGCGAGTCCCGGAGCTACCCGACCCTCGCCGCGCTCGAGGGCCGGAACGTCGGAGTGCTGTCCTCGAGCGTCCAGTACGACGAGCTGAACGAGGTCGGCGGGATCCACATCAAGTCGTACGACGGCTACGAGATGCTCACCCAGGACCTCTCGAGCGGCCGGCTCGACGCGGGTCTGGTCGACCCGCCCTCGGTCGACTACATCCTTGCCCGCCGGCCCGAGATGCAGGTCGAGTTCGACAAGTCGTTCAAGGGCGCCAAGCCGGCCTTCGTCGGCTTCGCCGCGGCGAAGGACCACGCCGCCCTCGCCGGCGACATCGACGCCGCGCTGCGGACGATGCGGGCGGACGGCTCGCTGAAGCAGCTGGTCGTCAAGTACGAGGGGCCGAACGTGGACGTCCCCGGGGAGCAGGCCGCGACCGCTGCCGCCAGCTCGGGCGAGGCCGCTGACGGCTCCTTCTTCGGCAACCTCGGCAGCTACCTGCCCTCGCTGCTGTCGGGGCTCAAGTTGACCGTGCTGCTGGCGCTCGCCTCGCTCGTCGCGAGCACGATCCTCGGCCTGCTCGTGGCGACGGCGCGGATGTCTCGCCTCGCCCTGATCCGGTACCCGGCACGGGTCTACATCGACGTCATCCGCGGCACCCCGCTGCTGCTGCAGATCTTCTTCCTCTACTACGGCCTGCCGCAGCTGGGCCTCGTCCTCGACGCGTTCGTGGCGGGGATCCTCGCCCTGAGCCTGAACTACGGCGCGTACCTGGCCGAGATCTTCCGCGGCGGCATCGAGGGCGTCCCGGTCGGGCAGACCCGCGCGGCCGAAGCGCTCGGGATGACGCGCTGGCAGGCCCTGACCCGGGTGACCTACCCGCAGGCCCTGCGGACCGTCTTCCCGGCGTACGTCGGGATGAGCCTGTCGATGATCAAGGACACCTCGCTGGTCGCCGTGATCACCCTGCAGGAGCTGCTCTTCAGCGGGCAGCTGATCGTGAACAAGACCTTCGAGCCGCTGCAGGTGTTCGCGATGGTCGGCCTGATGTACCTGCTGGTCAGCTCCGTCGTGAGCGTCGCGGCCAGCCGGGTCGAGGCCTACCTGCGGACGCCCGGAAGTCAGGGCCCGACGCGACGGAAGACACCGAAGGCCGCGACCGTGGCCCTGGACGGGGGACGATGATGACCGGGACGACGATCCTCGAGATCGAGGACCTGCGGAAGACCTACCGCTCGGAGCACGGGGAGACGCCGGCGCTCGACGGCGTCTCGCTGACGCTCTCGGAGGGGGAGACCCTGGTCCTGATCGGGCCGTCCGGATCGGGCAAGAGCACGCTGCTGCGGTGCCTGAACGCGCTCGAGTCGTACGAGTCCGGGAGCATCGCGTTCAACGGCACCGACATCCGCGGGCACAAGCGGATCCACGAGCTCCGCAAGCAGATCGGGATGGTCTTCCAGGACTTCAACCTGTTCCCGCACCTGACGCTCGAGCAGAACGTGGTGCTGGCCCAGCGACTGGTCAACAAGGTCGACAAGGCCGAGGCGCTCGAGGTGGCCCGGACCCTGCTCGCACGGGTCGGGATCGGCGAGCGGGCCCAGCACTACCCGGGGCAGGTCTCCGGGGGGCAGCAGCAGCGGGCGGCGATCGCCCGGGCCCTCGCCCTGAAGCCGCGGGTGCTGCTGTTCGACGAGCCGACCAGCGCGCTCGACCCGGAGACCGTCGGGGAGGTCCTCGACGTGATGCGCAACCTCGCGGAGACGGGCACCACGATGATCGTCGCGACCCACGAGATGGGGTTCGCGCGCGAGGCCGCGTCGTCCGTCTGCATGATGGAGCGCGGCACGGTCGTCGAGCACTCGAAGGACCCGGCCGGGTTCTTCGCCAACCCCGCGAACGACCGCACGCGGTCGTTCCTGGCCCGGGTCACGACCCCCGCGGCCGCATGACCCGAAGGAACGAGATGCAGAGCCTCAAGCCCGTTGGCACGCTGTTCGGTGTGCCCCAGAGCACCGAGATCGAGGCGGCGGAGGTCGCCGTCCTCGGCGTGCCGTTCGACATGGGGTCGCACCCGAACCGGATCGGGGCGCGCGGCGGGCCGGCGCACGTCCGGGCGCACTCGCTGATCGCCCGCGAGTCGGCGGAGGACCTCGGCGTCGACTCGGTCGTCGCCACCGGGCTGGTCGACTGCGGTGACGTCGACGTCACGCCCGGCCAGGTCGACGCGGCGTTCGTCGCGATCGAGCAGGCGGTCGGCGCGATCCTCGACGCCGGCACGATCCCGCTCGTCCTCGGCGGGGACGGCGCGGTCACGCTGCCGCAGCTGCGCGCCGTCAGCCGGCGCCACGAGGACCTCGTGGTGCTGCACGTCGACGGGCACACGGACGCCTACGACTGGCCCGACATCTTCGAGTTCAACAACGCCAACTCCTTCGTCCACGCGGCGAAGGAACGGCTGGTCGACCCGGCGGGCTCGTACCACGTCGCGATCCGCGACACGGACCTCTGCGGCGAGCCGGGCGTGGTCCAGGACGCCCGCGACCTCGGGTACCGCGTGATCACGATGAACGGGATCGACGAGCTCGGGATCGCGGGCCTCGTCGCGGAGCTGCGGGAGGCGCTGGAGGGCCGGCCGGTCTACCTCTGCTGGGACATGGACTGCTTCGATCCGTCCGTCGCGCCGGGGGTCGTCACGCCGGCGTGGGGTGGGCTGACCGCGCGCGAGGGGATGCGGCTGCTCCAGGGCCTCCGCGGGCTCGACGTCGTGGCGTTCGACCTCAATACGGTCTCCCCGCCCCACGACCTGGGCGGCCAGACCGGCAGCCTGGCGGCCAGCGTGGCCCTCGAGTTCCTGGCGATCGCCCTGCACCGGCCCGCTCGCGAGCCCCGCTCGTGACCGAGGAGTAGCTCATCGGCCTCCTGGAGTGCGCCCTCGTCGTCGTCGCCGGCTTTGCGGCGGGCGCCATCAACACCATCGCCGGGGCCGGATCGGTGATCACCTATCCGGTCCTCGTCGGCCTCGGCGTGCCGCCGGTGGCGGCGAACATGTCGAACACGATTGGGCTGTCCCCCGGTGCGGTCGCGGGGGCGTGGGCCTACCGTCGGGAGCTGGCGGGACACGCGCGGCAGCTGGCGCGGCTCGTCCCGATCGCGCTCGTGGGCGCCACCCTCGGTGCCGCGCTGCTGACGACCCTGCCCCCGCACGCGTTCTCGGCCGTGGTGCCGGTCCTGATCCTGCTGTCGAGCGTCCTGGTCGGGGTCCAGCCGTGGCTGGCCCGGTGGACGACCGGGAGGAGCGCGGGGCGGAGGGGCGCGGCCCCGGTGATCCTCTGGGGGCCGCTGTCCGTCGCCGTCTTCATGACCAGCGTCTACGGCGGCTACTTCAGCGCCGCCCAGGGGGTGCTGCTGATGGGGGTCCTCGGCCTGCTGATGCGGACCGACCTGCACCAGCAGAACGGGGTCAAGAACCTGCTCCAGGCGCTGGTCAACGTCGTCGCCGCCGTCTTCTTCGTGATCGTCGGCGGCGTCGACTGGCCGGCGGTCGCGATGCTGGCCCTCGGCTCCGTCGCCGGTGCGCCGGCCGGTGCGTGGCTGGCGCGGCGCCTGCCCGCCGCGTTCTTCCGCGTCGGCATCATGGCGTTCGGCGTCGTGATGGCGCTGGTGATCGCGCAGACCTGAGTCGCGACGGGCCGTTCGGTGCGTCGGGTGTCAGTCCGACTCGTCGCGGGCGCGCCCGTAGCGCTCGTAGATCACGCGCGAGCCGAACGTCCGCGCGAACGAGCCCTCGGTCGGCGACCCAATCGTGACCAATGGGGTCAACCTCGACCTCCTTGGGCTACTCCGCACACCGAACCGTCGTGAGGCGGTTCGAGGAGATCGCGGCGCTCGGGCGGGGCAGCTGGGCGTACCTCGCGGCGTCGGCGCGGAAGGCGTCCGGTGCGGGCATCGCGGTTCGCGCGGCCTCCCGGGTGCGGCGTGGGCTGTCGGACTGGATCGTCAGCGTCGTCCACGTGGTGTAGAGGGTGATCGCCCGGCCGCCGTCGAAGTGGATCGCCGGGACGCCCCGGAGCGTGAGGTGCTTGTGTGGGTCGACGTAGCGGCCGCCGGGGCCCGCGAGGGCATGGTAGAGCGCGTGCGGTCTCTCGCACGACGGAGTGCTCGTCACGCTCAGTTGGCGCGGGCACGGCGGTGCGGTGCGGGCGCTGCACCGCCCGTATTGGGCGACCGTCTCGTTGATTCGGCCGGACCGCAGGAGTCGGCCGCCTTCGATGCCGGACGGCATCTCGCAGGTCGAGTGGACCTGCTTCAGCGGCAGGCCGGTGAGGTCCTTGGTCGCGTAGACGGTGAAGCCTCGGGCCTCCTCGCACGGGCGACGGACCCCCGGAAGCTGCTTCGCCCTGGGGCTGTTCTTCGCGACGACCCCTGGACCTTGGGGTTTGATGATCGTGGGTGCCGCGACGGCGAACCGCGTCAACTCGTCGGAGCTCACGCGCCCCGTGAGGGCGTCTTCCGGAGAGACGGAACTCTCAGGCGGCCGGTACTGGGACGCCGTCGGTGGGTTCGGCAGCGGCTCGGTGGGCGGCGCCTCCTCGCTCCAAGACACGGCAGCGGGGACCGTCACGGCCGCGACCGCGGCCGCGCCGATGAGCACCACGGAGATCAGGAACCGGCGGATCGTGATTCCCAGGTTCCTCATGGGTCCCTCGTCACGGTGGCGACCATCAACGGCCACCGTGCACGTCGTCGATCCCGGCGACCCAGTTGGGGACCGGAGTGCCGTCCTCGGGTGTCCGCCAGGCCTCCGGTAGCCCGGTCATCTGGGGTTCGGCGTTGGACCCGCCGGGGAGATCTTGGCGTTGGCCGCTTCGGCCTCGGAACGTTGCCTCGCCCGCCGGAGCAGTAGGTCCTTGGCGGACATGGCGCGACTGTATCGCGTAAGCGTCCTTGGACCGGTCGTCTTCGGGAGGTCAGCCGTGGTGCGAATCCGCGCACGCTGGCCCGGTGGCTTGGGGGACGCATGTTCCACGCCATGAGCACCACCGGGGAGCACGACTTCGATGGCGGGCGTCCGGGTGAGCGATCCGATGTCGAGAAACGGCGTTCGGCTCCGCTCACCAGGTGAAGGGCCCCGACAGGCGCGGCCCACGACACCAGGAGACCACCATGTCGAAGGACCTGCTCCTCGAGCACGACCGCGGCGGCCCGGAGGCCCCGATGAGCACGGCCAAGCCCGAGATCGTCACCCCTGAGCAGTGGCGCGCCGCGCGCGAGGCGCTGCTCGTGCAGGAGAAGGCGCATACCCGTGCGCGTGACGCCCTCGCGGCCCAGCGCCGCCGTATGCCGATGATCCGCGTGGAGCAGGACTATCGCTTCACCGCGCCCGGCGGCGGGGACGCGACCCTGCTCGACCTCTTCGACGGCAGCCGTCAGCTCGTCCTGTACCGGTTCTTCATGGATCCGGACATGGGCGTCTACCCGGAGCGCGGCTGCCCCGGCTGCTCGATGTACGTCGACCAGTTGGCCAACCTGCTGCACCTGCGCGAGCGCGACACACGCTTCGTCGCCGTCAGCCGCGGCGAGCAGGAGCACCTGCAGCGCTATCGCGAGCAGATGGGCTGGGAGTTCCCCTGGTACACGCTGCGCGATGACTTCGACGCCGACCACGACGTCGCGGAGTGGCACGGCACGAACGTGTTCCTGCGCGACGGCGACGAGGTCTACCGCACGTACTTCATCGATGCCCGTGGCGACGAGGCGCTCGGGTCGACCTGGAGCTTCCTCGACATCACCCCATACGGCCGCCAGGAGCAGTGGGAGGACTCCCCCGAGGGCTGGCCGCAGACCCCGCCCTACACCTGGGGTGGCTGGCACGACAAGTACGACCACAGGCTCTGACGTGCTCGCCCACGTCGCAGGCATCCCCGTCGAGGAGGCGCTGCTGGCCGCACCGGCGCTGCTGGCCGGTGTGGCCATGATGGTCGGCTACGTCCGGGCGGCCGTCGCGCGTCGGCGCCGCTCGATCCGGTCGGTCCAAGCGCCGGAGTGAGGCTCGACCTCTCCGAGGGGCCAGCGCAACTATGGGGCCGCGCTGCCCTCACCGGTTCAGTTCGGCCCACCACGTCTCGATGGCGTCGCTGAACTCCGCTGGTGCGTCGGACTGGAGGAAGTGGCCGACTCCGTGGAGCACCGTCGTGGTGTGGTTCGGAAAGGTGGCTTCCAGGCGCTCTCGGTACTTGCCGGTGAAGATCGGATCCTTGTCGGCCCACACGATCAGCGTCGGCAACGTCTCGACGGCACCGAGGTGGTCCGCCAGGTCGGTGAAGAACTCGCGCGCGCCGACCAGCTCGCCGGGAAGTACAGCCGCGGCGTGGCGACGCTCCGGTGTGGGCGTCGCCTCGCGGTAGTGCGACATCTCGGCGTCGGAGAGCTTCCGGCGCTTGTGCGCCGAGGGGATGAAGTGGTTGACGAGCGGGTTGAACCGCCTGATCAGCGCGCGCCCGACCGGGTTCCCCATGCCGCGCGAGAACAGCTCGCTGGACAGATCGCCGTTCAACGGCCACGCCCAGGTGTTGGTCAGGACGAGGCGTTCGAACCTGTCCGGCCGTTGCTGGGCGGCGTAGAGCCCGAGCGGGCCGCCCCAGTTGTGGCCGACCAGGGTCAGCTGCGAGAGGTCCAGGCGGTCGAGGAAGGACACGAGCAGCGTGGCGTGGTCCTGGGCCTTGTACCGATAGCCGGGGGCGCCGGTCGACAGACCGAACCCCGGAAAGTCGAGGGCGATGCACCGGAACCGGTCCCGCAGGGCGGCGATCACCTCGCGGTACACGAAGGACCAGACCGGATTGCCGTGCAGCATCAGCAGGATCGGCCCCGAACCCTCGTCGACGTAGTGCACGACGCTCCCGTCCAGCTCCACGAAGCGGCTCTCGAACGGGAACAGCTCGTCGTCCACCCACGCCGGACGCTCGACTGCCGGCTGCACTGTCGCCATGTGCTGATCCTCTTCAATCCTGGTTATGCTCAATGGAAGTTGTTCTTCGCAAGCGTACAAGCAAAAGTCAAGCAGCCGGCGGGGGCGGCGGCATGAACGAGCTCCTCGACGAGGTCCTCACCGCCCACGGCGGTGCCGAACGCTGGCGGTCCGTTTCGGCGATCACCGCGCGGGGACGCTTGGGCGGCCTGCTGCCTCGACGCTTTCCCGGCAACAAGCTGGCGAGCTTCACCGTGCAGGTCCAGGTCGCCGAGCAGCACACCGTCCTCCAGGACTTCCCGCAAGTCGGCCAGCGCGCCGTGCTCGACCGGGGCGACGTGCGGATCGAGACCAACGACGGCGAACGACTCGCCACCCGAACCGACCCACGTTCGGCCTTCTCCGGGCTGAGCGGCGTCCGCCGCAACGTCCGCTGGGACCCGCTCGACACCGCCTATTTCGCCGGGTACGCCTTCTGGAACTACCTGACCGCGCCGCTGCTGCTCACCCGCGACGGCGTGACCGTCACCGAAGGCGCACCCGGGCGGGAATCCGGACGGCACCGGCGACGACTCCAGGCGACGTTCCCGGCGCAGTTCGAGACCCACTGCCGCCAACAGACCTTCTACGTCGACTCCGACGGGCTGATCGGTCGCCACGACTTCCTCGCCGAGCCGGTAGGCCGCTGGGCCAAGGCCGCCCTCCTCTGCGACCAGCACCGCCAGTTCGACGGACTCCTCTTCCCCACCCGGCGGCGCGTGCTCCCGCGGGGCCCCGGTGGCCGCGTGCTCCCCCGGCCGACCCTCCTGGCGCTCGACTTCGACGAGATCGAGCTCGAGCGCCGACCGAACGCAACCGCATGAGGAGCGCGCGGTGACCAAGCGGTCCTACGGCCAGTACTGCGGCTTGGCCCGGGCGCTCGACGTCGTGAGCGGCCGGTGGAGCCTGCTGATCGTGCGCGAGCTGCTCGGGGGCCCGGCCCGCTACGGGCAGCTCCAGGCGGGCCTGCCCGGGATCTCCACCAACCTGCTGGCCGAGCGCCTGCGCGAGCTGGAGGAGGCCGGCGTGGTCCGGCGCCAGCTCGACGCCGACAGCAACGCTGTGGCCTACGCGCTGACGCCGTGGGGAAGCGAGCTTCGCGGTCCGATCGCGGCGCTGGTGAACTGGAGCACGCCGCTCATGGTCTCCGGCCCGCGGGGCGACAGCTTCCGAACCCACTGGTTGGTGGTGGCGCTCGAGTCGCTGTTGGACGGCAAGCGAACCACGGCTCCGGTGAGCGTCGGGGTGGAGGTCGACGGCGCGACCCTCACGGTCCGTGTCGACGAAACGGGGACCCACGTCGCGCTCGACGTCGACGGGCAACCCGGGACCGTGCTGCGCGCAGAGCCCCCGGTGGTGCTGGGCCTGGCGTCCGGCATGCTGACGGTCGAGCAGGCGATCGCCGCGGGCGACCTCCGCGGCGACGAGCAGGACCTCGCCGCGGTCTTCGGCCGCGGCTGACGGGCCCGATGCGGCCAGCGCGCGCCGTCAGGCGTCGCGTGCGGCGGCGATCCGCGCCCGGGCGTGCTCGACCGCGATCTCGACCGGCAGCCGGTCGGCCGCCAGCGCCTCGGCCAGGATCCGCGCGGTCCGCTGCTCGGCCTGGAGGATCTGGGCGTCGAGGCCCGTGATCCCGACCGAACGGCGCTCGGCGTCGGCGCGGATCAGGCCGCCGCAGTTGGCGAGGAAGTCGGGGACGTAGAGGACCCCGCGCGCGGCGAGAGTGGCCGCCACGGCGTCGTCGCGCAGCGGGTTGTTCGCGGCGCCGCAGACGACCCGGCAGCTCAGCCGCTCGGCGAGGCGTTCGTCGATCAGGCCGCCCGCGGCGCACGGGGCGAGCACGTCGAGGTCGCGCTCCAGGACGCCGTCGACGTGCTCGACGATCGTGGCTCCCTGCGCCGCCGCGGCGGCTGCGCTCGGGCCGTAGGGGTCGTAGGCCGTGACCTCGGCGCCGGCGTCCAGCAGCCAGCCGGCGAGCGGGCCGCCGACCTTGCCCAGCCCGACGACGCCGATCCGACGGCCGGCGAGGTCGACCGTGCCGTCGAGCGCCTCGAGCGCGGCGCGGATGCCGCCGAGCACGGTCCGCGCGGTGTCCGGGGACGGATCGCCGCCGATCCCGCCGCGGACCGAGCGTCCGACGACGTGCGGGGTGGTCTCGGCGATCAGGTCCATGTCGGCCGTCGTCGTGCCGATGTCCTCGGCCGTGATGTAGGCGCCGCCGAGCGCGTCGACCTGCTCGGCGATCTGCCGCAGGCGGGCGGGACGGTCGCGGGGATCGCCGTCGTCGATCACCACCGCCTTGCCGCCGCCGAGGTCGAGGCCGGCGGCGGCCGCCTTCAGCGTCATCGCGCGCGACAGACGCAGGGCGTCGTCGAGCGCCTCGACGATGCCACCGTCGTAGGGCCTGATCCGGAGTCCGCCGAGCGCGGGCCCGAGCACCGTCGAGTGGACGGCGATCACCATCCGCAGGCCCGTTCGCCGGTCCTGCACGATCCGGACGGTCTCGTGGTCGTCGCGGCTCAGCAGCGTGGCGATGTCGCTCGGGAGCGTGGTCGTGGTCATGCGCGTGGTCCTTCGTGGTGGTGGACAGTCAGGGGCGACGGGGCGTCGTCCCCCTGCTCCAGGGCGGAGAGGGCGGTGGCGGCCTGCTCGCGGAAGCGCTCGACGTTGGCGAGCTTGATCTCCTCGTAGCCGCGCACGAGATCGGGGGTGGCGGCGACGGCGACGACCGCGTCGCGGCGGTCGCCGTCGAGCCGCGTCAGCGCGCGGTGGACGAGCGCGACGTACTCGTCGGGCAGGCGCCGCTCGAGCCGGCGGACGCGGGCGTAGCCGAACACGTCCAGCGGTGTGCCGCGCAGCGGGCGAAGCCGGCGGAGCAGTCGGAAGACCGGGACGAACCAGCCGCCCAGCCGCAGCTTGCGCCGCATGCCGAGCGCCCGCAGCAGCGGCGGGTGCAGGTGGAAGGCGACCTTCGAGCCGGCGGGCAGCTCGGCGAGGCCGGCGACGTGCAGGCGGGCGATCTCGTACTCGTCCTTGTACGCGGTCAGCTTGTGCAGGCCGACCGCGAACGCCTCGGTCACGGCGAGCGCCCCGGGGGCGCGCTCGCGCTCGACGGCGGCGACCTCCGCCACCCGCTCCACGTAGCGGCGGGCGGCCGTGGTGCCACCCCAGCCGACGAGATCCGGGACGCGCACCTCCAGCAGGCGGCGCAGCTCGCCCTCCTCCGGCGCGACCCGGTCGATCAGCGCGAGCGCGGCCGGCGAGGGCGCGGCGGGCTCGCTCCCGCCGCCTGCGAGCACCCGCGCGACCCGGCCGGGGTCGGCGACGGCCGCACGGCCCCACTCGAGCGCGCGCAGGTTGTCGTCGACGCCGACGCCGTTGAGCTCGAACGCGCGCTGCAGCGCGTCGAGGCCGACCGGGATCGCCCCCTGCTGCCACGCCGCGCCAAGCAGGATCACGTTGGCGGGCATCTGGTCTCCGAAGACGGCATCCGCCAGCGCCCGCGCGTCGAGGTAGACGTTCTCGGCGGCGCGGGTGACGGCGTCGATCGCGGTGCGCGCGGCGTCGGCGTCGGGGGTCGCGGCGTGGACGTCGATGACCATCTTCGCCGTCGGCACGACGCTCGTCGAGACCACCGCCAACGTTCGCTCGGGGCTCGCCGTCCGCAGGTTGGGGGCGGTCGAGGCACCCAGCAGGTCGAGGCCGAGCAGCACGTCCGTCCCGCCCGACGACGGCGCGGCCTGGCCCGTCGCGGGGCCGGTGGTGATCCGCAGATCGGAGACGACCGGGCCCGCCTTCTGGCTGAGGCCGGTCTGGTCCAGCCCGCTCGCGTGGCGCCCGTCGAGCAGCGCGGCCATCCCCAGCACCTGGGCGACGGTGACGACTCCGGTGCCGCCGATGCCGACGAAGCGGATCCGGACGTCGTCGTCCGGCGTCCGGCGCGTCGGCTGGGGAAGCCCCGTCGGCGGGTCGAGCCGAGCGTGGCGGACCTCCCCCTCCGGCGGGATCACCGTCAGGAACGACGGGCAGTCGCCCTCCAGGCACGAGAAGTCGGAGTTGCAGGTCGCGTCGTTGATCCGCGTCTTGCGCCCGAGCTCGGTCTCGACCGGCTCGACGGACAGGCAGCTCGACTTGGCGCCGCAGTCCCCGCAGCCCTCGCAGACGCGCTCGTTGATGACGACGCGCTGCGGCGGGGTCGCGACCGTGCCGCGCTTCCGCGCCCGGCGCAGCTCGGTCGCGCAGGCCTGGTCGTGGATCAGGACGGTGACGCCCGCGACCGAGGCCAGCTCGCGCTGCGTGCGCAGCAGCTCGCGGCGGTCGCGCAGCTCGGCGATCGCGGGCAGGTCGACGCCGTCGTAGCGCGAGCGGTCCTCGGTGGTGATGACGATCCGCGCGACGCCCTCGGCCGCGAGCGACGCCGCGACCGCGGCGACCGACATCTGGCCGACGATCTGCTGGCCGCCCGTCATCGCGACCGTGTCGTTGTAGAGCAGCTTGTAGGTGACGTCGAGGCCGGCGGCGACCGCGGCCCGCACCGCGAGCGAGCCCGAATGATGGAACGTGCCGTCACCGAGGTTCTGCGTGAAGTGCTGGTCGTCGACGAACGGCGCGACGCCGAGCCACTGGACGCCCTCGCCGCCCATCTGGGTCAGGCCGGTCACGCGCCCGCGCCCCTCGGGCGCCATCAGCACCATCGTGTGGCATCCGATTCCGGCGCCGACCAGCTCGCCGTCGGGGGCGCTCAGGCTGCTGTTGTGCGGGCAGCCGGCGCAGAAGAACGGGGCCCGCGTCGCCCCGACCTCGGCGACGGGGCGCTCGGCGATCGCGGCCTGCTCGCGCAGTAGCGCCTCGACGCCCGGCAGCTCGTCGTGGGCGAGCAGCCGTGAGCCGATCGCGCGCACGACCTGGTCGACGTCGAGCGCGCCGGTCGTCGGGACGAGCGCGCGCCCCTGGTCGTCCCGCTCCCCGGTCACCAGCGGCGGATCGGTGACGCCGTAGAGGGCGTCCTTGAGCAGGCGCTCGAGGAACGGCGTCTTCTCCTCGACGACGAGGACCTCGCCGAGTCCGCGGGCGAAGTCGCGGGCGGCGTGCTCGTCGAACGGGTAGAGCATCCCGATCTGCAGCACGCGCAGCGGCACGTGGTGCTCGCGTTCGAGCACGCCGAGCGCCTGGACGACCTGCTGGTACGCCGCGCCGGCGGCGACGATCCCGAGCCGCGCGCCGGGGTCGTCGCGGCGGACGACGTTGAGGCCGTTCTCGCGGCCGTAGTGCTTGGCCAGCTCGAAGCGGACGCCGGTCAGCGTGCGCTCCATCTCCAGCGACTGCGGGGCCAGCAGGTGCGCGCTGGGGACGTGCAGGTACGGTCGGCCGCCGTCCTCCAGCACGGGCACGATCGGCCGGACGCGGTCGAGCCCGACCTCGACGGTCGCGGTCGCGTCGGCGACGGCGGTCACGACCTTGAGCGCGGTCCAGAGGCCGGAGGCGCGCGAGCAGGCGATCGCGTGGCGGCTCAGGTCGAGGGCCTCCTGGACGCTGCTCGGCGCGAGGATCGGGAGGCCGAGTGCGGCGAGCAGCGACTCCGACGCGCCCGGGATCGTCGACGACTTGCAGGCCGGGTCGTCGCCGCAGAGCGCCAGCACGCCGCCCCGGGGGTCGGTGCCGACGAAGTTGCCGTGCCGGATCGCATCGGCGGACCGGTCGACCCCCGGCGACTTGCCGTACCAGACGCCGGTGACCCCGTCGTAGCGGTGCCCGGGGAGCGTGCCGGCCAGCTGCGAGCCCCAGACGGCGGTCGCGCCCAGCTCCTCGTTGATGCCCGGACGGAGCACGAGGTGATGCTCGTCGGCGAGCTTGCGGAGGCGGTGGAGCTCTTGATCGAACCCGCCGAGCGGGGACCCCTGGTAGCCGGAGACCAGCGTCCCCGTGCGCAGGCCGCTCGCGGTGTCGGCCCGGTGCTGATCCAGCAATGCGCGGACGAGGGCCTGGACCCCGCTCAGGAAGACCGTGCCCTCGAGCAGCTCGTACCGATCCGAGATCGAGACGTGCGGCCGGGGTGCCCGTGGGCCCGCCGGGAGGACATCGAGCTTGCTCATTGGGCCATTATTAGACCAAAACTGGTCTGGAGTCAAACCAATAGGTGTCTCTCATTCCGCGGGGGCTGCGTATCCTTGCTCGCGTGGAGACGCCGTTCATCCCGGTAGGACCGAAGCGGACGTCCGAAGCGGTGATCGCGCAGATCGCCGCGCGGGTGCGGTCGGGCGATCTTCCCGCCGGCGAGCGGCTGCCTCCCGAGCGGGCGATGGCCGACGCGCTCGGCGTCAGCCGCGCGTCGCTGCGCGAGGCGGTCGACGTGCTGACGGCCTCGGGCGTCCTGACCTCCGAGCCGGGGACGCGCGGCGGGACCTTCGTCGCGACCGGGTTCGCGCCGCTCGAGCTCGTGCGCTCGAACCTGGGCGAGACGCCGGGCGAGGTCGCGGAGGTCCTGCAGGCGCGGCGGATGCTCGAGCCGCAGGTCGCCCGGCTGGCAGCGGTCAACGCGACCGAGGCCGACCTCGCCGTCCTCCAGCGCACGATCGACGAGCACCGGGAGGTCCTGGAGCTCGGCGACGTGCTCGCCCACGGCGACCGGTTCCTTCAGCTGGACCTGCGCTTCCACCTCCAGATCGCGCGCGCGACCGGCAACGGGACCGTCGTCGCGCTCGTGCGGGCGCTGCTGGGACGGCTGGAGATCGCCCGTGACGAGGCGATCCACGAGCCGCCCGTCCCGGAGTGGGTGCTCGACGTCCACGAGCGCACGCTGGCGGCGATCCGCTCCGCCGACCTCGCCCGGGTCGACGCGGTGATGGACGAGCACCTCGGGGCCCTCGAGTCGTCGTGGGAGCGCACGACGGGCCGGCCGCTCACGCGGCTGCCCGGCGGCTGACGCGGCACGTCGGCGCTCCGCGGGGTGGGAGAGGAGCGCGCCAGGTCAGCGGGGGACGGCGAGCATCGTGGTGTAGGTCCGGAGGCTGGCGGCGAGGGTCGCCGAGACCCGGAACAGCGCGTACGGCTCGTTCGCCGTCGGGCGGGCGAGCCGGAGCGCGAACCTCCCGTCGCGCGAGACCCGCGCGTGGGTCGACGTGCGCCGGCCGCTGCAGACGTCGATCCGGTCGATCCGGACGCTACCCGGCCGCAGGTGCGGCGAGGTCGCGATCCGGCCCGTCACCCGCAGCCCACGACGGGTGGTGATCGTCATCCGGCGGAAGAAGCGCAGCGGCGCCGTGCGGGCCTGGCTCGTGCTGGCGGCGTACCACGGCCGTGAGCGCGCGGTCCGCGGACCGGCCACGGTGGCGCTCCAGCTGCCGTTGGCCCGGACGGTCGTGCGGCCGACCGCGCGGCCGTCGCGCACGATCGTCACCCGCTGTCCCGCGAGGGCCAGCTGGGCGACGCCGCTGACCCGGGCCTTCCGGCCCCGGGCGACCGGGGACACGTCGAGCAGGACCAGCGGGGCGCCGCACACGGCGCGGGGCGTCGGTGTGGCCGCGGGAGGATCGGCGGGCGGAGCCGGCGAGACGGGCGGATCCGGCAGGACGGGCGGCGTCCAGGGCTCGGGCGGCGCCGGCCGCGAGGTCACGACGGTGGTCGCCGCACCGCAGGCGGTCCGCACCGCGACGTTGCGGGCGTCACCGGAGTAGGAGACGCGCCAGCGGTACGTTCCCGCCACCGCCGGCACGAACGCGCCCGACGCGACGGTGCCGCCGCCCGCGGGATAGTCGAGGTCGAGCTGCTCGTAGACCGGTGCGCCGCTGCACCGCTCGTCGTCCGGGCCGTAGAGCCGCAGGTCGACCGTCGCCGGGCCCGGCGGGGTCAGGCGACCGTTCACCGTCACCGACGACGAGAGCGCCCCGGCGCCGAGCTCGAAGCTGGCCGACCCCGTCACGGCGATCGTCGGCGCCGCGTGGACGTCGACGGAGACGGTTGCGACCGCCGCCGCACCGCTGCTGCTCGACGAGCGGTAGCTGAGCTCGTCGGGCCCCGCGTAGCCCTCGTCGGAGACGTAGACGACGGTGCCCGCCGCCGGATCGAGGTCGCGGAGGCTGCCGTGCTCCGGCGGATCGACGATCTCGTAGGTCTGCGCGATCGTGCTCGTGCAGGCCAACGCGACCGGCGTCGGCTTGCCGGCGCCGGCCTCGAGCGCGACCGGTTCGCAGGTCGGCTTCGGCGCGGCGACCGCCACGGTCACCGTCGCCTGGTTCGAGCTGCCGCCCTCGTTGGTGACCGTGTACTTGAAGCTGTCGGTCCCGGTGTACCCGGGAGTCGGGACGTACCGCAGACGACCGGCGACGACCGACGCGACCCCGTGCGCGGAGTCAGCCGCGATGGCAACCGCGTCGCCGGTGACCGCCCCCGCGCAGTCCGGGTCGACGCTGACCGGCGTGTCGTGCGGGGTGCTCGCCGGCACGTCGGCACAGACCGGCGGCGACTTGAGGATCGTGAGCGTGCCGCTGCCGCTCCCGGCCTGGAAGCCGGGCGCGGCGGCCGCGGTAGCGGTGACCGGGTAGCTGCCGGGCGCTGCCCCCGCGGGCACGGCGAAGGTGCCCGACGCCGCGCCGCCGGCGATGGCTCCCTGGGCGCTGCCGGAGAGCCCGGCGACGGAGAAGCTCACCGCTCCCGGGCCCGACGTACCGCGCGCCGGACCGACCGTCGCCGCCAGGCTCACGTTCTGGGCCGACCCCGAAGCCGCGATCGTCCGGTCGGTCACCGTCACCGCGGTCGCGACGACCTCGACCGCGCCGCGGTCGAAGCTGCCGCTGCGCGCGAGTCCGCGCTGGTCGGTGGTGACCGTCCCCGGGGCGGTCACTGCGTCGATCAGCGGACTCCCGGCCAGCGGGGGCCGCGTGCGCGTCGGTCCCTGGTAGTCGCCAAACGACGCCAGCTGCAAGTCGACTCCGACCGCGGTGTCCACCAGCGGGCTGGAGATGCTGGCGAGGTTCGTTCCCTCGTCCGCGGTCGCCATCGGCGCTCGGCCAGCGGGCACGTCGTCAACTCCGGACTGCCGGAGCGTCGTCGTCGCGGCCCGCGCTGCGGCGCGGTCGTAGCCCAGGGTGTAGACCGACACACCCGCGCTCCCGCGCGGCGCGCCCGCCCCGCCCTCCGCCGTGTTGCCGGCGATCGTCACGTGGGTCAGGGTCGCGCTGCCGTTGAGGTTGAAGAGCGCCGCGCCGAGGCCGTCGCCCCCGCCGCTGGCCGCGGCGGCGCCACCGCCGACGAACACCGTGGTGCTGGCTCCGCCCTGCGCAACGTTGCCGCTGAAGGTGCTGTTGGTGACGACGACCGTCCCGCGGTCGTTGAAGATCGCGCCGCCCATTCCGGCTCCGCCACCGCCCATCGTGACCTTGTCGCTCACAGGCGTCGCGCCGTCGCCGCCGCCGAAGCCGCCGCGTGCGGGGCTGGGGATCGGGGCGCTCCGGCCGTCCGTGCCGCCCGCGCCGCCGCCGAAGCCGCCGGAGCCCGGGCCGGAGTTCGCGTACCCGCCACCGCCGCCGAAGCCGCCCGAGCCGCCGCCGTAGGCCGGGCTCATGCCGCCGCCACCGCCGCCGACGCCGCCCCCGCCGGACCCGCCGGCGTTGCTGCCCGACGCGCTGCCGGGCGCCCCGCCGGCCCCGAACCGCCCGCCGGCCCCGCCGGGTCCGCCGCCGCCGATCGCGCGCCCGCCGGCCCCCGACCCGTTGCCGCCGAGCGTGCCCTCGATGCTGGCCCCGCCCTGGCCGTTGGCGGTCCCGCCGCCGGCACCGCTGGCGGGCGCGGCGCCCGCCGCTCCGGAGTCGCCGCTCTCGTAGCCGCCGCCTCCTCCGCCGCCGCCCCCGTTTCCGCCGGAGGCGGTTCCGCCGGCGCCACCCGCACCACCACCGGTCACGGCTCCGCCGAAGCCGCCGCCGGGGCCGCCCGTCTCCGCATCCGCGCCGAGGCCACCGCCGCTGTTCGAGTTCACCGTGCCGGCCGTACCGCCGTCCGCCCGGTTGTCCGCCAGCGTGACCCGGTCGAGGTCGAGGGTCCCCTGGTTGAAGATCGCGCCGCCCAGCCCGGCTCCACCGCCGCCGAATGCGGTGGAGCCGCCGTGCGCCTGGCCGCCGCGCAGCTCCACGTCACGTAGCCGCAGGCTTCCTGCGGCGAGGCCCGAGCGCCCGCCGGAGACGAAGAAGAGGCGACCGCGCGTGCCGTTGGTGTTCTCGATCACCGCGCCGGTCGTCGCGTCGCCGGCGATCGTGACCTCCGACGTGATCGCCGGCAGCACGTTGGGTCCGTACCAGTGGTTGTTCGGTGTCGCGAGCGTGTAGCGACCCGAGACCCGGATCGTGTCCGCCTGGCCGTTGGCGTTCGCCGTGTCGATCGCGGTGACCAGCGCGGCGGTGTCCCCGGCGGGCACGACGATCGTCGCCGCCGATGCGCTGCCGACCCCGCCGACCAGCGTTGCGAGCCCCGCGGCCCAGATCGTCCGTGTCCAGGTCATCCGCCGCATCTGACGCGGGACGGTACTTGACCCGAGGTCCCATGGGTCCCCTGCATTTGGCGGCTTTTCGCGGGCTGCGGCCGCGGTCGGTGGACACGCGCTGCGGGCGTACTCCGTACCGCGTCGTCGCGCGGCCAGCTCCCGTGGCGGGACGTCGCGATCCGTCCGCTACAGTCCGGCGGTGATGGGCCCAGCAGGCAACATCTCGCGGCTACGGGGAGCGCTTCTCGCGCTCGTGCTGGTCGCCGCGCTGGGCCTGGCCGTCGTCGCGGCCCCCTCCGTGGGGCTGATCCTCGCGCCGCCGCTGGTGCTCTTCCTGGTCCTCGCGGTCGGGCTGTTCCCCGGCGAGGACGTGCTCGCCCGGGCGCGCGAGCGGCGGATGCGCCGACGCCCCTCCCGGGCTCCGCGGCGCGTCCTGCGTCCCGTGCTGGCGGACCTGCTCCGCCCGGCCGGCAACACGCTGGCGTACGCGCTGGCGATGCGCCCGCCACCCGCGGCCGCCTGACCCCCTCCAAGACCCTCCGTAGAGCGGTCGGCCCGCGACCGCGCGGCTGACGGTCTTCGTCGGGCCTGCACGGCCGCGCGGGCATCGCCTGCGCGGCGATCCGTCTCCGCCGGCACCGGCTGAGCGGACGCGAGCCGTGCCGGCGCGGACCGGAAGCCGCTTCGTCGTTCGCGACGCCCGTTCCCGATCCCGTTCGCCTCCCCGCGACGACCCCACCCGAAGGACCACCATGACCCACGTTCCCCGCCGTCTCGTCGTCGCCCTCGCCGCGAGCTCCGCGCTCGCGCTCTCCGCCTGCGGGTCGAACGACGACGGCGCCGATGTCCAGGCCTCCGGGTCGACCCGCCCGAGCACCAGCACGCAGCCGTCGGGCCACGACGCGATCGGCCACGGGTCCTCGACGTCGTCCTCGGGCAAGGACGCGTCGTCGGGCCACGGAACCTCCACCGACTCGTCCGGCGGCAGCGGCAACGGCAAGGGCAAGGGCGCGGACCACAGCGCGATGTCGTCGGTCAGCCTCGGCAGCGCGACCGAGGACGACCTGCGGGTCGAGGTCGCGGCGATGAAGGAGCCGATGGCCTTCACCGTCTCCGTAGGCGGCAAGATGCGCAAGCACCCGCCGGCGCCGGGCGACAACGCCCACGTGATGGTGCTCGTCTCCGACGCCGAGAGCCGCGACCGGCTGCCCGACGCGGCGGTCACCGCCCAGATCACCGGTCCCGCCGGCGTCGCCGTCCACAACGGCCCGCTCTACCCGATGATCGGGATGGGGGTCGGCCTCCACTACGGCGACAACATGAAGCTGGCCACGTCGGGCAAGTACGCGGCGACGATCGTCGTCGGCCCGCCGCAGGTCGGCCGCCACCCCGATTCGGCCAAGCGCTACGAGAAGCCGGTCAAGCTGCGGGTGCCGTTCGAGTGGACGGCCCCGTGAGGCCGACGCGGCGTCGCGTGGTGGCCGGCGGGCTCGTCGGCGCCGCGGCCGCGGTCGGCGGCGGGCTGCTGCTGGATCGGCGCGACGGAGCGACCGCGCCGACAGCCGTGACCCGCAGCGGCCTGCCGCGGGTGATCCGGCCGGGACGCCAGCATGAGTGGGACGCGTACCTGGCCCGGGACGCGGCCGGCAACCGACTGCCACCGCGTCACCAGCGGCTGCTGGTCTGCGCGCTCGCCGCCGATCCGACACCGCAGCGCGCCCGGACCGCCGAGGCGGCGCTGCGCCGGGTCGAGCGGACGGTCGCCCTCGACCACGCCGGGCTGCTGCTGACCGTCGCCTGGGGACCGAGCTGGTTCCGGCGGATCGGCGTCGCCTCGCCTGTGCCGGAGGCGATGGCGCTCAACGACTTCGAGGTCCCGCGGCTCGACGATCCGGCCTGCGTCCTGCACCTCGGCTCCGACGACTCGGCGCTGCTGGACCGGATCGAGCGGGCGCTGTTCGGCGGCGGTCGCCTGCCGGGCGGCGACGGGCCGACCGATCTCCGCGGGCTGCTGCGGGTGACCGACCGGCGGACCGGCTTCGTCGGGGCGGGCCTGCCCGAGGCGCACCGGAAGGGGGTCGTCGGCCTCCCGCAGGATCAGCCGCTGCCGAAGCGGGCCCCGCTGTACATGGGGTTCCAGTCCGGCCTCAAGCGCAACCAGGCGACCGAGGACGACGTCACGATCGCGTCCGGCCGCTGGGCCGGCGGCACCACGATGCACCTCAGCACGATCGCGCTGGCGCTCGACAGCTGGTACCGCAGCGTCGACGAGGCCGGCCGGGCCCAGCGGATGTTCACCGCGACCACGACCCCGCGCGACGTCCGCCGCCGTCCCCGCGGGCAGCACCTGCCGGCGGACGTGGACGTGGTGGCCGTCGCTCGCAAGCACGCCGTGGTCGGTCATGCCGAGGCCGCAGCCGCGGCGCGGCGTGACGGCCGTCCCCGGATCATCCGCCGGGACTTCAACAGCACCGACGGCGGTGCCGCGCGGGTCCACTTCGTGGCGCTGGCCCGCTCGATCGACGACTTCGTCCTGACCCGCGTGGCGATGGACGCCCGCCGCGCGGTCGGGACGAACACGGTCGGGCAGCAGGTCAACAACGGGATCAACGAGTGGATGACCGTCGAGGCCCGCGCGAACCTGTTCGTCCCGCCGCGCCGCGACCGGATCTGCCCCGGCCTGCCGGGGTGGTCGGCGTGATCGGGCGGGGTCGCGAGCGCCGGATCGGCGGGCCGTCGTGCGGCCGTCGTGACCGCGTCCGGGCGCTCGCGGTCGGACTCGCGATCGTCGGCGCGCTGCCGCCGGCGTCCGCGGGCGCCCACGGCGGGGCGCTGCTGGGGGCGGCGGAGGCCGGGCCGTACCGGGTCCAGCTGATGGCCTCCGCGGTCAGCCGTCCGGCCGCTGGGCCCGCGATCGACCTCACCGCCTACGTCCAGGACGCCGCCGACGGTCGCCCGATCGAGGACGCCGAGGTCCGGATCGTGGCCGAGATCGACGGAGTCGGCCGCGCGCTGCCGGTCCAGCGGATCGGCAACGGCTACGAGGCGATCGCCCGGGTGCCGAGCTCGAGCGACCTCCAGGCCTACCCGGTCCGGGTCGACGTCGCGGGGGCGGCCGGTCGGACGACGCTGACGGTCCGACCCCCGGCCGGGAGTGGTCCGCCGGTGGCGCTGCTCGCCGGGACGGGTGTGGTCCTGCTCGGCGCCGCCGCCCTCGTCGTCCGCGTCCGCCGTCGCCGCGCGGGCGGGGAGGAGCGGGAGCAACAGGCGGCGTAGGGGCGGTCGGGTGCGCCGTGCGCCCGGCCGGCCGCCCGGCCGCCGCCACGGTGGCGCCGATCGCCGTGCGCGGCGGCGCGGCCCGGACGACCCAGCCGTTGCCGTCGGGGCCTGCCGCGAGCGAACGGCGGTGTCAGTCCGACTCGGCGCGGGCCCGCCCGTAGCGCTCGTAGATCACGCGTGAGTCGAACGTCCTGGTCTCGATCAGGTCCAGCGTGACGTCCTCGGTGACGGGGGGCAGGAACGGCGTGCCGCCACCGACGACGACCGGGTAGCGGAAGATCCGCAGCTCATCGACGAGGCCGGTCTCGAACGCCTGCGCGGCCAGGCCGGCGCCGCCGATCTCGACGTCCTTGCCGGTCGCGTCTTGCGCCGCGGCGACCTCCTCGGCCAACGACGCCTCGGCCAGCCGGGCGTTGCCCTGGACGCTGTCGAGCGTGTGGCTGAAGACGACCTTCGGGAGCGCGCACCAGATGTCGGCGAACGCGGCCCTGAGCTCGCTCTCGCGCATCGACGGGTCCGTCTCCCACACCAGCATCGCCTCGTAGAGCCGGCGGCCGCAGAGGTAGCCACCGAGACTGCCCACCCGCTCGGTGTGGAAGCGGAACAGCTCGTCGCTCGGGGGCGTCCACGCGAACGAGCCCTCGCGGTCGGCGATGAAGCCGTCGACCGAGACGCCCATCGAGTAGATCAGCATGGCTTCAAGCTCGTCGCGCCGGAGCGACGGACGATGGTCGTGGTACAGCTCACGATTGAGCGTGACATCGGGCTCTCCTTCTGTTTGCAGGCTGCTCTTCCACAGCTAGTGACTGATCACGAGACGAGAACTCATCGTCGTGGGCGGCTCGGTCCTCGGGACGACGCGCTGACGAGCAGCGGGTCGCCAAGGTCATGTGCGGCGTGGGCGTCGATACGGCGCCCAAGCCGGGAGTACGTTCGAGGGGTTCCGATCAGCGAGCGAAAGCGAGCAGCCCCATGGCCATCGGCATCTACTTCGCGGTTCAGGGGATGACCGCCGAGAAGTACGACGACATCATCAGGCGGCTCAGCGACGCCGGGCAGGGCGCTCCCGCCGGGCGCAGCTACCACGCGGCGTTCGAGGGAGAGAACGGGCTGCAGGTCTTCGACGTGTGGGACTCGGCTGAGGCGTTCGAGGCGTTTCGCGAGACGCTGAGACCGATCCTCGAAGCGGTCGGCATCGACCCGGGCGAGCCGATGGTCTCGCCGATCCACAACGTCATCGTCGGCTGACCCCAGGTCACCGCGGCGCTGCCCGTGACTCGGCGAGCTCGGCGAGCTGCCGGGTGACGGTGCCCCAGCCGTCGTGGAAGCCGAGCTGCTCGTGCCGGTCGCGGTCGGCACCGTTGCGGTGCATCGCGGTTGCCGTGTACTCGGTGCCCTCCGGATGGTCCTTCATGGTGATGACGGCGGTGATGAACGCCGTCTCGGCCGGACGCCATCCGACGACGAGCGCGTCGGTGAAGACGATCCGCTCGAGCTCGTCGACGGCGAGGAAGCAGCCGTTGATGTGCGGGCCGAACGCGCCGCCGTCGTGGCGGAGCTCCGTGACGAAGGGCCCGCCCGGGCGCAGCTCCATGCTGCGCACGCGGCAGACCTCCGGGGCCGGAACCCACCACTGCTCGAAGCTCGCGGGGTCAGTCCAGGCGTTCCAGACCGCGGCCCGCGGGGCCTTGATGACGCGGGAGACGGTCAGGTCCAGCTCGGGGCGGGAGTGGTGGTCATGCGGGTGACTCCTTGTCGTGGGTGGTGGTGACGAAGCGCTCGAGCCGGTCGGTGCGGCCCTGCCAGAGGCTGCGCTGCTCGTCGAGCCAGGTCTCGACCAGGGCGAACGACTGCCGCTCGAGCGTGCAGGTCCGGACCCGGCCGGCCTTGCGCGTCCTGATCCATCCCGCGTTCTCCAGGTAGCGGATGTGCTTCATGAACGACGGAAGCGCCATCTCGAACGGGGCCGCCAGCTCGCCGATGCTCGCCGGCCCGGTTCCCAGCCGCCCCAGCACCGCGCGTCGGGTCGGGTCGGCGAGGGCGCGGAAGACGTCGTTGAGCGCGTCGTCGAGCGGCGGCGAATACTGAGCCATATGGCTAACTTATAGCCCGTGAACGCGAAGCGCAACCGAGCGGCGGCGGTGCCTGCTCAGTGGCGCGGTTCGGGCAGTCGCCAGGCGACGTCGATCGTGCCGCCGTCGGGCAGGGCGTTCCACCGCGTGCCCGCATCCTGCAACCGCCGGCACGCCGCCGCGAGGCGCTCGCCGGTGATGTTCGGCACGGCCCACCGCGGGCCGGTGGCGGCCGCGAAGCCGGCGACGTCGTCGTGCCGGCCGGCGAGCGCGAGATCCGCGACCGCGCGCACGACGATCTCGGCCTGTCGGAGGCGCTCACCGCCCCGATCGACGATCGCCTTCGCCCGATGGCCGGCGTGTGCCGGCTGCCGGCCGCCGATCACCCGCGTGTTGGAGGGCACGAACAGACCGCCCGCCGCGAGCACGCCCCAGAGCCCGAAGTCGAGGCCCAGCTCGTCCTCGACGACGACGTGCGCGAGGTCGTGCGGCACCCGTCGCGCTGGTCCGCCGACGTTGTTGTAGCCGCCGCCGACCAGCTCGACCTCGACCCCGTCACGGCGGTGCAGCACCGATCGGTAGCGCGGGCCGGCGTCCCGGAAGAACGTGATCGAGGTCCCAGTCATCAGGCGTCGGCCGCGGACGGGCGAACGCGCGCCGGGCCTGCGGACAGGCTAGACACCGTCGCAGCGGGTAGGGGCTCGCCGTTGTGACCTGGTTGCGCCTCAGCCGATCGCCTCCGCCAGCTCGACGATGATCCCCGCCGGGCCGCGGAGGTAGCAGAGCCGGTAGCTGTCGCCGTAGCGCTCGACCCCGCCGACCAGTTCCGTGCCGTGGGCCCGGACGCCGACGAGGGTGGCGTCGAGGTCGTCGACGGCGAAGCAGAGATGGCGGAGGCCGGGGGTGTTCGACGGCGCCTGCGGGTCGCCCTCACCGGCCTCCGGGGTCACGAACCGGCTCAGCTCGATTCGGCTGTGGCCGTCCGGGGTCTGGAGCATCGCGATCTCGGAGCGGACGCCTTCGAGCCCGACGATCCGGTCGACCACGCCGCCCTCGACCGTGCCTGTGCCGAGCTGCTCGAGCCCGAGCGCGACGAAGAACGCCGTCGCCGCCGCGAGGTCGTCGACGACGACGCCGACGTGGTCCATCCGTTGGATTGCCATGCGCTCGACGGTAGCGACGGAGTGTCCCCCCGGTCCTGGTCCCGGTCCTGGTCCCGGTCCTGGCCTCGGCCCTCGGCCCTGGCCCTGGTCCTGGTCCTGGTCCTGGTCCCGGCCGCACTGGCCGTAGGGTCGTCCATCACGCCGTAAACACGGCTCGTAGAACGTTGACGCCGTACGGCAACACCCGTAGCGAGAACTTCTCCGCTTGGTAACGGCAGGTTCACCGGAGGGCGCGCGAGGCCCCCGATACTCCGTGCCGTCTGCTGCCGAGGCATTCGCCTCCACAGCGCCTCGCGCCCCCTGCGGTGTCGCGTCCAGCCGCCGGCCCACCCCACCGGTTCCCATCGAAGGAGCATCGCCCATGCCCGTGGTCCGTCCTCGGTCGTCCGTTTCCCCGCGCTCGCCGCGTCGGAGCGGGAGCACCGCCGCCGTGGCGCTCGCCGCGCTGCTCGCCGTCGCCACCTCCGCCGGCCCGGCCGCCGCGGCCGGCCCACTGACCGCGCTGAAGCGGACCGAGCCGCTCGCGCCAGGCGTCACGTTGCACACGCTGAAGCCGCTGATGACGCACGGATTCGCGAACGCGGACGTGCTGGAGGTGCGGATGGGCACCGCGGGTGCCCACCTCGGCCTGCTCACGCAGCCGACCGTCAGCTTCACCCCGATCGGCGGGAGCACGACGCCGAGCGCGCTCGCCCGGGCCGGCGGCGCGATCGGCGCGATCAACGGCGACGGCTACGACAACGGCAACAGCTTCGCCCCGAACCACGCGCAGATCGGCGGAGGGCTCCTCCGCAGCTCCGGTCCGGCCACCGAGCCCCGGCCGTGGCCGACGGCCGGCGTCACCAAGGACGGCCTCGGGGCGATCCAGCGCCTGCTCTTCACCGGCTCGATCACGCGCACCGCCGTGAGCGATGCGGCCGTCACCACGCTCCCGCTCACCGCCGTCAACACGTACACCGCAGGCACCCCGGGCGGCGTCTCCGCGTTCACGTCGCAGTGGGGCGCCGCGAGCCGCAACCGCACCGGGGGCACGAACCTGACCGAGGTGCGCGTCGTCGACGGCGTCGTCACCGCCGTCCGCGTCGGCGCGCCCGGCACCGGCGCGATCGCCGCCAACGAGCTCTACCTCGTGGGCCGCGAGGCGGGCGGCACGACGCTGCAGCAGTACGCGGTCGGCGACCGGATCGCGCTCGACTACAAGCTGAAGACCGCCGACGGCCCGGCGCCGGACTACGACTTCGCGCTCGGCGGGCACGCCTTGGCCACGCCGCTCGTGACCGACGGCCTGGTCACGGCGACCGACGACACCGCGGGCGCCGCCAACCGCACTGCGATCGGGTTCTCCGCCGATCACCGCACGGCCTACCTCGCCGCGGTCCGGGGGACCAGCCTCACCGACCTCGGCTCGTTCATGCGCGCGATCGGCGCGGCGGACGCGGTCAACCTGGGTGGCGGCGGGTCGACGACGCTCTCGGCCCGGTCGGCCGGCACCACCGACGTCGCGGTGCGCACCGGCAGCGAGCGCAACGAGAACGCCGCGATCGGCGTCTTCACCAACCCGGCGACGGGGGTGCCCGCCGCGCTGCTGCCGAAGCCGGCAGGCGGGGCGCCCGCTCGGGCCGTCCCCGGTGGTCGGGTCGCGATGGATGCCGCCGTCGTCGACGCCGCCTGGGCCCCGGCGACGCCGACCGCACCGATCACCTGGTCCGCGAGTCGCGGGTCGATCGACGCGGCCGGCGTCTTCACCGCGCCGTCCGAGCCCGGCGAGGTCGAGATCACCGCGACGTCCGGCGGTGCCACCGGCACCACCCGGCTCCGGGTGCTCTCGACGCTGCGGACCGTCTCGGTCTCGCAGGACAAGCTCTCGTTCGCGAACGCCGACGCCTCGCCCGCGGCGCTCTCGCTCGACGGCGTCGACGTCGAGGGCTACACCGCCCCGGTCGACGCGGGCGCGGCGAAGCTCGAGTACGACCAGGCCGTGATCACGGCCGAGGCGCTGCCGGACGGCCGCGTCCAGGTGACGCCGAAGGCCACCGGCTCGACCGTCCTCTGGATCACCGACGGCGCCGCGACGGTCAGCGTCGCGGTCCGGGTCGGTGACGTCACCCTGCCGAGCGTCGTCCCGGCGTCGCCGCCCGCCGATCGGCTCGTCTCCGTCGACGGCTCGTCGAACCGTGCGCCGTGGACGTTCGCGGCGCTCTCGAACCTCGGCATCGACACGGCCGACGACGCCGCGACCGCCGTCGCCGCCCGGGCGGTGCGGGTCGCTCGCGCCTCGGGCACGGACCTCATCCTCCTCAACGGGGTGACGGCGTCCGGCTCGTCGGTGCAGGCCACGGTCGCCAAGACCGCGCTCGAAGACGCCGGCTGCCAGGTCGTCGGCGACGGCGAGTCCGTCGCGTCCGTCCCCCCGACCGACGATCGCGTCGCCTGCGTCGCGGTTCCGGGCACGAGCGACCGCGTCGGCGGATCGGTCTCCGGCCTCACCGACGCGTTCGGCCCGGCCTACCGGACGTTCGATCTCCACGGGGTGCGCTTCGTGCTCCTGGACTCGTCCGGCGGCACGCTGCGCGCGACCCCGGCTCAGCTGGCGGTGCTGCGCGACGCGCTGGCCGACGCCGAGACCGACGACGCGATCGCCTCGGTCGCGGTGGTCACCGCGCGGCCCACCAGCGACGTGCTCGGCGAAGGCACGCGGGCCCTGACCGATGCGAACGAGGTCGCGATGCTCCAGGGGCTGCTGCGGCGGTTCCAGGAGGACACGAGCAAGTCCACGGTGCTGATCGCCGGTGAGTCCCGGAGCGCCGGCGTCCGACGTGGGGACGGCCTCGCCGAGGTCGGCGTCCCGCCGGTCGGCGGGGACCCGCGCGGCGAGGCCGATGCGGGTGGCTTCAACGGCTGGACGCGCTTCGGCGTGGACACCGAGGCGTCGGACGCCGGCCAGGACTGGATCAGCGCGGAGATGCGCCCGGTCGGCTCCCGTGCCGACCTCGATGCCGGCCGCCGGGTCACGGTCGGCGACTGGGTCGCGGTGCACGCCGACGCGGTCCAGGGCGCCCGCTCCGTCCCGCTCCGCTACCCGGCCACGCCGCGCTGGTCGGGTTCGGGTGGGCTGGCGATCGGCTCCGGGGCCGTCGCCGTCCGTGACGCCCGGGACGCGGGCAAGATCGCGATCCTCGACCCGGTCACGGCCCGCCTCACCGGTCTGCGGGAAGGCCAGGTCACGCTCACGGTGACCATCGACGGGCAGGGCTCGGACGCGGCGGTCACCGCGGACACCAGCGTCGACGTCGTCCCGGTCGATCCCGGGACCGGCCCCGATCCCGATCCGGGCCCCGGCGACCCGAAGCCGCCGGTCACCGTGCCGGTCGATCCGCCCGTCGGATCGGGCGGGATCCTGCTCGCCCCCGTCCTCACGGTCGTCCCGCCCGGGTCGGTCCTGCCGCTGCGGACGGGCAACCTGTCGCCGAGGCTCGCTGCCGCCCGCAACGCCGTGAAGGTCACGGTGAAGGTGCCGGCCGGGTCGATCGCGTCCGCGACGATCCAGCTCCGGACGAAGCTGAAGGTCGCCGCCGGCCGCGGGAAGCAGCAGCGCACGCGCACGGTCGTCGTCGGCCGCGGCTCGGTGACGCTGGGCAACGGCGCGCGCCGGACCGTGACGGTCCGGCTGACCGCGGCGGGCCGGGCGCAGCTGAAGCGGGTTCGCCGGCTCGAGGTCGCGGTGGTCATCACCGCCAAGGACGCCCGCAACCGAGATGTCGTGACGACGAAGACCGTCACGGTCAAGCGCTAGGAGATGACGATGCAGACGATCAGCCGCCGGGGCCTCCTCGCGGGAGGCCTCGCCGCCGCCGGTGCCCTGGCCCTCGGGCCGACCTTCTGGAACCGCGCCCTGGCGGCGCCGGCCGTCCTCGGCACCAGCCCCTACGGTCCGCTCCAGGCCCCCGACGCCAACGGGATCAGCCTGCCGGCGGGCTTCAGCTCGCGGCAGGTCGCCCGCTCGGGCCAGGTCGTCCCGGGCACCACCTACCCGTGGCACCCCAACCCCGACGGGCAGGCGACGTTCGCCGAGCCCGACGGCGGGTGGGTGCTGGTCTCCAACTCCGAGTCGGCGGCGTCGAGCGGGGGCGGCAGCTCGTCGATCCGGTTCGCGCCGGACGGCACGATCCGCGAGGCCTTCCGCATCTGCGGCGGCACCAACACGAACTGCGCCGGCGGTCCCACGCCGTGGGGGACGTGGCTCACCTGCGAGGAGATCGCGGGTGGGCAGGTGTGGGAGTGCGATCCGCTCGGCCGCGTCGTCGCGCGCACCCGGCCGGCGATGGGCGTCTTCAAGCACGAGGCCGTGACGGTCGATCCCGTCAACTGGCGGCTGTACATGACCGAGGACCAGCCGGACGGGTGCCTCTACCGGTTCACGCCGTTCAACTACCCGGACCTCGTCACCGGTCTGCTCGAGGTCGCGGTCGTCGACGGCGCCGGACGGACGACCTGGAAGACCGTTCCGGACCCGAGCGGGATCAGCGTCGCGACGCGCAACCAGGTCCCCGGCGCCACGCGCTTCAACGGTGGCGAGGGGATCTGGTTCGACAGCGGGGTCGTCTACTTCTCGACGAAGGGCGACAACTGCCTGCGCGCCTACGACACGCGCGCGGCGACGATCGAGAACCTGTACGACCCGGCATCGAGCGGCAACGGCTCGTTCCTCACCGGGCCCGACAACGTCACCGTCTCCCGCGCGCACGACGTCTTCGTGTGCGAGGACAACGGCGCCAGCGAGTTCGACGTCGTGATGGTGACCCCGGAGCGGGTGGTGGCGTCGTTCCTGAGCTGCTCGGGCGCGATCCACGCCGGCTCGGAGCTGGCCGGGGTCGTGTTCTCGCCGGACGGGAACCGCATGTACGTCGCCTCGCAGCGGGCGTACGGGGCAGGCGCGGTCTACGAGATCTCCGGACCGTTCCGGCCCGCGCCCGACGGCGGCGGCACGCCGACGACGCCGACCACGCCGACGACCCCGACCGAGACCACGCCGACCGAGACGGTGCCGGTCCCGCCGGCCGGTCCGCCGCCCGCCGGCACCGGGGGCGCCCCCGTCGTCCCGGCCGTGCCGGCGGTCCCGCCGCCCGGCAGGGGCGACCACGTCGATGCGCCCGGCCTGAAGGTCACGGTCGTCAAGCGGGTCGCGCTGTCGGCGCTCGGCCGCGGCCTCGTGCTCGACGTGACCGCGTCGGTCGACGCCCGCCTCGACGTGGCGCTGCGCACGTCCGACCTCGGCACGAGCGAGCCCGGCAAGCGGGGGGCGGCGCGCACGCCGAAGACCGTCACGCTCGGCACCCGCAAGCAGACCCTGCGCGCGGGCCGCAAGACCCGCGTGCTGGTTCCCGTCAAGGCCGCCGAGCTGCGCCGGATCGGGGCGGCCCACGCGCGTGACCGTCGCGCCCACCGCACGCCCGGCGTGGCCGCCCGCCTCGTCGTCCAGGCGCGGCCGGTGTCCGGCGGTCCGGTCGCGATCGCCAACCGGCCGATCAAGGTCGTTCCCGCACCCAAGAAGACGACGAGGCAGTAGCGCGAGCCGCTCCTCGCGCTCCCGCTCTCACCGACTCCCAGGATCCCCATGCGTCTTCCGACTCACCGCCTGCTCGCGCTGGCCGTCGCGTTCGTCGTGCTTCCCGCGGCGACCGCCTCGGCGACGGTGCTCCCCGCGCTGGACACCACCGAGCAGATCGGGCCGAGCACGACGGTCCGGCACCTCCAGTACCCCGACGTCGGCGGGTGGGTCGACGCGTTCGTGATGAGCGCCGACCTGAACGAGGATGGCGTCAAGCTCGACCTGCTGCATCCCCCGGCCGTGGCCCAGGGCATGGCGCTGACGGCCCAGGTGGCCAACTCCGGGCCGGGCGTGGTCGGCGGGGTCAACGCCGACTTCTTCGACATCAACGCCTCCTACGCCGCCCAGGGCGTCGAGCTGACCGGCGGGCAGCTGCTGAAGTCGGCGATCCCGTTGGCGTCCGAGCGCCACGCGTCGGTGGTCACCGAGGCCGGGAAGGCGATGCTCACGCAGGTGGCGTTCACGGGGTCGGTGACCGTCGGCGACGCGCCGTTCTCGGTCCTGGACGGGGTCAACCTCCACGACGCCGCCGCCGATTCGATCGTGGCGTTCACCCCCGCGTGGGGCACCTACTCCCGCGCGCGCGCCACGACCGGCGCGGCGAGCACGACCGAGGTCCTCGTCCGCGACGGCGCCGTCGTCTCCGTCGCCCCGGGCGCCCCGGGCGCCGGGACCATCCCCGGCGACGGCTTCTACCTCGTCGGCCGGGAGGCGGGCGCGACCGCGTTGCGCGGCCTGCAGGTGGGCGACCGGGTGGCGATCGACTATCGCCTGCGCACGTCGGGTGGCCAGGCCGTCCGGTTCGCGGTCGGCGGCGGGGCCGCGATCGTCAAGGGCGGGCAGGTGCAGAACGTCCCGGCGAACGAGGTCGGCGATCCGCTCAACCCGAACCCCCGCACCGCGATCGGCTTCAACCAGGCCGGGACCCGCGTGGTCCTCGCCGTCGTCGACGGGCGTCGCGCGGGCTTCCCGGGCATCACCCAGCGGCAGCTCGGCGAGCTGCTCGTGGACGCCGGCGCCTGGGACGCCCAGAACCTGGACGGGGGCGGCTCCAGCGAGCTCGTCGCGCGCCCCGCCGGCACGGGTGCCGTGACGGTGCGCAACGCGCCGTCGGACGGCCGCGAGCGCGCGGACGCGAACGGCGTCGGCGTCTTCGTCCGCCCGGGCAACGGGACCGCGGCGACCCTGCTCCTGGACCCCGACGGGGACGTCACCCGCTCGTCCGGCACCGCGGCCCGGGTCTTCCCCGGCGCCGAACGGCGCTTCCGCGTCGCCACCGCGGTCGACAGCGGCTGGGGGCCGGCGCCGTTGCCGGCGGGCATCGGGTGGAGCAGCTCGGGTGGGACGATCGACGCGGCCGGGCGGCTGCGCGCACCCGACCGGCCCGGCGAGATCCGCGTGACCGCCGCGGCGGGGGCAGCGACCGGCAGCACGAAGGTGCAGGTCCTGGGCGAGCCGGTCGCGATCGAGCCGTCGTCGCGGACCGTGGCCTTCGGGGGACCGACCGGGTCGGCGACCGGCGTCACGCTCACCGCTCGCGACGCCGACGGCTTCACCGCCCCGCTCGACGCGGGCGACACCACCATGACCTACGACCAGGCGAAGGCGTCGGTCACCGTCGGCAGCGACGGGGCGGTGCGGATCACGCCGAAGGCGGTCGGGTCGACCGTGCTCCGGATCGCGCGCGGCTCGGCCACCACCGAGCTCGGCATCACCGTTGGTGCCGCCGCGGTGCCGGCGCTCGCGAACCCGCCGGTCGCCGATCGGCTCGTCGCGCCCGACGCCGGCCGCCGCGCGCCGTGGTCGTTCGCGGTGCTCGCCAACCCGGGGATCGCGACCGCGACCGACGCCGGAGCAGACGCCGCGGTCGGCGCGCTGGCGCGGATCCGCTCGACCGGCCCCGACTTCGTGCTCGTCGACGGCGGCGTCACGCTCGGGGGCGGCAGCCAGGCCACGGCCGCGCGGACCGCGCTCGAGCGCGGCGGGTGCCAGATCAGCGTGACCGCCGTCGATCCCCCGGCGGCGCCCGCGGGCAAGCTGCCGTGCGTCGTCCTGCCCGGCGACAGCGACCGCTCGGGCGGCGCGCTGCCCGCCGCGTTCACGACCGCCTTCGGCGCGCCGTGGCGCACGTTCGACCACCAGCGCACCCGGTTCGTCCTGCTCGACTCCTCCGCGGGCACGCTGCTCGGCACGGGCTACGCCCAGCTCGCGGTGCTCGACGACGCGCTGGACGGGGCCGCGCAGGCGGCCGGCATCGACAACGTCGTGGTGGTCACCGCGCGGCCGACGGTCGACCCGCTGAAGGACGCCGCGCGCACGCTCGCCGACCCCCGCGAGAACACGCTGCTGGACCAGGCGCTGGTCCGGTTCGCGGCCGCCAGCGGCAAGCCCGTGTCGCTGCTCAGCGCGGGGGCACGGGTGGCGGCGGTCCGCCGGCACGACGGAGTCGCGCAGCTGGCGGTCCCGCCGGTCACCGGCCCGCGCGGCAGCGCGGGGCAGGGCGGCGTGACCGGCTGGACGCGCGTGGCCGTCGACGCGGGCCGACCCGACGGCCTGACGGCCGATGTGCACGCGTTCGCGACCAGCGTCCAGCTCGAGGCACCGACCTCGGTTGCGGTCGATGCCACCGCGACCGTGTCGGGCGCGCTCCAGCAGGACGGCCGCACGGTCCCGCTCGGCTTTCCGATCACCTCGCGCTGGTCGGGCTCGACCAACCTCGCGATCGGCTCCGGGCCGACCGACCTGGCCGCGGCGCGCGCCGCCGGCCGTGCGGCGATCTTCGATCCCGCCACCCGCGTGCTCACGGGCCTGCACGCCGGCACCGTCACGCTGGCGGTCGAGGCCGACGCCGCCGCCGAGGGGGGCGCGCCCGCCCGGTCCGAGCGGACGCTGGCGATCACCGACGGGTCGGTCCCGCCGGACCCCGGCCCGGTCGTCGATCCGGGGGGTCTGCTCGACCCGCCGCTCGGGAACGTGGCTCCGCCGGGCCGGTCGCCCGGGCCGGCGCTGGCCGGCACCGGCAAGCCGGCCGTGAGCAACGCGGTGAGCATCCGCTCCGCGAAGGGCAGCTTCACCGCGTTCTCGTTCTCGATCCGGGTGGCCGGCCCGGGCAAGCTCACGGTCTCCGCGCGGGTCACGCCCAAGCGCGGCAGGGCGGTCGCCGCGGGCTCCCGTACCGTCGCCGTCCGCAAGGCGGGCACCGTCGCGGTGACCCTCAGGCCGTCGGCCCGGGTCCGGCGCGCGATCGCCAAGGGGAAGGCGGGGCGGGCCGCCGTCCGGGCCTCGGTGCGCTTCGCCCCGACCGGCGGACGGGCCAAGACCGTCACCCGGGGCTTCACGGCGACCGCGCGGTCCGCGTCCGCGCACTAGTCCGGACGGTCCCGGCGCAGCGACTGGGCGTTCTCGGCGTCCTGCGCTGAGCGCGCCAGGTCACCCCGTTCGGCGACGCCGACGCCGCATCCTCAACCGCAGAGGGAGCTGCTCCGCAGCCAACCGCGGGCTCCCACGTCGCTGATCACGTAGGACCAGCGTCGCGAACGATCCGCGCGGACGATCGAGACCGGCTGGCGCGACGTCAGCTGCCCGCTCCACCCGCTGCCGGGCCTGGCGAACAGATAGAGGCGCCGGCGCTCGGCGGTTCCTCGCCGCACCGCGCAGGTCCGCGACGGCGTCTCCCCGGGACCCAGGCGCCGGGGCCGCACCGCCAACGAGCCGTTGGAGTCGGGACGTCGACAGAGGACGCCGACGGTCATTCGCGTGGCCTGCGGCAGGGACCGGCGATCGAACGTCAGGCGCATCCGGCGCCCATGACCGTCGTAGGTGCGGTAGTGGGCGCGCCAGGCCAGGGGCGAGGTTCGCGAGACCACGGGACCGTCGGCGACCGTGCCCGCCGGGCAGTCGAGCACCACGCTCCGGTGCGCGTCCGGCGCCAACCGCCCCGCCGGAAGCTCCACCTTCGCGGTGACCAGCGCCGTCCGCCGGGGCAGCGCCACGCCGCGGACGATGCGGTCGCCCCGGTAGGTGCGCTCGCCGAGCAGGGTCATCGGTGCGGCATCGCCGGGGCCGCGGACCTCGGTCGCCAGGACCACCAGCCCGCCCGTCGTCGTCACCAGCGCGACCGTGCCGACCACCGCGGTGAGCTTGACCCCGACAGCGGCCGGGCCCGCGACGCCGATGCCCCCGGCAAGCGGCAGCCAGGGAGGCGTCAGCGCCCGCAGGCGCCGGTCGACGCGGCGCAGCGCCCGGCGATAGCCCCGGCAGTCCGGGCATTCCCTGAGATGCAGTCGAGCGTCCTCCGACGGACGGACGCCTCGATCGGCGGCCCGGTCGAGCAGGGGCCGGATCGCCTCGCAGCGAGCGTCCCTCGCCCGCTCCGCCCGCGCGAGGTTCTGCCGCCCGCGGTGGATCGCCATCCGTACCGCTCCCGGCGACAGCGCGAGCTCGTCGGCGACCTCCGCCACCGGCCGGCCGTCGACGACGCAGCCGAGCAGCGCGCCGCGCTGACGGTCCGGGAGGCCCGCGAGGTCCTCCGTGATCCGCCTCAGGCGCTCCCGCCGCAGGACGGTCGTCTCGGTGTCGCCGCTCTCGGCGGCGCGCTCGCTGCCGTCCAGCACATCGGACCGGTGCCGTTGGTGGACGCGGATCGTGTCGATCGCGAGGTTCCTCGCCACGTGGCACAGCCACGCATCCAGGCGCCCGATCGCGCGGCCGCTCCGGAGCTGCGCGTGGGCGCGCACCAGCGTCTCCTGGACCACGTCGTCGACGTCGACGGTCCCTGGTCGCGCGAGCGACCGGACGTACCGCTGCAGTCGTGGCCGGTGGTGGCGATCAAGCCGCTCCCACGCGTCCTGATCTCCGTCGGCGGCACGGGCGACGAGCTTGGAGTGGACGTATGGCGCCACGTTCGTACGCTAGCGCGCAGCACGCAGGGGGATGGAGGGGAACAGCCGCATGATGACCCGCTTCTCTGGGGAGTGGTTCTGAGGAGACGGCACCACGGACGGAACGTCACGCCCCTTCGTCGCAACTGCCGGAAGATTCTCTCGAGAACGTGCGTGACGCCTCCGCGCCGGGAGCGTCTTCCCCGCAAGCCCGCTCGATCGCGGGACCTTCATCAAGGAGCACGTGCATGTCCCGTTCGAACCGCATCCTGGCCAGCTTGGCCGGCCTGTTGGCCGCGACGACCGTTCCCGTCGTGGCCGACGCCGCCGGCACCGCGCACCGCCTCGGCGGATCCCCGCAGATGTTCCTCACCGACAGCCACCACGCGACGATCAAGTTCGCCAGCAGCCGCCTGCCGTCGAAGCCGGGCGGCGGCTATCGCGCGACGATCCGCTTCGACGAGGGCACCGACGCCCGCGTCACCAGGATCACGGCGACCGGACGCCACGGGGCGGATGTCGTCTACTCGGCGAAGGTCGCCGCGCGGGATGCGCTGAGGGCCGGCGCGAAGTACCGGGTCACGTTCACCCTCGCCGGCGGCACGCCCCAGCGGGTCTTCGTGAAGGCGTACGACCGCTAGGGGCGAAGGTCTGCGGCCATCTTGCGTTAGGCGGGAGCAAATGACCACCTTCTTCCGTTGGGGGGAGCAGACGACCACCTTCTGCGCCCGCGACGTCGCGCCGAGGGCGGCGAAACGCCCCGTCAGGACGGGCTTGGCGGTGCGAAACTCCCGCCTGGACGGGCTTGGTGGTGCGAAACTCCCGCCTAGCGGGCCGGGTGGTCCGAAACTCCTGCCTAGCGGGTCGGGGTGGTCCGAAACTCCCCCCTAGGCGGGCGAGGACGGCCAGTCGATCTCGCGCGCGCAGCGAGTCCCGAAGCGCCGCGCGGCAACGTCGTTCGCCGCGGCGGCGAGGGCCCCCCTGATGCCGCATGGTTGCTGGGGATGGGACCAAATCCCTGGGGTCGGCGATCCTGGGTCCCGGGCGGCCAGGTCGAGCGGCGAGACGGGCCATCGACCGTGGTTCGGAGGGGCAAAACGGGCCACGGGGTCCACCTGGTGTGGCGGAGCGGTCCTCGGTGGCCCGCTTTCGGCGTCAGATCCCGGGGCCGTGCGTTCTCGATCTTGCGCCTTGGGACTCCATGCCCGGGGTCGAAGCGGCCTCGTGGATGGCGGTCACGAGCTGCTCGGTCGGTGCCGTGATGGGCATGTTCACGGGACTCCGGAACAGCCCCTTGGCCACGGAGGCGCGGCACGACCTGGCCGAGGAGGTCGATCGCGTCTTCGCCTTCCTGCGGACCGGACTCGGGACGTTGCGGGCCACCGCACGCTGACACCCCCGGGTGGGGCCCCGCCGAAAGGCTGGGGTGGTGTTCGGGGTGGGGCCCCCTGGTGGGGGGCGACGGTCGCTCGCAGGATGGGCGCATGACCACGAACCACCGTCTCCCTCGCCGCCTCGGTGCGGCCCTCGCGGCCTCCGGGGCCGCGCTCCTCCTGGCCGCAGGCGCGGCCTCGGCGGACTCGATCGCGTACGTCAAGGGGGGCAACGTCTGGTTGACGACCCCCGACGGCGCCCGTCAGTACCAAGTGACCTTCGACGGCGGGTACTCGACCGTCTCGCAGGCCGACAGCGGTCGGATCGTGGCGCTCCGCGGCGACCGCATCACGACGCTGAACCCCGACGGGTCGGTCGTCAACGTGGACGGCAGCACCCGCTACGACATCCTCACGCCCCACTCGTACACGATGCCCGGGACGCAGTTCCGGGGGCCGTTCGATCCGGCGATCTCGCCCGACGGCATGAAGATCGCCTACAGCTGGTACTACACCCAGTTCGGCGAGACCCCGAACTGCAACCCCTCCACCGGGTGCCAGACGGTCTACGGCCGTCAGGGCACCAACTACATCTCGCCGAACGGGAAGAGCCCGTTCGACAAGCCGGGCTGGAGCGAGCGGACCGGGTGGGTCGGCCCCTCCTGGAACGAGGACGGCGAGACGCTGCTCTCCGACCCGATCCAGGTCGGCAACGAGGACGCGGTCGTCCACACCCCGGGCGACGAGTCCGGTGGCGTCCCGGGGGCGCTCTCCCGCTGGTTCTTCGACCCGTCCGCCGCCGGTGGGCTGAGCGACGGCGAGATGTCGCGCGACCGGACCAAGCTCGTCTTCGTCACCGGCCAGCAGCACGAGACGCTCTACCTCTACCGCGCGATGGGTGGCTACCCCCACGTCCCGATGAACTGCTACCGGCTGACGGACGGCTCGGGGCGGATCAGCTCGCCGTCCTGGTCGCCGGACGGGACGACGCTGGCCTACGCCGACGCGACCGGCGTCAACGTCCTGCCGCTGCCGTCGTTCGCGAACGACTGCGGGACGCCGACGGCGGAGCACACGCGGCGGCTGCTGATCCCGGGGGCGAGCAACCCGGACTGGGGCCCGGCGGACGTCCCCCCGGCCCGGCCGATCGACACCGGTGGCGACACGGGTGGCGGTGGCGGCGGCGACACGGGCGGCGGCGCCGGTCGTCCGGGCGACGGTGCCGGCAAGCCGGGTGGGCCGGGTGGGGGCCTCGCGCCCAAGCCGGGCACGGTGACGACGCCGCGCGGCGCGGCGATCACGATCCGCAAGCGGGTCCGGCTCGGCGCGGCGCTCGCGAAGGGCCTGCCCGTCGAGCTCTCCGGCGTGAAGCGTGGCGCGGTCAAGGTCACCGCCACGACGGGTGGCAAGACCGTCGCGTCCGCTCGCGCGAAGGTCCCGGCGTCCGGCCGGGTCAGCGTGAAGCTGACCTTCACCGCGAAGGCGAGGAAGGCGCTCAAGCGCAAGCGCTCCGTGAAGCTCGCGCTGCGCGCCGGGGCGGCCCGCGGCACGCTGACCCTGAGGCGCTGACGGCGGGCGGATCGGCACCCCGAGGACGCTCGGCCGTGCCGTGGCCGAGCGACTCCGTCCGCCGGTGAGGCCGCCGGCCGCACGCCGTCCGTCACGAGTGGCGTGCGCCGTCGTGCGCCGTAGAATTCCACGCCGTGACGGAGACCTCGCTGCTCGATCGCGACCGCGAGACCGCGGTGCTCCGCTGTGCGGTCGAGCAGGCGGCCTCCGGGCGCGGACGGGTGGTCCTGCTGGAGGGGCCGGCCGGGATCGGCAAGACCGCGTTGCTCGATGCCGTCGACCCGCTGGCCGGCGAGCACGACGCGCTCGTCCTCGGCGCGCGGGCCTCGGAACTGGACCGTGGCTTCGCGTTCGGGGTCGTGCTGCAACTGCTGGAGCCGGCCCTCGACGGCCTCGATCTGGCCGCACGCGAGCGGGCGTTCGCGGGAGCGGCCACCCGGGCCGCCGGGCTCTTCTCGGCCGACACGAGCGAGACCGGCGGGGACCCGGAGTACGGGGTGCTGAGCGGCTTGTTCTGGCTCGTCGCGAACCTCGCGGAGGAGCGTCCGGTCGTCCTGCGCGTCGACGACCTGCACTGGGCGGACGTCGCGTCGGTCCGGTTCCTCGAGTTCCTGAGCCGCCGGATCGACGACCTCGCGGTGCTCGTGGTGGGCAGCCTGCGACCGAACGAGCCCGGTGCGCCCGCCGCGGTCCTCGCCGAGCTCGCGGCCGGCCCGGCGGCGGAGACCCTCTGCCCCGCGCTGCTGGGCGACGACGCGGTCGGCGCGATCCTCGCCCGCGAGCTCGGGGAGCAGGTGGCTCCGCCGTTCGTGGCCGCGGCCCGTTCGGCGACCGGCGGCAACCCGCTGCTCGTCACCGTCCTCGCGCGCGAGTCGGCGGCGAACGGGCTGCACGGCCTCGAGTCGGAGAGCGGCCGGCTGGACGAGATCGGCGGTCGCGGGGTGGCGCGGGTCGTCGAGCGCCGGCTCCGCGCGCTCGGTCCCGACGTGGAGCAGGTCGCCCGCGCCGCCGCCGTCGGCGGGGAGCGGATCCCGACCGAGGATGTCGTCGCGTTGTCCGGACTCGCCCCGGCCGCCGCACGCTCGGCGGTCGACGCCCTGGTCACGGCAGCGGTCCTGGCCCCCGGCGGGCGGGCGTTCGTCCACCCGCTGGTTCGCGCGGCGGTCGTCGCCGCGTCGCCGCGCGGCGAGCTGATGCGGCTCCACCGGACGTGCGCCATGCGGCTGCGCGAGCGGGGGGCCAGGCCGACCGAGGTCGCGTCCCACTGGTTGGCGGCGGAGCCGTCGGGGGACCCGGACGCGGTTGCGGACCTCCGTCATGCGGCACGGATCGCGGCGGCCGAGGGGGCGACCGAGACCGCGGTCGAGCTGCTGGCCCGCGCCCTCGAGGAGCCTCCACCGGCCCCCGACCGGCCGCGGGTGCTGCTGGAGCTCGGCGAGCTGGAGATCCGCGCCCAGCGACCAGCGGGGGCCGAGCGCCTGCGCGAGGCGCTCGACGCGGGCCTGGAGGGCGAGCAGGCGGTCCGGGCGCGGGCGGCGCTGGCGTTCGTGCTGGTGCACACCGATCCGTCGGCGGCGTTCACCGCGGCCGAGCGGGCCCGGGCGGAGACGAACGACCCGGCGCTGCGGCTGCGGCTCGAGGCGTTCGTGATGGAGGCGCTGATCTTCGTCGACGCGTTCGCCGCCGAGCGGGACGAGCGGATGGCGGCCGGGTTCGCCGCCCCCGATCCGTCACCGGTGATGCTCGCCCACCTCGCCCTGCAGGCGTCCTCGGCCGGCCGTCCTCCGGCCGAGACCCTCGACCTGGCCCGTCGGGCGATGGCCGACGGCGCGCTGGTCGACGACGTCGGCCAGGGCGGATCGACCTGGAACCTGCTGACCCACGCGGTCCGCTTCGCGGAGGACGGCGAGGGCTGCCGCCAGCTGCTCGCAGACGGCGAAGCCGAGATCCGCCGGCAGGGGCTGCACGTCGCGAGCCTGTTCGTCAACCAGTCGTGGGGCTACTGGCACCGCGACTTCGGATCGGTCGCGACGGGCGCGGCCCGCGCGCAGCTGGGGCTGGACGCGGTCAGCGCGCTCGGGCTGGACGTCACGACCCCGGCGCTGGCGGCGATCACGGCCGAGAACCTGCTGCTGCTCGACCGGGCGGCCGACGCGGCTGCGATCGTCGACGTCCCGCTCGGAGCGGCCGAGGGAACGTTCATCGAGCCGTTCGTGCGGTCCGCCCGGGCGGCCGTTCGCGCCCACCTGCGGCGCGGGGCCGAGGCCGAGGACGACCTGCGGAGGACGATCGCGGCCGGCGACGCGCGCGGGTGGACCTCGCCGTTCGCGACCCGCGGCCGGCTGCGGCTGGCGGAGCTGCTCGCGGCGCGGGGGGACCACGACGAGGCGCTGGCGCTGATGGACCACGACGTGGCGGTCGCCCGAGCGGCCGGAACCCGCGGGGCTCTCGGGGCCGCCCTCCGCGTACGGGCCCGTGCGCTCACCGGCGACGACGCGATCGAGCTGCTGCGGGAGGCGGTGCGGACGTTGGAGGACAGCCCGATGCGGATGGAGCGGGCGTGGGCGCTGCACGACCTGGGAGCGGTGCTCCGGCGACGGGGCCTGCGGAGCGACGCGCGCGACGTGCTGCGGCCCGCGCTCGACCTGGCCGCTCGCGCGGAGTCGGCGCTGCTGACCGGGCTGGTCCGGAGGGAGCTCGAGGCGGCCGGCGCGCGACCACGGCGCGCGCTGCTGAGCGGGGCCGAGTCGCTGACCCCGAGCGAGCGGCGGGTCGCGGAGATGGCGGCCGAGGGCTTGACGAACCGGGAGATCTCCGAGTCGCTGTGGGTGACCCGGAAGACCGTCGAGCACCACCTCGGGCGGGTCTACGGCAAGCTCGGGATCAAGACCCGGACCGACCTCGCGGCGGCACTCCCGGTGCCAGCAGCTCAGAGCGAGTAGACCCTTGCCCGTACGGCTGCACCGCGTCGTCAGTCGGCGCTCAGGCCCACGAGACTTGCGGCCGTGTCCCGGGGGAGCTCCGCCCGTACCGCCCAGCCGCCGTCGCCGCTCGGTCCTGCCTCCAGCCGGCCACCGCGGGCCTCGGCCCGCTCGGCCATCCCCCGCAGGCCGAAGTGGGATCCGCGAGGGGCGGCAGACTGCGGTGCTCCCGCGTCGTTGAGGACCTGCAGCAGGACCCGGTCGGCGCGGACCTCGATCTCGAGCGTCGCGGCGGCGGCGCCCGCGTGCTTGCGGGCGTTGGTCAGGGCTTCTTGCGCGATCCGGACGACGGCGGTGCGGTGGTCCGGGACGAGCTCGTCGACGCACGGGTCGATATAGGCGAGGACCGGCTGGCCGGCGCCGCGCGCATCGTCGACGATCCGCTCGAGCGTCCGCGAGCAGGAGCGGGCTGGACCGGCGCCGGACGGGGAATCGAGCGCCATGTGGAGCGCCTCCAGCTCCGCCTGGGTCGTGCGGGTCGCGCCCTCGACGAGGTCGAGGGCATCCCGCGCGCGCTCCGGGTCGCGCGCCGCGAGCACGCCGACCACGCCGGACTGCACCACGATCAGCGACAGCCCGTGGCCGACGACGTCGTGCATCTCCCGGGCGACGTCCCGGCGTTCGCCGCGGATCGCCACCCGGCACAGGCGGTCGCGTTGGGTCCTCAGAACCGCGGCCCGTGCCCGCAGCGCAAGGGTCTCGCGAAGGTCGTTGCGGACGGCACGGCCGATCGCCCACGTGCCCAGCAGGACGGCGACCATGTACCCGTAGACGAGCGCGTCGAAGCGATACTGCTCCAGCACCCAGCAGGTCACCGTCGCGCCCATGGCGATCACGAGCGCGACGAGGGCGGAGCGTCGTGTGCGCGGCCAGGCCCCGGCGTTGTACGCCAGCGCCCCGCAGACGAAGACCTGGGAGATGGTCAACGACGAGAGCTCGTCGAGCAGGGCGCGGAGCACCAGGAAGGCGGCGACGGTGGCGACCGCGATCACCGGTGCACGCCGCCGGAACAGCAGACCGACCGGGGTCAGCACGGCCAACAGGTATCCGACCGCGGGCGCGACCGCGGACGCACCGACGGCGAGCGACCCGCCGTCCGTCGTGGGCAGCGTCACCGGCAGGGTCGGGAGCTGGATCCGGTCGGCGACGCCGAGGGCCGCGAGTCCGAGGACGGGGAACGCCAGGCCGGCGAGGTTCCGCAGCTCCGCGGATGAGGGTCGCCGGAGCCGGCGTCGGGTCGGCGCTGCCTCCGCCGGACGTTCGCCGGCCGGGCCGGTCAGCGTCTGGAGCAGGGCGCGGAGCTCGTCCGCGGCCCGGCCCGCCGCATCGGCCATCCGCCCCCCGAACGCGGTTGCCGACGACTCCGCGGTCCCGACCGTCCGGCGGGCCTCGACGACGAGCCCCCGGATCTCGTCGACAAGACCGTCGACGACCCGCACGAGGTCGTGGCTCAGGGCTCGCCGCTCGCCGTCGACCGCCACGCCGATCTCCGTGGCCGCCTGGGCGCAGAGCGTCTGGACCTCCCCCTCCAGCGCGTCGACCTCCCGCTGCCGGCTGCGAAGGGCCAGGCCGGGAAGGACCCCGGCGAAGGTCACGGCCGCGAGGTAGAGGTACTGCGCCTCGTGGATCTGCTCGACCTTTCCGAGGTCGAGGGCGGAGATCACCCACAACCCGGCGGGCACGGCCGCGGCCAGCAGCAGCGCAAAGGCCGAGCGGCCGGTCGACGCCGGAGCGTACGCGGCGACCCCGAAGAGTCCGAACGCGAGCGCGAGCTCGGGGGACATCGCGTCCTGCATCCGGTCGCCGAGCGCGTACTGCGCGAGATAGGCGACGGCGATCACGACGGCGACGGCGATCGGTGCCCGCCGCGAGAGCAACAGCGGCAGGCTGACGAGCAGCCCGAAGCCCAGTGCGACCCAGCGCGAGGCGGTCCCGTCGAGCAGCAGCGGCTCGCTGATCGCCCAGAGGACGACGGCAAGGGCGACCCGCGATTGGAGCAGCGGGGAGGGACGTGGGCTCGGGACGGTGTCCACCTCGGGCGCCACCCTACCCCGTGCCGTCATAGCGGGAGGGTCACGGTCAGGGTGTCGACGCCGTCGTGCTCCAGTCGGCCGCCGTGCAGGCGGACTCGGTCGTGGGCGTCGTCCAGGGCGTCGATGCGGGGCAGCGACATTCGCAGGACCAGCGCGCACGTCCCGGCCTCGACGTCGATCAGCGATGCCGGCCCGCCGGGGGCCGCGTCGTTCAGCGCCGCCTCGACGATCCGGTGGACGCTGACGGCGACGCTCGGCGGGACGGTGGACACGTCGCCGGTGAGCGCGACTTCGACCGGGACGCCGCGCTCACGGGCGACGGTGGCGAGCTGCTCGAGGTCGCGGAGGCCCGGCTGCGGGGCGTACAAGGCCGGCCCGTCGTACAACAGGGCCTGCATCCGTCGGAGGTCCGCCATCGCCTCGCTCGCGATCATCCGGACGGCGCGGACCGACTCCCGCGCCGGTCCGGCGGCGCCCTCCAACTGCCGTTCCGCCGCGCCGGCGCAGACCGCCAGCGCGGTGACCGCATGGGCCACGATGTCGTTCAGCTCGCCGGCGATCCGGGCGCGGCGGGCGTTCAGAGCGCCGGGATCGGGGTGCGCCGCCACGAGCGCCGCGGCCGGTTCCGGCGGTGGGATCGTGGACATGATCGGACGGTCGCACCTCGGAAGGCGCGCGTCATCAGCCGAAAGTCGTAGGAGTCGGCGCGGCGTTGCCCCTACGATCACGCTGTGCCAGCCGCGATTCCGTCGAAGCCCTACCGCCGATGACGAAGGTCGTGGTCGCCGACGACCAGGCGCTGCTGCGCGCCGGCCTGTGCGCGCTGATCGAGGCCGACGGCGACCTACGGGTGGTCGGGGAGGCCGGCGACGGGGTCGAGGCGGTCGACGTCGTCCTGGCGACGCACCCCGACGTCGTGCTGATGGACATCCGGATGCCCCGCCTCGATGGGATCGCCGCGACCCGCCGGTTGCTGGCCGCCGGATCGCGCGCACGGGTGCTGGTGCTGACGACGTTCGACGCCGACGAGTACGTGGTCGAGGCGCTGCGCAGCGGGGCCGCGGGATTCCTGCTGAAGGACGGACCGCCCGACCGCCTGCCCGCCGCCATCCGGACAGTCGCGGCCGGCGAGTCGCTGCTCGCGCCGGCGATCACCCGCAGATTGATCGAGGAGTACGTCGGCACCGCTCCCCAGGTGGCCCTCCGTGGGCAGCTCGGCGAGCTGACGGAACGCGAGCTCCACGTCCTCCAGGAACTCGCTGCGGGCAAGTCGAACGCGGAGATCGGCGGCGCGCTGTTCCTCTCCGAGGCGACCGTCAAGACCCACCTGACGCGGGTCCTGTCGAAGCTCGACCTGAAGAGCCGGGTGCAGGCCGTGGTCTTCGCCTACGAGAGCGGGCTCGTGCAGCCCGGGCGCCGGGACTGACGTCGCGCCGAAGGTCGCAGGCGGCCGAGACGTCCGACCGATCCGGGGGCCGAAGGGCGTTCGTACGGTCGGTGCATGGTCTTCTTCCGATCTCGTTCCTGCTCTTCCTCGCCTCCGTCGCGACGCCGCCTGTTGGCGCTCGCTGCGACGGTCGCTGCGACCGTCGGTGCGGTGGGGATCCCGGCCGTCGCCTCCGCCGGCACCGTGACCACCGAGGGTGGCGTGCTCGTCTTTCGCGCGGCTCCGGGTGAGGTCAACGACCTCTACATGAACGACGAGGGCGGCGAGATCGTCTTCGACGACAGCGTCGCGATGACGCCCGCGGACGGCTCGTGCGGGCACAACGAGTTCGACCCGGTCGGGCGCCTGCGGTGCGTGCCCCAACCGCAGGGCGTCCGCGCCGAGCTCGGCGACGGGGCCGATGTCGCTCGGCTCGGGGACGGCTGGACGCTCGGCACGCCGATCGTGATCGACGGCGGTCCGGGCGACGACACGCTCGACGGCTACCAGGGTCCGGAGACCATGCACGGTGGCGACGGCAACGACGTCATCGAGGGCAACCGCGGCAACGATCGCCTGTTCGGTGACGCCGGCAACGACACGCTAGACGGCGGCGACGACGCCGACGAGGTTCGTGGTGGAGAGGGCGACGACACCGTCGGCGGGGGTGGCACGGCGAGCTTCGCCGACATCATCGACGGCGGTCCGGGGCGCGACACGCTCAGTCAGTACGAGTACTCGGGCGGTTCCGGCGGTGCGGCGGACGTGGCCGCGCGCATCACCATCGGTGGTGGTGCCGACGACGGCCGTCCCGGCGAGAACGACGACGTCACCGGCATCGAGGTGGCGAAGCTGCTCGTCGCGGCCGACATCACCGCCGCCGGCGGGCCGGTCGAGTTCTCCGTCTTCCGGACCAAGCCCCTGTCGTCGCGCCTGCTCGGCAGCCCGCAGGCCGACACGCTGACCGGCTTCGACTACGACGACGTGATCGAGGCCGGGGCCGGTGACGACACGATCGTCGGCGGCTACGGCAACGACACGATCAACCCCGGTCCCGGGCGCGACAGCGTGAACGCCGACACCGCCACCGCGTGCAACTTCTTCGAGTGCCGCCCGCCGTACGGCAACGACACGATCGATGCCCGTGACGGCGAGGTCGACTCAATCACCTGCGGCGTCGGGCAGGACCGCGTGCTCGCCGATTCCGTCGACGTCGTCGCGCCCGACTGCGAGACGGTCGAGCGGACGCCGACGAGCGGCGGCTCCAACGACAAGGGCGGGAAGGGTGACAAGGGCGGCAACAGCGGGAAGACGCCGAAGAAGCTCGGCGTGACGGTGCCGAAGAAGCTCGCGGCGAAGGCGATCCGCGAAGGGACGCGCCTCGCCATCACGACGCCGAAGGCCGGAAGGCTCACGTTGTCGCTGGTGCGAGGGACAGGCAAGGGCGCCCGTACGGTCGCGTCGGGCTCCGCGAAGGCCAAGGCCGCCGGGACCGTGAAGGTCCGTCTGAAGGCGTCGAAGGCTCAGCGTTCACGGGTCAAGCGCGGGACGTTCCGGCTGGTCGTGAAGCTCCGCCCGGCGTCGGGGAAGACCTCGACCCTGACCCGCACAGTCAAGGTCCGCTGATGCGCCGGTTCATGACGACCGCCGTCCGCCCGCGGTACGACCCGTCGTCGACGATCTCCTGCTCGATCGTGACCTCGGGCCGCCTGACGCTGACCCGCGTGTCTCGCGAGGAGGAGGTCGATCGCGTCTTCGCCTTCCTGCGGATCGGGCTCGGGTCGTCGTGGGCCACGGCGGATCGATGACCGACACGACCATGCGGGTGCGTTCGTACGTCGAGGGCGATGCCGCAGCAACGCTCGCCGTCTTCGGCCGGGCGATACGGACCACGGCCGCCGAGGACTACGCGCCCCACCAGATCGCGGCGTGGTCGACGGTCGATCCGGTGGCCTGGGGTACGGCGCGCGCCGCGCGGTCGACCGTGGTCGCGGAGCTCGAGGGCGAGGTCGTCGGCTTCGCCGACGTCGATGCCCAGGGCTACATCGACATGCTCTACGTCGATCCGTGCGTCGCACGTCGCGGGGTGGCCACCGGGTTGCTGGAGGAGGCGCGGCGCCGCGCCGAGGCGCTCGGGGCCTGTGAGCTGCGCGCCTACGCGAGCATCACCGCCCGACCGTTCTTCGAGCACCACGGGTTCGTGGTCCGGCGAGAGCGCCGGCCGCAGCGGCGGGGCGTGACGTTCGTCAACTTCGAGATGGTCCGGGCGTTGACGCCACGGTCCTGACGTCCTGCACGACAGGGAGCGGGGCCGCCGCTACTGCGGGTAGCGTTGTCTCGCGACGACGACGGAAGGTGGCAGCATGGACGCGCAACCAGCAGCGGGAATGGTAGGGCTCGAGGGCGCGCCTGCCCCCGCAGCAGCTGCCGAGCAGGGGCCGGAGGCGACGACGATCTACGCGCTCGCCGGGGGCGCGGCACTGGTCGCGATCCTCGTGATCGGCTACGCGATCGTCGCGATCATGCCCGACGGGACGTCCGCGGCCAACAGCGCCGCGTTCTACCGCGACCACCAGGCGCTGATCAAGCTCGCCGCGTTCGGTGCGGCGCTCGGCGCCGTCGGGGTGATCTGGCAGTCCGGGGCGATCGCGGCCCGTCTGTGGTCGGCCGACCGCAGCCCCCGGCACGTCCTCAGCTGGATCGCGCTCGCCAGCGACCTCGTCCTGTTCGCGGTCTTCTTCCTCGAGGTCGGCCTGTTCGCGGCGACCGCGCTGCTCGTCGACCACGTCAGTGACGAGATCATCCACGCGCTGCACGTGTCGGCGTTCACGTCGGCCTACATCATGGGCGCGATCTGGATCCCGTACTTCGTGTGCGTCGCGCTGATCGGTCGTCGGTCCGGCATCATGCCGCGCTGGCTGACCCGGCTGGCCCTCGCCACCTGCGTCACCAACTCGTTCGCGATCGGCGCGATGTTCAGCCTCTCCGGACCGTTCAACGGCCAGAACGGGATCGTCGCGCTCGGCGGCGCGACCTTCCTGCCGATCGCGTGGCTGTCCCTGTCGGCCGCGTGGCTCGTGGTGCAGGGGCGGGCCGAGAGCAGGACCCAGGCGGAGGCCGTCGCCGGCTAGCGGTCGACGCGCCGGGGCCGCGAGCGTCAGCCCAGCCCGTCGGGCAACGGACGGGGAACGATCGCCCGCCGGGTCCTGGCCTAGACCCGCACGTCGAGCGAGCCGAGGATCCGGCGCAGCTGCTCGCGCGGCTTGGGCGGCAGGCCGCGGAGCGGAGGCGGCAGGCTGGGGTCGGGAGCGAGGTCGAGCAGCTCGGCGGCGGTGTAGGTCACGCGCAGGCTGCCCCAGACCCGCATCAGCCGCCAGAGCGGGCGCAGCTCCTCGGAGGCACGGAGCGCACCGTGCGCGTCGCCGGCGAGCGCGGCCCGGACGATCCGCCCCGCGTGGTCGGGGAGCAGGCCGCCGATCACGCTGAAGTAGCCGTCGGCCCCGGCGTTGAGTCCGGCGGCGGCGAGCTCGTCGCCGCTGACGCCGAGGGCGACGCGGGCCGGCAGGACGGCGCGGATCGCGGCGATCCGCGCGACGGCCTCCTCGGGCTGGGGACCGGGGATCTTCACGGCACCGACCCCGGGCAGCGCGGCGACCCGCCCGTAGAGCTCGTCGCCGAAGGTGAACCGGGTCGTGCCCGGGTTGTCGTAGACGCAGAGCGGAACCGACAGCTCGGGGGCGACGGTCGCGTAGAGCTCGTAGACCTCTTCCACGGTGAGCTTCTGGTACGAGACGGGCGCGAGCAGGACAGCGGCGGCGCCGGCCTCCTGCGCGTCGTCGGCGTGGCTGAGGACGGCTTCGGTGCGAAGGGCGCCGATCCCGATCATGACCGGCACCTCGCCTGCCTCCTCGACGGCGATCGCCGCCGTCCGCCGGCGCTCCTCACCGGTGAGGTACGGGTAGAGCCCGGTGCTGCCGAGCGCTCCGATCGAGTCGACGCCGGCGTCGGCGAGCCGTCGGACGAGCCGCCGGTAGGCGTCCTCGTCGACCCCCGCGGCGGTGATCGGCGTGATCGGGAAGGCGCTCAGGCCGCGGAACATCGGCGGGATCTCGGCGGTCGGTCGGGCCCGCTCTCCGATGGGCATGGGTCGAACGCTAGAGGTTGTCCCCGGGGCAAGGTCAAGCGGGGCGAGGAGACGACCGCCGGGCGCGTGCTGCGGCGGGTGGAGCATCCACGGCGCACAAGCGGCGCTCTCGGGCTGGTTCGGCACCGCCTGAGGACGACCGTCGGCGACGGCTCGTGCCGCCGCGCCGAGCTGCCCCGCTCAGGCCGGGGGACGCAGGCCGTCGAAGGCGGTCTGGAGGATCGGCTCGATGTGTTGGGCGTCGCCGTTGATCCCGGCGAGCGCGATCACCATGTCGAGGATCTGCTCGAGCGTGAGGTCGTCGCGGATCTCGTGCGCGCGCTGGGCGGCATCGAGCAGCGATCGGCCGGCGGCCAGCACGCGCGTCCGGCCGTCGTTGAACACGGGATCGCTGGCGTCCACGTGCGTGAGCAGCTCGGAGGCGACCTGGCGCTTGTTGGTCGAGAACGCGACGAAGCGGTGCAGCCAGGCCATCAGCGCGGCCCCGGGGGAGTCGCCGTCGACGCTCCCGGCGGCCGCGCAGATCGCGTCGACCTCGTCGGTGTAGACGGCTTCCAGGAGCTCCCGGCGGCCGGGGAAGTTGCGGTAGAGCGTGGCCATGCCGACGCCGGCGCGCCGTGAGATCTCGGCCATCGACACCTGCGCGTCGGGGCCGGCGAAGGCGGTACGGGCGACCTCGAGGATCTTCTCGCGGTTGCGCTCGGCGTCGGCGCGCCGTCTGGGGCTCGGTGGCTGGTCTGCGGGCATCGGTCTCCTATCTGGACACGCTATCCGAAAGGCGCAGGGGTGGCCGTCATCGACGGCATCGAGGCCGAGCCGTTCGATCTCGAGCGTTCCACACACCCAGGGTACGTCATTGGGTGTACAGGGTTCATGATAGGGGAGGGATATTGGCTTACAGGGTCCCCCACACTTTGTTGGGTTCGGCCGCGTGCCTGCTAGGTTGACGATCCCCATCCTTCAGGAGTTTCACACGTGTTTACAGACGGTAGGTCTGCTCCACTTCGACGAGCGACGGAGGCGCCCTCGGGTGCCTCGATACAGCGTCTGCGCTGGGTCGCCCTCCTCGTCCTGCTGGGCTCGCTCGCCTGGTTCGCGGTGGCGCCGTCACCGTCGCAGGCCGGCACCTGGAACATCTACCCGACGATGACGAACCTCACGGGCTCGACGGCCGACACGTGTACGCCGGGCTCCGGCAATCTGGGCTGCATCGACCTGTTGTCCGCCGGCCTCGTCGACGGCGACTGGACGTCGTCGCCCGCCGGCGGGCTGCAGAAGTTCTCGTCCCGGCCCGGGGCCAACACCAACTCGCCGAGCTTCGACGCACCGCACCTCGCGGAGGGTGCGGACGGCTACTTCGCCTACGCGATGCCGGACGGCAGCGAGTTCAGCCTCGTCGCCGAAGACGACCAAGGCGTCACGGACCTGACGAACGAGGCGTACGCCGGCTGCGGTGCGAAGTCGGGGCAGGGGCCGAGCGCCTTCACCTGCCTCGCCGCCTACCCGGCCGGCACGAACGGGGATCCGTCGAGCTCGGACTTCAAGCCCTCGTTCACGTTCTACTCGAACGCTGGGGTGGCGCCGCCGTACACGGCGGCCGGCCAGGTCTGCAGCACGACGACGGGGAGCGCCCTGTGCGGGGCGGGGATGCAGTGCGCCCCGGTCAACCCCAACGTGACCGGCGGGATCAGCTGCAGTGATCAAGCAGCTGCGCCCGGCACCGGTCAGTGGAGCCCGACGGACCCGAACAACCCGATGTGGCTGAACTTCGTCAACACCGGCGACAGCCCGGTGATGATGGCCAACCTCAACACCATCCCCGAGACCGAGGCCCACGGATCCGGTCCGAACAACACCCTGGCCTGCACCATGCAGAACAAGGGCGAGAGCTGCGCCTTCATGACCAGCGGTGGCTGCTCGCAGTGGAAGCCGCCGCATTGCGGTTCGGATGCGATCACGATGACCACCCTGAACAACTGGTCGACCGGGTCGGTGATGGTCATGCAGCAGGCCTCGGTCACGAAGGGCATGGCCGACGACCTGTCGGGGCAGCTCAACACCGAGCTCGAGAACATCATCTGGAACGCGTTCTCGGGCGTGCACCAGCCGAGCGCACCCTCGAGCGAAGCAGCCACCGTGACGAAGCCGCGGATCACGAAGCTGCGGGCGTCGACCGCAGCAGGTGGCGCGGGAGCCCGGGCGGCGGCGAAGGGCAAGCCGGCGAAGGCGAAGCCGGCGGTGCAGGTCTCCTACCGCAACACGGGGACGGCGCGGTCGGTGTTGACCGTCGCCCGTGAGCGGCCGGGCGTTCGTCGGGGCGGGCGCTGCGTGGCGCCGACGCGGAAGACGGGCACGAGCGGCAAGCGCTGCACGCGTTGGGTCGACCTGCCGGGCGTCGGCACGAAGACGTCGACCCACACCGTCTGGACGCCGCGCGGCAACCGGCCCTGTCCTGCGACCGCCAAGCGCGGGCCGAAGAACGGGGGCCGCTGCCAGCAGCGGAACGCGCTCCAGGGCCATCAGCAGAACCGCGATCACGCCGGGACGAACCGGGTCGCCATCGCCAGGGTCGGGGGCAAGCGGCTGACCGCGGGGCGCTACCGCGTGACCGTGGCCTCGCTGGCGGGTACCGCCACGGGCGGGCCGGCGTCGACGACCTTCCGGATCCGGAGCGGCTCGTGACGCGCGGAGCGCGGCGGCGCACGCCCGTGAACGTGCTGAGGACCGCAGTGCTGGCCGCGGCGCTGCTGGGCCTGAGCGCTCCGGCGGCCCACGCCAAGACGAGCTGGTCCGTCTCCGGGACGGTGGTCAACAACGCCGGATCGACGCTGAACAACTGTGGCGTCACCATCAGCAGCGGCGTCGGTTGCATCTTCGCCTACCACTGGATGGGTGACGGGGACGTCGACGACCCCACGATCCCGACGTCGCCGATCCCCGCGGGCGCCACCGGCAGCTTCGGCTTCACGTCGCCGAGCCTCGTCGAGGGCGGGGACATGTACATCGACTACACGCTGCCGACCGGCACCGGGTACGAGGTGGTCGCCGAGGACGACGACCACGTCAGCGGCTACCAGGGCGCGGGCAACTACATCGGCTGCTCGCAGTCCTCGCCGCAGAACGACCTCACGGCCGTCTGCACCGCGCAGTGGGGCGGGACCTACGAGAAGATGACGCCGAAGATCACCTTCGGGCCTTCGGCGCAGGCGCCGCTGCCGTCGGTCGGTCAGCGCTGCTCGGGGACGATGGGCGGCGCGTCCCCGGTCGTGATCGACTGCGTCGCGACCGGGCAGGTCGGTCCGCCCGATCCGAGCAACAAGATGATGATCACCGTCCGGACGCTGACGCAGGGGGCGATGTACGTCCAGCAGGCGGGCGGCGGGCAGAGCTGCCGACTCGGCGGCCCGAACTACCCGGGCTCGTGCACCATGTTCGCCAATCCCGGCAACGCGCTCCAGATCGGGACGCTCGAGAACGGGACCGCGGGCGACTTCGGCGTCGAGATCATGGCCACGGCGTCCGGCTACAGCCTCCCCGTCGGGCTCATGCCCGATCCCAACCAGGGTGGGGGGGAAGCCCTCGAGGTCCGCGGGCTGCGCGTCAGCCCGACGGCGGTCCGCCCGGCCCGCTCGGGAGCCTCGGTCGTCAAGGCCGGCGCCGCGAAGGGCGGCGGCACCAAGATCCGGTATCGCAGCACCCATGACGCGACGACCGTCTTCTCGCTCGCTCGTGCGGCCACCGGCGTCCGTCGTGGCAGCTCCTGCGTGCGCGTGAAGGGCGCCGCCAGCGGCGGTCGCAGCTGCACCGTCTGGGCGACCCTGCCCCACCAGGACGTGCGGTCGGGCGTCGTCGGCTCCGGCGTCAAGCAGGCCGGGCGCTGCCGGCTCGCGCCGTCCGGGAAGCCGAGCGGTGCGCCGTGCCCGTACCGCAGCCGGCTGCGCGGGCACTTCCTGCACCACGCCAAGGCGGGGAGCAACAGCGTGACGTTCACGGGCCGGCTGGCCGGACGTCGTCTGGCGGCCGGGCGCTACCGGCTCACCGCCCAGTCCCGCTACCGACGCAGCGATCGGGTCAGCAAGCCGGTCAGCGCGGGCTTCACGATCGCGCCCTGAGGCCGACGGGGGTCCGTGGCGCCCGGACTCGTCCGGGCGCCGACGCGCTCCTCAGCACGCTGCCGGTGCTCAGCCGATGTCGCGCGTCAGCGCGGCTCGCGGTGCATGGTCCAGACGGTCGGCCCTCCGTCGGGGATCGGGGTCTGGGCGATCGTGCGGAACCCGAGCCGCTCGTAGAGTCGGACGTTGCGGGGGTCGGAGGTCTCCAGCCCGCACGCCTGCCGTCGGGCGTCGAGCTCGTCGAGTCCCGCACCGCAGACGGCCCGGCCCAGTCCCTGGCCCTGGTGCTCCGGCCGGACGCCGACGGTCGCCAGCGACCACGCGTCGGGGTCGGCGTGGCCGTCGGTCGACGCGCTGGCGGCCTCCAGGCGCGGCAGCCGGTCGCCGTGCAGCTGGACCACCCGTCCGAGGACGTCGTCGGGGAGCGCCGGAGCGTCGGGCGGCACGAATGCGGCCACCGCGTGCACCTGCTCGTCGACCCAGACCGTGCCGTGCGGCAGGGCCAGCTGCTCCAGGTAGATCGCCTGGAGCGCCTCGACCCGTTCGGCGTGCTCGTCGGCCGGGACCGTCCAGCGGGTCCAGGGATAGTCGGCGAAGGCCGCGCGGAGCACAGCGCTCGCTCGCGGCAGGTCGTCGGTCGTCGCTCGGCGTACGGCGGGAGGCACCCGGGTCGGGCTGCTCACGGTCTTCTCGAAGCGGACGTCGCCGTCGTCGAGCTCCGCGACCGGCTCCCAGCCCTGCCGGCGGTAGAACGTGCTCGCGCGGCTGGTCCCGTCGGTCTCCAGCCAGATCCGCTGGTGGGTCCGGGAGAGGAACGCCTCGGCCTCGCTCATGAGCAGTCGTCCGATCCCCTTGCCCTCCCATTCGGCCCGGACGAAGAGGGCGAAGACGCTGCCGTCGTCGGCGTGCGCGACCGCGAAGCCGACCGCGAGGCCGTCGACCTCCGCGATCCAGGTCTGCGACGTCGTCGACGTCGACATCTCTGCTCGGGCCGTCTCCGGGGTGATCCCGAGCTCGGCCATCTCGTCGCGCGAGAGGTGGTTCTCCCGCACGCTCGTGCGGATGTCGAAGACGACCTCGACGTCGTCGGCGGTTCCGATCCGGACCAGTGCTTCCATCGTGCGTCTCCCTCGCGGCAAGGCCCGAGCAAACCTAGCTGCTGAGCGCCACCGTCGGCGGCGTCCGTGCCGCCCGGATCGCGGGGTAGAGGCCGGCGATGCCGCCGATCAGGGTCGTCGCGCCGACGCCGGCGGCGAGGACCGGCAGCGGGATCACCGGGGTCCAGCCGTTGGCGACGGCGATCGCGGCGCTGACCCCGGCACCGAGGGCCGCGCCGGCGAAGCCGCCGAGCGTCGACAGGATCAGTGCCTCGGCGAGGAACTGCAGCCGGATGTGGCGGCGGGTCGCGCCGAGCGCCCGCCGCAGGCCGATCTCCCGTCGGCGCTCCAGCACGGAGATCACCATCGTGTTGGCGACGCCGATCCCGCCGACCAGCAGCGCGATCGAGCCCAGCGCCAGCAGCAGGCCGGTGAAGGCGTCGTCGGCCGCGTTCTTGGCGGCCAACACGTCGGACGGGCGCGAGACCTTGACGCCGCTCGGCGTCTCCGGCTGGACCGACGGCCCCAGCAGCTCGCGAACGATCGGGACGCTGGCGTCGGTCGAGCGCTCGTAGAGGGTGGTCGGACGACCGTCGAACCCGAACGAGCGTCGCGCGGCCGGGATCCCGACCAGGGCGGCCCCGTCGAGCTCCGGCGCGAGCGCGACCGGCGCGAGGATCCCGACGACCGTGGCGTTGCGACCGCCCAACCAGAGCAGGCCGCCGGTCCGGACGACCCCCAGCCGCAGAGCGGCGTCGTGGCCGAGCACGACCGTCGGGTAGCGGGCGGTGGCCGGGTTCAACCAGCGCCCCCGCGAGACGCGACCGCCGACGACGTCGAGCAGCCGCAGGTCGGCGGCCTGGACCACGATCCCGCCGGTCAGGCCCGGGTCGATCGTGCGGTTGCGGTAGATGCCCGCCTCGGTGAGGTTGCCGGTCGCCGACGCCGTCTGGACGCCCGGGATCCGGAGGACCCGCGCGACGGCGTCGGTCGGCAGCAGGACCGGCGCACCGCTGACGCTCTCGCCGGGCTCCATCGTCAGCAGGTTGGTCCCGAGCGCCGAGAGCTGGGCGTTCAACCGTTCGCGGCTGGAGGCGGAGATGCCGACGACGGCGATCATCGCGGCGATCCCGATCGCGATCCCGAGCGCGGACAGCACCGCCCGCATCGGCCGCGCGCGCAGGCCCGCGGTGCCCAGCCGGAGGACGTCGTCGGCCCGGAGGCGGGAGCGCCGCGGCCGGGGGCGGGCGGCGGATGCCACCGCGGGGGCGAGAGGACTCATGCCGGTCCTCCGGTCGGGGTGGGGTTGGGGGTCGAGGCGGTAGCGGTGGCGTCGTCGATGACGGTGTCGGAGACGAGCCGCCCGTCCTTGATCGCGATCTGGCGCGGCAGTCGCTCGGCGAGCTCGTGGTCGTGGGTGATCACGACGATCGTCGTCCCCGCTCGGTTCAGCTCGTAGAGCAGCTCGACGATGCTCTCGCCGGCGCGCGAGTCCAGGTTGCCGGTCGGCTCGTCCGCCAGCAGCAGCGGTGGTTCGCCGACCACCGCCCGCGCGATCGCGACCCGCTGGCGCTCGCCGCCGGAGAGCTGGTTGGGTCGGTGGGTCAGGCGGTGGGAGAGGCCGACCCGCTCGAGCGCGGTGCGCGCACGGCTGATCCGCTCCCGCCGCGGTCTCCCGCCGTAGAGCAGCCCGTCGGCGACGTTGTCGAGCGCGCTGAGGCCGTCGCTGAGGTGGAACTGCTGGAAGACGAAGCCGATCCGGTGAGCGCGCAGCGCCGAGAGCTCGGCGTCGGAGAGGGCCTGGACGTCGGCGCCGTCGATCAGCGCGCGGCCGGAGCTGGGCCGGTCGAGCGTGCCGACGACGTTGAGCATCGTCGACTTGCCCGACCCGCTGGGCCCGACGATCGCGACGAGCTCGCCCTCGTCGATCGTCAGCGTGACGCCGGAGAGGGCGTGGACGGGCGGATCGCCGTACTGCCGGCCGACGTCCTCGAGGCGGACGATCGCGCTCATTGCGTGGGCACGACGACGTCGAGGCCCGGGCGGACGCCCGGGCCGGAGATCTGCACGCGGCCGGCGGTGAACAGGCCGGTCCGGACCGGTAGCCGCTTGCTGGCGCCGTTCGTGGTCGGGACCTCGACGCCGAACGTCCGGTCGTCGAGCGCGACCAGGGCCTCGACCGGGACCGAGAGCACGTCGTCGTGCTCGGCGCTGACGAAGCGGACGCCGACCGCGGCGTGCCGGAACCGTGCCGCGCGCCGCTGGCGACGGAGGCTGATCGTCGTCGGGAGCACGACCGTCTTCTCGCCGCCGGTGCCCTGGGGCTGCTCGGTCGGCGACCCGACGCGCGTGACCGTGCCCTTCGTCGTGCTGCCGTCGGGGAGCGAGACCGTCACCTTCGCGCCGCGGCGGGCCAGGCGCTGGTCCTCGAGGGCGACCGCGGCGCGGACGATCGTCTGCCCCGACGACACGCTGAGGATCGGGGCGCCCTGGCCGACCTGGGCGCCGAGCGGCTTGGGGCGGCCGGCGACCTGGGATTCGCGGTCGCCGAAGACGACGGCGCCGGGCACGAGCACACCCGTGCGCGGCTGGCCCTGGGCGGACTGCCAACGCTCGATCGCGGCGGTCGTCGCGGCCCGGAACGCGTGGTCCGTGGGCCCGAAGAGGTAGCCCATCGCCTGCAGCGCCTGCTCGAGCTGCAGCACGTCGGGGCCGGCGGTCATCCCGGGCCGGAAGCCCCGCCAGGCCGGCACGGTGCCGCGCAGCAGCACCACCGGCTGGTTGTCGATCGCGTACAGCGGGGCGCCGAAGCGCAGCCGCGTGCCGACGCCCGGGAGCCAGGTGACGACGCCGGCCAGCCCGGCCGTGAGGCTCCGCTGGCCGGCCAGCCGGAGCGTGCCCGAGACGACGGTCTCCTCCTGGACCTTGCCCCGGACGACGGGCGTGGTCGAGAACGCCGACGGCGGCCGTGCGGCGGGCCTCGAGCCGCCGTCACTCGTGGCCCAGACCGCGGCGCCGGCACCGGCGACCGCGAGCACCATGGCCCCCGGCACAAGCCAACGGAGCGGCTTCGGGGTCACGGCCTTCCGCCGGCCTCGAGGCACTTGTTGAGGACCGCCGTGCTGATCTTCTCCGGGATCCTGAGCGCCGTCTCCGGGGTCGGGTCGGCGACGTCGAAGCCGGCCTTGCGCAGGCACTGCGCCGTCTTCAGGCCCGAGGCGAGCTGCTGCTTCTCCTTGCCCCGGTTGGCGATGACCGTCGGCGGGTCGCCGATCTTGGCGACGCAGACCTTGAACGCGCGGCTGTAGGCGGCGTCGTGGACGACGTCGGGCGCGCCCTTGACCGGGTCCGGGTCGCCGACCTTGATCCCCTCCGCCCGCAGGCACTTGGTGAACTTCAGCTCCCACTGGAACTGGGCGTCGCTCGAGGCGACCCCGTTGCCGGACGAGCTAGCGGACGAGCTAGCGGACGAGCTGGCGGGCGGGGACGAGGTCGACGAGGCCGGCTTGCTGTCGTCGCCTCCGCCGCAGGCGGTCAGGCCGACCGCCAGCAGCGGCGCGGCGGCGAGGGTCGCGTAGGTCAGCCAGGTACGGCGAACGGTCGTGAGCATGGTTCTCCTTCTGCCGGGGTCCGGAGGACCGGCGGCGTTCTGTGGGCCGTCGGGTGGGGACGGGACGGATGGCGCAAGCGGTCGTGGCGGGCCGTGCGAACCCGCCACGACCGCTGCGATCACCAGTCAAGCGACGGGCACGTTCGCCCAGCGTCTGCGGATCTCCAGACGTTTTCGCAACACCACCCCGGCCTACACTGGGCGCGTGTCGAACGATCAACAGAGCACGCCGTGCGGGTCCTGATCGTCGAGGACGAGCGCTTCCTGGCGGAGGCGCTCCAGACGGGGTTGCGGCGCGAGGCGATCGCGGCCGACGTCGCGCTCGACGGTGACGAGGCGCTGCGGCGGATCGCGGTCGTCGACTACGACACGGTGATCCTGGACCGCGACATCCCGGGGGTCCACGGCGACGAGATCGCCGCGATCCTGGCCCGCGAGCATCCGGCGGTGCGGATCCTGATGCTGACCGCGGCGGCGCGGCTGTCCGACAAGGTCGGCGGCTTCGAGCTCGGGGCCGACGACTACCTGACCAAGCCGTTCGCGCTGGAGGAGCTGATCGTGCGGCTGCGGTCGCTGGCCCGTCGTCCGCCCGCGGTCGCGCCGCCGGTGATGGAGTTCGCGGACCTCCAGGTCGACCCGTTCCGGCGCGAGGCCTACCGCGCCGGCCGCTACCTGAAGCTGACCCGCAAGCAGTTCGCGGTCCTGGAGCTGCTGATCCGGGCCGACGGCGGGGTAGTCAGCGCCGAGACGATGCTGGAGAAGGTCTGGGACGAGAACGCCGATCCGTTCAGCAGCGCCCCGCGGGTGACGATGTCGACCCTCCGCAAGGCCCTCGGCCCGCCGGACCTGATCGTCACGGTGACGGGGGTCGGCTATCGGCTCGGCCGGCCGGGGGACGCTGATGCGCGCTGAGGCCGCACCGGTCCCCCGTCGACGGCAGATGAGCGCCCGGCTGCGCCTGACCCTCAGCTACGCGGGGTTCCTGGTCGCCGCCGGGGCGATCGTGCTCGCCGGCGTCTACGTGGTCCTGCGCTACGTCCCGAACTACCCGCTGACGCCGCTGAACCCGGCCGACGTCGACATGAGCCGGGTCGATGCGGTCCCCGCGTCGCGCGACCACATCCTCTCGCGGCTGCTGCTGCTCTCCGGGGCGGCCCTGGCCGCCCTGGCCACGATCGGGCTCGCGGGCGGCTGGCTGCTGGCGGGCTGGATCCTGCGGCCGCTGCACGACATCAACGCGGCGGCGCGGATCGCCGCCGGCGGCCGGCTCGACCACCGGATCGCGCTGACCGGTCGGTCCGACGAGTTCGGGGAGCTGGCCGACAACTTCGACCACATGCTCGACCGGCTCCACGACGCGTTCCTGACCCAGGAGCGGTTCGCGGCCAACGCCTCCCACGAGCTGCGGACGCCGCTGGCGGTGACCGCCACGATGCTCGACGTCGCGCGGACCGATCCCGAGCCGCGCTACGACCCGCAGCTGCTCGAGCGCCTGCAGGTCACCAACACGCGGGCGATCGGGCTGACCGAGGCGCTGCTGCGCCTGGCCGACGCGAACGCGGTGACGGCGGTCTCGGCGCCGGTCGACCTGGCCACGATCGTCCGGACCGCGCTCGACGACCAGGCCCACGAGGCCGAGCGTCGGCAGGTCGCGTTCGGGGCGGAGCTGGACGCGTCGGTGACCGTCGGCGACGCCGCGCTGCTCGAGCAGCTGGTCGCCAACCTGGTCCAGAACGCGATCCGCCACAACCACCCCACGGGCGAGGCCTGGATCACCACCCGCGCGATCGCCTCCGCGTCGCGGGTGATCGTGCGGGTCGAGAACACCGGGCCTGCCTACACCGCGGAGGCGGCCGCCCAGCTGGCCGAGCCGTTCCTGCGGGGCGCGGGCCGGACCGCCGCTCCCGACGGGGAGCGCGGCTATGGGCTCGGGTTGGCGCTGGTCGCGCGGATCGTCGCCGTGCACGAGGGCGTGCTGACGATCGGGCCGCGGGACGGCGGGGGCCTGGTCGTGACGGTGGTCCTTCCCGTTCGGGCGTAGCCCGGGGCGGTCGCCCCGGGCTACGCACCAGCGGACGTCAGCCGCTATCGACCCGCGGCGCCGGCCGGGTGCCAGGCGCCGGGCGGGCAGCCGCGGGCGTCGCGGCAGACCCGAAGCTCCGTGCCGCTCACGTCGGTCCGCGAGAGCTCGCGACCGGCAGCATCGGAGGCGACGAGCGTGGTCGGCTGCCTGCGGGCGTCGGCGAGGAGCACGAACCCTCCGTGCAGATCGCTCTCGATGGTCGGCTTCCCGGTGGCGTAGCGCAGCTCGATCCGGTCGACGTCCCTGGAGGTCAGTCCCATCAGGGCGCGGCGGTCACGGGCGTCGAGCGGCACCCCACCCGCGGGCTCTCCGGTGCCGGGGAAGTCGCCCAGCCCGAGAACGACGATCTTCTGCTGCGCGAAGCGCTTGCGCCAGGCGTCGATGGTGGTGGCGATCCCGGCTCCGCTACCGATCGCGACCGACAGCTGGTCGCCGTCGCGGACGACGTAGAGGTTCGCTCCTTGGCTTCCGGCGATCAGGCGCTTCTCGCCGTCCAGGGTCGTGACCCACTCCGGTGTCTCGTCCCCGGCGGGGATCGCTCGGCCGGGTGCGCTGCTGCCGTCCCCGGAGACCCATTCGCTGAGGGTGCCGTAGAGGTCGTCGACCGCGGCGCGGGTCGCGGGCACGGCGTAGAGGCCGCTGCCCAGGATCGCGGCGGCGACCGCGGCGATCGCGAGCCGCGGGACCAGCCGATGCCGGGGGGCGGTGCGAGCGTCGCCGGCGGCCAGCGCACGCTGGACCTCGGCCTCGGTCGGTTCGAGGTCACGAGCGGGGCTCATCGCGGTGCGCAAGGCGCGGGCCCACGGATCCGTCGGATCGTGCGGGTTCGTGGTCATCGGATGGCCTCCATCTCGAGGATCAGGTCTCGTAGGGCGGGGGAACGCCGCAGGCTGCTGCGGCCGCGGGAGAGCAGGGCGTTGACGGTGCCGCGGCGGCATCCCATCGCGGCGGCGATCTCGCGATCGCTGAGGTCGCGGCCGTACCGCAACGCGAGGGCGACGCGCTGGCGCTCGGGGAGTTGCGTGAGCGCCTGCGTCAGGGCGGCACGGGCCGAGATCATCAGCTCGCGGTCGGTCTCGTTCGCTGGCTGCTCGCAGACCTCCAGCGCGAGCGCCAGCGGGACCGTTGCCCGTCCTTTCTGCGCGCGCAGTGCACGCATGGTGCGGCGGACGGCGATCTTCTGGACCCAGGCGTCGAACGCGGCAGGATCACGCAGCCGATCCAACGACTGCAGAACGTCGAGGGCGACCTCTTGGGCGACGTCCGCTGCCTCGTCACGGCTGCCGAGGATCCCGGCGGCGGTGCGCAGGGCGATGGTCATCGCTCGGCGCACCGCCTGTTCTCTCTGGAGATCGTTCATACCTACCAAGTGGGCTCCGGGGGCCCGTTTGCTTGCGCCGGATGTTCGCGGGCGCGGTTCCTGCCCGCGGGCCGTTGCGGAGGGCGGTGGCCTTCCCGGGGCCGCTGCGTCACCGGCAGTCGACCGACCGGACGGTTGATCGAGGGTCGCCGCGGGGCGCACCGCCGAGAATGAGTAGGGCAGTCTAATCTTCGGCTCCCCTAACTATCTCTGGAGACGTGGAATGCGTTCGCCGTTGCGCTGGATCAGCGCTGTACCCCTGCTGCTCGTGGCCCTGCTGGCCGCGATGCTCGCCGCCCCGCACCCAGCCCGGGCCGCACCCGTGGCGATCGAGGCTGGCGTCGGCCTCGACTGGGGCCTGAAGGAGTCCTGGCGCCGCTACATCGGCGACGCGGGGACGACCCTCTCCGGCGGCGCGACCCGCAACGACGACGGCACGTTCCGCTTCCCCGTCGCCTCCGGGACCTACGACGCCACCACCAAGGAGACCCGCCTGCAGCTGGCGGGGACGGTCGAGTTCATCGGGCACTGCGAGCCGGTGCCGTTCGTGCGCCCGTGCCTGCTGGACATGACGCTCTCCGATCCCCGGATCGAGATCTCGGAGGAGCGGGCCTCGGTCTACGCCCGGGTCGCCAGCCGGCCGATCACGGGTGGGGAGGTGACCGAGACGGAGGAGATCGAGCTCGCGTCGCTCGACGTCGAGGAGCTGGAGCCGACCGTCGCCGGCGGCACCACCAGCTGGAGCGCGCTGCCCGCGCTGCTGACCCCGAAGGGGGCGGAGGTCTTCACTTACCCGCCGAACACCGCGCTCGACCCGGTCAGCTTCTCGTACACCGGGCCGGGCGGCAAGCCCGCCGGCGAGAGCTGGACCCCGGCCGCGACGCCGGTCTACGACAGTCGCCCGCTCGGCTCCGAGCGCGGTCTGATGACGCTCCGGCCGGGGGCGTCCGCTGACGAGCTGCTCGGCGTCTACGACGGCAGCACCGGCGGGCTGACCGTGCTCGACCGCGCGACGCTGGCCCCCAAGGCGCGGGCCGGATCGGCGCTGTTCACCCCGGCCTCGGTCGCGGTCGATCCGGTCAGCGGCACGATCTTCGCCGGCGGCAGCCTGAACTACGGGCGGATCTACGCCTACACCCGCGCCGGCGCCGACCTGACCGGCGGCGTGCTCGACGCGCTGCCCGGCGAGACCAACCGCACCGTCGCCGGTGCCGGCGTCTGGGATCCGCAGGGCAACCGCTACCTCCTGACCCGCTACAGCACGCTGACGTGGGCGGATCCGGACCTCTGGGAGGTCGTCCGCGTGGGCGGCGTCTGGACCTCGCGCCGGATCGGCCCGATCGTGGCGCCCAGCGGTCGTCCGCTCGACGGCTACATCTCCTCGCTGGCGCTCGTGCAGGACGGCGGCGCGACCGCGCCGCGGCGGCTGATCGCGACCCGCAGCGTCGGGGGCCAGCCGATCCAGCTGTACGTCGACGGGGCCCGCGCCGTCGCCGAGCCGCTGCCCGAGGCAGCCGGGACCGAGGCCGTCACGCTGCGGGTCTCCAACGGCGGCGTCCACCTGATCGGTGCCGCCGGCAAGGTCTGGTTCATGCCGACGCCGTTCCTGTGGGGCACGTCGAAGCTGGAGGCGCCCGGCCCGCCGGTCACGATCCCCGGCTCGGTTCCCGACAGCGACCGGACCACGGTCGATCCGGCGACCGACACGCTCTACGTGACGGCTCGCCAGGGCACGCAGCTGGCCCGGATCGAGGCCGGCGTCCTGCGGCACCTGTTCCCGCTGCCCGACCAGCCGTTGGTCTCGTACGGCACCCAGCTGGTCGGGGTCGTCGACGGGCGGGTCGTGACCGGGGCCTGGGCCGACCAGGACCGGGCCCCGCAGTCGTACGGCTACGTCGCCAGCTCCCCCGCGTTCAGCAAGCAGCCGGCCGACGCGACGGTCGCGTTGCCGGCCGGGACGAGCACCGCGGCGGCCACGTTCTCGGTCGCCTTCGCGGGCGATCCGGCGCCGTCGGTCCGGTGGCAGTCCCGCACGCCTGGTCAGGGCGGGTGGCGTGACCTCGCCGGGGAGGCCGGCGCGCAGCTGCGGGTCGACGTCGGCGCGGCGGACACCGGGCGGCAGTACCGCGCGGTCCTGAGCAACAGCGCCGGCGAGCTGGCCAGCGCGGCGGCGCGGCTGGACGTCCAGACGCTGCCGAGCGTGGTCCTGGAGCCGACCGCGATCACGGTCGCCGAGGACTCCGACGCGATCCTGGAGGTGCTCCCGGCGGGGAACCCGTACCCCCAGATCCAGTGGCAGCAGCGGGTCGGCGGGGTCTGGACGAGCATCGAGGACGCGACGGCCGGACGGCTGGTGCTCGAGGACGCGTCGCAGGACCTCTCCGGCGGTCTCTTCCGCGCCCGGCTGCGCAACGACGTCGGCACGACCTACAGCCGCACGGTCGGCATCACCGTGACGCCGCGGGTCGGCGGTCCGGTGGACGTGACCGGGGGCTACCTCGACTGGGGCGTCAAGCAGAGCTTCCGCCGCTACATCGCCGGGCCGATCGCCCACGGCACCACCACCGTCGACGGTGGCGCGACGATCGGCGAGGGCGGGACGATCCGGTTCCCGGCCGTCGGCGGGAGCCACGAGGCCGGGGTGGGGACGACCGTCCGGCTCGGGGGCAGCGTGACCTTCGCCGGCCACGTCGACGCCCACGGGCCCGGCACCGGCCCGGCGCTGGTGCTGCGGATCGCGCATCCGAGGGTCGTGCTCGGGGCAGGCGGCGGCCGGTTGGTGGCGGACGTCACCAGCCGGCCCAACCAGCCCGGCGCGCCGGTGACGGACTACCCCGAGGTCACGATCGCGGAGCTGACGGGCGGCGGCGACGCGACGACGACCGACGGCGCCGCGCACTGGGCCGCGTTGTCGGCCACGTTGACGAGCGCCGGGGTCGATCCGTTCGCGGGGTTCTATCCCGCGGGGACGGCGCTCGATCCGCTCGTGCTGCACGCGGTCCTCGGCGGCCCGTCGACGCCGGAGGAGCCGGGAGGCCCGGTCGTCGTCCCGGTGCCGCCGGTGCCGTCGATCGCTCCGCCGCCGACGCCGTTGGCCTCCACGGCACCCGCGGCGGTGACCGTCAAGCGCGCGCCGACGGTCCAGCGCCGGACGGGCCGGCTGCGCCCCGGTCGCTCGCGGACGGTCACGATCGCCACGCTGCGCTGCCCGGACGGTCCGTGCCGGGTCGCCGCGTCGACGAAGGCGAGCGTGCGGATCGGCGGGCGACTGCACCGCGCCACGGTGCTCGCCCCGTCGAAGCTGGCGAACGGCCGCAGCGCCACGGTCCGGATCCGCCTCTCCAAGACGGCGGTCAAGCGCCTCCGCGGGCACACCGTGACGACCCGGGTCCGGGTCGTCGTCAGCTCCCCGGGGCGGCGGACGGTCGTCGTCGTCCGCCCCCGGATCGGGGCCTAGCCCGAGCTGGCCCGCCGCCCGCAGCCGGTGGCGGATCGCCCCCTCCCGTCGAGGAGGGCGGTCCGTCCCGGGGCGGCGGCTCGTCGTCACGGCCGTCCCTCGCCATCGCGCGCGTTAGCCTGGGGTCATGCCCGCCCACAGGTCACGGACCGTCACCCACGGCCGCAACATGGCCGGCGCCCGCTCCCTGATGCGGGCGTCCGGCGTCGCCGGCGCCGACATCGGCAAGAAGCCGATCATCGCCGTCGCCAACAGCTACACGCAGTTCGTGCCCGGCCACACGCACCTGGCGCCGGTCGGGACGATCGTCTCCGAGGCGATCACGGCCGCTGGCGGCATCGCCCGCGAGTTCAACACGATCGCGGTCGACGACGGGATCGCGATGGGCCACGGCGGGATGCTCTACTCGCTGCCCTCACGCGATCTGATCGCCGACAGCGTCGAGTACATGGTGAACGCGCACTGCGCCGACGCCCTGATCTGCATCTCCAACTGCGACAAGATCACCCCGGGGATGCTGAACGCCGCGCTGCGGCTGAACATCCCGGCGGTCTTCGTCTCCGGCGGCCCGATGGAGGGCGGCACCGCGACGCTCGTGGACGGCACCGTCCGCAAGCGCGTGAACCTGATCTCGGCGATCGCCGACGCGGTCGCGGACGAGGTCTCCGACGAGGACATCGCGATCCTCGAGGAGGCCGCCTGTCCGACCTGCGGGTCCTGCTCGGGCATGTTCACCGCCAACTCGATGAACTGCCTGACCGAGGCGCTCGGGCTGGCGCTGCCCGGCAACGGCTCGATCCTGGCGACGCACACCGCGCGCAAGGAGCTCTACGAGGCCGCCGGCCGCACGGTCGTCGAGATCTGCGAGCGCTACTACGCCGGCGACGACGAGTCGGTGCTCCCGCGCAACGTGGCCACGCGCGCGGCGTTCGAGAACGCGATGACGCTGGACGTCGCGATGGGCGGCTCGACCAACACCGTGCTGCACATCCTCGCCGCCGCGCAGGAGGCCGAGATGGACTTCACGATGGACGACATCGACGCGATCTCGCGGCGCGTCCCCTGCCTGACCAAGGTCGCGCCGAACGGCACGTACCTGATGGAGGACGTCCACCGCGCGGGCGGGATCCCGGCGCTGCTCGGCGAGCTGCGTCGCGGCGGGCTCCTGGACGAGGCCGTCCACACGGTGCACGCGCCGACCGTCGAGGCCTGGCTGGACGCCTGGGACATCCGTTCCGGCAAGGCGACGGACGAGGCGCTCGAGGTCTTCCACGCGGCCCCCGGCTGCAAGCGCTCGGCGACGGCGTTCTCGCAGTCCGAGCGCTGGGAGTCGCTCGACACCGACGCCGCCGACGGCTGCATCCACGACATCGAGCACGCGCACTCGAAGGACGGCGGCCTGGCGATCCTCTCGGGCAACCTCGCCGTGCGCGGCTGCGTCGTGAAGACCGCCGGCGTCGACGAGTCGATCCTGACCTTCAGCGGGCCAGCGGTCGTCGTGGAGTCGCAGGACGACGCCGTCGACGCGATCCTGAGCGACCGGATCAAGGAGGGCGACGTCGTCGTCATCCGCTACGAGGGGCCGCGCGGCGGGCCGGGCATGCAGGAGATGCTCTACCCGACCTCCTACCTCAAGGGCCGCGGTCTCGGCAAGGCGTGCGCGCTGATCACCGACGGCCGCTTCTCGGGCGGCACCTCCGGCCTGTCGATCGGGCACGTCTCGCCCGAGGCCGCCTCGGGCGGCGCGATCGCGCTGGTCGAGGACGGCGACACGATCGCCATCGACATCCCCAACCGCCGGCTGTCGCTGGAGGTCCCCGAGCAGGAGCTCGCCGAGCGCCGCGAGCGGCTCGAGGCCGGCGCCGGCTACGTCCCCGCCGCCCGCGACCGTGTCGTCTCGCCGGCCTTGCGCGCCTACGCGGCGATGGCGACCTCGGCCGACACCGGCGCGGTCCGCGACGTCAACGCGGTCGAGCGCGCGGTCGCCGCCGCGGCGACGCGCGACCCCTCGCTGTCGGGGTCCTAGGCGCCTGAGCGCGGATCGCTCGCGTTGCGGGCGATCCGCCGTCCGGCCTGCGGGGGTAGCCGCTGGAAGCAGTTGGGCACGATCCGCGAGAGCTCTCCCGCCGGGACTGGGGAACGACCGGCCAAAACATAAAAGATCTTGCTCTTTGATATTCGAGCGGTTAGCGTGCGCGCACCCCTTGCGTCCGGCGGGGAGCGCAGCGGTCCGCATTCGGGCTCGCGACCGCGTCCGCCGGCCGCCGGAGGGGCCAGAGCGTCGAAGCCCGCGCGACCTGCGAGGCGCGTCGACGTGGACCCGGAGGAGAGAGATGTTCCTGTCGATCACCCGCGCCGATCGCGTCGCGCGACGGCTTGCGCTGGCCGCGGCGGTCGTGGCCGGAGGCGGTGCCGCGGCGTCGGCCGCCGCTGCCGCCCCGCCGTCGCCGCCCCCCGTCCTGAAGCCCTGCACCCACGAGGGGGCGCCGAGCGGCGCCCGCTGCGGAAGCGTGGAGGTCCCCCTCGATCGCGCGGATCCGGGGCGGGGGACCACCCGCGTCGGCTTCGCGCTGGTCCCGCGCCGCGACGGCTCGCAGCCGTCGCTCGGCACGGTGGTGCCGAACCCGGGCGGTCCTGGCGCCCCGACGACGCAGTTCGTCGACTATGCGGAGGCGCTGGCGCCGCTGCTCGAGCGCCGGGAGCTGCTGCTCGTCGATCCGCGCGGGGTCGGGCTCTCGGAGCCGATCGCCTGCCGCGGGACGCGTGACCCGGCGGCCGGCTTCTCTCGTGCGGCGCTGGTGAGCGCGGTCGGGGCCTGCGGTCGCGAGCTCGGGCCGCGGGCCGGGCTCTACGGCTCGGCGGCGGTCGCCGACGACATCGATGCCGTTCGCGCCGCGCTCGGGCTCGACCGGCTCGACCTCTGGGGCGACTCGTACGGGACGTACCTGATGACGGTCTACGCCGCCCGGCACCCCGAGCACGTCCGCTCGGTCGTGCTCAGTGGGGCGTACCCGATCGCGTTCGACGGCTTCGGCCGCGACCGCCTCGCCGCCGGCCTGCGCGCGATCCGGTTGATCTGCGATCGCACCCGTTCCTGTGACGGTGCCGTGGTCATGCGGGACCTCGAGCGGGTCGCGTCGCAGCTGCGACGGCGACCGATCCCGTTCGCGGTGACCGCCGGCGGCCGCCGGTTCGCGACCCGGCTCGACGAGCGGGCGCTGGCGGCGGTCGTCTACGCGCAGGGTCATGCGTCGCTGTCGGCTGCGGTGCCCGCGGCGCTGGCCAGTGCCGCGGCAGGCGACGTCGCCCCGCTCCAGCGGCTGGCCGCGTCGACGATGCTCGAGTTCGCCGGCCTGACGCAGAGCGAGATCTTCCGGGCTGCGGACTTCGCGGCGGTCGTCTGTCACGACTACCCGCGGGCGTTCTCCTACGCCGACCCGCTGGCGGCGCGGCGGACGGCCTACCGGGGCGCGCTCGCGGCGGCCGATCCGTCGGCGTTCGCGCCGTTCTCGGCGGCCGGCTGGGCTGGCGCCGGCTTCGAGGGCGGCGACCTCTGCCTCGAGTGGCCGAACGATCCGACGGCGGTCGCTCCCGTCGACACCAGCGCGCCGCTGCCGGACGTGCCGGTGCTGGTGCTCTCGGGCGATCTCGACGCGAACACCCCGAGCCAGGCCGGCCGCGAGGCGGCGGCGCAGTTCCCGCACGGGATCTTCGCCGAGGTCGCGAACGTCGGGCACACGCCGACCGGCGACCCCTGCGGGGGAGCGCTGGGGATGCGCTTCGTCGAGACCCTCTCGGCCGATCCGGGCGCCTGCCGCGATACCGGCAAGCCACCGCGGGTTCCCGGGCGCTCGGCGGTCTGGGGCCGTCAGTTGCCGCTGCCGGACGCCTCGGCTCCGCGTGAGGTCCGGCGAGCCCTGGCCGTGGTCGTGGCGACCGTCGACGACCTCACCGCCCAGCGCGACGCGATCGGCGGCTGGGGCGCCGCCGACGGGCTCCGCGGCGGGCGCTACGCCGCCGCCGACGGGGGCGTGGTGACGCTGGCCGGCGTCCGGGTCGTGCGCGATGCGCGGGTCTCCGGTCGGCTGACGCTCGGCGGCGCGGGTCGGGTCGACGGCGAGCTGCGGACGTCCGGGCCGATCGCGTCCGGGCAGCTGCGGATCAGCTTCTCGCCGCGGACCGGGGTCGGGCGCGCAGCCGGTCGGGTCGGCCGGCGGGCCGTCGACGTCGACTTCCGGGTCGCCCGCGGCGGCTGAGCGACCGGCGGTCGCCGGCCCGGAGCGCGGGCCGGTGGCCGCTCCCGGCTCCGCTCGTCGCGAGCGGGGCACCACGGTCAATCATCAAAGAACAAAGAGTTTGACTTTTGACCATGCTTCGGTCTAGGGTCTCGCAACGAAGCCGTGCGACGCCGGTCGGTGTCGCGCCATCGAGGGAGAAGATCGGGATGCTGAGGAAGACCATCGTGGCGATCGCAGCGCTGGCTGCCGTCGCGACGACCGCCGGTTGCGGTTCGTCGTCGGGTTCGTCGTCGGAGTCGGGGGCCAAGACGTTGCGGGTCGGGATCACCGACAGCCCCGTCGACTCGCTGAACCCATTCGTCGCGCAGTACGCCCTGCCGCTGGCGGTGATGCGCGACGTCTACCCCCACCTCGTGGGCTACGAGGGCGACAAGGTCGCCGCGGACTTCGCCAGCTCCTGGACGACGTCGAAGAACGGCCGGACGCTGACGTTCGCGCTCCATCCGGGCGCGACGTGGAGCGACGGCAAGCCGCTGACCTCCGCCGACGCGCTCTGGACGATCCGGACGACGATGAAGTTCGCCAAGGGGCCGACGGCGAGCCTCGCCTTCATGCTCGCCGGGATCACCTCGGCCAGCGCGCCCGACGACCACACGCTCGTGCTGCGGCTGGCGGCGCCGCTGAGCACCGCCGTCGCCCAGCTGGCGATGCTGCCGATCCTGCCCGAGCACGTCTACGGACCGCACGCGACCGGCGACGGTGCGGGCCTGCGGCGCTTCGCCAACCCCGCGCCGGCCGTCTCCGGCGGGCCGTTCCAGCTCGCCGAGTACCGCAAGGACGAGTTCCTGCTGCTGAAGCGGAACGCGAGCTTCTACGGCACCAAGCCGAAGGTCGGCGGGGTCGGCATCCGGATCTACAGTGCCGGTGACGCGCTGGTCTCCGGCCTTCGCAACGGGGAGATCGACGAGGCGAAGGTGCTGCCGCCGACGGTCGTCCGCGACCTCGAGGGCGACGCCAAGCTGCAGGTGAAGAAGGCCCCGAGCGCGGACGTCTACGTGCTCGGCTTCAACTCCAACCCGCGCAAGCCGAAGCACCGCGAGCTGCTCGACCCCCGCGTCCGCAAGGCGTTCGCGACCGCGGTCGACCGCAAGCGGCTGACCGACACCGCGACCGTCGGCACCGGCACGGTCGTCGACAGCCTGCTGCCGCCGAGCATCGGCGGCGACTGGATCGATCCCGCCCAGAAGCTGCCGCCGGTCGACCTCGCGGCGGCCAACCGCCAGCTCGACGCGCTCGGCTTCAAGCGCGGCTCGGGCGGCGTCCGCGTCGCCGACGGCCACCCGATGAAGTACCAGGTCCGGTTCGTCTCCGGCGGCGAGTACGAGCGGCAGTTCGAGAGCCTGAAGGACGACCTCGGCCGGGTCGGCGTCGCGCTCGTCGCCGCCCCGTCGGACGCCAACTCGTTCGTCGCGGCCGTCCACGGCCCCGACGGCAAGTACCTCGACACCGACCTCTTCCTCAACGACTGGATGTCGCTCTACGACCCGTCGCTGCAGCTGAGCGTGCTCTCCTGCGGACAGCTCGGCAACTTCAACGACGCCGGCTACTGCAACAAGACCTACGACGCGCTGCTGGCGCGGCAGACGACCGAGCTCGATCCCGCCAAGCGCCGCGCGACGGTCCGGCAGATGCAGCGGATCCTGGGCCAGGACCTGCCGTGGATCCCGCTCTACGCGAGTGCGATCCTGAACGCGCACAGCAGCGACTGGGACGGGTTCGTGACCAGCCCGTACACGACCAACTTCCTCACCAAGGGCGCGTTCTCGAACGTGCACCGGACGAACTGAGCGACGGATGAACCGCGGTCTCGACCAGTTCCTGCGACGAACGGCGGTGGCGCTGATCACGATCTTCGCCGCGATCAGCCTCAACTTCCTGCTGTTCCGGGTCGTCCCCGGCGACGCCGTCAGCAACCTGGCGCGGGTGCCGGGCTCGACGGTGGCGCAGCAGGAGGCGCTGCGCCACGAGTTCGGGCTCGACCGCTCGGTCGCCGCTCAGTACGTGGCCTACTTGCGTGAGCTGCTGCACGGCAACCTCGGGCGCTCGTTCGCCAACGGCCAGCCGGTCGTCGACAACCTCCGCCAGGCGCTCGGCAACACGCTGCCGATGGTGCTGCTCGGCACGCTCGTGGCGATCGTCGCCGGGATCGCGACCGGGATCCTCGGGGCCGTGCGGCGGGGCACGCGGACCGACCGCGCGGTGACCGTCTCGGCCTTGACGGTCTACGCGCTGCCGGCCCAGTGGGTCGGCCTGCTGCTGATGTTCCTGCTCGGCGGGGTCTTCCCGTCGGGCGGGCGCGTCGACGAGTTCCTGATCGACCCGAGCCCGTGGCAGCACGCGACGGACGTGCTCTGGCACATGACGCTGCCGGCCGTCGTGGTCGGCCTGACCCTGTTCGGCCAGTACGCCCTGATGACCCGGACGGCGATGCTCGAGACGCTGTCGGAGGACTACGTCCTGACCGCCCGCGCCAAGGGCCTCTCGACCGGGCGGATCGTCCGGCAGCACGCCCTCCGCAACGCGATGCTGCCGATCTCGACCCTGATCGCGCTGTCGCTCGGCACGGTCGTCGGCGGCGTCGTCCTGATCGAGACGGTCTTCTCGTGGCCGGGCATCGGCCGCGCCGTCTACAGCGCGGTCACCCAGCGCGACTACCCGATGCTCCAGGGCGCGTTCCTCGTCCTGACCGTGACCGTCGTCGCCTGCAACTACGTCGCCGACCTCCTGTACCAGCGACTCGACCCCCGGATCAGCGCATGAGACCGACCCTGCTCCTCCGTCAGCCGGCGGTCGCGGTCGCGGCCGGCGTGCTCGGCCTGACCCTGCTGGTGGCGCTGTTCGGTCCGCTGCTGGCCACCAGCGCCCCCGGCGAGCGGGTCGGCGCGATCTTCGCTTCGCCGTCCGCCGCCCACCCGCTCGGCCTCGACGACGCCGGTCAGGACATGCTCTCGCTGCTGATGCGGGGCGCCCGCACGACGCTGATCGTCGGCGCGGCGGCGAGCCTCGTCGCGGTCGTGATCGGGGGTGCGGTCGGGACCGCCGCCGGCTACCTCGGCGGCTGGGTCGGTGGCCTGCTGATGCGGATCACCGACTACTTCCTGGTCGTCCCGGCGCTGCCGTTCATGATCGTCGTCGCGGCGATCTGGGGGCCGAGCCTGAGCCACATCATCCTGGTGATCGGCCTGCTCTCGTGGCCGCAGATGGCGCGCCTGACCCGCGCCCAGACGCAGTCGCTGCGCGAGCGCGGCCACGTCCTGCGGGCCCGCGGGCTGGGCAGCAGTCACGTCCGGATCATCGCCCACCACATCCTGCCCCACCTGGCGCCGCTGGTCGTGGCCAACGCCGCGCTGATGGTCGCGACCGCGATCTTCGCCGAGGCGGCGCTCGCCTTCCTCGGCCTCGGGGACCCGTCGAGCGTCTCCTGGGGGCGTCTGATCGAGCACGCCTTCAACCGCTCGGCGCTGAGCGCCGGGGCGTGGTGGGCGTTCGTGCCCCCGGGGCTCTGCATCGCGGCCGTGGTGGTCGCCTGCAGCGTGATCGGCCAGGCCATCGCCGAGGCCTTCAACCCGCAGATGCAGCGCAGCCACCTCGCCCCCCGGCGGGTCCGGCTGCGGGCGGCTGTCGCGCCGTCCCCGACCGTCCCCGTGCCGGCGACGACCACCGTGGAGGAATCATGAGCGCTCCGGTCCTCGAGGTCCGCGACCTCAACGTCTGGTTCGACGGCCCCGACGGCCGTGACGTCCACGCCGTCCGCGGCGTCAGCTTCGACGTCGCCCCGGGCGACCGGCTCGCGCTCGTCGGCGAGTCCGGCTGCGGCAAGACGACGACCGTGCTCGCGGCGCTCGGCCTGCTGCCGGCGAGCGCGTCGGTCTCGGGCTCGGTCCGGATCGACGGTCACGAGGTGCTCGCCGGCGGTGACGCGGCGATCGCCCGCTATCGCTGGTCCGACCTCTCGATCGTCTTCCAGGGCGCGATGAACGCGCTGAACCCGGTCCGGACCGTCGGCAGTCAGATCGCGGAGGTGCTGCAGCACGACGGTCGGCTGTCGCGCCGGGCGGCGAGCCGGCGCGTCGGCGAGCTGCTGGAGCAGGTCGGGATGGCGGCGGCCAACGTCACGCGGCATCCGCACGAGCTCTCGGGCGGGATGCGCCAGCGCGCCTGCCTGGCGATGGCGCTGGCGGGCGAGCCGCGGGTGCTGTTCGCCGACGAGCCGACGACCGCGCTCGACGTCGTCGTGCAGGCGCAGATCCTCGAGCTGCTCGACCGGCTCGCCGACGAGCTCGGTCTGGCGGTCGTGGTCGTCAGCCACGATCTCGGGCTGGTCGGTCAGCTCTGCGACCGAGCGATGGTGATGTACGCCGGCCGGGCGATCGAGACCGGCTCGACGGAGTCGCTCTACTGCGCGCCGCAGCACCCGTACACGCGCCTGCTGTACGAGGCGACGCCCGGCGTCGGCGACGCCGCCGACCGGCCGCTGCGCTCGATCGGCGGGAGCCCGCCAGCACTCGACGTCGACTTCGACGGCTGCGCCTTCCGCGATCGCTGCCCGAGCGCGGTCGACCGCTGCGCCCTGAGCGAGCCCGAGCTGGCGATCGTCGCCTCCGGCCAGCAGGCCGCCTGCCATCTGACCGCGGGAGCGGCATGACCCCGTCACCCCACCTGCTCGAGGTCGAGGACCTCGCGCTCCACCACCACGTTCCGCGGACGCTGGCCGACCGGGTCACCCGCCGGCCGGCGCGGGTCGTGCGCGCGGTCGACGGGGTCTCGCTGCACGTCGCCCGTGGCGAGCTCGTCGCGCTCGTCGGCGAGTCGGGGTCAGGCAAGACCTCGACCGCGCAGAGCGTGCTCGGTCTGGCGAAGCCGTCCCGCGGGACCGTCCGGATCGACGGCTCGGCGATCGAGGGCCTCAGCTCGCGGGCGATGCGTCCCTGGCGCCGCCAGATGCAGATGGTCCTGCAGGACCCCTACGGCTCGCTCGATCCCCGCTCGACGGTCGCGTCGATCGTGGAGGAGCCGCTGCTGATCCACCGGATCGGTGGCACGGCGGAGGAGCGCCGCGCGAAGGTGACCGGGGCGTTGGAGCGCGCCGGTCTGCGGCCGGCCGAGACCTTCCTGCCGCGGCGTCCGCGCGAGCTGTCGGGCGGCCAGCGCCAGCGGGTCGCGATCGCGGCCGGCCTGGTCCTCGAGCCGAGCCTGCTGATCGCCGACGAGCCGGTCTCGATGCTCGACGTCTCCGTCCGCGCTGGCGTGATGGGGCTGCTGCGCGGTCTCTGCGACGACGGCGACGCGGGGATCCTGCTGATCACCCACGACCTGGCGACGGTCGCGCACTACGCCGACCGCCTGATCGTCATGTACCTCGGGCGGATCGTCGAGCAGGGACCGACGCGCACCGTCCTCGCCGATCCCGCGCACCCGTACACGCGCGCCCTGCTCGGCTCCGTGCTCGATCCCGACCCGCGGGAGCGGGGGCGGCGGGCGGTGCTCGGCGGTGACGTGCCCGATCCCGGCGCGCGGCCGGCCGGCTGCGCGTTCCATCCGCGCTGCCCACGGGCGGAGGACGCCTGCCGCACGGTCGATCCGGCGCTCATGGAGGTCGGCGACGAGCAGCCCGCGCACCGGTCTGCCTGCCTGCGTCCCTGGGCCGGGGACCGGCCCGCGGCCGTGTCGGAGCCGACGCCGGGTCCAGTACGGTGATGCCGTGAGCGAGCCCGAGCCACATCCGCCCACGGACGCCGACGACGCGCCAGCCCCGCCGTTTCGCCCGATCAGCGGGGCGCGGGCCTTCGAGGAGGTCGTCGACCAGCTCACCTACGTGATCCGGGCCGGCTACTACGCGCCAGGCGACAAGCTGCCGACGGTCGGCGACCTCGCCGACCTGCTCCACGTCAGCCGGCCGACGGTCGGCGACGCGGTCCGGGTCCTGGCGCTCTCCGGCGTCGTCGAGGTCCGTCGGGGGGCGACCGGCGGGATCGTGGTCCTCTCGAGCAACGTGCCCGCACCGCTGCAGAGCTTCGACGGCGAGCAGAGCGCGCGGGAGATGATCGAGATCGTCGAGGCCCGGCGCCCGATCGAGATGGAGCTGGCGCGGCTGGCGACGACGCGGGCGACCGAGCGGGACTTCGACGAGTTGGCGAGCGCGGCGGCGCTGCTGCACGCGGCGACCGATCGCGACGCGGTCCTGCACGCGGAGAACCTCTTTCACTACCTGATCGGCCGCGCTGCGCGCAGCGATCTCCTGGCGCGCTACCAGCACGAGATCCTCGAGGCCAAGACCGCCCTGCTGAGCTCGTGGAACGCCCAGATGGATCACCAGGGCATGGCCGAGATCCACGACGAGACGCTGGCGGCGCTGCGGACACGCGACGAGGCAACCGTACGGGTGGCGATGGACCGTCACCTGCACGACATGGAGGACATCGTCGGGCGGGTCTGGCGCGGGCGCGGCCAGTCCAAGTCGTCCGCGAAGCGGCCTCCGATCAGCGGGACCTGACCCCCGGGGGCGCGCTCGTCGCCTCGGACGGGCGCGGCACCGGGCCGGTTCGGTCGCTTAAGAACAAAGTCTTTGATCTTTGATCTTTAAGTCGCTACTGTGGCGGCATGACCAACGCCCTGTCCGCCGAGGACCTGAACGCGGAGCTCCTCGCCGAGGTCGCCCGCCACGCGGAGCGGACGATCGAGGTCCGGCGCCAGCTGCACGCGCATCCGGAGCTGGGATTCGAGGAGCACGCGACCGCCGCGTTGGTCGCCGACCGCTGCGAGGCGCTCGGCCTGGCAGTCCGGCGCGACGTCGGCGGCACGGGCGTGCTCGTCGACCTCGACTCGGGCCGCCCGGGCCGCACCGTCCTCGTCCGTGCCGACATGGACGCGCTCCCGATCGACGAGGTCGACGACGGGCGGCCGTACCGCTCGACGGTCCCCGGGGTGATGCACGCCTGCGGGCACGACGGCCACACCGCGATCGCGCTGAGCGTGGCCACGACGCTGCACGCCCTCCGCGACCACTGGAGCGGTCGGGTCCGGGTCTGCTTCCAGCCCGCCGAGGAGATCGACGACGGCGCCCGGCGGATGATCGAGGACGGTGCGCTCGACGGCGTCGACCGCGCGGTCGGCCTGCACCTCGCCTCGCTGATGCCGACTGGCACGCTCGGGATCGCCGCCGGCCGGACGCTGGCGAGCCTCGACACCTTCGAGATCACCGTCGCCGGCATCGGCGGCCACGCCGGCGCCCCGGCTGGCGCGATCGATCCGCTGCCGATCGCCGCCGAGACGATCCTCGCCCTGCGCGACCTCGGTGCGGCGGACCACGCCCATCCGTCGGTCGTCACCGTCACCCAGATGCAGGGCGGGACGACGCCCAACGTGATTCCCGCCGACGTCGCCCTCGCGGGCACGATCCGCACGCTCGACCCGGACGGGCGCGTCGCGCTGCGCGAGGCCGTCGCGCGAACCGCCCGCGAGACCGCCGAGCGTCACGGCGGGACGGCCCGGTTCGCGCTGCTCGGCGACGGCTGCCCGGCGCTGACCAACGAGTCGGCGGTGACCGCGCTCGTGGCGGCGGCGCTGACGGACGCGTTCGGTGGCTCCCGGATCCAGCCCGTCGCGCCGCAGACCGGCTCCGACGACATGGCGCGCTACCTCGACGCCGTGCCCGGCTGCTACTTCGCCGTGGGCGCGGATCCGGGGACGACGCTGCCGCACCACCACCCCGCCTTCGACATCGACGAGCGATCGCTGGCGATCGGCGTCGAGGCGCTGACGCGGGCGACGCTCGCGCTGCTGGCCTGAGTCGCTCGACGCCGAGCCGAGCCGAGCCGGACCGCGACCCAGAACCGGGGGCGCGACCCCCACACCAACCCGAGACCGAGGAACCGTTGCCATGAACGACGTCCGTCCGCCCGCAGGGGCCCCGTCACCCGTCACGACGACCATCGACCACCCGGTGCCGCTGTCGGTCGTCGGCGACTGGCGCGAGGCCACCGACCCCGCCGGCCGCTGCTTCGACGATCCCCGCCTGCGGCTCGACAACGCCGCCTTCGCCGGCCGCGTCCGCGCGGCGGCCGCGATCCTCGACGGGCACGGCCTCGGGCCCGGGGACGTGCTGGCGATCATGCTGCCCAACCGCGTCGAGCTGGTCGTGGCGATGGTGGCGGCGTGGCGGTTGGGGGCGGCCGTCACCCCCCTGAACCCGAAGCTGACCGCCGACGAGACGCGGCACCAGCTCGAGGACTCCGGCGCCACCGTCGCGGTCGTCGACGACGAGACGGCCGCCCACGTGGCGCCGGTCGTCGAGCGGCTGGTCGCCGTCGAGCGGCTCGGGGACCCGCTGCCGGTCGGGGCGGTACCCGACGCGGTGGCCCGGCCGGAGGACCTCGCGCTGCTGATCTACACCAGCGGCACCACGGCCCGGCCGAAGGGCGTGATGCTGTCGCACGCGAACCTCTCGTCGATGCTCGAGATCTGGATGGCGTGGGGCTCGATCTCCGCCGCCGATCGCGCGCTGCTGGTGCTGCCGCTGTTCCACGTCAACGCGATCGTGATCAGCGCGCTGGCGCCGCTGCTGTCCGGCGCGTCGGCGGTGATCGGGCCCCGCTTCGACCCGCGGAGCTTCTGGGACGACGTCGAGCGCGAGCGGCCGACCTACGTCTCGGTGGTGCCGACGATCGTCAACGCCCTGGCCGCGCTGCCCGACGACCGGCGTCCGGACACGTCGTCCCTACGGTTCGTCGGCTGTGGCGCGGCGCCGGTCAGCGCCGAGCTGCTGGACGGCTTCGAGGCCCGCTACGCGGTCCCGATCGTCGAGGGCTACGGGCTCTCCGAGTGCACCTTGGCCACCGCGATCAACCCGCTCGACGGGCCACGCAAGGTCGGCACCGTCGGTCCGGCGCTGCCCGGCACCGAGCTGCGCGTCGTCGGTCCGGACGGCCAGGTGCTGGGCCCGGGCGAGGAGGGCGAGGTGACGATCCGCGGGCCGCACGTGATGCGCGGGTACCTAGGTCTGGTCGAGGAGACCGCCCGCACCCTGCGCGAGGGTTGGCTGTACTCGGGCGACCTCGGCTCGCTCGACGCCGACGGCTACCTGTCGATCACCGGTCGCAGCAAGGACCTGATCATCCGCGGCGGCGAGAACATCGCGCCGAAGGAGATCGAGGAGGTGCTCGCGTCGCATCCGGCGGTGCTGGAGGTCGCCGTGGTCGGGGCCCCGGACCCGCACTTCGGCGAGCAGGTCGTCGCGTTCGTCGGCTTGCGGGACGGGGCGTCGGCGACCGAGCGGGAGCTGCTCGACTTCTGCGCCGCCGGCGGGCTCGCCCCGTTCAAGCGTCCGCGGGAGGTCCTCTTCGTCGACGCCCTGCCCAAGAACCCGGTCGGCAAGATCGTCAAGGGGCCGCTGCGGGAGCGGCTGGTCGCGCGTCCGGACGGCTACGTCAACCCCGACGCCCGGTCCGTGCTGCCGGAGCCCGCCGACGCGAGGCCGGGGGCGGCCCGTCGCTTCCACGAGTCGATCCCGGGCTACGCTCCGAGCCGGCTGGTCGAGGCGCCGTCGCTCGCCGCCGAGCTGGGGGTCGCGGCCCTCCACGTCAAGGACGAGTCGGCCCGGCTCGAGCTGCCGTCGTTCAAGGTCCTCGGCGCGTCGTGGGCGGTCGCCCGGGCGCTGCGCCAGCGACCGGGCCTGGAGCACGCCGAGAGCTTCGACGACCTGCGGCAGGCGCTCGCGACGGAGTCCGACCTGACCCTGACCTGCGCGACCGACGGGAACCACGGGCGGGCGATCGCCGCGCTCGCCCGCCGGCTGGGTCTGCGCGCCCGGATCTTCGTGCCCGACGCCGTCTCGTCCGCTCGCGCGCGGGCGATCGAGCGCGAGGGCGCCGAGGTGGTGGTGCTGCCGGTCGACTACGACGAGGCGGTCCGGACCGCCGCCGCAACTGCGGACGAGCGGACGCTGGTCGTCTCCGACACCTCGTGGGCGGGCTACGAGCGGATCCCGGGCTGGGTCCTCGACGGCTACGCGACGATCTTCGAGGAGGTCGACGAACGGCTGACGCGGCTCGGCCTCGCCGGGCCGGACGTCGTCGTCGTGCAGATGGGCGTCGGAGCGTTCGCGGCGGCCGTCGTCGCGCACTTCAAGCAACAGGACCGGCCGACGCCGGCCCGGATCCTCGGCGTCGAGCCGCACGACGCGGCGTGCGTCCTGGCCTCGCTGCGGGCGGGCGGGCTCACGACGGTCGGCGGGCCCCACGGCTCGGCGATGGACGGCCTCAACTGCGGGACGCCGTCGCCGGTCGCGTGGCCGGCGCTGCGGGCCGGCCTCGACGCGGTCGTGACCGTTGGTGACGGCGACGCCCATGCGGCGATGCGCGACCTCGCCGGGTGCGGGGTCGAGGCCGGCGAGAGCGGCGCGGCCGGGCTCGCCGGCCTGCGGACGGCGACGAGCGCGCCGGGGCCGCTGCGTGCGGCGCTCGGACTCGATCGCTGCGCGCGGGTGCTGGTCTTCAACACCGAGGGCGCGACCGACCCGGTCAGCTACCGCGCGGTGGTCGGCGTCGCCGCCGGCGGGCGCTGACGCGCGCGCCCTCCGTCGCCGCCGAAGCCGTGTCGCGAGCCACCGGAGCGGGCCGGCTCACCCGGCCGGGGCCGGCGCCCGGTCGCGGGCCGGCGAGGCCCTCCGCGCGGGGGAAGGGCGTGCCGTACATTCACCCGTCCCAACCCAAGGATCCGCATGAAGAAGTTGCTCGTCGCGTGCGTCGTCGGCCTAGCCGCCCTCGCACCCGCCACCGCCTCCGCCGCCAGCTCGACCACGACCGAGGGCAAGACGGTCTCGTACGCGGCCGGCAAGCTCCAGGTCAAGTCGAAGAAGGGGACGTTCACGTACCTCGTCGGCAAGGCCACCGACTGCGGCGTCAGCCGGGGCCAGATGGGCGGCGAGATCCGCTGCGCGGACCTCAAGCAGAAGAAGTACGCCCGTCAGTCGGTGACGGTCACCTGGCACCTCGAGGGCAAGAAGCGGGTGGCCGAGCTGGTCGCCGTCCACCTGAAGTAGCAGCGAGCGAGTCCCGGCGGCGCCGCGCTCAGCCGGCGCCGTCGGTGCGGGGGACGGTGCTCTCCCGGGGACGGATCGGTCCCCGGAACGAACCCCGCCTCTTGCCTCCTCCTCCGGTCGCTGCGATCTTGTGCTCGTGGCCGCCTCCGACTCGTGGTGCCCCGGCGGACCGGGGCGCGCAGTCAGGAGCCCGGGGCGGCCCGCGGCGCACCCCTGCGTCGCGCCGGAGACGCAAGCGAACGATTGGGAAGGCTCGTCGTGCAGATCACGCGAAACACGTCGGAGACCGCTGCCGGGCCGAGCGACTGGTTCACCGGGTCGGTCTTCATCGACACGATCGCCGCCCCGGAGGCGTCGTCGCGGATCGCCGCGGCCAACGTCCACTTCACGCCCGGTGCGCGCACCGCCTGGCACACCCACCCGCACGGCCAGACGATCTGGGTCACCGAGGGCGTCGGGCTCTGTCAGCGCGAGGGCGGCCCGATCGAGCTGATCCGTCCCGGCGACCGGGTCTTCTTCGCCCCGGACGAGAACCACTGGCACGGCGCCGCCCCGACTCGCTTCATGGTCCACGTCGCGATGCAGCAGGTCGACGACCAAGGCAGCCCGGTCGTCTGGGGCGCCCACGTCAGCGACGACGAGTACGCCGCGGCACCGCCGCTCGACGGCTGAGCGACCCGGGGTCAGCGGCGCTCGCGCGCCGTGGCCTCGATCCCGTCGCCGGCCGGCCGCTGGGCGACGACCGCGTCCCAGGTCTGGTCGATGCGGGCGACCATCGCGAGCTCCTGGTCCCGGATCGTGCGGATCACCCGGGCGGTCTCGTCGTCGCCGAGGCGCGTCGCCAAGTGCTCCAGCAGGTGGCAGGTCGCGATCTCGAGGTGGGCGAACGCGTAGGCGTCGCGCGTGGTCCGGGCCCACCGGTCGCCGCGGAACCGCTCTGCCAGCTCCGTCGCCAGCGCCGTGCGCAGCGCCCGGAGGTCCTTGCGCGCCGACGCGCGGTGCCCGTAGGCCTCCAACCGCCCCTCCAGCAGCACGAGGTGGTGGCCCGCCTGCTGGTGGTGGCGACGCAGCTCGCGCACCATCCGCTGGTCGCGCTGCATCGAGAGCAGCGACGCGAGCACGTGCTCGACGTCGAGCTCGATCGCGTGCGCGTCCCCGAGGTAGTCGACGAGCTGCTGTTCGAGCTGGTCCTCGGTCATGCGGCGTCCCTTCGCTCGGCCTTCCCGTACCCGGAACGCGGGCGTCGGTCACGCCGATGGCGGGAGCATCGGCTCAGGTGGACGCTCCCGGGGCGATCGTGACCGGATCGGTCGCGCCGGACGCTCGCACGGCCTGCTGCCGGTCCCGCTGGACCTCGCGCCGCCAGAGGTGGAGCGGGATCGCGAAGCAGATGCCGACGAGGGCGGTCGCGGGGAGCAGGATCCACCAGCGGTCGATCCCGTGGCGCTGGGCGTCCCAGCGGCTCCAGGTCAGGAACGCGATGCAGCAGATCGCCAGGTCGGCGGTCAGCTGCGCGGCGGGGATCGTCTCGACCCAGGCGCGGAAGTAGCCGCCGATGTCGAGCCCGTGCGACGCGAGATAGGCGACCACGAACCCGTTGGGGACGAGGAACCCCGCGAGGGTCAGGCCGAGCAGCAGCCGCTGGCGACGGTGGCTCGCGCCCACGGCGGAGTTGGTGGCGGTGGACATCTCGACCTCCTGAGCGCCCTCGGCCGGCAACGCCGCGAAGGCTGGTGGGACCTGTCAGGCGGAGAGCGTAGCCGCCGGCCTGCGTCGCGCTTCAGCGGAGCAGGCCGGGCAGGCCGTGGAGATCGACGTCCCCGGCCTCGGTCAGCAGGATCCGCAGCCCGTCCTCGAGCGCCGTCAGCCGGTCCTCGCCGAGCTGGTCGATCCAACGTCGTCGCTCGGCGACGATCGCCCGGGCGGAGACCGCCAGCAGCTGCCGGCCACGCTCGCTGACGTTGAGCCGCTGGGCGCGGCGGTCCTGGTCGGCGGAGCGCGTGATCAGGCGGGCGTCCTCCAGCCGGGCCACGGTCTTCGCGGCCGCCTGCTTCGTGATCCCGAGCCGACGCCCGAGCTCGGAGGTCGTCACGCCCTCGCGGCCGATCGCCTGGAGGGCGAAGCCGTACAGCGGGCGAACGTCGTCGAAGCCCTCCGCGTCGAGCTGCGCGTGCATCCGGTCGAGGACGAGGCGGAACCCGCCGGCGAGCAGCAACGGGAGATCGGTCTCGAAGCGTGGCGCGGGCACCCGGCGATGATCCCGACTTGACCGGCGGAGGACAACCTGATTGTCTATCGACAACCTAGTTGTCCAATCTTGGAGCGACCCATGTCCCCCGTCGTACGCGCCGCTCAGGCGCGCCTCACCGTCACGCCGAACGCGGCGATGACCACGTTGGCCTCACCGACGCTCGGCGGGACCGAGCAGCTGAGCGTGTGGCGCGTCGCGATGGTCGCGGGCTCCGCCGGGCCGCTGCACGTCGCCGACGCCGAGCAGGTCCTGACCGTCGTCGACGGGCGGGTGCGGGTGACCCTCGACGACGTCGCGCTGGACCTGGACCGGGGCGACGCCGTCGTGCTCCCGGCCGGATCCGCGCGCCGGATCGAGGCGCCGGAGGCCGTCGAGCTGCTGGTCGCGGGGGTCGCGCGCGTCGCGGTCAGCGTGCCCGGCGAGCCGACCGGTCGCGGGACGCCGCCCTGGATCGCCTGACCGGCGGCCGAGCGCCGGCGGCCGGGTGCGGGTCAGTCCTCCTGCGGTGCGGGCACCGCGGCCGGCCCGCCGCTGCGGAGCTTGCCCTGCCACTTCTCCTCGATGTGGCCGTAGCGCCAGACGAGCAGGGCGACGACCCAGGTGCCGACGAAGAGGGCGACGATGAAGTAGCCGACGGCCTGCAGGTCGAGGCCGCCGAGGACGTCCCAGACGGGACCCTCGAGGTGGAGCTTCTCGACCAGGATCGAGACGAGCTCGATCGAGCCGACGATCAGCGCCACCGCCACGGAGAGTCCCGTGATCGTCATGTTGTAGTAGATCTTCCGCACCGGTTGGGCGAACGCCCAGCCGTAGGCGAAGTTCATGAACGCGCCGTCGATCGTGTCGAGCAGCGACATCCCGGCCGCGAACAGGATCGGCAGGCAGAGGATCGCGTAGAACGGCAGCCCGCCGAACGCGGCGCCGGCGGCGAGGAAGAGCAGCGCGACCTCGGTCGCGGTGTCGAATCCGACGCCGAACAGGATCCCGATCGGGTACATCTGCCACGACTTGGTGACCGAGCGGGTGAAGCGCCCGTAGAAGCGGCTCATCGCCCCGCGCTGCTCGAGCTGGCGCTTCAGCTGGTCCTCGTCGAGTCGTCCGGCGCGCATGTGCCGGAAGACCCGCACGATCCCGATCAGCACGACGAGGTTGACCAGGCCGATCACCATCAGGAACGTGCCGGAGACCGCGGTGCCGACCAGTCCGGTCACCGATTGTAGGGTCGAACCGTCGTTCTCGACCTGGGCGCCGAGCGCCTTGAGGCCGAAGGCGAACAGCAGCGCGAGCGCGAAGACCACCGTCGAGTGGCCGAGCGAGAAGAAGAAGCCGACCCCCAGCGGCCGCTGGCCGTCCGACATCAGCTTGCGGGTCGTGTTGTCGATCGCGGCGATGTGGTCGGCGTCGAAGGCGTGGCGCAGGCCGAGGGTGTACGCGGTCAGGCCGAGCCCGAGGCCGAACACGCCGGTGCTGCCGAGGACGAAGTGGTCGGGCACCACGAGCACGAGCAGGATGAAGAAGCCGAGCACGTGCAGCAGGGCGACGACGGCGAGCATCGCGGCGATCCGGCGCCACTCCGCCGGACTCAGGGAGCCCTTCAGCCGCGACCAGCGGTCCACACGCCCGGACGTGAGCGTTGGTGACGCTTGCATACGAGACCTCGCTTGGTGAGCAGGCCGTCATTTGCGGTTGCATCGGCAAATGAGGAAGCGGTTCGAACGTACAGCAACTGCTCTGTTCCTGCAATGATTTTGCACTTCGTCTGTGGGTCTCGCTACGGGCTGCTGGTGCGGTTGGGGATCTTCTCCGTCGCGCGTCTGGGGGCGTCGGGCCGCAGGGCGGATGCCGTGCGGATCGGTCGGTGGGCGGTCGCCGGCGGGTGTCCCGGAGGTGGCTGGCGCCGGCCCCTGCCGAGGGCGGTCCAGGGGGGAATATGCCGATAGGCATAGGGATATCGTCCGCGTCGCTCCCGGGCGGCGCGTGGGCGAGTGACCGTTCCCGGGTCGCTCGGAGGCGCGGCCTGCGTCCAGGCTATTCCGGGCGTGGGCGCCCGTCCCGTCGCGTGAGCTGGTCTCGGGCGCGGGGGTATATGGGCGCCAGGGCCTTCTCGCCATCTTCCTTTTATTGCGACCTATTTGCAGTTGCGAAAGGATGCTCGGCCTGGATCTTGCTAACGCGCATGGACGGCGAATTAGAGGTGGACTCAGCGAGTGTCGGTCGGTAGTGTCGCGGCGGAGTCAGCAGGCGAGCGACCGAGATTTTCGGTGGATACGGAAGCGTGTCTCTCGCACCCCAGGACGACACGGAGAGGGCGCGGTCGATGAGCACGATCCCCGGTGACGCCGCCTCGGGCAGCCAGATCCCGTGGCACGAGCGTCAGCCCGCGCGCTTCGCCATCGAGACCCTGCGCGGGGTCGGCCAGGTCGACCTCCAGGACAAGCTCGTCACCGGGGTCCTGATCACGATCGCGCTGTTCTCGGCGGGCTGGAAGCCGGGGGTCTTCGGACTCCTCGGGGCCGGGGTCGCGACGGGCACGGCCGTGGTCCTGGGCGTCGACCGTCAGCGCATCTACCACGGCCTCGAGGGCTACTGCGGCGCCCTGATCGGGATCGCGGCCGTCACCTACCTCGGCCTGCACCCGTCCTCCTGGCTGGTCGCGATCAGCGGCGCGATCGCCTGCACGGTCGCGACGGCGGCGCTGTCGACCACGCTCGGCGTCTGGAGGCTGCCCGCGCTGACCGGGCCGTTCTGCCTGGTGGGCTCGGCGATCGTGATCGGCGCTCCCGGCTTCGAGCGGATCTGGCACGGCGGGCCGAGCGCGGCCTCGGTCCCCAGCATCACCACCGGGAGCACGTCGATGACGCTCGGGAACCTGGTGGAGTCGTTCTTCACCAACGTCGCCGAGATCTTCCTGCTCGACAAGTGGTGGGCCGGCGCGATCATGCTCGTGGGCCTCGGCCTGGCCAGCCGCACGGTGCTGGCCGCAGCCGCCGCCGGCAGCGTGATCGGGACGCTGACCGCCTGGGCCGTCGGCGCCCCGGCGTCGCTGATCACCGAGGGCATCTACGGCTACAACGCGGTCCTGGTGATGATCGCGCTGGGGGCCACGTTCCTCGCCCCGACCGCGACCAACCTCGCCTTCGCCGTCGCGGCCGCCGTCTTCTCGACCGTCCTCACGGCCACGATGGCCAACCTCTTCGCCCCCGTCGGGGGCCACACCCTGACGTGGCCGTTCAACTTGACGGTCTGGGCGTTCCTGGCCGCCGTGCCCGTCTTCACCGCCGTAACGACCCCGAAGCAGAAGGAGCCGAGCGCCCCATGAACCTCTCGCCTCGTGAGCAGGACAAGCTGAACATCTACATCGTCGCCGACCTCGCACGAAGGCGGCGCGACCGAGGGGTCCCGCTGAACTTCAGCGAGGCCGTCGCCCTGATCTCGGAGGCGATCCTCGAGGGCGCCCGAGACGGCAGGACCGTCGCCGAGTGCATGGAGCTCGGCAAGCAGGTCGTCTCGGCCAAGGACGTGATGGACGGCGTCCGCGAGATGGCCGATCTGATCCAGGTCGAGGCGACCTTCATGGACGGGACGAAGCTCGTCTCGTGCCACGACCCGGTCGGCGGCTGAGGAGCGATGGCCACCGAAGGTCACGCTCGGGCCGCCGCCGTGATCCTGGTCGGCGGACACGAGAGCGACGGAGGCCGGACGCTGCCGGTGCTCGACGGCCAGCGTGCGCTCGCGGGGCTGACGCCGCAGGTGGCGGCGCCCGGACGCGAGCTGGAGCAGGCCATCGAGCAGGCGCTCGCGTCGCGGGTCGCGGAGCACCCGGTCGTCGTCGTGCCGATGACGCTGGGACGCGACCCGCGCCTGGTCGCGAACACCGCCCGCACGGTCCGTTGGGCGGCGCGCGGCGCACACGCCGGAGCGATCGCCCTGGCGCCGCCGTTCGGTACTGCCGACCACCTCATCAGCTGGCTGCGGGCGGCCTGCCGCCGGCTCAACGACGACGACACGGCGATCCTGATCACCGCGCGGATCGCCGACCCGTTCGACGACGCGGAGCTGTACCGGATCGCGGCGCTCGTGCGGACTCACGGCACCCACGCGATGGTCGAGGTCGGCCTGCGGCCGGCCGGCGGCGGCCACCTCGAAGGCCTCGAGCGCTGCCGGCGGCTCGGAGCGACCCGGGTCGCGGTGGTGCCCGCCGACTTCAGCGTGCCGGAGGGCGCGGACGGGCCGCTGCTCTCGGCCTCGGCGGTCGCCCCGGTGGTCGCCGCCCGCGTCGCGACGGCGCTGCACCGGCTCGCCCGCCACGGCGACGACGGGGTCGCGACGGCCCACGACGCCGACCACCACCACGGCTTCGCGCACAGCCACGGCGACGACGGCCCCCACGGCCACGGCCACGCGCACGGCCCTGACCACGCGTCCGGCGGCGAAGGCCACGACCACCGCCACCCGCACGACCACACCGATTCCCACGCCCGCGACCATCTGGCCGTCGGCTGAGCGAGGAGCACCGAGATGGCAGCCAACGACCGATACATGTTCGCCAGCGGCGACATCGAGATCAACGCCAACCGCGAGAAGACGAAGCTGCGGGTCGTCAACACCGGCGACCGCGCGATCCAGATCGGGTCGCACTACCACTTCTTCGAGGCCAACCGGGCGCTGCGCTTCGACCGCGTCGCCGCGCTCGGGAAGCACCTCGACCTGCCGGCCGGCACCGCCGTCCGCTTCGAGCCCGGGGACACCCACGAGGTCCAGGTCTGCAACTACGGCGGGCTCGGCTTCCTCGCCGGGTTCAGCGGGCTGGTCCAGGGCGGCATCCGCGGCCGCGACAACCGCAACCACGCGATCGAGCGGATGCGCGAGCTCGGCTTCGAGGACACCGGCGAGACCGACGACGCCGGCTACGAGAGCTCCCAGACGGTCGCCGAGCCGAAGGGCCGGGCCAAGACCAAGCGCACCACGAAGAGCACGAAGAGAGGCCGATGATGACCAAGATCTCGCGCAAGGAATACGCCGACCTGTTCGGCCCGACGACGGGCGACCGCGTGCGGCTCGCGGACACCAACCTCGTCATCGAGATCGAGAAGGACTTCCACGAGGGCCGCTACGGCGACGAGGCGGTCTACGGCGGCGGCAAGACCGCCCGCGACGGGATGGCCGCCGACCCGTCCGGCGTCTCGGCCGAGGGGATGCTCGACCTGGTCATCACCAACGCGATCGTGCTCGACCCGCTGCTCGGCGTGGTCAAGGGCGACATCGGGGTCCGGAACGGCCTGATCGTCGGGGTCGGCAAGGCCGGCAACCCGGGCATCCAGGACGACATCCACCCCGAGCTGATCATCGGCGCCGGCACCGAGATCATCGCCGGCGAGCACACGATCATCACCGCGGGAGCGATCGACACCCACGTCCACTTCCTCGCCCCGCAGCAGGCCGAGCACGCGCTGACCAACGGCATCACGACCCTCTTCGGCGGCGGCACCGGCCCGACCGACGCCAGCAACGGCTGCACCTGCACCCCGGGCCCCTGGAACATCCAGCGGATGCTCGAGGCGAGCGAAGGGATGCCGGTCAACATCGGGATCATGGGCAAGGGCAACTCGAGCCTGCCGATCTCGCTCAACGAGCAGCTCGAGGGTGGCGCGGCCGGGCTGAAGGTGCACGAGGACTTCGGCGCGACGCCGGCGGTGATCGACTGCGCCCTGAGCGCCGCCGACCGCTACGACGTCCAGGTCGCGATCCACACCGACAGCCTCAACGAGTCGGGCTACTTCGAGGACACGCGCTCGGCGTTCAACGGCCGCGCGATCCACACGTTCCACAGCGAGGGCGCCGGCGGCGGCCACGCCCCGGACATCATGCGCGTCACGGGCGAGCCGAACGTGCTGCCGTCGTCGACGAACCCGACGCTGCCGTACGGGATCAACTCGGTCGACGAGCTGCTCGACATGGTGATGGTCTGCCACCACCTCAGCCACGACATCCCGGAGGACGTCTCGTTCGCCGACAGTCGCGTGCGGGCGGAGACGATCGCCGCCGAGACGGTGCTCCACGACCTCGGCGTGATCAGCATGATCTCGTCGGACTCGCAGGCGATGGGCCGCGTCGGCGAGTCGGTCACCCGCGCGTTCCAGATCGCCCACCACTGCAAGGCCCAGTTCGGGGCGCTCGCGGAGGAGACGGGCAACAACGACAACCAGCGGGTGCTCCGGTACCTCGCGAAGGTGACGATCAACCCCGCGATCACCAACGGGGTCAGCCACGCGATCGGGTCGATCGCGCCGGGCAAGGTCGCTGACCTCGTCCAGTGGCCGATCGCCTCGTTCGCCGCCAAGCCGCGCCTGATCGTCAAGGGCGGGATGGTCAGCTGGGCGGCGATGGGCGACCCGAACGCCTCGCTGCCGACCCCGCAGCCCGTCTACTACCGGCCGATGTTCGGCGCCTACGGCAAGGCCCGCCAGTCGACCGGCGTCACGTTCATGGCCGAGGCCGGGATCGCCGCGGGGATCCCCGAGCAGCTCGAGCTCGACCGCCAGATCATCCCGGTCCGCAACTGCCGCTCGATCGGGAAGCAGCACATGGTCCGCAACGACCGGGTGCCGAACATCCAGGTCGATCCGGAGACGTTCAAGGTGACCGTCGACGGCGAGATCGTGACGATCGACCCCGCCAAGGAGCTGCCGCTCACCCGGCTGTTCTTCCTGGTCTGATGCGCTCCGCGGACCTGGTCACCTGGCAGTTGATGGACTCGGCCTTCCCGAGCGGGAGCTACACGCTCTCGCACGGGTTGGAGGGCTACGCCCAGGACCGCGCGATCGACGCGGCGGCGGTCCCCGGACTGCTGCGCGACCTGCTGCTGCACGCGATCGGTCCGGCCGACGCGACCGCCCTGGCGCTCGCCCACCGCGGGGCCACGAGCGATGACTGGGAGCTGGTCCGTCAGGCCGACGCGCGGCTGCTGGCCAGCAAGCTGACGCTGGAGCCACGGCAGGCGTCGCTGCGGATCGGCCGCCAGCTGCTGCCGGTCTGCGCCGAGGTCTTCCCCTCGCCGCAGCTGGAGCGGCTGACCGAGCTGGTCGCCGCACGCGAGACGCCCGGGACCCAGGCCGTGGTCACCGGCGTCGTCTACGCCGGGATGGACGTCGGCTGCGCCGAGGCGGTCGCGGCCGACCTGTTCGCCTTCTGCACCTCGTTCGCGGGGGCCGCGCTGCGGCTGCGACTCGCCGACCACCGCAGCGCCCAGACCCTGATCCGCGGGGTGGCGCCGGTGATCGAGCAGGCGACGGCGGCGGCGGTCCTGCGCCCGTTGGAGGACGTCGGCGGCTGCGCACCGCTCGTCGACGTGATGTCGGCCCGGCACGAACGGGCCGAGGCAAAGCTGTTCGCGAGTTGAGCGGACGACACCCCGATGAGAGGAAACGCATGACCAGCACAGATGACCTGCAACGGGTCGGCATCGGCGGCCCCGTCGGCTCCGGCAAGACCGCGCTGATCGAGGCGATGGTGCCGGTGCTGATCGCGCGCGGCCACCGGCCGGCGGTGATCACCAACGACATCTACACCCAGGAGGACGCCGCGCACGTGCGTCGCTCGCTCGACGGGACCCTCGACCCGGCGCGGGTCGTCGGGGTCGAGACGGGGGCCTGCCCGCACACCGCCGTCCGCGACGACCCGACGATGAACCTCGCGGCGGGCGCCGAGATGCTCGATGCCTTCCCCGACGTCGACACGCTGCTCTACGAGAGCGGCGGCGACAACCTGACGCTGACCTTCAGCCCCGCGCTCGTCGACCTCTTCCTGTTCGTGCTCGACACGGCCGAGGGCGACAAGATGCCGCGCAAGCGCGGGCCCGGGATCACCGAGTGCGACCTGCTGGTGATCAACAAGATCGACATCGCCCAGTACGTCCGCTGCGACCTCGACCGGATGCACCGAGACGCGCTCGAGGTCCGCGACGGCCGGCCGGTCCTGCTCACCAACTCGCTCGACGGCCAGGGCGTGACCGAGATCGTCGACTACCTCGAAGCACGCCGCGGCGCGCTGGCCGCGGGCTGAGCGCGAGATGCCGATCGCGCGCCTGAGTCCCGAGCACTACGAGCCCCGGCCGCTGCCGGGCGAGGTCGCCGCCTACTCGTCGGTGCCCGAGATGCTCCCGGCCGGCGCGGCCGGCAAGGTCGCGATCCTCGACCTCGAGTTCGCCCCGATCGACGGCCGGACCGAGCTGGTCAAGCGCTACCAGCGCTCGCCGCTGCAGGTGATCCGGCCGCTCTACTACGACCCCTCCCGGCCCGACCTCGCGATCGTGCTGATCATGTCGGCGGGGGCGGGGATGGTCCAGGGCGATCGCTTCCGGATCGACGCGACCTGCGCCGCCGGCAGCGCCCTGCACCTGACCACCCAGGGCGCCACGAAGGTCATGCAGATGGAGCACGACTACGCCACCAGCGTGGTCAACCTGACCGTGGGCGAGGGCTCGCTGCTCGAGTACCTGCCCGACCCGATCATCCCCTGCGCGGGCTCCCGCTCTTACCACCGGACGCGGGTGACGGTCGCGCCGGGGACGACGGCGATCGTCGGCGAGACGATCCGGGCGGGCCGGCTGGGTCACGGCGAGCGGCACGACTACGACATCGTCGCCACCGACCTGGAGCTCCTCCGGCCCGACGGCACCCCGCTGGTGCTCGACCGCGTCCGCCTGGCCCCGGGACTGACCGCGGACGGGATCGCCGGCCCGGGCGTGCTCGGCGACGCCGACCAGATCGCGGCCCTGCACGTGGTCAGCGACGCGGCTCCGGCCGCCGAGATCGCCGACGCGATGCGCGCCGCGCTGGTCGACGCCGACCTCCGTTGGGGCGTCAGCGTGCTGCCCGGGGAGTGCGGGGCGTGGGTCCGGATGCTCGGTAGCGACTCACCCGTCCTCGACCGCGCGATGCGCGACGTCTGGGACGCCGCCCGGCGGCGGCTGATCGGGGTGCCCGCCCCGCGGATGCGCAAGTCCACGACCTACCTCAACTGACCACAGCAAGGAGCAATCCGCATGCCTGGTGTCGACAACGGCAACACCGCTTGGTTGATGGCGAGCACCGCGATGGTGCTGTTGATGACGCCAGGTCTCGCGTTCTTCTACGGCGGCATGGTCCGCACGAACCACGTGCTCACGATGCTGCGGATGAGCTTCGTCTGCCTCGGGATCGTGACGATCATCTGGTTCCTGTTCGGCTACTCGCTCGCCTTCAGCGGCGACGTCGGCGGGGCCGGCCTGATCGGCAACCTCGACCAGGTCCTGATGAACGGGATCGGCGCCGACGAGACGACCAGCAACGGGATCCCGACGCTGATCTTCTCGTGCTTCATGCTCTCGTTCGCGATCATCACGGTCGCGCTGATCAGCGGCTCGATCGCGGGCCGGGCGAGCAGCAAGGGCTGGATCGTCTTCGTCGGGTTCTGGTCGGTCCTGGTCTTCATCCCGATCTGCCACTGGGTCTTCTCCGACGGCGGCTGGGTCACGCACAAGCTCGGCGCGCTCGACTTCGCCGGCGGCACGGTCGTCGAGCTGAACTCCGGGATGGCGGGGCTGGCCTGCGCGATCGTGCTGCGCAAGCGCAAGGACTTCCAGCGAATCGAGGAGCGTCCGGCCAGCATCCCGCTGGTGGCGATCGGGCTCGGCCTGCTGTGGTTCGGCTGGTTCGGCTTCAACGCCGGATCGGCGCTGCAGGACGAGGGTGCGGCGCCGGCCGCGTTCCTCAACACGCAGCTCGGCGCGGCCGGCGGCATGCTCGGCTGGGTCGTGCTCGACCGCCTCCGCTTCGGCAAGGTCAACATGATCGGCTTCCTGACCTCGGCGGTGGCGGGGATGGTCGCGATCACGCCGGCCTGCGGCGAGGTCAACGCGACCGGGGCGCTCCTGATCGGGATCGCCGCCGGCGTCGTCTGCTCGTTCGCGATCGGCTTCAAGTTCAAGTTCGGGATCGACGACACGCTCGACGTCGTCGGCGTCCACGGCTGGGGCGGGATCGTCGGCATGCTGATGATCGGGCTCTTCGCGACCGGCACCTTCAGCGGGAGCGAGGGGCTGTTCTACGGTGGCGACCTGTCGCTGCTCGGGAAGCAGGCGGTCGCGCTGCTGGCGACGGGCGCCTACTCGTTCGTGGTCACCTACCTGATCGCGCAGGCGGTCGACAGGACCGTCGGCTTCCGCACCGCGGAGGAGTACCAGGAGGTGCCGGGCGGCGGCCAGGCGGAGGAGTTCACCGCCGGTCTGGTGCAGCGGATCGAGGACCTGGCGGCCACGCCGACCGCGGCGGCGGGCGCGGGCACGACCGCCGGGGGATCGGCCCCGGGGACCGGAGCATCCGACGCCGAGGTCCTCGAACGGGTGCGTGAGGCGCTCGCCGGCCGCGACCGGGGCCACGACGGATGAGCAGCGACGCTCCGTCGCCCGGGGGGCTCGCCGGCTGGCGCGCCCGCGGTCGTGCCGCGCCGCTGCGGAGCGTCGTCGACGTCAGCGCGATCGCCCACGGGCGACGGATCGAGCGCAGCGGCACGCACTGGGCGTTCGTCTTCGCGGGCGGTGCCGTCGGGGCCGGGACGCGCGCCGTGCTCGAGAAGCTCGTGCCGACCGATCCGGGCGAGTTCCCGTGGCCGACGCTGATGATCAACCTGATCGGCGTCTTCATCCTCGTCTGGACGGCCACCCGCCTGGCCCAGCGTCCGCGTCCCCTCGAGCGGGCGTTCCTCGTCTCCGGCTTCTGCGGGGGGCTGACGACCTTCGCGACCATGCAGCTGGAGCTGGTCAAGCTGGTCGACGGCGGCGACGGCTGGATCGCGGTCGCCTACGGGGCGGCGAGCATCGGCGCCGGACTGCTCGTCGCGCGCGGCGCGTTCCTGCTCGCGGATCGGACGACGGAGGCGACGTGAGCCAGGTCTTCCTGTGGATCGGCGTGCTCGCCCTCGGCGGCTGCGGCGCGATCCTGCGGACCGGGATCGGGGCCACGATCGACGGGCACAAGCGGACGCCGTTCCCGCTCGGGACGTTCACCGTGAACATGTCGGGCAGCTTCCTGGTCGGGCTGGTCTACGGCGCGGGGGTCGTCGGCGACGCCCACCTGCTGGTGGGCACGGGCCTGATCGGCGCCTACACGACCTACTCGACCTGGATCGGCGACAGCGAGAAGATGACCCGCGGCGGCCACGTCGAGACCGCGATGCTGAACCTGTTCGGGAGCATCCTGCTCGGCTTCGGCTTCGCGCTGCTGGGCAAGCTCGTGGGCGAGGGGCTGTTCTAGGACCTCCCCGGCTCGGACGTGCCCGGGACCGATCCTCGTTCGGGTCCCGGCGTCGTCGTCGCGGCGGCGTTCCCGGTCATCGGGCGCGGGGCCGGCGGACGAGCTAGGCGTCGTCGGTCCGGTGGGCCGCGGTGGCGCAGGTGCTGCAGAGGCCGACGAGCGGGAAGTGGGTGAAGTGCGCCTCGTGCGCGAACTCGCGCTGGATCAGCTCGCGGACGCGGTCGAGCGCGGCGGGCTCGATCACCCGCACCGCCCCGCACTCCTCGCACAGCAGGTACTCGTGCTGGGGCCCCGACGCGCGCATGTAGAGGCCGGGGCCGTGGCCGAGGTGCACGTGGCGGACGAGGCCTGCCCGCTCGAGCGTCTCGAGGTTGCGGTAGACCGACGCCAGATCCGACTGGGGCAACAGGCCGTCGAGCCCGCCCGCGACCTGGTCGGCGGTCAGTGGGGCGTCCGCGGCGTAGAGCGTGCCGAGCACGAGCCGGCGGGCGGCGGAGGCACGCATCCCCTGGCTGCGCAGGACCGCGAGCGCCGAATCGAGATCCGGTGCGTCGACACCTGCTGCTGCGTGGGTGCGGGTCATGTCTGCTCGAGCCGTTGACGTCGCGCTGCTGTCGCCGAGCGTACCGTGTCGGCAGGAGCCGTTCGGGAGCTCGGGCGGGCCGACCGCGAGCGGCCCGCAGCCCCCGTGACGGTGTCCGTCGCCGAGCGGGAACGGCGATCGCGCCGCGGTTCGGTCGAGGGACCCCGACGGCGTGGGAGACTCGCCGCGTGCGTGCGCGTCTGGTGACGATCCCGATCAGCCACTTCTGCGAGAAGGCCCGCTGGGCGCTCGAGCGGGCCGAGGTCGACTACGGCGAGCAGGGGCACCTGCAGGGGATCCACATGGTGGCCGCGCGGCGGGCCGGAGGCGGCCGGACGGTGCCGGTCTTCGTCTCCGAGACCGGTGAGGTGGTCCCCGACTCCTCCGAGATCCTGCGCTGGGCCGATCGCCGGCTGGAGCCCGCACGGCGGCTCTACCCCGACGGGCCGCTCGGGCACGAGGCGGCGGAGCTCGAAACGAGGTTCGACGAGGGCCTCGGCCCCGACGGGCGGCTGTGGCTGTACCAGGAGACGCTGCCCGTGGCCGAGCAGCTGGCGCAGTGGTCGTTGGTCGGGATCCCGCCGTGGGAGCGGCGCGTCTTCCGCTTCGGCGGGCCGCTCGTCGACCTCACGATCCGGCGGGTGCTCGGGGTCGACGCGGCCGCCGCCGACGCGGCCTGGGAGCGGGTCGAGCGGGTCTTCGACGAGGTCGACGAGCGGCTCTCCGACGGCCGCCGCTACCTCGTCGGAGACCGCTTCACCGCCGCCGACCTGGCCTTCGCCGCGCTCTCCTCGCCGATCCTGCTGCCCGCGCGCTACGGCCTGAAGCTGCCGCCGCTGGAGGCGCTGCCCGCGACGATGGCGGGCAAGGTCACGCGGATGCGGGAGCGCCCGGCCGGCCGCTTCGCCGACCGCCTCTACGTCGAGGAGCGGCCGCCGGTCGTCTGAGGGGCGGTGGGGCCTGCAGGAAGCCCGTTCGGCCGAACCGGGTGGGAGACGTCCGAGACCAACGCCACGGGGCGCGCCACGACAGGCGCCACCCCGCGACATCGGATGGTCGGTACAACAGTCGTCGTGTCTCGGGGCGTGGTCGCATCGATCCTGGCGTCCGTCCTGTTCGGCGCGCTGTACTACCTGACGTCGCGCCTGACGCCGCTGAGCGGCGAGGCGATCTTCGGCTGGCGGGTGGTCCTGACGCTGCCGATCGCCACCGCCTTCGCCGCCGGGTTCGGCGGGGACGAGTCGATCCGGCGGGTGGTCCGCCTCGTTCGCGAGCGTCCGCTCGTCCTGTTCGGGCTGGCCCTGTCGTCGGCGCTGCTCGGCATCCAGTTCTGGCTCTTCACCTGGGCCCCGGTCCACGGCCGGGCGCTGGAGGTCTCGCTCGGGTACTTCCTGCTGCCGCTGGCGATGGTGCTGGTCGGCCGGGTGGTCTACGGCGAGCGACTCTCGCGGTTCCAGCAGCTGGCGACCTTCGCGGCCGTGCTCGGCGTGGGCAACGAGCTGTTCGTCCTGGGCAACTTCGCCTGGCCGACGATGGTCGTGGCGCTCGGCTACCCGGTCTACTTCGTCCTCCGCCGCACGCTGGGGACCGACCACTTCGGCGGTCTCTGGTGCGACATGCTGCTGATGGTGCCGGTCGCGGTCTGGTTCCTGGTCGCCAGCGACCGGCCGCTGGCCGTCCTCTCCGACCATCCGAAGCTCTTCGTGCTGCTGCCGTTGATGGGCCTGATGAGCGCCGGCGCGGTGAGCATCTACATGCTCGCCAGCCGGCTGCTGCCGTTCGGCCTCTTCGGGCTGCTCTCCTACGTCGAGCCGGTGCTGCTGGTGCTCGTGGCGCTGCTGCTCGGCGAGGGCCTGGCGAGCGGGCAGCTGCTCACCTACGTGCCGATCTGGATCGCGGTCGCGCTGTTGGCAGTCGAGGGCGCGGTCCGGCTGCGGCGGTCGCGGGCCGGCGGGGGCCGGGGGCCGGGGGCGCCCGGTGGGCCGGATGGGGAGCCGGGTGGCTCGGCGGCGGAGACGGAGACGCGCGGGGCGTCGTTGGTGGGTTGAGGGCGCGGGGGCCGGGGGTGCGGGGTCCGGGTGGCGCGGGGTCGGGTGGCTGATGCAGGTTGGCGTTCCCCGGCAACGCCAACCTGCATCAGCTGGCGGCGGGGCGGCCGAGGTGGGGCGAACTGATGCGGATTCATGGCCTATATGGCGGTAAATCCGCATCAGTCCGCTGCACCTCCGTGTCGGATTCCTGCCAGACATCGGCCCGCCGCCGTGGGACGGTGTCGTGGTGAGCTTCGGGACCCCAGCGGCCGTCGGCGCATGTCGCCGGGTCGGGACGGGGACGCCGGGCTCGGGCAGATCGCGACACACGAGGACGCCAGCATGACTTCCGCCCTGCGGTACACGACCATCGACAGTGCGATCGGCGAGCTGCTGCTCGTCGGCGACGACCGGGCTCTGCGCGGGCTCTACATGCAGGCCGGCCCCCGGCCGATGGCGGTCGCGGCCGACTGGCGGCACGAGCCGGACGGCTTCGGCGACGTCCGCGACCAGCTGGCCGCGTACTTCGCCGGTGACCGGACGGCGTTCCAGCTCGACCTGGCCCTCGACGGCACGCCGTTCCAGCAGCGCGTCTGGCGGGCGCTCCGGGAGATCCCCTTCGGCGAGACCGTCAGCTACGGCGAGCTGGCCCGGACCATCGGGCAGCCGAGCGCGGTGCGGGCGGTCGGGCTCGCCAACGGCCGCAACCCGATCTCGGTGATCGTGCCCTGCCACCGGGTGATCGGGGCCGACGGATCGCTGACCGGCTACGGCGGCGGGATCGAGCGCAAGCGGCTGCTGCTCGACCTCGAGCAGACGTCCCGTCCTGGGCCGGGCGCGACGGCGGCCTAGGGCTTCCGCTTGGCGGTCCAGTCGGCCGTTCGCGTGCAGGTGCCGGTACGGAACTTGACGTCGTAGTCGATCTTGCCCTGGGTCACCCGGCGACCCTTGAGGCGCCCGCTGACCTCGATCCGGGCGTCGAAGCCGTCGACCGGGCCGGTGAAGACGCTCCGGAAGCGCCCGTTGGCGGCGACCTTCATCGTCGGCATCGTCTGCGTGATCAGGTCGACGCGGACCGGATAGGACGCGCAGGTCACGTTCATCGTCACCCGCCAACGTGTGATCCGCTTGCCGTCGGAGGCGACGTCGAAGAAGACCGGTCCGCCGTCGACCGCGGTCTCGGCGACGAGGTTGCCCCGGTAACGTCCGTCGGGATCGGGGGCGCCCGCGGCGGTCGCGTTGGCCACGGTGGCGAGGCCGGTGGCCGCCACGGCCACGAGGACGACGCCCGACCGCACGATTCGACGCTGCATGGAGCGGAGGATAGTCCAGGCCCCGGCGGGCGTTCCAGCGTACGCGGGACGGCAGTCGGCGGGAGCGGCGTCTCCGGGACATCCCTGAGATCGCTCCGGGGCATCGCGGATTGTGCGGCCTGGCTGGGCCCCGGAAGATCGTTGACGCATGGAATCCCCCCGCTCGCATCCTCCAACGCCGCCGCTGCGTCGCTCGACCGAGGGACGCTGGATCGGCGGCGTCTGCCACGGTCTCGCCCAACGGACCGGAGTGCCGGTCGGGCCGGTCCGGGCGCTGGCCGTGCTCGCGACGCTGCTGGTCGGCCTCGCCGCCGCCGTGGTGCTCGGCAGCTTCGCGACGATGGTGCTCGGGATCGGGGTGCTCGCCTACCTCGTCTGCTGGCTGGTGCTGCCGAGCGACGGCGAGGGCGAGGCGGAGGACGCCCCGCCGCTCGTCCGCGGCCTCGCCACGGCGGCGTTGGTGCTCGCCGCCTGCGCGGGGCTCGGGGCGCTCGCGCTGCTCGGCGCCGTCGCGGCGGTCTTCGGCTTCGGCTGGACGGTCGCGGTCGCAGTCGCGGTGCTGGTCGTCGGGACCCTGGTCGCGTGGCCCACGATCCGACCGGCGTGGGTCCTCCCGCCGCTGGCTGCGCTGGCGCTCGCGGCGACGGTGGTCGCGGCCAGCGGCGTGCGGATCGAGCCGAGCTCGAAGACCGTGATCGCGCGCCCGACGACGGTCACGGCGCTGCCGAAGGACGGCTACCGTGCCGGGCTCGGCGACCTGCTCGTCGACCTCCGTGCGCTGCGGCCGGCGGCGGGCACCAGCGTGCCGGTCCGGATCGACTCGGGTACCGGCCGGACGGTGGTCGCGCTGCCGACCGACCGTTGCCTCGACCTGGAGGTCGACTACCGGACGACGCTGCTCAGCACGCGGCTGACCGACGCGGTCCTGGGGCGGCTCGGTGGCTCCTACGGGCCCCAGCCGATGATGTTCTACGGCGACCCGCGCCTCAGCGGAGCGGGTCACTGGTCGCGCCGCAGCAGCGACCCTCGCGCGGCGACGGTCCGGATCGACTTCCGCACCGTCCGCGGCGAGCTGTGGCTGCGGGACTATCCCGAGGCGATCGATCCGCTGGCAACCCCCGAGTGGCCGGACCTGTTGCAGCGGCAGCCGCCGCTGTCGCCCGAGGACCGGCGACCGGAGTGGCGCGAGTCGCGCCGCAACTCGCCGGCCGTCAAGCGGCTCTGGCGGACCTGGAAGCGCCAGAACGCGCGCTACGAGCGGGAGCAGGAGACGCGCCGGGCCGGGGCCTGCGCGCCGGCGGGGAGCGTCGGATGAGCGCGTCGGAGCAGGGGACGAACGGGGGCGCGACAGACGCCTCCGCCGTGACGGCCGTGAGCGACGCGGCCGCGCCGATCCCCGCCCCCGCACCGGACGTCGCCGCGCGTCGGCGGCCATGGCACGACCCGGCCTGGCGGACGACCGCGCTGACCGGCATGCTGCTGCTCGCCGCGCTGCTGCTGGCGCTGACCGCCGACGGCGACGGCCTGCGGGTCGCGTCGGTCGCGCTCTCCGTGGCCGTGCTGCCGCTACTGGCGGCGCTGTTCGGCCCGGCGGTCGTGCGGGGCCTGCGCGGCGCCGACGGCGCCGCATACCTGAGCGCGCTGCCGATCCTCGGGCTTCCGCTGCTGGCGCTGGTCGCCGAGCGGGTCACCGGGTACCGGATCCCCGGGCTGCTGGTGGTCGCGTCGCTGCTGGCGCTCTGCGGTCTCGTGCTCGTCAGCTACGACCTCCACCGCCGCGCCCAGGGGGCCGGCGCGCGGGCCACGCGCTCGCCGTGGCGGCAGCTGACCGGCAACCAGCCGGCGCGGGTCGGGCCGTGGCGGATCCTGCTCGGCGTGCTGCTGATCGGCTGCGCGGCGTGGCTGGCGCTGGTCGCGCTCGGGCCGTACGTCTCCAGCGTTCGAGCGACGTCGCTGCTGGAGATCGGCGCTTCCGGCGTCGGCCGGTTCCCGATGCTGCTGGTCGGGGCGGTCGTCGTCGCGGCGATCGCGCTCGTGGGGCTGCCGCTGCTCGTCGGCGCGACCGCGACCGCCGACCGCAACCGGCTGGCGCGGTCCCACGAGGACGAGCGGGCACGGATGGCGGCGCACCTCCACGACTCGGTCCTGCAGACGCTCTCGCTGGTCCAGCGCCAGGCCGGCGACCCGGCCGCGGTCACCCGGCTCGCGCGCCACCAGGAGCGGGAGCTGCGGGCGTGGCTCGCGGGGCAGGCCGACGCCGGCGAGGACTCGCTGGCCGGGGCGCTGCACGCGGTCGTCGAGGAGGTCGAGGCCGAGCAGCCGGTCACGATCGAGGCGACCGTGCTCGGCGACCTTCCGCTCGACGGCCGCGGCGACGCGCTCGCGGCGGCCACGCGGGAGGCGCTGCGCAACGCCGCGCGTCACGCGCCCGGGGCGGCGATCGTGGTCTTCGCCGAGCTCGGGCCGGGCGGCTCCGAGGTCTACGTCCGCGACGAGGGGCCGGGCTTCGAGCTCGAGTCGGTCTCGCCGCGGCGGCGCGGTGTGCGCGACTCGATCCTGGCGCGGATGGCGAGCGTCGGCGGCAGCGCGACGATCGAGAGCGCGGCCGGCGAGGGGACCGAGGTCGCGCTGCGACTGCCGGCGACCGGAAGGGGAGCACGATGAGCCCGGACGTGACGCGGGTCGTGCTCGTCGACGACCACCACCTCTTCCGTGCGGGCGTCCGCGCGGAGCTGGCCGACGCCTGCGAGATCGTCGGCGAGGCCGAGGCACCGGCCGCGGCGATCGCGGTGATCCAGCGGACCACGCCGGACGTGGTCCTGCTCGACGTCCACCTCCCGGACGGCGGCGGCCTGGCCGTGCTCGAGGCCTTCCGCGACGTGCCCGACGCCCCGGCCTTCCTGGCGCTGTCGGTCTCCGACGCGCCGGAGGACGTCGTGCCGATGGTGCGCGCCGGGGCCCGCGGCTACGTCACCAAGACGATCGACACCGACGCGCTGCTGACCGCGATCGAGCGGGTGCGGCAGGGCGACGCGTACTTCAGTCCGCGGCTGGCGGCCTTCGTGCTCCAGGCGTTCACCGCGCCGGAGCCCGCGAAGCGGGACGCCGAGCTGGAGCAGCTGACGCCGCGCGAGCGCGAGGTCCTCCACCACATCGCGCGCGGCTACGCGTACAAGCGGATCGCGTTGCGGCTGGAGGTGAGTCCGCGGACGGTCGAGACCCACGTCAGCTCGGTGCTGCGCAAGCTCCAGCTCTCCTCGCGCCACGAGCTGAGCCACTGGGCGACGACCCGCGGGCTCGTCGACCCGGAGGCCGACGGGGACCAGGCCTGATGGCTCCCGTCCTGCCCGCGGCCGACGCCACCCGCTACGCCTGCGTCGGCTGCGGCGCCCGCTGGCGCTACGACCAGGTCCGGGTGATCGCCTGCTGCCGGGCCTGCGGTGGCGGGCTGTGGGCGCTCGACCGCGCGGAGCGGGCGGAGCCGCGTCGCGGGGCGTCGCCCGGGGCCGCGCCGTAGGGGCGGGGAGACCCTCGGCGATCCCCACGCGCGACGCCGGGGTCTCGCGGACCGCGACGTCGTCCGGCTCGACGCCCGGCGCGACTCAGCGGTCGGTCAGGTCGATCGCGCCCTTCGGCGCGGTCAGCTTCAGGGGCTGGTCGAAGCGGCTGAAGCGCATCTCGGACGCGGTCGAGGTGTCGCGTTCGTCGTCGCAGCGGGGGTCGAGCCGGCCGCCGGGGCGGCGCTTGCCGGTCTGGACGCTGCGGATCGGGAGCGTCGGACCCGCGGCGGTCACGTACAGCCGGCCGGGGGTCGTGCCGGGCTTGTCGCCCTTGTCGACGATCACGATCGCCCGCTTGCCGTCGATCGTGGTGGTCCCGCCCTTGGCGAGCGTCCCGGTGTTGCGGGTGACGCAGGACGCCATGCCCGCGGGCGCCAGCTGGTCGACCACCGCGCCGAACTCGTCGGCGTCCGAGCGGGCCATCTTGACCCAGCGGTTGGCGAACTGGCGGGCGGCAGCGGGGCCGTCGTCCTTGCCGCCGACCTGCTTCCAGTACCCGGCGTTGCCCTGCAGGTAGAAGGCCGAGGGCAGCGCCATCATCCGTGCGGAGGTCTCGCCCTGGCGCATCGAGATCGCGAAGCTGCCCGTCTTCGAGACGTCCGCCGTCAGGGCCAGCCGGCCGTCGGCATCCGTCTGCGTGGCCGCGACTCGGTAGCTGGAGACCTTGCCCAGATCGCGGGCGAGGTCGGACAGGATCGCCTTGGGTGGCTTGGAGGCCTCGTCGGCGGCGGTGGCCAGTGGTCCACCGGCGGCGACGAGCGCGAGCGGCAGGGATCAGGAGAACGGCGGGACGGGGAGCACGCATGGTCCGGGGAACCTACCCGGGGGAGGCTGGATCCGCGGCCCGGCGGCGACGGTCGACGATCGGCCGTCATCGCCTACGCTGCGGCGATGACGGCCGACGCCCGAGCCTCCCGCGGAGACCGCGTTCCCCCCGAGCCGGCGGTCGCCGCCGAGCACCTACGCGAGCGGGTCTACGGGACGGTCTCGGTGCTGGCGTCGATCGTCACGCTGCTGGAGGCGCGCCATGACGACGACGCGATCGAGGCCGCGATCACGCTGGTCGTCGCGGTCGGTGCGCTGTGGGCGGCGAGCCTGTTCGCGGGGCTGACCGCGCGGTTTGCCGTCCATCAGGCGTGGCCGGGCCGGCACGAGCTGCGGGAGCTGCTGTCCAGCCACCGCGAGATCCTCGCGGTCGCGGTGCTGCCGACGGTGCTCGTGCTCAGCACCGAGACGGGCTGGTGGAGCCTGGGAACCGCGCTCGGCTGGGCGGCGGCGACCCAGATCCTGACCCTCGCGGTGGTCGGGTCGCTGGCGGTCCGTGGCACGGCGATCCCGACCTGGGGCAAGGTGGTCGTGGTCGCGGGCGAGGTCGTGCTCGGGCTGATCGTCGTCGCGATCAAGCTGATCGCGCACTGACCGACGGCGCGTCCGGCCCGAGCCGGGACCGCTCCCGGGCGGCGGTGGGAGCGGCGTCGGCCGAGGGCGGCCCGCTCAGCGGGGCGACGCGTCGTACGCGAACAGCACCGTGGCGAAGGTCTGCTCGGCCGCATCGACGTCGGGCGGCGGCTCGCCGGCCAGGATCCGGCTGCGGATCGTCGCGTGGATCATGCTCAGCGCCAGCTCGGCCTGGACCCGTGCGGGGGCGTCGTCGCGGGAGCTGTCGAGCAGCGCGAGCAGGCGTTCGCGGTGGTCGGTCCGGACCTGCTGGACCTGGGGATCGCGCGTGGTGACGACGAAGTGCATCTGGAGCGCGTCGGGCTCCGAGCGCATCTCGGCGTAGCAGGCGCGGACCGAGAGGTAGAGGCCGGCGCGCCAGCTCGGCGCGGACGGCAGCAGCTCGTGGCTGCGTCGGTAGACCCGGTCGAGCACCTGCTGGTAGGAGGCGAGGGCCAGCTCGGTCGGGGCTTCGCGGCGCATCAGGCGGAGCGCGGGTCGGGGTCGCGGCGGAAGAGCGTGCGCGCGAACGCGTCGAGGTCGTCGAGCAGCGTGGGCAGCTGCTCGGCCTCGCCGGCGGCGACGCGCTTGTAGACCACGTCGTAGACCGCGCCGACCAGGCCCTCGGCGGCGAGCGCGGGCAGCGGGGCGCCGGTCCCCGCGACCGCGGCCCGCTGCAGCAGGTCGACGAGCGTGCGCATGTGGGCGTCGCGTCGCTCGATCGCCGCCTGGCCGACGACCAGCACGTCGACGACCAGCAGGTGGGCGACCGTCGGCTCGGCGGCGAAGTCCTCGAGCAGGGCCGCGAGCGCGGCCCGCAGCGCGGCGTCGATCGTCCCGTCGGCGGCCTCCGGCTCGTCCGCCCGCTCGGCGGCGTCGCGGATCCGCTCGATCAGGCCGCTGGCGAGCAGGTCGTAGGTCTGGAGGAAGGCGTCCTCCTTGCCGGAGAACTGCTCGTAGAAGGTGCGCCGCGAGACCCCGGCGTGGGAGGCGATCCGCTCGACCGCAGCGGCCGGGTAGCCGTGGGAGTCGACGACCTCGACGACCGCCTCGACGATCCGCTCGCGCTGGTGCTCGACCACGAACGCGCGCGAGAGCCCATGGCGGCCGGACGGGAGCTGGGTGCCCGACCCGCCCGCTCCGCCGGCCCGCCGCCGTCGGCCGGGCCGCCCGGCGCTCTCGCTCCGCTCGCTCACCGGCGGGATCGTACTCGCGGTGCCGCTCACGAACCGACGGTGGTGTCCGTGGGCGGGACCGGCCGCTCGCGCCCGATCCAGATGTCGTTGCAGCTCTCGCAGACCTCCTCGGGCACGACGCCGAGGCGGATCAGGACGGCGAAGGCCCGACAGCCGAGGCAGACGCCGAACGCGGCCTCGAGCGTGGCGGCGACGACCAGCGCGCCGAGCACGACGTAGGCGGCGGTGTCGAGCCCGGCCGCGAGCGAGAGCACGGCGGCGGCGCCCGCGAACGCGAGGCCGATCGCCTGCGCGAAGCGCTTCGGCGGTCCGGCGACGAAGCGCGGAGGCAGGCCGAGGCGGGGGACGACCACGCGGGTGGCGAGCAGGCCGAGCGGGCTCGCCTTCGGCCCGGCCGCGAGGCGGGCGGCGAACCCGAGCGCGAGGACGACGCTCAGCCACGGGGCCTGGAGGGCGATCGCGGCCAGCCCGAGCACGACCACGCCGCCGGCGATCACCCGTGCGGCCACGTCGTTGACCGGGTTCGGGAACGAGAAGAACGACGGGCTGGGGGCGGGCGGAGCGGACATGGCCGAACAAGGATAGCGCAGTGAAACTAGGTAAATCGGATGTGATTTGAGTATTGTTTTTCGAACTCTCGTGTCGCTCGTCCTTCCCGCCCTTCTCTCCGGCCGCCCACGGCCCCGTTCGATCACGTCCTCCGTGCCGGTCGCCGTCGCCGCTCAGCGGGGCGTCGTCCCCCCGGCGCTGGGCGAGCGCGGCCCGCTCGGTCGCGGGCTGCTGGCCGTGCTGCTGCTCGTCGTCGCGCTGGCGACCCTGGTGGTCGCGGCGCCAGCTCCGGTCCAGGCCGCCGGCAGCGCATCGGCGGCGGCGGAGTTCGTCGAGCAGGCGCAGAACGACGACGGCGGCTTCGGGATCCGCCACGGCCGCCGGTCCGATCCGGAGACGAGCCTGTGGGCATCGGTCGCCCTGCTCGCCGCGGGCAAGAACCCGCAGGACGAGTGGCTGAAGGGCGGCCGCAGCGCCTCCGATTACCTGATCGCGCACCGCAAGCGGTTCACCTCCGTCGGCGACCTCGGGCTGCTGGCGCTGGTCCAGAGCAGCGGTCGGCTCGGCGCCACGCGCTACGGACGGCCGGCCGCGAAGCTGCGCGCGCGGCTCTCGGAGGACGTCGCCCGAACCGATCCGCGGGGCGCCGCGCTCGCCGTCTTCGGGCTGCTCTCCGCCGGCGGGAGCGAGAACGAGCGGGTCGCCGCCGCGACCGCTCGCGCGCTGCTGGCGACGGCGACCTCCGACGGCGCCTGGGGGCCGAGCGGCAACGCCGACAGCGCGTCGACGGCGCTCGTGCTCCAGGCGCTCTCCGCGACCCGCGTCGTCGGCGCCGACGACGCGCCCGTCCGGGACGGCCTCGCCTACCTGCACGCGGCGCAGGGCAACGACGGCGGGATCGTGCCGAACACGCGACTCGACAAGGCGATCACCCCGGCGTCGGTCCCGGCGACCGCGTTCACGCTCCAGGCGCTGAAGGAGCTCGGGATCACGACGCTGCGGACGACCACCGGCAAGACCGTCCGGCAGGGCCTGAGCGACTACCAGCAACAGGCCAGCGGGGGCCTGACCGCAACCGGCGCCTACGACGAGAAGACCCCGCCGTCGGTGCTCGACACGGCCCAGGCGTTCGCGGCCTTCGACGGCAAGGGCTTCCGGCTCGCCCCGGTCGAGGCGCGGACCGCGGGGCCGTCGGCGACGAAGCGCAAGGCCGACAAGGTCCGGGGCCACGACGAGTCGTCGCGGCGGGTCAGCGCCGGCACCGCTTCGAGCGGGGTCAGCGGCGAGGGGTCGACCTCCGGCGACGGCGGCGCCTACCGCGGTGCCACGGCCAGCCGCCGTGGTCAGCGCTCGGGCAACGACGCGACCGACAGCAAGGGCAAGCGCGGCGCGAAGGGTGCGGGCAAGCAGGCGGCCGCCGGCAAGGCCACGAAGCCGGCGGCCGGCGGCGGGGGTGGCGGCAGCAACGTGTCGGGGACGGTCGTCGGCGCGACGGCGACCCCGAAGCTGGCGACGAAGGCGGGGGCCAGCGACGACGAGCTCAGCGGCGAGCAGCGGGTCACGCTGCTGCTCGCGGGGACGCTGGTGCTGCTGATCCTGTTCGGGCTCGGGGCCGAACGGCTGCGCCCGCGCCCGACCGGGGCGGTGCCGCCGGTCACGGCCGGGCTCGCCGCGGCCGCCGCGGCGGGGTCGTTCGTCGGTCGCCCGCTGATCCGCGGCGCCGCCCGCGCGGGCGGCTTCTCCGCCCAACGGCAGGCGGCGGTCCGGCCGGCCCCGCGCCGCCGCTGGCTGCTGCTGCCGGTGCTGCTCGTCGGCCTGGCGCTGCTCGCGACGCCGTTCGCCGTCGGCATGTTCGAGCGGGCCCCGCAGGGCGCGACGATGGTCGAGGCGTTCGCCCCGTACATGCAGGAGCAGCGGCTGGCCGGCTTCCAGCGCGACGTCGCCCAGGTCGACGCCGGCGCCCGCCAGGCCGCGGCGGAGGTCCCCGCGCTGCTGTTCCCGGACCAGGATCCGGCGGCGGCGACCCGCGCGTTCCAGCAGCGCTTCCCCCAGTTCCTGCTCTTCGCCCAGCAGTGGCCGGAGGTCCACCGCAGCTTCACCAGCCTGCTCGGCACGATCAGCGCCAACCGAACGACCTACGAGGCGGTCGCGGCGCTGCCGTCGTTCCGGCTCTTCCCCTGGTTCTTCGTCGTGCCCGGGGCGCTGCTCGTGCTGCTCGCCGCCGCCGGCCTCGTCCAGCGGCGGGGCTGGATCCCGCTCCGGCGGGGGCTGCTCGTCGTGGGCGTCGGCTTGCTGCTCGCGCCGCTGGCCTTCCAGATGTTCACCCGCGCGCCGCAGGGCGGGCGGATGATCGAGGCCTTCCGGACGGTCGAGACCCGCGCCACGGTCCAGCGGGTCCAGGGCCAGTTCGGCACGATCGCCGTCGGCCAGGGGGCGATCCGGACCGAGCTGGTCCCCGCGCTGCGGGCCGCGGGCCTGAGCGACGCGCAGATCCGCGAGCGACTGCCGGCGATCGTCCGCCTCCAGGAGCGCTGGCCGCAAATCCTGGGGAACCTGACGCCGATGATCGGCGTGATGAGCGACAACGTCGGCAACTACCGCGCCGTCGCGGCGCTGCCGCCGTTTCCGCTCTTCCCCTGGCTGTTCGCCGTTCCCGGCCTGCTGGTGGTCGGGCTCGGCCTGCTGGCCGGGCGCCGCGGCACGGCCCGCGCTGCCGCCGCTGCGGCGTCGTCCGCCGCGAGCGCGCAGCCGTCGTCCGGATCGGCGGAGGCCGCGCCCACCGAGGTCGCCGCATGACCCCCGCAACCCCACCAAGGAGCACCATGTCCCGTCTCTCTCCCGGTCGCCTCGGCCTGCTCGCGCTGACCCTGCTCGCGACCGCCGCCGCGGCCCCGGCGGCCCGCGCCGCCACCCCGCTCAACGGCACCTTCGGCCTGGCCCCCGGCCGGTACCAGGTGACGAAGAAGACCGGCAAGCGGACCGTCAAGGTCAGCGGCTCGTACTTCCGGATGATCTACCCGAAGGGCAGCCTCGCCAAGGGGCCGTTCTTCGCCAACTCCGACTCGCGGGCGAAGGACAACACCTACACGCTGTTCCGTCCCGGGATCGACGGGGGGCTGCGAACCGGCGTCTTCCAGGAGCAGCCCGTGCCGGCCTTCGACGGCCGCGGCTTCGCGCTCGCCAACCGGATCGTGCGGCCGCTGCCGTTCGCCGGGATCGAGTTCAGCCTCTCGACGGCCAACCCGGACGCGCAGAGCGGGGCGAAGGTCGGGGTGCCGACGATCAGCGCGAGCGGACGCCGGCTGACCGGCGACCTGCGCGCCTTCACCGCGTCGTGGAACAGCATCTACTTCAACCAGGGTGCGCCGAAGCCGGCGGGCAACCTGCCCGGCCTGACCCGCGCCCCCCGCGGGACCTACGACCCGAAGACGAAGCGCTACGAGATCGACTGGGTCAGCCAGATCGTCGGCGGCCCGTTCAACGACTTCTCGGGCTACTGGCACTTCGAGGGCCGCTTCGAGCCGGGGAGCTAGGCCGTGTCGCTCCCGCTCCCGCTTCCGCTCGCCGCCGACAGCATCGGCCAGGCGCTCTCCGGCATCGCCGGCGCGCTCGAGGTGCCGGTCCACGTCGGCGCCCTGTTCCTGCTCGGGATCCTCGCCGTCGAGGTCGGCCGGGTCCTGACCGAGGGCTGGCGGCGGGTCCGGCCGGGAGCGCCGCCGCTGCGCGAGATCGCGGCGCGGGCGCTGGCCGACCCGGCGGGGGCCGAGGCCTACGCCCGCCGGGCGCCGGGGCCGTTGGCCGAGCGGACGGTCCGGGACCTCGCCGCGGCCGCCGGTCGCGGGGGCGCGGACGAGGTCGAGCAGGCGCTGGCCGACTACGAGCTGGCGGTCCAGCGGCGTCTCGACCGGACCCGGATGCTGGTTCGCGCCGGGCCGGCGCTGGGCCTGATGGGCACCCTGATCCCGCTGGCTCCGGGGTTGGCGGCGCTCGGCGAGGGGGACTTCCAGACGCTCGCGGGGGACCTCAAGGTCGCCTTCGCCGCGACGGTGATCGGGATCCTGGTCGGGACCGCGGCCTTCGCCCTGACCCTCTTCCGCACGCGGGTCTACACCGAGGACCTGGCCGCGTTCGAGCGCGCGGTCGCGGGCCGGCCGCAGACGCCGCCGGTCTACCGTCACGAGCGGGTCGCGGCGTCGGTCGGGGAGCACGCGGCGTGAGCCGGGTCGGGCTGGGCCGTCACGGCCAGCTGGACAGCGACGTCGGCGATCCGCTCGACGGCCTGGTCAACCTCTTCGACGTCGGGCTGGTGCTGGCCGTGGCGTTCCTGATCGCCGGACTCGGGCTGAACGTCGACCGGCAGACCGGCAAGGTCGAGCGGCGGCCGACGGACGGCGCCGAGAAGACGCTGACCACCCCGAAGGCGCCGACCGAGGCGTCGGGGCAGGGGGAGGCCGTCGGTCAGGTCTACCGACTGCCCGACGGGCGGCTGGTGCTGGTCGATCCGAACGGCAAGCGGATGACGCCGTAGGGCCGGCGAGGGCCGTCCCGGGGCTAAATGCTTGAAAGCAGATCAGGATTAGGCTATATTTTCTCTATGACCCAGACAGAGCCGACAGCGACCGCGGCGACCCCGCTCCGGCGGCCGGGAGATCGTGCCCGCCCAGCCGCCCGTCGGAGCCGCGCGGTCGCGGTCGCCCTGCTCGCCGCGCTGCCGCTGGTCGGCGCACCAGCCAGCCACGCTGCCGCCCCGAAGGCGAAGGTCAAGCCGGCGAAGCTCACGCTCGCCAAGGTCCAGGTACGGGCGACGACGGTCGCTGCGAGCGGGCGGGTGCGCCTGCCGACCGCGCTGCGGAGCACGGCCGCCAACCGCAAGCGGGTCCGGGTCGTCCTGACCCTCTCCGGGGGGACCGGCAAGCCCGAGTCGTTCAGCGTCGGGATCGACGCACGCCGTCGGTTCGCGGTTGCGCGGGAGACGAAGCTGACCGGCAAGCTGAAGCTGGGCGCCCGGGTGACCGTCCGCGGGAGGACCTCCGGCCAGACGCTCCGGCGGACGCTGTCGGTCACGCGGCCGGCCGCGTCGGGGGCCGGGCCGGCGGCCAGCGCCGGGCCCGCGGCGACCACCGCGCCGCCGCCGGTCGCCGCCGATGCCGCGCCGCTGACCGGGCTGTTCCGGCTCGACGCCGGAACCCAGTCGAAGGCCAACGGCGGGTTCAGCGGCAGCTACTTCCGGATGGGCTACCCGGGCGGCTTTCTCGTCAACGCCGGCTCGACCGCGCTCGACCAGACCTACACGCTGCTGCGCCCCGGGACCGACGGCGGCCTGCGGACCGGTGCCTACCAGGAGCCGCCGGTCCCGGCCTTCGACGGCACGGTCGACGACGGGGGGATCCTCCGCGGCAATGCGCTCGCGAACCGGATCGTCCTGCCCCAGACCTTCTTCGGCCGCGACTTCAGCATCGTCACCGCCGCGTCGGACCCGCAGTACGCGCTGGCCGACCCGGTCGCGGAGATCCGCCACCAGGGCGGTCGGATCGGCGGCCAGATCACGGCCTGGAACGCCCAGTGGAACGGGCAGTCGTTCAACCAGGGCACGCCGAAGCCGGTCGGGGCACCGGCCCCAACGCTCGGTCCGGACACCACCACGACCCCGCTCAGCGGGACCTACGACCCCGCGAGCCGGCGGTTCGTCCTCGAGTGGACGAGCCTGATCGTCGGCGGCCCGTTCAACAACTACGCCGGCGTCTGGCACCTGGAAGGCAGCTTCGTGCCGGGCGGCTGAGCCTCCGTCCCGCCCGACCCGACGCCGCCGCTCGGCGCACGGGTCGGACCCCAGAACTTCCCCGCAAGGGAGGCCCGCGCGCCCCGACGAGCTTGCCTGCTCGGGCGCGCGGCGAGTGAGCACCGCGGTACCCGAGGCGGCATCCGTCGCCCCGGCCACACAGAGCAGAAGGACACCACCATGAGCACCACCATCGAACAGCCCCGGGCCCGCCAGCGCTCGTTCCGCCGGACCGCGATCGTCGCGGCCTCGACCTTCGCCCTCGGGATCGGCGCCACCGCCGGCCTCGCGGCGACGGCCAACGCCGAGTCGCTGAGCGGCGGCACGATCACTCTCGACACCGGGGCGACTTCCGGCTCGCTGCCCTACGCCGGCTCCTGGGTCCACCTCTACGAGGACGGCAACCCGAGCGCGCCGTACACGAACCCCTCGTCGCCGGCGGCGAACCAGACCTACACGCCACTGGTCGACGGTACTGCCGGCCTGACGATCGGCACCGCGCAGGGCGAGGCCAGCCCGGCCTACGACGGCAGCTTCAACTCGCTCAGCGACGCGATCGTGGACCCGCAGCTGTTCGGGCCGCTGACGTTCGGCGTCTTCACGACCTCGGCCCCGGCCCTCCACGTGGCCAGTGGCAGCACGGCGGCGACGCAGGCGATCACCTCCGGCGACCTCGGGGGCTGGACCGTCGCCTACGGCGGCACGAGCTACCCGACGAGCTCCAACACGACCACGGGCAACCTGGCCGGCACGGTCACCTGGAACGACCGCTTCGACCACAGCCAGGGCGGCCACATCAAGTTGACGTGGATCGCCGACATCACGAACGGCGACTTCGCGCCGTTCACGTCGAAGTGGAACGCGGAGGGGGTCATCAGCTTCTAGAGCCCTGGCCCTCGCCGCACCCGGGGACTCCGGGGTGGCAGCACGGGCCAGCAGGACGACGGGGCACCGCGAGCGTGCGGTGCCCCGCGACGACGACCGCGTCCCGGCGGCGGGCTCTCTCTCCTCCTCCCCGCCGCCGGACGTCGGTCTCCCCCTTCCGCACGACCGAGGACCGCTCCATGCTTCCATCGACCGCCCCGCTACGGCATCGACTTCCGTCCCCCGCCCGCTCGCTCCGCGCGCGGGCGCTCCCCTTCCTGCTGCTGGCGCTCGGCGTGCTGCTGCTGGCCTGGCCGACCCTCGCCGGGGCCGACGAGGACAGCCAGATCGTCGGCTGGGGCGGTTCGGCCAGCGGGACCCTCGGGGCCGGCTTCGACGGCGTGACGGTCGCCGTCCCGACCTCGTTGACCGGCGCCGACGCGGCCACCGGTGCCGCGGTCGCCGCGACCCGCAGCTTCCTGCTCACGCCCGACGGCCTGCTCGCGTCCGGGGCCGGGCCGCTGGGACTCGGGACCACGGCCTCGGCGAGCAGCTTCACCCCGGTCCCCGGGACCGCGGGCGCGACCCAGGTCGCCGCCGGGACCGACGCGACGCTGGTCGTCCAGGAGGACGGCAGCGTCGCCGCCTTCGGCACCAACAAGCACGGCGGCGCCGGCAGCGGTGCGCTCGGCGCCGCGGTCCTCGCGCCGACGCCGGTCGCGGGCCTGCCGAGCGGGGTCCGGATCGCGCAGGTCGCCGCGGGCACCTACGCCAGCCTCGCCCGTGCCGCCGACGGCAGCGTCTGGAGCTGGGGCGGCGTCAAGCGCGCCACCAACGGCCAGGCGGTCGGTGTCGCCGGGGACACGGTCGTCCCGCAGGCGGTCGCGCTGCCCGCCGGACGGCAGGCGACCGAGATCGCCGCCGGCACCACCCACGCGCTCGCGCTGCTCGACGACGGCAGCGTCTGGGCCTGGGGCGCGACCAACGGCAGCGGCCAGATCGGCAACGGCACGACCGGAGCGACCGCGGTCGCCCCGGTCCAGGTGATCGTCTCGCCCGCCGCCGGGCAGCCGCGCGTCAGCACGATCTCGGCCGGCGCCGCCCGCAGCTTCGCGGTCCTCGACGACGGCAGCTTCCTCGCCTGGGGCGCGGCGGCGGGCGGGGGGCTCGGGCTCGGTCAGGGCGAGGAGACGGCTGGCCTGCCGCTCCCGACCGCACCGAACCCGAACCTGCGCCCGTCGTTCCCGACCTACCCGAAGCTGGCCCGGATCGAGGCCGGCGCGCTCACGACCTACGGGCTCGGTCGCGACGGCCGCGTCTACGCCTGGGGCCGCAACGACAACGGCCAGCTCGGCTCGTCGTCGTACGCCTACGCGTTCCCCTTCGACGGCAGCGCCGGCGGCGCCGTCGGGCAGACGTCGACCGAGATCCCCCAGCGGGTCGGGGCGCTCAAGGAGGTGCCGTGGTTGGCGACCGGGGCGACCGGCACCCGCCAGCTGCTGCGGACGGCTAAGACGCTGCGGCTGGCGACCGTCCGCGAGCCGACCAGCTTCCTCGGCCAGCCGCTCGGCACGCTCGGCGAGACCCACACGATCCGGCTGCGCTCGGCCGACGACCCGTCGACGGTCGAGCGGGTCCGGATCGTCGGCCGCAACGCCCGCGACTTCCTGGTCGTCGGGACCGAGGGCGACGTCGTGCTGCCCCGTACCCTCCCCGCCGCCGGTCAGATCGGGATCGACGTCCGGTTCGCCCCGTCCGGGCTCGGTGAGCGGACCGCCAGCCTGGTCGTCGAGGCCGCGGGCGAGACGGTCACCGTGCCGCTCGACGGCTACGGCGACGCGCTGTCCGGCAGCCTCGCCGGGGTTCCGGGCCTGCCCGGCGTCAACGGGCTCGACGGAGCGAAGGGCCGCGACGGCGTCGACGGCGGGGCCGGACGGGCCGGGACGATCGGCTTCGCGGCGGTCACGGCGCGGACGACCGTGAAGCGCGGCCGGACCGCGTCGCTCCCGCTGCTGCTGGTCAACGGCACCAGCACGACGCTGGCGGCGACCGCGGTCACGGCGACGGCACCCGCCTCGCTGCGGGTGCGCGGCGGACGGCGGACGACGGTCCCCGCCACCGGCTCGGGTCGCAGTCGGAAGCTGGCGGTCCGGCTGCGGATCGGCGCCCGCGCGAAGATCGGGACGCACAGCGTCCGGCTGCGACTGAAGGTCGGGACGACCACGGCGACCCGGACGGTGCAGGTGCGCGTCACGCGTTGACCGGGTCGGGACGACGACCGTCGTTCGGCGTCGACCGGGGGCGGCGCCGCGGGAGGCCCTCGCTCGGTCGACGAAGGCGCTCCGACGGCGTCGGCGCGGCGGACGGGGCGGCAAGACTCCCCGCGGCGCGACGGTTGCCTCCGCACGCCGCAGGGAGCGCAGTACCGGCGACGACCGCGAGGTCGTCGCTGTGGCCACACAGACCGCCACCGAGGGTACCGCGCGGGCCGTCGTCGCTGGGCTCGGTCGTCCGCCATCCGGCGCGGGCCGAGTGGCGGGCCGAGCGCGGCCTACGCCGGGCGGGCCTTCATCCACTCCGCCTTGTGGATGCGCTTGGCCGCCTGGTAGTCGGCGAGGGCCTGGGTCGAGTCGACGTCGCCGAGGGTCGGGTGCCAGGGGATCAGGTCGCGGGCGACCTCGACGTCGAACCGCTGGGCCAGGACCGAGCCGAGCGCCTTGACCTTCATCTCGCCGATCCCCGGCAGCGCGGCGAGATTGTCGCGCAGGGCGGACGCGTCCTCCGCGTCGGTCCAGACCCGGGCGGCGTCGCCGTCGTAGTGGTCGCGGACGTGGACCGCGAGGTCGTGGACGCGCTGGGCCATCGTGCCCGGATAGCGGTGGATCGCCGGCTTGGTCCGGAAGACCGGCTCGAGGTCGGCCGCGGCAAGCGTCTCCGCGTCGAAGCGGCCGAGCCGCTCGCGCAGCACCAACGGGCCGGCGAACGCCTTCTGGACGGTCACCTGCTGGTCCAGCACGAAGCCGACGAGCAGCGCCAGCGGATCGCTGGCGATCAGGGCGTTGGCCTCGTCGGAGTCGGTGAAGTACAGGCGATCGGGCACGGCTCGATCGTAGCCGCCGGCCTCCGTGTCGCCACGCGGCGGGACCTCCGAGAGCGGTCCAGGTCGCTTTGGAAACCGCGGCGAGTCCGGTAGGTTCACGCGGGAACCCGCGCCGACGGCTCCCGCTCGCAGCTCGCGACCGTCTGGTTCTGGGTCCTGCGCGCGCCGAAGGGCTGAGCGCGGCGGTCGTTGGGCGCGGTGGCGCCCGGCGGTCGTGGGTGTCGGCGGCCGGTCGTGGCGGACGGCCGGCAATCGCGCGGCGCGGCGTGCCCCGGCCGATCGACCGAGGACGGAAGCTGTCCTCGTCGCGACCTAGCCTCGCGGGTATGACGAATGCGAGCCTCCCGGCGGTCTTCCTGAGCGGGGCGGGCCTGCCCGCGTGGATCTGGGACGACGTTCGGGCGGCGTTGCCCGAGGGACGTCCGAGTCGGGTCGCGGAGTACCCGCGCCGGCCCGACGCGTCGCTCGACGACTACGCCGCGCACGTCCTGGCGGAGGCCCCGTGGCCGCGGTTCGTCGTCGTCGCGCACTCGCTCGGCGGGGCCGTCGCGACGCAGATGGCGGGCCAGGCCCCCGACCGACTCGCCGGGTTGCTCGGGATCTCGGCCGTGATCCCCGCGTCGGGACGGTCGTTCCTCGGGGCGATGCCGTTCCCGCAGCGGCTCGTGGTCGGGGCGATGATGCGGGTCGCGGGCACACGGCCGCCGGCCAAGGTGATCCGCGCGGGCCTCGCTCGCGGTCTGGCGCCGGCGGAGCAGGAGCGGCTGGTCCGCGAGTTCGTGCCCGAGAGCCAGGCCGTCTACCGCGACCCGACCGGCCCGCGGAGCTTCCCCGCCCACCGTGGATACGTCCGCACGACCGACGACCGCGAGCTGCCCGACGGGCTGCAGCAGCGGTTCGAGCGGACCCTCGGCGGCCCCTGGTCGCGGACGATCGCCAGCGGACACCTGCCGATGCTCGAGGCGCCGGGAGCGTTGGCCGCGCTGGTCGAGGAGTTCCTCGGCGCCGCGGACGCCGACGCCGACCCCGACGCGCGCCGTGCGGCCAGCTGATGCGGATTTGCCGTCGTATAGGCGGTAAATCCGCATCAGTTCACCCGTCCGCCCCGCCACCGGTCCGCCGCCGGCCGCCGGTCCGCCCGCCGCGCCCCGCCCGCCGCCCGCCGCCCCGCCCTACCGCAGCACCCGGTACTTCAGGTGCGTCGCGTGCGTCCCGTCGATCACGTGGAGCGGCTCGAGCTCGATGTGCTCGGGGTCGAGCCGGTCGAAGAGGCGGACGCCCTGGTTCATCAGCACCGGCAGGACGTGCAGGTGCAGCTCGTCGAGCAGACCGGCGGCGATCGCCTGCTGGACCGCGCTGGCGCCGCCGCCGATGTCGACGTTGCGGTCGCCCGCTGCGGCCGAGGCCTGGGCGATCGCGCTCTCGATCCCGTCGGTGACGAACGTGTAGGAGGTTCCGCCCTGCTTGACCACGGTCGGTCGCGGGCGGTGGGTGAGGACGAAGACCGGCGTTCGGAAGGGCGGATCGTCGCCCCAGTGCTCTTCGCCGGTGTCGAACATCGTCCGGCCCATCACGACCGCGCCGGTCGCTTCGAACCACTCGCGGAGCAGCTCGGAGTCGGTGTTGTGCTCGCCCCCGGTCATGCCCTGGCGCTCCCGCCAGCTGGCCAGGCCGGCCGCCCACTCGTGCAGCCGGATCCCGCCGTCGCCGCCCGGGTTGTCCGGCACGCGCACGTTGGGTCCGGCGATGAATCCGTCCAGCGAGATCATCAGGTCGGCGGTCACGGTCGTCATTCGCTGCTCCTCGTTCCGGGCTCCCCTGTGGCGCCCATCGTAAGCAGGTCGGCGCCGACCGCCGGTTCTCGACACGGCGCTGACAGTCGCCCCGGACCTCGCGCCGCGGCGACCGTCATTCCGTAGCGGTTCGGGGTGGTGGGGACCGTAGCGGCGAAGCGGCGAGCTGATGCGGATCTGCTGTCGTATAGGCGGCAAATCGGCATCAGCTTGCCGGACGGCCGCTCGCCGCGCGCTCGACCCTCAGTCGCCCGCGGCCCCGACCAGCTCTCGCGCGACGACGAACGGGGCCTCGGTCTTCTCGCGGATCTCGTCGACGGTCGCGTCGCCGAGGGTCTCGACCAGGACGAGGCCGTCCGGGCCGCCGAGGTCGAAGACGGCGAGGTCGGTGATCAGGCGGTCGACGCAGCGGCGGCCGGTCAGCGGCAGGTCGCAGCTGGTCTTGATCCGGGCGGCCCCGGCGCGGCTGACGTGCTCCATGATCACGATCGTCCGCTTGGCGCCCTGGACCAGGTCCATCGCGCCGCCCATCCCCTTGACCATCTTGCCGGGGATCATCCAGTTCGCCAGGTCGCCGTCGGCGGAGACCTCCATCCCGCCGAGGATCGCCAGGTCGATGTGGCCGCCGCGGATCATCGCGAACGACTCGGCGCTGTCGAAGAACGACGCTCCCGGAACGGCGGTGACCGTCTCCTTCCCGGCGTTGATCAGGTCGGCGTCGAGCTGGTCCGGGGTCGGGTAGGCACCGATCCCGAGCAGGCCGTTCTCCGACTGCAACAGGACGCCGACGCGGTCGCTGGCGACGTTGGCCAGCAGGGTCGGCATCCCGATCCCGAGGTTGACGTAGGTGTCGTCCTGGATCTCGGCGGCGGCGCGCTCGACGATCCGCTGACGGGCGCTGCTCATGCTCCGACCTCCGTGACGGTCCGGCGTTCGATTCGCTTCTCCAGCCCGGGGCTCTCGAAGACCCGCTGGACGAAGACCCCCGGCGTGTGGACGTGATCGGGATCGAGCTCGCCGACCTCGACCAGCTCCTCGACCTCGGCGATCGTGATCCGCCCGGCGGTCGCGGCCAGCGGGTTGAAGTTCCGCGCCGACTTGCGGTAGACGAGGTTGCCGGCGCGGTCGCCCTTCCACGCCCGGACGAGCGCGAAGTCGGCGGTGATCGCGCGCTCCAGCAGGTACTCGACGCCGTCGAACTCGCGGGTGTCCTTGCCCTCGGCGACCGGGGTGCCGACGCCGGCGGGGGTGTAGAAGGCGGGGATCCCGGCGCCTCCGGCCCGCATCCGCTCGGCCAGCGTGCCCTGGGGGACCAGCTCGACCTCGAGCTCGCCGGACAGGAACTGCTGCTCGAAGCGCTTGTTCTCGCCGACGTAGGACGCGACCATCTTGCGGATCTGACGGTCGGCGAGCAGGATCCCGAGGCCGAAGTCGTCGACGCCGCAGTTGTTGCTGGTCACGGTCAGGTCGCGGACGCCGCGGTCGCGGAGGGCGGCGATCGCGTGCTCGGGGATCCCGCAGAGGCCGAAGCCGCCGACGACGAGGCTGGCCCCGTCGGGGACGTCCGCCACCGCCGCCTCGGCGGAGGCGACCACCTTGCTGCTGGACCGGGAGCCGATGGGAGCCATGGCTCCAGCCTGCCGCGCCCGGTTCGAGAAGTCCAAGACCAACTGGCGCTCCGACTTATAAGCTGAACCTATGGAACTGCGGCAGCTGCGGTACCTCGTGGCGCTCGCCGACGAACGCCACTTCACCCGCGCCGCGGCCCGGCTCGGGATCGCCCAGCCGGCGCTGTCGCAGCAGATCCGGCGGCTCGAGTCGCAGGTCGGGATGGCGCTGGTCGAGCGGACCACCCGCAGCGTCGCGATGACGGTCGCCGGCGAGACCCTGGTCGCCGGGGCCCGCCGGATCCTGCGCGAGGTCGACGCCACCGCCGACGAGCTGCGGGCCCTGCGTGGGCTGGAGACGGGGCGGATCGTGATCGGGGTGACCAGCACGCCGGGCGCGGTTGACGTCGCCGCGCTGCTCGGGCGCTTCCACCGCGAGCACCCGGGGATCGAGCTGGACGTGCAGGAGGACCTCAGCGTCGCGCTGATCGCCCAGCTCGAGGCCGACGCCCTCGATCTGGCCCTGATCGCCGAGGGCCCCGGGTCGGCTCCGGCCACGCTCGAGGTCCGCTCGTTGGCGTCCGAGCCGCTGGTCGCGGTCGTCCCGCCCCGGCATCGGCTCGCCGGGCGGGCGGAGGTCTCGTTCGCCGACCTGCGCGACGAGCCGCTGGTGACCTTCCGCCGCGGGGCGCGGATTCGCGATCAGCTGGAGGAGTGCGCGGCCGCGCTCGGGTTCGTCCCGCGGATCGCGTTCGAGACCGCCGACGTGGCCCGCGCCCGGGCCCTCGTCGCCCAGGGCCTGGCCGTCTCGGTGCTGCCCTCGACCGACGCCCTGCTGCCGGGGGCCGGGGTCGTGGTGGTCCCGTTCGAGGACGAGCGACTGGCGCTCCGGACCGCGATCGCCGTCCGCCGTGGTCGCCACCTGGCGCCGGCCGCAGCCGCGTTCCTGGCGGCGGTCGGGGACGGCGAGAGCGCGAGGTAGGTGGGCCGGGGTTGGGGTTGGGGTTGGGGTCGGTCGGGGCGGGGTGGCGTTGGCGGCGAGCCCGGGTCCGCGGCGGGTCGGGTCGGGTCGGCGGGGATGGGGGCGCGTCGGGTCGGCGGGGATGGCGGCGCATCCGGCAGCCGGTTTGAGCGGCCGCGATGTCTTGTCCACCGTGGCGGTGGCAAACGCATCGAGAAGCGAGGCGGCCGACCCTGCCCTCGGCCCTCGCACCGACCGCGATGTCTTGTCCACCGTGGCGGTGGCAAACGCATCGAGAAGCGGAGCGGCGCACTTGCCCCGCCTACCGACGGGCCTTCGCCGCCGACCGACGGCCCGCCGACCGGGCGCCCCCGCCGACCGCCGGGGGCGCCCCGCCCCTCAGCCCTCCAGCAACCCCGCCCCGTCGAACACGCACCGCCCGCCGACGAAGGTCGCGGCCGGGGTCAGGGCGTGCAGCCGGTCGGCGTCGATGGTCAGCGGGTCCTCCTCGAGCACGACCAGGTCGGCGAGCTTGCCCGGCTCGATCGAGCCCTTGTCGCGCTCGGCGTGCTGCTGGTAGGCGGCCGTCGCCGTCCACGCCCGCAGCGCCTCGTCGCGCTCGATCCGCTGGTCGGGGCCGACCGGGCGCCCGTCCGACTCGGCGGTCTCGCGGGTCACCAGCGCCTGGACGCCGCGGCGCCAGTCGGCCGGGACCACCGGGGCGTCGGAGCTGTCGGAGACGGCGACCCCGGCGTCGAGCAGCGCCCGCACCGCGACCGTCCCGTCCCAGCGCTCGTCGCCCAGCGCCGGCCGCATCGCTCCGGCGTGGTGGTAGCGGATCAGGGCGTTGGTCGAGACCCCGATCCGGTGCGCGGCCAGCCGGGCGATCGTCTCCGGCCGCAGGACCACGCCGTGGATCAGGACCGGGCGCGCGTCCGGCCACGGGTCCGCCTCCTGGGCGGCGACGAAGCCGTCGACGACCGCATCCCCGGCGCGGTCGCCGATCGCGTGGACCTGGACCTGCAGCCGGTGCTCGTGGAGCAGCCGGATGCAGCGGTGGAGGTCGGCGACGCGGGCCTCGTCGTCCTCGCCCTCGACGACCAGGCCGCCGGTCTGGTCGGTCCCGGGGTAGGCGTCCCCGACCCAGGCGGTCCGCTGGCTGGGCACGCCGTCGGCGAAGACCTTGCCGCCGGCGATCGCCAGCCACTCGTCGCCGAAGCCGGTCGTGACCCCGGAGCCCTCGAGCCCGCGGGCGATCTCGTCGCTGGTGTTGCTCGTCCCCGACGCGCCCCAGTGCAGCAGGCAGTGCACGCGCACGGTCGGGTCGCCGATCCGGCGGACCTCGGCGTAGTCGCGCAGGCCCTCCGCGGTCACCCGTGGGTCGGTCACGCTGGTGACCCCGAGCCGGTTGAGCTGGGCCATCGCGGCCAGGATCTCGGCGGCGCGGACCGACCGCGGCGGATCCGGCATGCAGCACTCGACCAGCTCGGTCGCGGACTCCAGCAGCAGCCCGGTCGGCTCGCCGCTGGCGGGGTCGCGGACGATCAGGCCGCCGGTCGGGTCGGGGGTGTCGCGGTCGATCCCCGCCGCCCGCAGCGCCGCGGCGTTGACGAGCGCGGCGTGCATCGAGAAGTGCCAGAGGAAGACCGGGCGGTCGGGATGCGCGGCGTCGAGCTCCTCGCGGCTGGCGGCCCGGCCCCCGTCGCCGAGCTCGCCGACGGTCGTCTCGCTCCAGCCGGCGCCGACCAGCCAGGCGTCGTCCGGGCGCCGACGGCCGTGGGCGACGGTCGCGTCGACCAGCTCGGCGAGGGTCGCGAACGGCACGGTCAGGTCGAGGATCCGGCCCGACAGCGCGGCGCTCAGCTCGTCGAGGTGGATGTGCTGGTCGATGAGCCCGGGCAGCACGGTCCGCCCGCGCAACTCGACCACGCGGGTCGCGGGGCCGACGAGGCCGGACAGCTCGGCATCCCCGCCAACCGCGACAATCCGTCCGTCGCGGATCGCGACCGCCTCCGCGCGGCGGAAGGCGGCGTCGACGGTCACGACGTTGCCCCCGCGCAGCAGGAGGTCGGCGGGCAGGTCCCGGCGCTCGGATGGGGTCGGCACGGCCATGGGAGGTCCTTCGGTCGGAGGGCGCGAGCGACACCGGCAAGGCCGCCGGATCCCGCGTACGGATCTCGTATATCACGATCCATGTTGCGGTATCCAGGCGCCTACCGTCTGTTTGGCTGCCGCGGCGAATCCCCCGATGTCCGCTGACTTTGGGCGATTTGTGCCGCCTCCAAAGAACTTTCGCGATCGTCCCTTGACGAACGACCGCTTCTTTGCGTAAGGTGCCGCTACCCGAATAGCGCAATGCGTGTTGCGCTAAGTGGGACGCCAAGGGAACGACATGACAGAACCACGACACGACGACCGCGCCACGGCGCTCAGCGAGCCCGCCAAGGGCCGCGGCGCAGGCGACATCCAGGCCGTGCACCGCTGTGCGCAGATCCTGGAGCTGCTGACGCTCCACGAGCAGGTGCGGACGGTCGACGTCGCCGCGGCGCTCGAGCTCGAACGCTCGACGGCCCACCGCTACGTCACGTCGATGGCCAACACCGGCCTGGTCGAGCGCTCCGACGGCGGCTTCCGCTTCGGCCCGCTCGCCCGCCACCTCGGCGCCGTCGCGCTGCGCCGGACCCGCGTGCTCGAGGAGGCGGCCCCGTACATGGCCGCGCTCGCCGAGGAGATCCGCGAGACCGTCGTGCTCAGCGTCTGGAGCGGCCGCGGCGCGGTCGTCGCCAAGGTCCAGGAGGACCCGCGCCGGCAGGTCCAGGTGATGGTCCGCGAGGGCAGCCAGCTGCCGCTCTACGCCGCCCAGTCGCAGGTCTTCCTCGAGCTGCTCGACGACCGCGTCCTGGTCGACGCGCTGCTCACGCAGCTGCCCGTGGCGGCCCGCGACGACGTCGACTCCGGGATGGCGAGCTTCCGGGAGACCGGCGTCGCCGAGAACGCCGTCGTCGCCCAGGGGATCCGCACGATCGCGGTCCCGATCCTCGACAGCCGCGAGGCGGTCGCCGCGACCCTGGCGATCGTCGGCACCACCGCGGCGGTCGCCAGCGACCCCGGATCCGGCATGGCCGGGGCGTTGCGCCGGACCGCCGATCAGATCGCCGCCCGCCTCGCGGGCGCAGCACCTCCGTCGACCGTCGCGTCGACCAGCGAGAAGGACAACGAAGCATGATCGAGCACGACGACCACTACATCGGCGGCGCCTGGACCCCCAGCGCCGGCAGCGGACGGATCGACGTGATCGACCCCGTCACCGAGCAGGTCATCGGCCGCGTCCCGGCCGGCACCGCGGAGGACGTCGACCGGGCGGTCGCGGCCGCCCGCGCCGCCTTCGGCCCCTGGGCCGCGACCCCCGCCGCCGAGCGCGCGGCGATCCTGCGCCGGATCGCCGCCGGGATCCGCGCCAACCAGGACCGGATCGTCGACTCGATCGTCGCCGAGCTCGGCACGCCCCGCACGCAGGCGCAGGCGATGCAGGTCGGGATCGTCGCTCACACCTTCGAGGACGCCGCCGACGCGATCGAGCAGCGGCCCGAGGTCGAGCAGCTCGGCAACTCGCTGATCCGCTGGGAGCCGATCGGGGTCGTCGGCGCGATCACGCCGTGGAACTTCACGCTCTACCAGCTGGCCCTGAAGGCGGCCCCGGCGATCGCCGCCGGCTGCACCGTCGTCGCCAAGCCGAGCGAGGTCGTCGGCCTGACCCCGTACCTGCTGGGCGAGATCGTCAGCGAGGCGGGCCTGCCCGGCGGCGTGCTGAACCTGGTCTGGGGCGACGGCCCGGTCGTCGGCGAGGCGATCGCCTCCCACCCCGGGATCGACGCGATCTCCTTCACCGGCTCCAACCGTGCCGGCCGCCGGGTCGCCGAGCTGGCCGCCGCGACGGTCAAGCCGGTCGCGCTCGAGCTGGGCGGCAAGAGCCCGCAGATCCTGCTCGACGACGCCGACCTCGAGCAGGCCGTCGCCGCCGGCGTCGCCAACTGCTTCGGCAACAACGGCCAGGTCTGCGCCGCGCTCTCGCGGATGATCGTGCCGCGCGAGCGGCTGGCCGAGGTCGAGCAGCTGGCGGCCGCCGCCGCCGCGACCTACGTCCCGGGCGACCCCCGCGAGGCCGACACCAAGCTCGGCCCGGTCGTCTCGGCCGTCCAGCGCGACCGCGTGCTCGGCTACCTGCGGGCCGGAGTCGAGGACGGCGCCCGCGTCGTGCTCGGCGGTCCCGACGACCAGGACGTGCCGGAGACCGGCTACTTCGTCCGCCCGACGGTCTTCTCGGACGTCGCCCCCGACGCCCGGATCGCCCAGGAGGAGATCTTCGGCCCGGTCCTGTCGATCATCCCGGTCGACAGCGAGGAGGAGGCCGTCGCCGTCGCCAACGGCACGCCGTTCGGCCTCAACGCCGCGGTCTGGTCGGCCGACGCCGACCGTGCGACCCGCGTGGCCGCCCAGGTCGACGCGAGCACGGTCTACATCAACGCCGGCGCGTTCAACCCGTCGGCGCCGTTCGGCGGCACGAAGCAGTCCGGCTACGGCCGCGAGCGCGGCCCGCACGGGCTCGACGAGTACCTGCGAACCAAGGCCTACCAGGTGTAGGGGGCCCAGCCGTCCGCCGGCCGCGTGCCGGCGGACGAGCGAGGGACACGATCGCCGGTCCTGGACCGGCGTCGGGGTGAGGGTCACCGGTCGCGGACCGGGGGCCGAGGGTGTGAACGAGAGGTACGAGGAGAGACCATGAAGAAGACAACGGGTGTGATCGCGACCTGCGCGGTCCTCGCAGCCCTGACCGGCTGCGGAGGGTCCGCGACCGGTTCATCGGACGACGGCGGCAAGGGCGGCAGCCTGACGTTCGTGTCGTTCGGCGGCGCGTTCCAGGACAACCAGACCAAGGCCTGGAGCACCCCCTTCACCGCGAAGACGGGGATCAAGGTCGTCAACGACGCGCCGCCGGACCCGGCGAAGCTGCGCGCGATGGTCGAGGCCAAGCGCGTCTCGTGGGACGTCATGGAGTGGGACAGCGGCAGCGCCACCTCGTGGTGCGGAACCCTGCTGGAGAAGCTCGACTACTCGGTCATCGACCGCGACCAGTTCCCGAAGGGGACCGCGACCGACTGCGGCGTCCCGGGCGTCTCGTACGGCCTGGTGATGCTCTACAACACCGACGACTTCAAGGACAAGCCGCCGACCAAGCTGGCGGACTTCTACGACACCAAGAGCTTCCCGGGCAAGCGCGTCACCTCGCGTGAGGTCGAGACCGGCCTGCTCGAGAACGCGCTGCTGGCCGACGGCGTCGCCGCGGACCAGCTGTACCCGCTCGACGTCGACCGCGCGCTGGACGTCTGGGGCCGCGTCAAGGACAAGACGACGTTCGCCAAGACCTACGGCCAGATCCAGCAGCTGATGGTCAGCAAGCAGGCCTCGATGGCGCTGGTCGTCCAGGCCCGTGCGCTCTCGGCGACCCGCGAGGGCGCCCCGTTCAAGCCGGTCTGGGACAAGACGACGGTCGTCTCCGACGACCTGATGGTGCCCAAGGGCGCGCCGAACAAGGCCGAGGCGATGAAGTACATCGCGTTCGCGACCGAGGCCCCGCAGTCGGCGAAGTTCGCCGAGCTGTCCGGGACCGCCCCGGCCAACGTCAACGCCAAGCCGACCTACGACCCGAAGGCCGCCGAGCTCGACCCGCTCGCGGGCAAGGATCGCGGCGAGACCGTCCAGATCGAGTCCAAGTGGTGGGCGCAGAACGGCGAGGACACCCGCCGCAAGTTCACCCTCTGGCTCGGGGGCTGAGGCCGACCATGTCCTCTCCGGCTTCCCCGGCCACTCCGGCCCCTCCGGCGCCTGCGGCGACGGGCGCGACGCGCGCCCGGGGGAGCCGGAGGTTCCGGCTCACGGCACCGTGGCTGCTGCTGCCCGCGGTGCTCGTGCTGCTCGTCTTCTTCGCCTACCCGGTCGCCAAGATCGTCGGTGACAGCTTCTTCGAAGGTGGCTTCGGCTTCGGCCACTACCAGGAGCTCTTCAGCGACGGCGTGACCAACAAGGTGCTGCTGCGGACGGTGCTCGTCTCGCTCGCGGTCGCCACGCTCACGCTGCTGCTGGCCTACCCGTACGCCTACGCGATGACGGTCGTCTCGGCGCGGACCCGCACGCTGATGATGATCGTCGTGCTGCTCCCGTTCTGGACCAGCCTGATGGCCCGCAGCTTCGCCTGGGTGCTGCTGTTCCAGGACAACGGCCCCGTCGACAAGCTGCTCGGGCTCTCGCTCGCCGGCACCGTCTGGGCCGTGATCATCGCGATGTCGCAGGTGCTGCTCGCCTACATGGTGCTGCCGCTCTACAGCGCGATGCGCGGCATCGACCGCCGCTACCTCGACGCTGCGGCCAGCCTCGGTGCGCCCCGGCGCAGCGCCTTCCTCCGCGTCTACATGCCGCTCTCGATCCCCGGGGCGATCGCGGGCTTCTCGCTCGTCTTCATCCTCAGCATGGGCTTCTTCGTGATCCCGGCCCTGCTCGGCTCGTCCCAGCAGTCGCTGATCGCGCAGCTGATCCAGGAGCGGACCAGCGAGCTGCTCGACTTCCCCGCCGCCGGCGCGCTCGGGACCCTGCTGCTGGTCGTGACCCTCGGTCTGCTGGCGATCGTCCAGTTCGTCGGGCGCCGCGCCGTCTCCCCCGCCACGACGCCGGGAGGCGATCGCTGATGGTCCTTCGCCGACTCTCCCCGCTGCGGATCGTCGCGGGGCTGGTGGCCCTCGTGCTCGTCGTGCCGTCGCTGATGGTGATCCCGATGAGCTTCACCTCGGGCACGACGTTCGCGTTCCCGCCCAAGGGCTGGTCGCTGCGCTGGTACGAGGAGTTCTTCTCCAACCCCGCCTGGCGGACCTCGCTGGAGAACTCGCTGATCGTGGCCGCGCTGGTGACGGTCTGCGCCACGGTCCTCGGCGTCGCCTCGGCCTACGCGCTGTCGCACACGCGGCTGCGCGGCCGCGGGTTCGCCCAGGGCCTGCACATGGCCCCGCAGGTGGTCCCGAACATCATCGTCGCCGTCTCGATCTACGCGGTCTTCCTCCGCTGGGGCCTGACCGGCAACGTCGCCGGCTTCGTGCTCGCGCACACCGTGCTGGCGCTGCCGTTCGTGCTGGTCGCCGTATCGGCCAGCCTCCAGGGGCTCGACCGCCGGATCGAGCACGCCGCCGCCAGCCTCGGAGCCAACCCGTGGCAGACGTTCTTCCGCGTGACGCTGCCGGCGATCCGGCCCGGGGTCTTCACGGGCGCGGTCTTCGCGTTCGCGACCTCGTTCGACGAGACCGTCGTCGCGCTGTTCCTCCAGACCCCGCAGCTCCAGACCCTGCCGGTGCAGATGTACAACGCGATCACGGTCGAGATCGACCCCACGATCGCCGCCGCATCGAGCCTGATCGTCGTGGTGACGACGATCGCCATCGTGGTGCCGGTGCTCCTGCGCCGGCCCGGCAAGACGACTCCCCAGAGGGACGCATGAGCACGACCCATGCCGGCCACGGCATCCGCATCGAAGGCCTGACCAAGCAGTTCGGCCGCCACGACCTGCTCGCCGTCGACGACGTCTCGATCGACATCGCCCCCGGCGAGTTCATGACCTTCCTCGGGCCGAGCGGCTCGGGCAAGTCGACGACGCTCAACCTGATCGCCGGCTTCACGCCGCTGACCAGCGGGCGGATCGAGATCGACGGTCGCGACATCGGGCGGCTCCCGCCCTACAAGCGCAACCTCGGCGTCGTCTTCCAGTTCTACGCGCTGTTCCCGCAGATGACGGTCGCCAAGAACGTCGCCTTCGGCCTCCGCTACAAGAAGACCCCGAAGTCCGAGGTCGCCGGCCGCGTCCGCGAGGCGCTGCGGATGGTGCGGATGGAGGAGTACGCCGACCGCCTGCCGAGCCAGCTCTCGGGCGGCCAGCAGCAGCGGGTGGCGCTCGCCCGCGCGATCGTCTGCGAGCCGCGCGCGGTGCTGATGGACGAGCCGCTCGGCGCGCTCGACAAGAAGCTCCGCGAGGAGCTGCAGATCGAGATCGCGCGGATGCACCGCGACCTCGGCACGACCTTCGTCTTCGTCACCCACGACCAGGACGAGGCGCTGCGGCTGTCCGACCGGATCGCCGTCTTCGACCGCGGCAAGGTCGCCCAGGTCGGGACCCCGCACGAGCTGTACAACGAGCCGACCAGCCTCTTCATCGCCGAGTTCCTGGGGGAGTCGAACGTCTTCCGCGGGAGCGCGGCGAGCGGCGGCGACCTCTTCGACACCGGCTTCTCGCGGCTGCGGACCGTCGGCGGGACGTCGCCCGAGGCGGCCGCGCTGGTCGTCCGGCCGGAGGCGCTGCAGCTGAACCCGAGCGCGTCGGACGCGATCAACGTCGTCGAGGCCGACGTCATCTCGACCAGCTTCGCCGGGCGCTACGTCCGCGTCGAGCTGCGCTACCCCGACGGAGCCCCCGGGCTCGCCCTGCTCGAGCAGCACGAGGTCGCGCCCCAGCCGGGGACGCGGGTGCGGGTCGGCTGGGAGCACACGCGCCAGGCGCTGGTCCGCGACGACGGCCCCCGGACCGCCGACGAGAGCAACGCGGTGGCGGCGTGAACGCCGCACGACGCCACCGGATCCCCCACCAGGACACAGGAGCAGTTCGATGACCGACACGACCCCTTCCGCCGCCCTCGCCGCGCGCGACCAGGCCGCCCTCATCCACCCCCACAGCACGATCGGCTCGCCCGCTCAGCCGCTGGTGATCGACCGCGGCCAGGGCGCCACGATCTGGGACGCCGACGGCAACGAGTACGTCGACGGCACCTGCGGCCTCTGGCAGTGCGCGGTCGGCCACGGACGCCAGGAGCTGGCCGACGTCGCCGCGGCCCAGATCGGCAAGCTCGAGTTCTACTCGTCGTTCGGCGACTACACGAACGTCCCCGCGATCACGCTCGCCGAGCGGCTGCTGGAGTTGGCGCCGGAGGGGATCGAGCGGATCTTCTTCACCAACGGCGGCTCCGAGGGGATCGAGACCGCGATCAAGCTGGTGCGGCTGGCCAACACCAACGCCGGCCGGCCCGAGCGCCACGTGATCCTCTCCCGCGACCGCGCCTACCACGGCGTCGGCGCGGCCTCGCTGGCGGCGACCGGGATGCCGGCGATGAAGGCCGGGATGGGCCCGCTGCCCGACGGCTTCGTCCACCTCTCCGCCCCGCACGCCCGCGCCGACGACGCCGACGCCTGCGACCGGATGGTCGCCGAGCTGGAGCAGAAGATCGAGGAGATCGGGCCCGAGAGGATCGCGGCCTTCGTCGGCGAGCCGATCCTCGGCGTCGGCGGCATGGTCCCGCCGCCCGAGGGCTACTGGCCGCGGGTCCAGGAGGTCCTCCGCCGTCACGAGATCCTCCTGATCCTCGACGAGATCGTGACCGCCTTCGGGCGCACCGGCTACTGGTTCGCGGCCGAGCGCTACGGCCTCGAGCCCGACATGATCGTGACCGCCAAGGGGCTCTCCAGCGGCTACGTGCCGATGGGCGCGGTCCTGATCGGGCGTCGCGTGCTGGCGCTGGCCGAGGGCGCGACCTTCCTCCACGGCTTCACCTACAACGGCCACCCGGTTGGCTCGGCGGTCGCGCTGGAGAACCTCGCGATCATCGAGCGCGAGGGCCTGCTGGAGCGGGCCAAGACGGTCGGCGCGCGGCTGCTGGACGGCCTCCGGCCGCTGGCCGAGCTCGACCAGATCGTCGAGGTCCGCGGCGCGGGGATGATGCTCGGCGTCGAGGCCGCGACCCCCGCGGTCTCGTCCGCGATCGCCGCCGGCTGCCGCCGCGACGGGCTGATCGTGCGTGCGGCCGGCGCCTCGCTGGTGATCTCGCCGCCGCTGGTGATCAGCGACGAGCAGGCCGACCGCCTGGTCGCGATCTTCAGCGAGAACGCGCGCGCCGCGGCCGGGGCGGAGAGCGCCAGTGCCCCGGCCTGACCCCCGGGTCGCGCTCGGCCCGATCGCGCTCAAGCACCCGCTCGTCTGCGGGGCGTCGGAGCAGCTCGTCAGCGAGGACGCGCTGCGGGCGGCGATCGACGCCGGCGCCGCCGCGGTGGTGGCGAAGTCGGCCAACGAGACCCCTGAGGGCCGCCACCAGTGGCGCGCGGCCGAGCACGTCACGCTCGACGCGCGCTGGCGGGTCGTCCCCGAGGGGACGGCCGCGCCGGGCAGCTCGATCTTCAACCGCTCCGGGCTCCAGCCCGACCCGTGGCCGGAGTGGGTGGCGACGCTCGCTCGCGCCGACGCCTACGCGGCCGAGCACGACGCCTACGTGGTGCCGAGCCTGATCCCGGCCGACCTCGACGCGCTGGTCGGCCTGGTCGGCGACCTCGAGCGCGCCGGGCTGCGCTGGATCGAGCTGAACCTGTCGGCACCGCACGCCCGCGAGGCCCGCGACGGCGTGATCCGCCGGCCCGCCGACCCGGCGACGGTCGCCGAGATCGTCGGCCGCGTCCGCGCCGCGACCACGCTGCCGCTGACCGCCAAGCTGACCGCCGAGACCGACGACGTCGTCGCGCTGGCCGCCGCTGCGCGCGACGCGGGGGCCGACATCGTGGCGATGACGGGCCGCTTCATGGGCTTCCTGCCCGACCCGGCGACCCGTCGTCCGCTGCTGGGCACGTTCGGGGCGATCAGCGGCACCTGGTCGCTGCCGCTGGCGCTGCGCTGGGTCGCCAAGACCCGGATCGCGCTCGGCCCGGAGCTGCCGCTGGTCGGCACCAACGGCGCCCGCAGCGGCGAGGACGTCGCCCGCTTCCTGCTCGCCGGGGCCCGTGCGGTTCAGGTCGCGACCGCGGCCCTGGTCGAGGGACCGACCGCGGTCACCCGGATCCGCGACGAGCTGCTCGCGTACCTGGAGCAGCAGGGCGTCTCCGCCGCGGAGATCGTCGGCGAGGCCGCCGACCACGTGCAGAGCTACGCCGACGTGATCGCGGCCGCCGATGCGGACGCGACCGGATCGGGGCCGGCATGACCGATCTGCGCGAGGCGATGGCCCGCGGGCCGGTCGTCGGCACGTTCCTCAAGCTGCCCCGCCGCGAGGTCGTCGACCTGCTGGCGCTGGCCGGCTACGACTTCGTGATCTGCGACTTCGAGCACGCGCGGATCGACGAGGCCGAGGCCCGCGAGGTGCTGCTCGCCGCGGCCTACCACGGGCTGCCCGTGGTGGTGCGGGTCGAGGACCTCTCGCGCGGGCCGATCAACCGCCTGCTCGAGCTCGGCGCGGTCGGGATCCAGCTGCCGCGGACCCGCGGCGTCGCCGACACCGAGACGCTGGTCGACCTGACGCGGTTCCCGCCGGTCGGCTCGCGCTCGGTCGGGACCGCCCACCTCGGCGCCGGCTACGGCCGGGTCCCCGTCGCGGAGTACGTCGCCGACGGCGACCGTCGTCCGCTGCTGGTCGGTCAGTTCGAGACCCGCGGCGTCGACGACCCGGTGGCGGAGATCGTCGCCGGGCTCGACGTCGCCTTCGTCGGCACCGTCGACCTGACCGTCGACCACGGCGCGGCCGGTGACCTCGACCATCCCGCGGTCGCCGCCCGGATCGCGGAGATCGAGGCGGCCGCGGCCGCCTCCGGCGTCGCGCTCGGCGTGTTCGCCGCGGGCGAGGCCCAGATCCGCCGGTTCGCCGCCGCCGGCTACCGCTACATCGCCGTCAGCGGCGACCTGTCGATGCTCGCGACGGGGGCCCGTCGCGCGATCGACGACACGCGGGCCGTGCTCGACGCGGCCCGAGACCAGTACCAGGAGATCCCCCGTGACCACGATCGATGACCTGCTCGACGGCGCCGTCGACCTCCACACCCACCCGTTCCCCTCGACGTTCGAGCGCCAGGTCTCGATCGAAGAGCTGGCGGTCCAGTACGCGGAGGCCGGCTTCCGGGCGTTCGTCGCCAAGTGCCACCACCACAGCACGGCGCCGGACGTGCTGGCGCTGCGCCGGGCGGGCTCGATCCCTGCGGGGATCGAGGCCTACGGCGGGGTCGCGCTGAACGGCGCGGTCGGCGGGGTCAACCCGCGGGCGCTCGACGCGACGATCCAGATGGACGGTCGGATCGTCTGGTTCCCGACCACCGGCGCGGCGAACCACCTGCGCCACGCGGCCGAGGCCGCTGCCGGCGGCAAGGCGATGCGGTTCCCGAAGATGGCCCGCAGCCTGATGCCGGAGGAGCCGATCGGGATCCTCGACGGCGAGGGCCGGCTGCGGCCGGAGGTCGGCCGCACGCTCGAGCTGATCGCCGACGCGGGCAACGTGATCCTCGCCTCCGGCCACCTGGCCGCTGACGAGGTGATGGCCCTGTTCGAGGCCGCGCACGCCGCCGGGATCACGCGGATGCTCGTCAACCACCCGAACTTCGTGGTCGAGGTCGACCAGGACCAGGCCCGTCAGCTGGTCGCCTGGGGTGCCGTGATCGAGCACTCGCTCTGCATGTACGACGAGGACTCGACCTTCTGCAACTGGACGGTCGACGTGCTCGTCGACTGGATCGAGGCGGTCGGGGCGACGAACACGTCGCTCGGCTCCGACCTCGGGCAGACCAACAACCCGTTGCCGATCGCCGCCTACCGCAAGGTCTGCGAGCGGCTGCTGGCGGCCGGGGTGGCCGAGGCGGACGTGCGGGCGATGGTCGCCGACGTCCCGGCGCGGCTGCTGTACGGGACGGACGCGTCCCGATCCACCACCACGGAAGGAGGCCGCTGATGCGGCGCAACGTGTACCGGCAGGACGAGCTGGACCGGACCGAGATCCGGCCCGGCCTGTTCGGCGCGGTCTTCGAAGGCGACCAGAGCACCCTGGTCCGCTGGGAGTTCCCCGCCGGGCAGCCGCGGACGGGGATCCACACCCACGACGAGCACGAGCAGTACGGCGTGCTGATGTCGGGCGCGATCGAGATCGAGATCGGCGGCGAGACGTCGCAGCTGCGGGCGGGCGACATGTACTGGGTGCCGGCCGGCACCCCGCACGGTCGCACGCTGGTGCTCGGCGACGAGCCGGCGGTGGTGCTCGACATCTTCGCCCCGCCGCGCCCGGAGTACGTGGCCGCGGCCAACGGCGGTCCGCCGTCGGCGCCGGCGCCGAACGCGCAGGGCTGAGAGGAGCCCCACGAGGGACGGTCGGCCCGCTCGGTGGTCGGTCGCCCACCGTGGGCGTGGGAAACGCATCGCGGAGCCGGGAACGGCCGCGCGGTGCGGCCCGCTCGGCCAACAAAATGCCCCGAGCGACGTGTGAACGTCCCCGGGGCCCGGCACGGGAGGGCGAGCTCCCGTGCCCATCCAGAGTAGCCGCTGCGGCCCGCGCTCGCCGACCGCCTGTTTGGCTCGCGGGTCCGCCCGTGCCGCCGAGGGTCGCTCCGGCCCCGGCCGTTCGCGACGTCGCGGCGTGCGCCTAGCCGTGGAAGGCCAGGTACGGGGCCAGCCCGATCAGTGCGCCGGCCAGGAGGAACTTCAGCCGGTGCGCGGGCACGGCCTGGGCGATCCGCCAGCCGATCAGGACGCCGGCCAGCTCCGGGAGCCCGACGACCAGCGCCAGCGACCAGTCGATCGCGCCCTGGGCGGCGTAGCCGACGGTCCCGACGCCGGCGATCACGACCGACTGGGCCTGGGCGGCCGCGAGCGAGGAGAGCACCGGCACGCCGAGCGCGACCAGCAACGGGACGGCGAGCATCGGTCCGCCGAGGCCGAACAGCCCGGCCGCGACCGCGACGCCGAGGCCGACGGCGGCGATCACCGCCAGCGACAGCTCCGGATGGGGACGCTCGGCGAAGCGGCGGGCGCGGCGCTCGCGGACCCAGACCACGACCCCGGTGGTGGCGGTCAGGGCGCCGAGCAGGATCCCGAACCCGGGTCCCGAGACCGCCCCGTTGGCCAACACCCCGAGCGGCGTGCCGACCACCGCGGCCGCAGCCAGGACCAGCGCCGTCCTGCGGGTCGGGCGGTCGCGCAGCTGCCCCGAGCGGCGGTAGGCGGCGGTGCCGAGCAAGCCGGTCGCGACGTGGGTCGCGATCGCGGTTCCGGCGACCACGGACGGGGGCAGGTCGGTCAGGACGAAGAGGCCGATCGTGGCCAGCACGCCACCTGGTCCGACCGCCGTGATCCCGATCCCCGCCGCCAGCCCGAACAGCGCCAGGGCGACGACGGTGGCGAGATCGAGGCTAGCCAACGGTCGTCGGCCGGCTGAACGTCGTGGAGGCGATCGACCCTGTCTATCACGACGCTGCTCTCGCGCGCGCAGGTGCGCGCTCGCGCGAGGGCGGGGCAGAAGAGCTACAGCGGGGGCGGCGTCCGATCGGCTGGCGTCGTTCCGTCGGCTCGGGTCGTCCGACCGGCTGCTTCGTTGCGGCGTCGACGTGGCGCGCCGCGGACCGGCGGACCGGCTCCCGGGCCAGCAACGAGGCCGCCCGGCGGGGAGCCGACCGACCGTTGGGTTGGTCTCCAGCGGTCCGAAATGGCGCATAACTGCGCGTCGACGGCGTCGACGGCGTACCGTGTCGGTTGTGCCTGCAACAGGACATCGGGCGCTCGGGAGGGACGAGCCGACGCGAACCTCGTCGGCCGGGCTGCCGGCGGCCAGCGCCTACGTGACGGCTTCGGGACGGATCTCCGAGCACAACGACGGCCGCGGTCGCCGCGCGCTCGAGCGCCATCCCGCCCTGGTCGGCTACCTCCAGGCGATGCTCGGCTGCGACCTCGACCAGCTCCGCTTCCTCTGGCTCGGCGACGACGACCAATGGCAGACGGTCGCCGTCGAGCGGGTCCCCGAGGTCGGCCAGCCCGAGGCCGCGGCCCGGATCGAGCTGCGGCCGATCGACCCGCCCTACGGGCTCACCCCGCGCGAGGTCGACGTGCTGACGCTCGTCGCCGGCGGCCTCAGCAACCCCGAGGTCGCCGCGCACCTGGGGACGAGCACCCGGACCGTCTCGACCCAGGTCGCGACGGTCCTGGCCAAGCTCGACCAGGTCTCCCGCGCGGGCGCCGCGAGCGCGGCGGTCGAGCACGGCCTGCTGCGCCTCCCCGTCCCCGGCGGCGGCCGCAGCATCAGCCGGCTGCCGGTCGGCCGGGTCGACGTCGCCGCCCGTCAGGCCGACGCGCCGCTTCCGCGCACGCCGGCCGCCGAGCTGCCGCTGATCCGGCGGTCCTCGCGCCAACGTCCGTTCCTGATCGGCTGCATCCTGCCGCTGTCGGGGCCGATGGGGGCCGACGGACGCGAGAAGCAGAACGGCTCGAGCCTCGCGATCGCCGAGGTCAACCGCCGCGGCGGGATCGGCGGGCGCCCGATCGAGCAGCTGGTGATCGACGTCGACATCGGCAGCGCGTCGGAGGTCGACGCCGCGCTCCGGCGGCTGGTCGAGGCCGAGGTCGACGCGATCACCACCGGCTACACCTTCGCCGAGGACCCGGCCCGCTACGAGACGGTCGCCGACTACGGCTGCCCGCTGCTGACCACCGAGACCTCCGAGATCCACGCCGAGTGGGTCGCCAGCGACCGCAGTCGGCTGGCCCAGGTCTTCCAGGTCGGGCCGACCGAGGTCCACTACGGCGCCGGCTTCGTGCGCTTCCTCGACGACCAGGTGCTCGCCGGGACCTGGCGCCCACCGAACCGCCGGCTCGTCTTCGTCGAGACCCGGGTCCCCGGCGGGCACATCACGACCCCGGCGGCGATCGACGCGATCGAGGCCTCGGGCTGGAAGATCGACGCGCTCCTGCACGTCGACGTCCACGGCGTCGACTGGACGACCGCGTTGGCCCAGATCCGCAGCACCGAGCCGGCGGCGGTGATGCTGACGCACTTCGTGCCGGAGGAGGTCGCGGCGTTCCAGCGAGCGTTCGTCGCGGACCCGACCGACACCCTGATCTACGGGGTCTACGCACCGTCGGTGCCGGAGTACGTCCAGCTGGCCGGTCCCGCGGCCGACGGGGTCGTCTGGGGCACGGTCACCGGCAGCTACAGCGACCGGATCGGGGCGGCGTTCGCGCAGCGCTACCAGGCCGCCTACGGGATGCTGCCCGGGCGCTCGCAGGCGGGGCTCTCGTACGACCAGGTCAGCCTCCTGACCCAGGCCTGGGCGCGGGTCGGCAACCCGCGCGCGTTCGACGCCGTCGGCGACGAGCTGCGGCGGGTCGCGCACCGCGGCGTCAACGGCACCTACGTGCTCGGCCACGACCGCCAGACCGGCCTCACCTACCCGTACGACACCCCCGATCCGTCGTTGGGCCAGGCGCACCTCGTCTTCCAGATCCAGGACGGGGCCAACCGGATCGTGCATCCGCGGCTCTACGCGGAGGGCAGCTTCCGGTTGCCACCGTGGTTCTCCCGCGCCCGCGGCTGAACGGCCGGAAACAGCGAAGAGTCCCGGCGACGACGGTCGCCGGCGAGCCCCGCGCCTACGTCGATTGACGTATGGCGCCCACCAGGAGCCCGGGTTACTGTGCGCCCTCGCACGGTCCGGTCCGGGCCCGGAGGAGGAACGGTATGACGCAGGAACCGACACGACGTCCCGCGGGTGTGACCCGTAAGCAGCTCGTCACCGGCATGGGGTCGGCGACGTTCGGCAGCCTGCTGCTCGGCGGAGCCGCCGGCTTCTTCGGCGGCCAGTCGGCGCAGGGCGCCGAATCAGGCGGCGGCACGGGCAAGCCCGTCGTCGTCGGCGCGCTGCTGCCGGTCACCGGCGCGGCTGCCGGGGACGCCCAGGAGCAGCTCCGCGGCCTCAAGCTCGGCGCCAAGCAGATCAACGACGCCGGCGGCATCGGCGGGCGCCCGATCGAGATCCAGGTCCAGGACGCCAAGGACCAGGCGCCGAACGTGATGACGGCGGCGATGCGGAAGTTCGTCGGCGACGGGGTCGCGGCGATCTTCTCGCCGTTCCTGACCTACACGAACATCGAGACGCCGATCGTCGGCAAGTCGAAGATCCCGCTCTTCCACATCAACACGTTCCAGGGCAACGTCGACTTCGCCGTCAAGAACGGCTACGACAACCTCTTCCAGGCCTGCCCCTCGGAGACGTGGTACGCGACCGGCTTCACCGCCGTCGTCGACGACCTGATCAAGAACGGCAAGTTCAAGCCGCGCCAGAAGACCGCGGCGATCGTCACCTCGAACGACGCCTACAGCTCGAGCGTGGCCAGCACCTTCCGCAAGGACATCGAGAAGTCCGGCTGGAAGGTCGTCCAGTACGACTCCTACACCGCACCGCAGGCCGACTGGGGCGGTGTCCTCGCCCGGATCCGCAAGCACGACCCGGACGTGGTCTTCCAGAGCGACTACCTGCCGGGCGACGAGGCGTCGTTCATCAAGCAGTTCGCCCAGGCCCCGACCCGCTCGCTGGTCTACCAGCTGTACGCGCCGTCGGTTCCGGAGTACCTCGACCTCGCCGGCAAGGCCGCCAACGGCGTGATGTGGGCGACGACGACCGGGACGATCTTCGACGACTCGCTCGGCAAGCGCTTCTTCGACTCGTACCGCAAGGCCTACAAGCAGGATCCGGGCCGCTCGAACGCCGGCGCCAACTACGACATGATCCGGCTCTGGGCCCAGGCCGCCTCGCTGGCCTCGACGCCCTACGCCTACGACGAGGTCTCGGCCAACGTCCGCGGCCAGGTCTTCCGCGGCGTCAACGGCGCCTACAAGATGGGCCCGGACCAGCTGACCTGCATGCCGTACCCGGCCGCCGAGCGCGATCCGTCGCTGGGGATGGTCCTCCAGACGTACCAGATCCAGAACGGCAAGCAGGTCCTGATCTCGCCCGATCCGTACACCACGGGCAGCTTCGAGGAGCCCTCGTGGCTGCGCTGAGCGATCAGGCGTCGAGCACCTCGGCGCTGGGCGTCGCGAACCCGGCGACGCTCGAGCTGCGCGGGATCCAGAAGCACTACGGCGGTCTGCGCGCCGTCGACGGCGTGTCGACGATCGCCCAGCCCGGTGAGGTGCTCGGGATCGCCGGTCCCAACGGCGCCGGCAAGACGACGCTGTTCGACGTCGTCAGCGGCCTGACCCCGGCGACCGCCGGCGAGGTCCTGCTCGGCGGGAGGTCCCTCTCCGGGGCCAGCGTCCACAAGCGCTGCCACGTCGGGATGGCCCGCACGTTCCAGCAGCCGACGGTCGCGGGCAGCCTGACCGTCTTCGAGAACCTGATCGTCGCCGCCCGCTTCGGCAAGGCCGGCGACCACTGGAACGGCCTCGGCCGCGACGCCGTCGCCGACGCCGAGTGGGCGCTGACGTGGTCCGGCCTCGCCGACCAGGCCGACGACCCGGCCGAGCTGCTGGGCGTCTTCGACAAGAAGCGGCTGATGATCGCGACCGCGGTCGTGCTCGGCCCGCGGACCCTGCTGCTCGACGAGCCGTTCGGCGGCCTCAACGCCGACGAGATCGATCGCACCCTGGTGCTGATCGAGGCCGTCGCCGCGTTCGGCGTCGCGGTCGTCTGCATCGAGCACGTGATGCGCGCGCTGGTCCAGCTCTCGGCCCGCGTCCTGGTGATGCACCAGGGCAAGCCGTTCTTCGAGGGCACGCCCCAGGAGATGCTGGCCGACCGGCGCGTCATCGAGATCTACCTCGGCGAGAAGGCGGCCCGCAATGCCGGACACTGAGCCCCAGTCGCTGCTGCGGGTCCGCGGCCTGCGGTCCGGCTACGGCGAGACGACGATCGTGCGCGACGTCGACCTCGACGTCCACCACGGCGAGACGCTCGTGATCGTCGGCCCCAACGGCCACGGCAAGAGTACCCTGCTGCGCGCGATCAGCGGCCTGCTGCCGCTGAGCGCGGGCGAGGTCGTCTTCGACGGCCAGCGGATCGACGGTCGTCCGGCCGAGCGCCTGACCGAGACCGGCCTGATCCACATCCCCCAGGGCGACCACCTCTTCCCCGACCTGACGGTCGAGGAGAACCTGCTGATGGGGGCCTTCCCCAAGGCCGCCTGGCGCGGTCGCCGGAAGGCGATCGAGCGGGTCTTCGACCAGTTCCCGAAGCTCCGCGAGCGGCGTGCCCAGCGCGCCCGGACCCTCTCCGGCGGTGAGCGGCGGATGGTCGCGATCGGTCGCGGCCTGATGCGCGAGCCGCGGCTGCTGGTGATCGACGAGCCCTCGCTCGGCCTCGCCCCGGTGATCGTCGAGCAGGTCTACGAGATCATCGCCGCCGTCGCCCGCGAGCAGGAGACGTCGATCCTGCTCGTGGAGGAGAACTTCACCCACGTCGAGGAGCTCGCCGACCGCGTCTGCGTCCTCGAGATGGGGCAGATCGTGCGGACCGGCTCGCCCACCGAGCTGGCCAACGACCCGACGGTCACGCAGTCCTACCTCGGAGTGCTCCCCTCATGAGCGACATCCTCAGCATCCTCGTCAGCACCGTCGTGCTCGGCTCGATCTACGGCCTGGTCGCGCTCGGCATGACCCTGATCTACGGGATCCTGCGCGTGCTCGACATGTCGCAGGGCTCGATGGTGATGATCGGCGGCTTCGTCGGCTGGGCGGTGATGACCAGCGCCGGGCTCAGTCCGGTCCTGGCGATCGTGGCCGCGTTCGTCGTCACCTTCGCCTTCGGCGTCCTGACCCAGGTCGTCTCCGTCCAGCCGTTGATCGGCCGCCGCGGGACCGACTTCGAGATGATCACCTTCATCACGACGTTCGCCGTCGCGATGGTCCTGGCGAACCTGGCCCTGCAGTTCTTCGGGCCCCGCCAGCGCAACGTGCCGGAGCTGGTCAGCGGATCGGTCCACCTCTACGAGAGCGTGTCGCTGCCGTACCAGTCGATCGTGATGACGCTGATCGCGCTCGCGATCATGGTCAGCTTCGCGCTCTTCCTGAACCGCTCGCGGTACGGGATCGCGATCCGCGCCGTCGCGCAGGACCTCGACGCGGCCCGCCTGATGGGCGTGCCGATCAAGCGGGTCTTCCCGCTCGTGATGGGCTTCGCCTCGGCGATCGCCGGTGTCGCGGGCGTCTTCCTCGCCACCCAGTACTTCGCCTCGCCGACCGCCGGCGACCAGCCGCTGCTGCTGGCCCTGATCGTCGTCGTCTTCGGCGGCCTCGGGAGCCTCCAGGGCGCGATCATCGCGGCCTACGTGATCGGCTTCGTCCAGGCCGCCGCGTCGGTCTACGTCAGCACGACCTGGGCGCTGCCGCTGCTCTACATCGTGATCCTCGTCGTGCTGGTCATCCGCCCGCGAGGTATCGCCGGCCGCTCTCTGGAGGCCCGACTGTGACCCGCCCGACCCTGATGCAGGCGACCTTCTCGCGCGAGAAGGTCCTGCTCAGCAGCGCGCTGATCGTCCTCGCCGCGCTGATCCCCTTCATCTACCCCAGTGCCTACGGCATCGGGGTGCTGGTGACGATGCTCGTCTTCGTCGTCCTCAACATCAGCTGGAACTTCCTGCTCGGGATCGCCGGGGTCTGGAACTTCGGCCAGCTGGCGATGTTCGCCGTCGGCGGCTACGGCGGTGGGCTGCTGATCATCCACCTGTCGCTCTCGCCCTGGTTGGCGATCGTGGTCGGCGGCATCGCCGGGGCGGCGCTCGCGGTCGTGATCGCGATCCCGACCCTGCGGCTCTACGGCATCTACACCTCGCTGCTGACCTTCGCCGCGGCCCAGGTCGTGCAACTGGTGATCCAGAACGACACCACCGGCACGACCGGCGGCGCGCTCGGGATGCCGAGCGTCGAGGGCCTGTTCACGTCGCTCTCGCCGCTCTGGTCGGCCCGCGCCTACTACTGGCTGCTGCTGGCGGTCGTGGTGCTCGCGACGATCGGCAGCGTGCTGCTGACGCGGGCGCCGTTCGGGCTCGCCCTGCGGACGATGCGCGACTCGCTCGCGTACGGCTCGGCACGCGGGATCGACCCGCTCCGCTACCGGGTGATGGCGTTCGCGGTCTCCGGCTTCCTGGCCGGGATGGCCGGGATGCTCTACACGCTCTACAACGGCAGCATCTCGCCGGCCGTGATGGGCCTGACCCCGATGAGCATCTACGTGACGATGATGGTCGTCGGCGGGCTCGGCACGATCGCCGGACCGATCGTCGGCACGATCGTCCTGACCGCCGTCCAGCAGGCCCTGATCGACCATCCCGGCACGCAGCTGACGGTGCTCGGCGTGGTCCTGATCGCGATCGTGGTCTTCGTCCCGCGCGGGATCGCCTTCGAGGTCGGCCGGGTCCGCGACCGGATCGTGCGCTGGATGAACGAGGAGGAGGTCGTTCCGCCCGCGTCCGGGAACGGCGCCCCGCCCGTGCCGCCCGCGGCCGGAGGGTCCGGCGGGACCGACGCCACGCGTGCACGGCCGAGCGCCGCCGGTGCGCCACTGACCACCCAGGAAGGCCTCTGATGGACGTCGCGTTCAGCTTCGACTTCGACGCCGAGGAGGTCTGGATCGGCGAGGATCCGGCCAACGCGGATCGCCCGGGGGTCCTCTCGCAGGGGACCTACGGGGCGAAGGTCGCGATCCCGCTGATCCTCGAGCTGCTCGAGCGCCACGGCGTGCGGTCGACCTTCTTCACCCCGGGACGGGTCGCCGAGCGCCACCCGCAGCGGGTGCGGGAGATCCTCGCCGCCGGGCACGAGATCGGCCTCCACGGCTACACGCACCGCTCGCCCGCCGGGCTCGCCCCGGGCGAGGAGGAGCAGGAGCTGATCCGCGCACGCGAGGTCCTCGAGGGGCTCGGCGCGACGCTCTACGGCTACCGCTCGCCCTCCTGGGAGTTCAGCCCGGAGACGATCGGCTTGCTCCAGCAGCACGGTCTGCGGTACTCCTCCAACTTCATGGACGACCTGCGGCCCTACCGCCACGAGGGCACCGACCTCGTCGAGCTGCCCGTGCAGTGGCTGCTCGACGACGCCGCGCACTTCTGGTTCTCCAACGCCGACTGGAACAACTCGATCGCCACGACCCGCCAGGTCCGCGAGATCTGGGAGGAGGAGTTCCTCGGGCTCCGCCGCCACGGTGGCTCGTGCGTCTTCACGATGCACCCGCAGATCATCGGCCGGCCCAGCCGGCTGGCCTTCCTCGACAGCTTCCTGGGGTTCGTCCTAACGCACGACGACGTCCGCGTGACCACCTGCGCCGAGATCGCCGAGGGCGTGGCATGAGGGCGATCGTGACCGGCGCGGCCCGCGGGCTCGGGGCCGGGATCGCCGAGCGGCTGGTCCGCGACGGCGGTTCGGTCGCGCTGCTCGACGCGATCCCCGCCGTCGAGGAGACCGCGGCGTCGTTCGCCGCCACCAGCGAGGCGACCGTCGTCGGGCTGGTCTGCGACATCGCCGACGAGCAGGCGGTGGCGACGACCTTCGGCGCCGCGATCGAGGCCCTCGGCGGCGTCGACCTGCTGGTCAACTGCGCCGGGATCGGCGGTCCGGGCGACCCGATCACCGAGACCGACGTGGCCGCCTTCCGGCGCACGCTCGACGTCAACCTGACCGGGACCTTCCTCGGCTGCCGTGCCGTCGTCCCCGCGATGGCCGCTCAGGGCTCCGGCTCGATCGTCAACATCGGCTCGATCTTCGGCCAGCAGGGCGTGCCGTTCGGCGGCGCCTACTCGTCGTCGAAGGGTGGCGTCACGCTGCTGACCCAGTCGCTGGCGCTGGAGCTGGCCCCGCAGGGGATCCGCGTCAACTCGATCGCGCCCGGCCACATGGAGTCGGTGATGCACTTCGACGAGCTGCGCGAGCGGGCCGTCCGCGCCGGGACGACGTTCGAGCACGAGCTGCAGCTCGCCCGCGAGATCGTTCCGCTCGGCCGCCACGGCACCGGCGAGGACGTCGCCGGGGCCGTCGTCTGGCTGGCGTCGTCGGACTCGTCCTACGTGACGGGCCAGACGATCAACGTCAACGGCGGGCTGTTGCTCTCGTGAGCGGCGCGTTCGCCGGCCGGCGGGCCCTGATCACCGGCGGTGCGTCGGGGATCGGCCTGGCCGTCGCCCAGCTGCTGCTCGACGCCGAGGCCGAGGTCGTCGTGCTCGACCGCGGTGCCGCTGCGGCGACGATCGCGGAGGGGATCGGTGCCGGCTTCGTCCGCGCCGACATCGCCAACGAGGTCGAGGTCGAGGACGCGGTCCGCGAGGCCGGCGTGCTGCTCGGCGGCACCCCCGACCTGCTCGTCTCGTCGGCGGGGATCTACCCGATCGCGCCGCTGGTCGAGGTCGACGCCGACGCCTGGGACGGCGTCCTGGCGATCAACCTGCGCGGCGCGTTCCTCGTCGGGCGGGCCGTCTACCGCGGCCTCCGCGACGCCGAGGACGGCCGCCCCGGCGCGATCGTCAACGTCTCGTCGTTGGCGGCGACCCACGCCGACGCCCACGAGCCGGCCGGGGCCTACGCCTCGAGCAAGGCCGGGCTGCTCGGCCTGACCCGCCAGATGGCCGCCGAGTGGGGGCCGCAGGTGCGGGTCAACGCGGTCAGCCCGGGGGTGATCGAGACGCCGATGCTGCGGATCACCGACGACCCCGAGGCGACCCGCGAGTTCCTGGCCGGGCGGGTTCCGCTCGACCGCCTCGGTCGCGCCGACGAGGTCGCGCGCACGATCGAGTTCCTGCTGTCCGACGCGGCCTCGTACGTCACCGGCGCGGTGCTGCCGGTCGACGGCGGCGCCAGCATCACCTGAGTCTCCGGGAGTTCCCGATGTATCCGAGGATCCGAGTCAGCGGCGGCCCGCGCGAGCGCGGCCGCCAGTACGGCGAGCAGGCGCGCGACCGCGTGCGCCGCTCGATCGAGGCCTACGAGCAGGTCTTCGCCCACTACGCCGGCTGGGACTGGGCGCGGGTGCTCGAGGAGGCGGCGCCGTTCCGGGCCCCGATCGAGCAGCACGGCGCGCGCTACCTGGAGGAGATCCGCGGGATCGCCGAGGGCGCCGGGGTCGACGAGCTCGACATCCTCGCGATCAACGTCCGGACCGAGGTGATGTTCGCCGCCAAGGCCCGCCAGGCCGCCGCGGGGACGTCGACCCCGGCCCCGCCGCTGGAGTGCAGCGCGCTCGCGGTCATGCCCGAGCGGACGGTCGACGGGCGGCTGCTGGTCGCGCAGAACTGGGACTGGCTCGTCCACAGCTTCGACACCGTCGTGGTGCTCGAGGCCGAGCAGGACGACCGACCGGACTACGTGACCGTGGTCGAGGCCGGGCTGCTCGCCAAGGCGGGGATGAACTCCTCCGGCGTCGCGCTCGTCACCAACGCGCTGGTCAGCTCCGAGGACGTCGGCAAGCCGGGCCTCCCGTACCACGTGCTGCTGCGCTCGATCCTCGACAGCGAGGCGATCAGCGACGGGCTCGCCGCGATCCTGCAGTCCGAGCGCTCGTCGTCGGCCAACTACCTGCTGGCACACCAGGACGGGATCGCCGTCGACGTCGAGGCGGCTCCGGGCGACCACACGCGGACCTTCCTCGGCTACCCGCAGGACGGGGTCGTCCTGCACGTCAACCACTTCACGAGCCCCGACAGCGACGTCCGCGACGTCTCGCTGTGGGCGATGCCCGACAGCCCGTTCCGGCTCGAGCGCCTGAACCAGCTGACCGGCCGCGACGCCGGCCCGCTCGACGTCGAGGCCTGCCAGCGGATCCTGATGGACGAGCGGATGCGGCCGTACGGGATCTGCTGCCGGCCCGATCCCCGTGACTCGGGCGTGACCCGCTGGGCGACCATCACCGGCCTGGTGATGGACCCGGCCGAGCGCACGCTCTGGCTCTCCTCGGGGATCCCCGCCGACGTCGCGTTCGAGCGGCTCGACTACGCGGAGTTCCTCTCGAAGCCGTCGCCGGTGGTGACCCCGCCGGCCTGAGCGTCGTGGGCGCCGTCGAGGCGGCGCGGCCGGTGGTTCGCGCGGGGCGGGCGGAGGCCACCCCGGAACGGCGCGCTGGCGGGCCCCGGCCGGTGAGCGCACCGAACTGGGGACTGGTGAGGGCAGAACGGTGCGTTCGTCGTCAGTGCCCCGGCGAGCGCACCGTTCTGGGGACTCAGCCGCCGGTCACCGCGTAGCTGACGGTCAGCGAGGCGTCGACCGAGCAGTCGGCGGCCGGGGCGGGCGCGACCGTGCGAGCGCTGGCCTTCGCCGGCTGCTTCTTCTTGCCCGACGGGTGCTTCCGCGCCGGCTTCGGCGCACGCGCCGGCTTCGCCGGGCGCTTGGCCGCGTCGCCCTCGGCGGCCATCGCGTAGCCGCCCTGGCAGCCGCTGATCGGCGTGTTGCTCTGCTCGACGACCGACTGGACCGACCCGAGCGCGACGCCGGTCGCGCCCGCGAGCGCCTGGGCCTTGGTCTTCGCGTCGGCCAGCGCGTCGGCGAGGGCCTGGCCGTAGGCCGCGGTCGCCTCGGCCGCGGGGGCGCTGCTCGCGACGCCGCGGGCGCCGGCGCCGTTGACGGTGATCACCCGGACTGGGGGTGCCGTGGTCGCCGGGGCGGGGCCGGTGTCGGCGTTCGCGACGCCGAGCACGCCGACGATCATCAGCGCGGCGGCCGCGCTCAGGACGATGGAGATCCAGCGCTTCATGGGAAGCCTCTCTGGGACGGGGAGGGGCGAACGTAGCACGGGCCCCCGCTGCTCCTCCCCGGTTGCCGGGGGCCTCCGACTACCGCCGCGGCGGCCGCTCGCGACCGTTGCGCCGGGGGATCCGGACCCGGACCCGCCAGCCCTCCGCACCGGGGACCGTGCGCGGGAGCCGGGTCGCCGTCGCCACCGGGGTGCTGAGGCCGCGGTGGACGGCGAGCAGCCGCAGGCCGACGGTGACCAGCAGCGAGACGACCAGCCCGAGCGCGACGCTGCCGCCGAGCGTCTCGGCGGCGACGTAGACGGCGCTGCCTGCGGCGGCGGCGAGGCCGTAGATCGGGCCGGGGCCGAAGATGTACGGCCGCTGGCCGCTGAGCAGGTCGCAGAGCACGCCGCCCGCGGTCGCCGAGACGACCCCGACGGCGGCCGAGGCGACCGGCCCGAGCCCGGCGTCGAGCGCCTTCGAGGCGCCGACGATCGCGAACAGCCCGAGCGCGATCGCGTCGAACAGGTCGAGCAGGTCGTCGAGCCGCTGGGCCTGGGGGTGCGCGATCAGCATCACCACCCCGGTCGCCAACGCGACCGGCAGGTACGAGCCGTGGGTCAGCGCGACCGGCATCTGGTTCAGCAGCAGGTCGCGGGTCACGCCGCCGCCGAGCCCGCCGCAGGCGGCCAGGCCGATCACGCCGGTGAGGTCGAGGTCGCGCCGCAGTGCCACCAAGGCCCCGAACACGGCACCGACCGCGACCGCGGCGAGGTCGAGTCCAAGCGGCAGGGCGACGGTGGTGATCGCGAGCGTCACGCGCTCATCATGACGAGCGGTTGGGTCGGCCGCCGGATGCGCTCGCGACCGCCGGTTGACAATACCCCTATGGGGTATATAGTGCGAGCGATGGAGGGGATGGCGCACAACCACCACGGCGGGCACGACCAGCACGCCGGCCACGAGCCGCAGTCGGGCGCCGAGCTGACCCGGACGGCGGTCGCGGCGACCGTTCACTGCCTGACCGGCTGCGCGATCGGCGAGGTCCTCGGGATGGTCCTGGCGACCGCGTTCGGCTGGGGTGACGCGCTCTCGATCGGGGTGGCGATCGCGCTCGCCTTCGTCTTCGGCTACGGCCTGACGATGCTGCCGCTGCTGCGGGCCGGGCTGCCGAAGCGGCAGGTGCTGCGGCTGGCGCTGGCGGCGGACACCTTCAGCATCGCGACGATGGAGGTCGTCGACTCCGCGATCATCCTGGTCGTGCCGGGGGCGATGGCCGCGGGGCTCGGTGACCCGCTCTTCTGGGGCTCGCTCGCGTTCGCGCTGCTGATCGCGTTCTTCGCCGCGGTGCCGGTCAACCGCTGGCTGATCGGCCGCGGCAAGGGGCACGCCGTGGTCCACGCCTACCACTAGGCGGCACGGCGGCCCCCGAGGCCAGCGCTCGCATCGCGATGCCTCGGTCCGCCGCGGTTCCCTGGCCCGCCGCGATGCCCCGGTCCGCCGCGATGCCCCGGTCCGCCGCGGTCCCCGGGCCCGCCGCGATGCCCGCCTCAGAGCGGCGTCAGGAGCCGCCGCGGCTCCCGCAGCGCAAGCGTCACCGCGTCGTCGCGGGGGGAGTCCATCCCCGGCCGGAGGGCGGTCTCGATCTCGCCCGGCGCCGGCGTCACGTCGCAGGTCGGGCAGCGGCCGTGGGCGTCGAGCTCGGTTCCGCAGACGGCGTGCGCGAACCAGCGGTAGGTCGGGCCGTCGACCCGGTGGCGGTCGCCCCAGCTGACGAGCGCGTGGATCACCGGCCAGAGGTCCTCGCCGGCGGCGGTCAGCCGGTAGTCGTGGCGATCGCCACGGTCGGGATCGGGCTCGCGGACGAGGATGCCGTCGGCGACCAGGCTGCGGAGGCGGTCGGAGAGCACCGCCCGCGGGACGTCGAGATGGTCGGCGAAGTCGCTGAACCGGCGGACGCCGTAGAAGGCGTCGCGGACGATCAGCAGCGTCCAGCGCTCGCCGATCGCCTCCAGCGTGCGGGCCGCGGCGCACGCCTGGCCCTCGTAGCGGTTGCCCAGCATCAGCCGATCGTAGCGCACGGTTCGGTGACCGAACTGAAGCTGGTACGGTCCCCGGCAGTTCGATCAACGAACCATGGGGACGACGGTGGCGACGATCCAGAGCGACGAGCGGCACGAGCAGCAGGTGGGGGCCGACGAGGCCGCCCGCACGCTCGTCGTGGCCGCGGCCGGCACGCTGCTGGTGCTCGTCGCCTTCACCACGATCACCACGATCGTCGGCCCGACGGCCGCCTCGTTCGGGGCCGGGGTCGCCGGTCAGACCTGGGCGCTGAGCGGCATGAGCCTGGGGCTCGCCGCGACGCTGCTGGTCGCCGGAGCGCTCGCCGACGACCTCGGCCGTCGCCGGACCTTCGTCGCCGGCACGATCCTGTTGGCCGCCGCGTCGCTGCTGGCCGCCAGCGCCTGGTCGATGTCGGTCGAGGTCGTCGCGCGCGTGCTCCAGGGCGTCGGTGGCGCGGGCGTGCTCGCCGCCAGCCTCGGCCTGATCGGTCACGCCTTCCCGAGCGGCACCGGGCGGACCCGCGCGACCGGGATCTGGGGGGCGATGGTCGGGGCCGGGATCGCGTTCGGGCCGCTGCTGGCGGCGCTGCTCGAGCAGCACGGCGGCTGGCGACTGGTGCACGTGGTCGAGGCGGTCGCCGCGCTCGCGCTCGCACTCGCCGGCCGGAGGCTGGTCGAGTCGCGCTCGTCGCGGCCGTCGCCGATCGACCTGCCCGGGGTGGCGACCCTCGCCGGCGGGATGGGTGCGCTGGCCGCGGGCGTGATCCGGGGCCGCGCGGGCTGGACCGACCCGGCGACGATCGGGCTGCTCGGCGGCGGGCTCGCCCTGCTCGGCCTGTTCGCGGCGATCGAGCTGCGGCGGCGCCGGCCGATGCTCGACCTGTCGCTCTTCGCCCGGCCGCTGTTCGTGGTCTCGACCAGCGGCGCGCTCTTCATGGGCCTGGCGCTGATCTCGCTGATGAGCTTCTTCCCGACCTTCGGCCAGGCCGCGCTCGGGCTCTCGGGCCTCGGCAGCGCCGCGGTTCTCGCGGTCTGGTCCGGCACCAGTGCCGTCGTCGCCTGGTACTCACGGCGGCTGCCGGCGCGGCTCGACGGCCGCCACCGGCTGATCCTCGCCTTCCTGCTCTGCGCCGTCGGCGAGCTGGCCCTGACCGGACTCACGACCGACGCCGGCTGGGCGCGGGTCGCCCCGGGCCTGCTGATCGCGGGGATCGGCAGCGGGATCGGCAACGCCGCGCTCGGGCGGGTCGCGGTCGAGTCGGTGCCGGCCGACCGCGCCGGGATGGGGGCCGGGGCCAACAACACCGCCCGCTACTTCGGGGGCGCCGCGGGCGTCGCGATCGTGGTCGCGCTGGTCTCCGCCGGCGGCTCGTCCCCGGGAGCGGCCGGCCTGGTCGAGGGCTGGAACCTGGCCGCCGCGGTGACGGCCGGGCTCTGCCTCGTCGCGGCCACGATCGCCGCGGTAAGTCGGCCGCGCGCCGGCCGCTGACGTCGCTCAGCCGCCCGCGAAGACCGCCGGGTCCGGCCCGAGTCGGTGACCGCGGTCGAGGGTCGCGATCGCGTCCAGGTCGTCGTCGCTCAGCGCGAAGTCGAAGACGTCGATGTTCTGCCGGATCCGCTCCGGCGTGACCGACTTGGGGATCACGACGTTGCCGATCTGGAGGTGCCAGCGCAGCACGACCTGGGCGGTGGTGCGGTCGTGGGCCTCGGCGATCTGGACGAGCACCGGGTCGTCGAGGACCTCGCCCTGGGCGAGCGGGCTCCAGGCCTCGGTCACGATCCCGTGCTCGGCGTGGAAGGCCCGCAGCTCGGCCTGCTGGAGCGCGGGGTGCAGCTCGATCTGGTTGACGGCGGGCACGATCGAGCCGACCTCGAGGACCCGCTCGAGCTGCTCGACGGTGAAGTTCGAGACGCCGATCGAGTGCACGCGCCCCTCGGAGAGCAGGTGCTCGAGCGCCCGCCAGCTGTCGAGGTAGAGGTCGTTGGCCGGGGCGGGCCAGTGGATCAGGTAGAGGTCGACGTCGTCGAGGCCGAGCTTCTCGAGGCTGGCGTCGTAGGCGGCGAGGGCGCTGTCGTAGCCCTGGTCGGCGTTCCACAGCTTGGTGGTCACGAACAGCTCGTCGCGGTCGACGTCGGCCTCGGCGATCGCCCGGCCGACGCCGTGCTCGTTGCCGTAGATCGCGGCGGTGTCGATGCTGCGGTAGCCCGCCTCGAGGGCGGACGTGACGGCGGCGGCGGTCTCCTCGTCGGGGACCTGGAAGACGCCGAACCCGAACTGGGGGATCGTCGGTCCGTTGTTGAGGGCGAGGTGGGGGATCGTGGGCATGGAGTGCTCCGGGGTGGGTTGCGGGTCGGGAAGGCTCGTCTGGCGTCTGCCCGTTGTGGGCGCGGGCAAACGGCCGGGTGGGTGTGCGGGTGGTGACGCCGAGGCCGTCCGGGACGCGGGGGACTTCCGCACGCCATCCGGAGGCGCCGGCGGGGCCGTCCATGTCCCGGACGGGGTGGGCCGTCGCGCGGCTCGGTCGGTCGCGGCCCGGTCAGGCCCGGGGCGCGGCGGGAATCGGGGCTGCGCCGGCGCGCGGCGCGGCTGCCCGGTTGCGGTCTCGTCGCTCGAGGCCGCCGGCCAGCAGGGCGACCAGCAGGCCGGCGAGGGCGAGCCCTGCGCCGACGAGGTTCGGCGCGGTGTAGCCGAGCCCGGCGGTGATCGTCATCCCGGCGAGCCAGGCGCCGGCCGCGTTGCCGAGGTTGAAGGCGCCGATGTTGGCGGCCGAGGCGAGCGTCGGCGCGCCCGCGGCCTTCTGCAGCACCCGCGCCTGGAACGGCGGGACGGTCGCGAAGCCGACGGCGCCGAGCAGGAACAGCGTGATCACCGAGCCGATCTGGGAGTGGGCGGTGAAGGCGAAGGCGAACAGGATCACCGTCAGTGCGGCGAGCATCGCGTAGAGGCTGGGCATCAGCGAGCGGTCGGCGAGCTTGCCGCCGACGACGTTGCCGATCACGAGGCCAACGCCGAAGACGATCAGCAGCAGGGTCAGCGAGCTCTCGGAGAAGCCCGCCAGCCCGGTCATCATCGGGGCGATGTAGGTGAACGAGGCGAAGACGCCGCCGAAGCCGAGCGCGGTCATGCCCAGCGCGAGCCAGACCTGGCGGTCGCGGAAGGCGGCGAGCTCGCGGCGGAGGCCCCCGCCCGGCACCAGCGGCTGGCGCGGGACGAGGAAGAGGATCGCCAGCAGGCTGATCAGGCCGAGCGCGCTGACGACCCAGAAGGTCGAGCGCCAGCCGAACGACTGGCCGAGCAGGGTGCCCATCGGCACGCCGAGCACGTTCGCCACGGTCAGGCCGGTGAACATCAGGGCGATCGCGCTGGCCCGCCGCTCGGGGGCGACGAGGTCGGCGGCGACGACCGCGCCGATCCCGAAGAAGGCCCCGTGCGAGAGCGCGGCGACGATCCGGCCGGTCATCAGCAGGCCGTAGCTGGGGGCGAGCGCGGAGAGCAGGTTGCCAGCGATGAACAGGACCATCAGCCAGAGCAGGACGGTCTTGCGGGGGATCTTGGTCGCGGCGGCGGTCAGGACCGGGGCGCCGACCACGACGCCGAGCGCGTAGCCGGAGATCAGCAGGCCGGCGGTCGGGATCGAGACGCCGAAGCTGCCGGCGACGTCGGGCAACAGGCCCATGATCACGAACTCGGTGGTGCCGATTCCGAACGCGCTGATGGCGAGGGCGATGAGGGCGATGGGCATCGGGAGGACCTCGGAGGGCGGTGGTAGGCTTGGTCTGCGGCTTGAACAACAACCAGCGACCGAAATACTTGCGGACGCCGATGATTGCAGACGCGGGCTATCCGTGCAAGCAGCGGTCTCCGGTCGTCCGTCTCCGCCCGCCTACCGAGGACCCGCCATGTCCATGCCCGACGACGCCATCGAAGCCCGAGCCCAGGGGTGGCGCACGCTCGCCGCGCTGCACGCCCGGATCGAGGACCGGCTCGCCCGGGCGCTGGAGGCCGAGCACGACATCAGCGTCAGCGAGTACACGGTGCTCGACGTCCTCAGTCGCCAGGACGAGCACCACATGCGGATGAACCAGCTCTCGAACGCCGTGGTCCTCAGCCAGAGCGCGACGACCCGCCTGGTCGCCCGCCTGGAGGAGCGCGACCTGCTCGGCCGCTACCTCTGCGAGACCGACCGGCGCGGGATCTACACCGAGGTCACGCCGACCGGTCAGGCGCTGCTGGAGGCGGCGCGGCCGACCCACGATCGCGTCCTCCACGAGGCGCTGACCGAGGCGGCCGAGCTCCCCGAGCTCGCCCCGCTGGTCCGCGCGCTGGAGCAGGCGCCGGTCGCCGGCTGAGGTTGGGCCGCGGCGTGGGTTGAGGGAGGCGGGCGCGGGCTGGTTGGGGGACGGCGCGGGTTGGGGCGGCACGGCCGGGGTCGGGTGGCACGGCGGGGGTTGGGGTGGCACGGCCGGGGCGGGGCGCGTTCTCTTTGAGGTTTGCCACCCCTACGGTGGTCAACCTCAAAGAGAACGAGAACCGGGTCGCCACGGCTCCTGCAGCCGGGTTCTCCTTGAGGTTTGCCACCCATACGGTGGTCAACCTCGAAGAGAAGCTCCGGGCACCGCTCCGCGGAGCGGTGCCTCCCCAGCCGGTTGACGTTGAGCACCTGCACAGGTGCTCAGCCTCAACGGGTCGCCGGGTGCGGGCCCTACGGCCCGCCGCCGCCCCCTGCGCGCCCTCAATCCCGCGCCCGCCGCCGCGCCCTGCGCGCCTCAACCCCGCGCCCGCCGCCGCACGAGGCCCCGCGTCACCCGCCGCGAGCCGCGCCCTGCCCCTCAGCCCCGCAACCGCAGGGTCACCTTCTTGGTCGCCTTCGCCCCGCCGGCCGGCTGGAGCGTGAAGCGGGCGATCACCCGCGGCGTCGGGGTGGCCCGCAGCAGCCGCCGGCCGGCCGCGTTCGGGCGGACCAGCACCGTCGTGGCCTTGCCCGCGGCGACCCGGATCCGCGCGCTCCCGAGGGTCTGGGTGCGCTTGCGGCCCTGGACCGTGATCGTCCGGCTCAGGACCAACGTGCCCGAGACGCTGCTCGTGCCCCGGTTGCGGAGCGCGATCCGGATCCGGCCCCCGGCGACCCGGCCGCTCGCCGGCAGGCCGACCCGCAACGTGGTGCGGGCGACCGTCGATCCTCCGGGCTTCGAGCCCGCCCCGACCCCCGGGCCCGGAGCCGGCGGGACGACGGCGGGCGCGGTCTCCGTCGGCGGCTCGTACGGGGCCGGGGTGACCGGCGGCTCCGGCTTCTCGATCTCGATCGGGGTCGGCGTCGCGTCGGCGTCGTAGCGGAGCTTCGGCGCCTGGTCCGAAAGCCGGTGGCCGTCGCCCTGGAGCTGCTGCTCGAGCGCGTAGCCGTAGCCGAGGACCTTGGCGTCGTCGAAGGCCCGCCCGACGATCTGGAGCGACATCGGGTCGCCGTGCGGGTTGGCCCCGACCGGCAGGATCAGGGTCGGCAGCCCGACGTTCGAGGTCGGCACGCCGGTCCCGCGGTCCGACGACAGGGTCTGGGCGCCGTCGTTGTCGTAGACGTCGCTGCGGAAGCCCGGGTAGACGACCGCGTCGACCCCGGCGTCGTCCATCCACTGCCGGTAGCGGTCCTTGGCCGCGTCGCGGGCGGCGATGATCTTGGCCACGTCGGTCTCGTTCAGCCGCGGCTGCGGGGTCGAGCTCTGGCGGTTGTAGGGCAGGACCTTCGGCGACGACAGGATCCCGGCGGCGGTCGTGAACGGCGGGTCGTCGTGGGCCTCGAAGTAGTGCTGCCAGCCCTCCTCGGTGCGGCTGCCGCTGAGGCCGGAGACCGAGGTCGACTGGCTCGGGGCCGCGGTCTCGATCGGGACCAGGGTCGCGCCGGCCGCCTCGAGGTCGAGCAGCCGCGTCTTCAGCGCGACCACGGTCCCGTCGTCCTGGCCGTAGGTCGGGTTGTCGTCGAAGGCCCCGGGCAGGTAGCCGATCCGCTTGCCGGCCAGCGCCCCGCGGTCGAGGGAGGTCGTCCAGTCCTCGGGCCGCTTGGCGTCGGCGTCGGCGTGAACGGTCGCCGGGTCGTTCGGGTCGGTGCCGGTGGTGACGTTGAGGATCCGGGCGACGTCGCTGGTCGTCCGGGCGAGCGGGCCCTCGAAGTCCTGGAGGTAGGTCAGCGGCATCACGCCGGAGCCGGACGAGATCCCGTCGGTCCCGCGCAGCGAGACGAGGCTGGCGCCGGTCGCCGGGGCGTAGAGCGAGACGCCGGTCTGGGTCCCCATCGCGAAGCCGGCGAAGCTGAGCGCGGTCGCGACGGCGGAACCGCCGCTGGAGCCGAGCGCGGTCTTCGACGGGCCGAACGCGTTCCACGTCATCCCGTAGCCGCTGTCGCTGTAGCTGCCGGAGTTGGCGAACTCGGAGAGATTGGCCTTGCCGAGGACCACCGCGCCGGCGGCGCGCAGCCGCGCGACCTGGAAGGCGTCCTGCTTGGGCCGCCAGCCCTCGAAGGCGAGGCTGCCGTCGGTCGTCGGCATGTCCTTCGTGTCGTAGAGGTCCTTGACCGCGACGGGGATCCCCAGCAGCGCGCCGGTCGCCCCCTTGGCGCGGGCGATGTCGGCCGCCTTCGCCTGGGCCATCGCGTCGTCGGCGACGGTGATGAAGGCGTGGAAGCCGAAGGCGCCGGTGTCGTAGGCGGCGATCCGGTCGAGGTAGGCGCGGGTGATCTCCTGCGAGCTGGTGCGGCCGGCGGCGAGGTCGTCGCCGAGCTCGGTGATCGACTTGTCGACGACGTCGTAGCGGGAGGTCGTGACCGCCGGCGCCGGCGGCCTCTGGGCCGGGACGTCCGGCGGGACCGCGCCGGCGCAGGCGGCGGGGTCGAAGCCGACGACGGTCGCGACGTCCCAGTTGGCGATCGTGCAGCGGACGCCGGTGCTGACGTCGTCGAGGTTGGGCGCGGCGGCGAGGCCGGCGGCCGCGGTCTGGACGGCGGTGATCTGGGTCCCGGCGGTCCCGCTCGTCTCGCGGCGGCCGGCGACCACGAAGTGCAGCAGCGAGGCGGTCTCGCCCGGCTCCAGGGTCAGCTGGTTGCGGTAGCCCTGGAAGTTGGCGTCGAGGCCGGTCAGCGGCAGCAGCGAGCCGAACGGGTTGCGCTGCTGGTTGCCGGTCCCGAGCAGCGCGCCGCCGAACGGGGTCGGGCTGCCGAGCACGACCGCCGACGGCCCGCGCGAGGCCGGTCCGGCGGCGGTCGCGTTGGCCATCGCGACCCAGGCGTCGTCGCGGCCGATGGTGGTGTCGCCGCTGGAGCTGCCGACGACCTGGCTCTGGTTGGTGCCGGTGTTGAGGCCGACGGTGCCGCCGAACGAGACGTCGACGGTCACGGTCCGGTTGCTGGTGTTGGTGAAGCCGTCGATCCAGCGTGCCCAGTTGCCCGGCTTGCCGATCTTGATCGCGCGGCTGATCGCGACCCCGCCGAGGGTCACCGTGCGGGTCGAGGAGAAGCCGTCGACCCCGTCGAAGCGGAGCCCGAAGCCGCGCATCAGCTCGCCGTTGAAGCGTGAGCTGGGGTCGCTCTCGGGGACGTCGGAGACCCGGACCTTGATCCCGCCGTAGCCGTAGAAGGCGTTGTCGGTGATCGCGCGGATGCTGCCGGTGTCGACGGCCGGGGCGGCGGCGTCGTGGACCTGCCAGTCGGCGTCGTTGGCGGTCCGGACGGTGTTGACGGCGGCGGCCGGGGACGCGGCGGCGAACGAGACGGCCAGGGCGGTGAGGCCCCCGGCGGTGACGCGGGCGAGTGCTGGGTGCTTCATGGGGGGTCCCCTCGAGAGCGCGTGCGGCCGACCGGGCGACGGTCCAGCGCCGCGCGGTCGGCCGCGGAGCGCGGCGTACAGGTGTGCCCGACCAGCGTCGCAACGGGGTTCGCCGCGCCGACTAGCAGCGTGTCCTGTACGCCGCAGGGGCGATGCGCCCGGCGTCCAATCGCTGGCCCGCGTGTCGTGTACGCCACGGCGAGCGTGCGCCCGGCGGCCAAGTCGACCTCGCCCCGAGACCCGCTACCGCGCGGGGGCGGCCGGGAGACTGAGGCCCGTCCCGCCCCGGCCGCTCGCCCCGTCCGTCCGGCCCCGCCTGCCCGTCCCGCCCGTCCCGCCCGCCCGTCCGCCCGGCCGGTCCTGCACGCCGGCCGGTCCCGCCCGCTCGCCCGCGGAGTCGGAGCCCGCGCCCGGTTCTCCTCGAGGTTTGCCACCCATACGGTGGTCAACCTCGAAGAGAACGCGCCCCCGCGCCCCCGCGCCCCCGTAGTCCCGTTATTTCCCCGCCGAGGCCGGGAAGTAGGCGCCGAGCCAGCGCTCCAGCTCGGCGTAGACCTGCTTGCGGACGGGAGCGGCGGAGAGCACCAGGTCGTGCATCCCGTCCTCGACCCGCAGGCAGCTGACGTGGCGGCCGATCGCGGTCGCCCAGCGGGCGATCAGGTCGGCGTCGAGCACGCTGTCGGAGCGGAGCAGGACGTCGTCCCAGCCGCGCGGGGCGCTGCTCGCGGTCGAGCACATCACCAGCGTCGGCACGCGCACGTCGAGCCCGCGGTGGAGCTGCTTCTGGGCGCGGCGGATCGCGTGCAGCCAGCCGGCCCGGACCGGGAAGCCCTCGATCGGCTTGAGCGCGAGGTCGAACTCCCACTCGCCCTCGTGGTCGCGGTGGATGCTGCGCGGGTAGAGCGTCGAGAGCCCGCCGGGGAGGATCCGGTACGGCCGCCGCGGCCCGACGGCTGCGGCCAGCCCGCCGGTCAGCTCGCGGACGACCGCCGGCATGTTGAGGTCGAGGAACGGGCTGTTGAGGAAGAGCGCGTCGGGGCCGCCGCCGATCCGGCGCGCGTGGGCCCAGAGGGCGGCGGTCAGGCCGCCGGTCGAGTGGCCGTTGACGAGGATCTGGCGGTGCCCGTCGGCCCGGATCGCGGCGGCCGCGGCGTCCAGCTCCTCGAAGTAGTCGCCGATCGCGTGCACGAAGTAGGGCGTCTGGTGCGAGCCCAGCGAGCGGCCCGACTTGCGCAGGTCGAGCGCGTAGAAGGCGTAGCCCTGGGCGGCGTAGAACTCGGCCAGCTCGCGCTGGAAGAAGTAGTCGACGAAGCCGTGCACGTAGAGCACGGCCCGCTCGCCGTCGCTGGCGGCGTGGCGGACGAGGGTCGCCTCGACGGGGCCTTCGTCGTCGGGTGTGAGCGGGATCGTCCGCGTCGTGTAGCCGTCGCCGAGCAGCGGGTCGGGGCGCGTCATGCCCGGAGTCTGACGCACGCGTGCGGGGACCGAGGCGAACCGACGCCAAGACGCCGCCGGTTCGGACGGTCTGGAGTCAGCTCGCGTCGGCGGCCGGGTTCTGGCGTGCGATCTCGCGTCGAAGGGCGACGCACATGGACGCCGGGCCGGAAGGAGCGACGCGAAAGGACGCCGAGAGGCTGTGCCGGTCGGGGATCTGGAGTCAGGACGCGTCGGTCTCGGGCTCTGGAGTCAGTTTGCGTCGGATAGCGACGCGAAATGACCCCAGCTCGGTGAGGTGACGCGAAATGACTCCACCTGGGCCGCCGCCCACGGAGCCCCGCCGTCCGGCCGACCGCCGTCCGGCCGACCGCCGTCCGGCCGACCGCCGTCCGGCCGACCCGCCCCGTGCAGGCCGACCACCGACCGCGACTCCGACTAGGCGCCGAGGCCGTCGACGCAGAGGTACTTCAGCTCGAGGAAGTCGTCGAGGCCGTGGCGCGAGCCCTCGCGGCCGAGGCCGGACTGCTTGACGCCGCCGAACGGCGCGCCCTCGTACGAGATCAGGCCGGTGTTGACGCCGACGACGCCGAACTCCAGCGCGTTGCCGACCCGGGCGATCGTGCCCGCATCGCGCGAGAAGAAGTACGCCGCGAGGCCGAACTCGGTCGCGTTGGCCTGGGCGACAGCCTCGGCCTCCTCGCTGAACCGGAAGATCGGCGCGACCGGCCCGAAGGTCTCCTCGGTGGCGATCCGCATCTCCGACGTGACGCCGGTCAGGACGGTCGGCTGGAAGAACGTCCCGCCGAGCTCGTGGGCGTCGCCGCCGCAGGCCACGGTGGCCCCGCCGTCGACGGCGTCCTGGACGTGCTCGCGGACCTTCTGCAGCGCGGCGTCGTTGATCAGCGGCCCCTGCTCGGAGCCGACGTCGAAGCCGTTGCCGACCTTGAGCGCGGCGACGGCGGCGGTGAAGCGCTCGACGAACGCGTCGTGGATGCCGTCCTGGACCAGGATCCGGTTGGCGCAGACGCAGGTCTGGCCGGCGTTGCGGAACTTCGAGTCGATCGCGCCCTTGACGGCGACGTCGAGGTCGGCGTCGTCGAACACGATCAGCGGAGCGTTGCCGCCCAGCTCGAGCGAGAGCTTCTTGACGGTCTCGGACGTCTGCCGGATCAGGTGCTTGCCGACGGCGGTCGAGCCGGTGAAGGTCAGCTTGCGGACCAGCGGGTTCTCGGTCAGCTCGCCGCCGACCTGCTCGGCCGGGCCGGGCACGACGTTGACGACGCCCGCGGGGATCCCGGCGCGGTCGGCCAGCTCGGCCAGCGCGAGCGCGGAGAGCGGGGTGGCGGGGGCGGGCTTGACGACCATCGTGCAGCCGGCCGCGAGCGCGGGCGCGAGCTTGCGGGCGATCATCGCCATCGGGAAGTTCCAGGGCGTGATCGCGGCGCAGACGCCGATCGGCTGGCGGACGGCCAGCAGCTGACGGCCGGGCACGTTGGTCGGGATCACGTCGCCGTAGGCGCGCTTGCCCTCCTCGGCGTACCACTCGACGAACGAGGCGCCGTAGAGGATCTCGCCCTTGGCCTCGGCGAGCGGCTTGCCCTGCTCGGCGGTGATGATCGTGGCGAGGTCGTCGGCGTGGGCGACGATCAAGTCGAACCAGGCCCGCAGGACGTTCGAGCGGTCCTTGGCGGTGCGGGCGGCCCAGGCGGGGAAGGCCGTGGCCGCGGCGGAGACGGCCCGGCCCGCGTCGCTGCGGTCGCCGTCGGCGACGGTCGCGACGGCGTTGCCGGTGGCGGGGTCGGTGACCTCGGCGCGAGCGCCGGTGGCTGCGGGGCTCCACTGGCCGTCGACGTACAGCTCGTCCCGCAGCAGCGTGGGGTCGTTGAGCGCGAAGGGAAAGGCGAGGGTCGTCATGGGCGTGCTCCTGCGGGGGCTCGGGAAACGGGACAGCGAACGTCTGAATGCTCGCATAACGCGCAATTGAACGCAATCCGTGCAAAACGCTGGACAACGACGCGTTCGTCTGCGAATGTGCGAGGACCGCGCACCTGACCGCAATGCGAGCAACTGTGACTGCACGAACCGATTCCCGCGACGCCGACCGTCGCTTCGTCTTCCACCCCTTCAGCAACGCCGGGCGCCACGAGCGCGACGGCGCGGCCGCGATGATGATGTCCGGCTCCGGCGCGCGGCTGACCGCCGCCGACGGCACCGAGTACATCGACGCGATGGCCGGCCTCTGGTGCGTGAACGCCGGCTACGGCCGGCAGGAGATCGCCGACGCGCTGCACGAGCAGGCCCTGACGCTGCCGTACTTCCACGGCTTCTCGTCGATGGCGACCGCCCCGCCGGCCGTGCTGGCCGAGAAGGTCGTCCAGCTCGCCGGCCCGCAGATGTCGAAGATCTTCTACGGCAACAGCGGCTCCGACGCCAACGACACCCAGCTCAAGCTGGTCTGGCTCTACAACAACATCCTCGGCCGGCCCGAGAAGAAGAAGGTCATCGCCCGCAACCGTGGCTACCACGGCGTGACGATCGCCTCCGCGAGCCTCACCGGCCTGCCGGCGATGCACAAGAGCTTCGACCTGCCGCTGCCGCAGATCAAGCACACGAGCGCCCCGTACCGGCTCTGGGACGCGCTCCCGGGCGAGACCGACGCCGCCTTCTCGCAGCGCCTGGCCGACGACCTCGAGCAGCTGATCCTGGCCGAGGGCCCCGACACCGTCGCCGCCTTCATCGCCGAGCCCGTCCAGGGCGCGGGCGGCGTGCTCGTCCCGCCGGACGGGTACTTCCCCGCGATCCAGGCCGTCCTGCGCAAGTACGACGTGCTGATGATCGCCGACGAGGTCGTCAGCGGGTTCGGGCGTCTGGGAAGCTGGTTCGGCAGCCACCTGCTGGGCATCGAGCCCGACCTCATGACCGTCGCCAAGGGGATCACCTCCGCCTACGTCCCGCTCTCGGGCTGCATCGTCTCGCAGAAGGTCTGGGACGTCGTCTCGAGCGAGGAGGACGGGGTCTTCCAGCACGGCTACACCTACAGCGCGCACCCGCTGGCCGCCGCCGCGGCGCTGGCCAACCTCGAGCTGATCGAGCGCGACGGGCTGATCGAGCAGGTCAACGCCCGCGGCGACGTCATGCGCAAGGCGCTCAACGACGCCTTCGCCGACCACCCGCTGGTCGGCGAGGTCCGTGGCATCGGCCTGGTCGGCGCCGTCGAGTTCGTCGCCGATCGCGATCCGATGACCCGCTTCGACCCGTCGCAGATGGTCGCGGCCCGGATCACCCGGGCCTGCCTCGACCGCGGGATCATCACGCGCGCCCTCCCGGCCGCCGACACGATCTCGTTCTCGCCGCCGTTCGTGATCAGCGAGGACGAGATCGGCGCGATCGTGTCCGGGGCCCGCGCGGCGCTGGACCAGGTCGCGGACGAGCTGGTCCGCGAGCGCGTCTAGCCCCCGACCACACCGCCCGCCCGTGCCGCCGTCGCCCGAACCCGATCCGTCGCGGCCCCTCCGGCTGGGGTTGCTCGTCAACCCGGTCGCCGGGCTCGGCGGGCGGGTCGGGCTGAAGGGCAGCGACGGCGGCGCGATCCAGCGCCGGGCCGTCGTGCTCGGCGCGCGGCCGCTGGCGGGCGTGCGGACCGTGCGGGCGCTGCGGCGGCTGGCCGACCGCGCGCCCGAGGTCGAGGTCGTCGCCGCGCCCGGCGAGATGGGGGCCGACCAGGCCCGCGCCGTCGGGTTGCGGACGACCGAGCTGCCCGGGGCGACCGGCGAGCCGACCACCGCCGACGACACCCGCGCGGCCGCGAGCGAGCTGCGCCGGCTCGACGTCGACCTGCTGCTGGTGGCCGGCGGCGACGGCACGATCTGCGACGTCTACGACGCGATCGGCGCGACGCTGCCCGTGCTCGGGCTCCCGACCGGGGTCAAGATGCACTCCGGGGTCTTCGCCGCCACCCCCGAGGCAGCCGGCGAGGCCGCTGCCGCCTACCTGCTCGATCCGGCCGCGATCGGCCTCCGCGACGCCGAGGTCGCCGACATCGACGAGGCGGCCGTCCGCGAGGGCCGGATCGCCACCCACCTCTACGGCGTCGTCCGCGTCCCGCGCGACGCCGGCCGCGTGCTCGCCGCCAAGGGCGGTCCGCCGCGCGTCTCCGACCACGACCTCGACGGCGCCGCCGCCCGGATCGTCGCCGACCTCGAGCCGGGCACGCTGCTGCTCGTCGGTCCCGGCACCACCACCGCCCGGATCATGCGGGCGCTCGACCTGCCCGCGACGCTGCTCGGCGTCGACGCGGTCCGCGACGGCGAGCTGCTCGGCCGCGACCTCGACGAACGGGCGATCCTGCGGCTGCTCGACGAGTCGCCGCAGGCGCTCCTCGCGCTCGGCGTCGTCGGCGGCCAGGGCTCGCTGCTCGGCCGCGGCAACCAGCAGCTCTCCGCCGCCGTCGTCGGCCGGATCGGGCGCGACGGCCTGCGGATCGTCGCCGCCCGCGAGAAGCTGATCACGCTCGACCCGCCGGTGCTCCGCGTCGACACCGGCGACCCGGCCGTCGACGAGGTCGTCTGCGGCTACCTACCCGTCCGAGTGTCACGACGTGAGACCGTCGTGATGCGCCTGTGCCCCTGACCCCACCCGGAGGCTCCTGCATGTCACCCCCGTCCGCTCACCCGTACATGGCCAACTCGGCGCCCGCGCTGCGGCGCGAGCTGCTGGACGCGATCGGCGTGGACGACGCCGAGACGCTGTTCGAGCAGATCCCCGCCGACCACCGCCTCCAGGGCGAGCTGCGGCTGCCGCGGGCGCTGCGCTCGGAGGCCGAGCTCGAGCGTCACCTGCGCACGACCCTCGGCCGCAACGGCTCGACCGAGGACCACCTGAGCTTCCTCGGCGGCGGGGTCTGGCCGCACTACGTGCCGGCGATCTGCGACGAGATCGCGGGCCGGACCGAGTTCGTGACCTCCGAGTGGGGGACCCCCGCCTCCGACCACGGCCGCAACCAGGCCTGGTTCGAGTTCGCGAGCATGCTCGGCGAGCTGGTCGACCTCGACTTCGTCGGCCTGCCCGTCTACAGCTGGGGCTGCGCCGTCGGCCACGCGGTCCGGATGGCGAGCCGGATCACCGACCGCTACGAGGTCCTGGTCCCCGAGAACCTCGACCCCGAGCGGCTCGCGGTCCTGCGGACCTACTGCGACCCGACCGAGCTGCCCGGGCACATCGGGATCGTCACGGTCGCCGTCGACCCCGAGACGGGCGGCCTCGACCTGGCCGACCTCGAGCGGCTGGTCAGCGCGAAGACGGCCGCGGTCTACTTCGAGAACCCCTCGTCGCACGGCGCGATCGAGACCCGCGGCGCGCAGCTCGCCGCCGTCGCCCGCGCGGCCGGCGCCGAGACGATCGTCGGCGTCGACCCGCTCTCGCTCGGCGTGCTCGCCCCGCCGCCGTCCTACGGTGCGGACATCGTCGTCGGCTCGACCCAGCCGCTCGGCATCCACATGAACTGCGGCGGCGGCACCGGCGGCTTCATCGCCACCCGTGACGACGAGCGCTACGCCCGCCAGTACCCGACCCTCCAGGTCTCGATCGCCCCGACCCGGGTCGCGGGCGAGGTCGGCTTCGCGATGGCGCTGTTCGAGCAGTCCTCCTACGGGCGCCGCGAGGACGGCAACGACTGGACCGGCAACTCCGTGTACCTGTGGGCCGTCGTCAACGCGACCTACATGGCGCTGATGGGGCCGCACGGCTTCGTCGAGCTGGGCGAGCTGATCCTCCAGCGCAGCCACTACGCCGCCCGCCGGCTGGCCGAGCTGCCCGGGGTCAAGATCGCCCACGAGCACGTCTTCAAGGAGCTGGTGGTCGACTTCTCGATGACCGGCAAGACCGTCGCCGAGATCAACGCCGCGCTGCTCGAGCGCGGGATCTTCGGCGGCGGCGACCTCTCCGGCGGCGCCGACGACCCGCGCCAGCGGGCGCTCTACTGCGTCACCGAGGTCCACGCCCAGGACGACATCGACCGGCTCGTCGCGAGCCTCCAGGAGGTGCTCGCCGCATGAGCAACGCGCTGCCCCGCTACCACGCCGCCGTCTGGGACGAGCCCGTCGTGCTCGAGATGGGCCGCCCCGGCCGCCGCGGGATCCTGGCCCCCGAGCCGGAGGAGGCCGTCCGCGCCGACGTCGCCTCGCTGCTGCCCGCGGGCGTCCGCCGCCAGACCCCGCCGGCGCTGCCGGAGCTGTCCGAGTTCGAGGTCCAGCGCCACTACCTGCACCTGTCGCAGATGACGCTGGGCATGATGGGCGTCAACCTCTTCGGCACCTGCACCATGAAGTACAACCCGCGGGTCAACGAGCGGGTGACCGCGCGCCCCGAGCTGGCCGAGGTCCATCCCGGCCAGGACCCGTCGACGCTCCAGGGCGTGCTCGAGATCGTCCACGGCTTCGAGCAGATCCTGCGCGAGCTGTCGGGGATGGAGCGGTTCGTCTTCCAGCCCGGCGGCGGCGCCGACGCGGCCTACACGCACGCCTGCATCACCCGCGCCTACCACGCGTCCCGCGGCGAGCAGGCCCAGCGGACCGAGGTCATCACCACGATCCAGACCCACCCGTGCAGCCCGGCGACCGCCGCGGCGGCCGGCTTCGACGTGGTCACGCTGCCGCTCGGCCCCGACGGCTACCCGACGCTCGAGTCGCTGAAGGCGGCCGTCTCGGACAGGACCGCGGCGCTGATGGTCGGCAACCCGGACGACATGGGGATCTACAACCCCGAGATCAAGGAGTGGGTGCGGATCGTCCACGAGGCGGGCGGGCTCTGCTTCTACGACCACGCCAACTTCAACGGCGTGATGAGTCGGATCCGCGCCCGCGAGCTCGGCTTCGACGCCTGCATGTACATGCTCCACAAGACCTTCGCGGGCCCCAAGGGCGGCGGCGGTCCGGCCGTCGGCGCCTACGGCTGCTCGGAGGAGCTGGTGCCGTTCCTGCCGCGGCCGCTGGTCGACCTCGTCGACGGGACCTACCTGCTCGACGAGGAGGGCCCGCAGTCGATCGGCAAGGTCCGCGAGTACTGGGGCAACGTCCCGGTCGTGGTCAAGGCCTACTCGTGGGCGCGCTCGCTGGGGGCCGAGGGGCTCCGCCAGGCGGCCGACCTCTCGGTGATCGCCAACAACTACATGGAGGGCCGCCTGCTGAAGATCCGCGGCCTGACCAAGTCGCAGCCGCACGTCACCCAGCACCGGTTGGAGATGACCCGCTACAGCCTCGGCCAGGTCGCCGAGGACACCGGGATCGACGTCCACGACATCCAGAACCGGATGGTCGACTTCGGCGTCGATGCGCCGTGGCTCAGCCACGAGCCGTGGATCGTGCCCCAGCCGGTCACCCCGGAGGCGGGCGAGACCTGGTCGAAGGAGGACATCGACCTCTGGATCGACGTGCTCGAGCACGTGGTCGAGGAGGCCTACGCGAACCCGGAGATCGTCCGGACCGCACCCCACAACCAGGCGATCCACCAGGTCCAGGTCGACGGGGTCGACGATCCCGCCCGCTGGGCGACGACCTGGCGGGCGCACGTCCGGAAGCGGGCGACGGCATGAGCGGGGCAGCCCCCGGCCCCGCCGATCCGGTCGCCGTCGCGATCGTCGGCAGCGGCAGCATCGGCGTCGCCTGGGCGCTGGTCTTCGCGCGCGGCGGCCACCCGGTGACGGTCCACGACCCCGACGCCGAGCGGCTGGCGGCGTCGGAGGGCGAGCTGCTGCTGCGGTTGGAGGAGCTGCACGGCCACGGCCTGCTGGCGGAGGCGCCGGCGACCGTCGCCGCGCGCGTCAGCCGCAGCGTCTCGCTCGAGCAGGCGCTCGAGGGCGCCGGCTACGTCCAGGAGTGCGCGCCGGAGAGCGTCGCGCTCAAGCGCGAGCTGTTCGCGGCGCTCGACGCCGCGGCAGCGCCGGACGTGCCGCTGGCGTCGTCCTCGTCGTTCCTGACCGCCTCCGAGTTCGCCGACGAGCTGTCCGGACGCCACCGCTGCCTGGTGGTGCACCCGGGCAACCCGCCCTACCTGCTGCCGGTCGTCGAGCTGGTCCCGGCACCGTTCACCGACCCGGCGCTGGTCGACCGCGTCGACGCGCTGCTGGCGTCGGTCGGGATGTCGCCGGTGCGGGTCCGGCGCGAGGTCGAGGGCTTCCTCTTCAACCGCCTCCAGGGGGCGCTGCTGCGCGAGGCCTACTGCCTCGTCCGCGACGGGGTCGCCTCGGTCGAGGACGTCGACCGGGTCGTCCGCGACGGGCTCGGCCGCCGCTGGTCGGTGATCGGGCCGTTCGAGACGGTCGACCTCAACACCCGCGGCGGGATCGCGGCCCACGCCGAGCGGATGGGACCGTCCTACGCCCGGCAGGGCGCCGAGCGCGGCCAGGACGATCCGTGGACCCCGGAGCTGGTCGCGGAGGTCGCCGCCCAGCGCCGCGCGCTGCTGCCGCTCGAGGACTGGCCGGCACGGGTCGACTGGCGCGACCGACTGCTGATGACCCTCGAGGCCGCGCGGGCGACGGAGTCCGCCGACGGCGGGGAACGGTAGGTTGCGCCCGTGAGTACGAGCAGCCCAGGCCCCGCGACGGCGGACGACGACGAGGCCCCCGCGCGGTCGCGCGACTTCGTCCAGTCGCTCGAGCGCGGCCTGGCGATCATCCGCGTCTTCAGCGCCAAGACCCCGTCGCTGACGGTCACGGAGATCGCCCAGATGACCGGTCTGACCCGGGCGGCGGCACGACGGTTCCTGCTGACGCTGGTCGAGCTCGGCTACGTGACCACCGACGGGCGCCGCTACGAGCTGACCCCGCGGGTGCTGGAGCTGGGGTACTCGTACCTCTCGGCGCTGTCGTTCCCCGAGGTCGCGCTGCCGCACCTCGAGCAGCTGGTGACCGACGCCCAGGAGGCCAGCGAGGGCGCGATCCTCGACGGCGGCGACGTCGTCTACGTGGTCCGGGTCCCCGGGCCGGCGCTGATGACGATCTCGGTCAACGTCGGCGCGCGGATGCCCGCCTTCGCGACCGCGCTCGGTCGCGTGCTGCTGGCCGGACTGCCCGACGACGCGCTCGAGCGCTACCTCGCCCGCGTCAAGATGCCGGCGCTGCTGCCCCGTACGATCACCGACCCGACCCGCCTGCGCGAGGAGATCCTGCGGATCCGCGAGCAGGGCTACGCGATGGTCGACCAGGAGCTGGAGGAGGGCCTGATCGCGCTCGCCGTCCCGGTCCGCGACCGCTCGCGCCGGGTCGTCGCGGCGATCAACGTCTCGACCCACATCGGCCGCAAGTCGGCGGAGGACATGCGCGGCCTGCTGCCCGCGGTCCAGCAGGCGGCGACGAACATCGAGGCGGGCCTGTCGGGGTCGGTCGAGCGAAACACCGGGCCCGCCCGCTGATCCGCGGGAGCGGAGCGAACGCGACCACGGGAGGACTGGCGTCAGATTGCGTCGGCTGGCCGAACTGGCGTCAGGTTGCGTCGCTATCCGGGCTCGTCTGACGCCAGAAGCTGACGCCAGTTGGTGCGAGGCGGCGGTTGGCGCTGAGGTGATCGTGGACCAAGCAGGTCGGGGCGGATGATGCGAGAGCTGGCCGCCAGGCCTGCCGAGCGTCAGCCGGCCCGAGATGCGCCGCGTCCACGGCCGCCTCAGCGCCAACCGGCTAGGCCCGGACCTCGGTGACCGAGACGAAGAGGTCGTCCGGGTCCTGGAAGTAGGCGTAGCGCCAGCTCGCGCCGTCGCCGAGGTCGATCGTCTGCGGCTCGCAGAGCAGCTCGGCGCCCTGCGCGCGCAGGTGCGCGACCGCCAGCTCGAGGTTGCGGGCGCCGATCGCGAACTCGAACGGCCCGACGTGGCCCCACTCGCCGCGCATGTCCGGCGACGGCGGGTCGTGCTGGACCGGCTCGAGGCCGCCGCCGTGGGGGTTGGTCAACAGCATCATGTGCTGGCTCGGCGGCGTCCGCGGGGCGAACCACGGGTCCATCGAGTCGAGCCGGCCGTTGGTCTCGAACAGCTGGCCGGTGAAGCCGAGCGCGCGGTAGAAGGCGCGCGAGCGCTCGATGTCCTTGACGCCGAAGGCGACGTGGTTGACGCCCTGGAAGCCGGGTTCGGCGGGCCAGCCCTGCTGGAGGTCGGCCCAGTCGATCATCTCGATCTTGGCGCCGTCGGGGTCGGCGACGTAGGACATGCTGCAGCGGGTGTCGAGCGGCGGCACCAGCGACTCGTCGGGCTCCATCAGGCTGGCGGCGCCGATCTCGTCGACCATCCGCCGGTACATCGCCGGCTGGTCCTTGACGTGGAGGCAGACCTCGCAGATCCCGAGCTCGCCCCAGGCCATGCCCTCGGGCATCGGCGGCGGGGTCCGGTCGCTGGTCTGGACGAGCTTGATCGCCGCCGGGCCGAGCGGGGTCGCGTTGGCGCTGCGCAGCAGCACGACCCGGGCCTCGGTGCCGGAGCGGCCGGCGACGGCCTCGAGGCCGGGCAGCGGCCCGCTGTGGTCGAAGGCGACCTCGGTGAAGCCGATCGCCCGGTAGAAGGCGAGCGATCGCTCCATGTCCGTGACCCCGACCCCGATGTGGTCGACGCCGATCATGGTTCCGTGACTGCGGTCTGCGGCCATCCCGTGCCCTCTTCTCGGGTGCCGTCGCGGCGACGACACCGGGTTCCGCGGGCGCCGGAGCGCGGTGCCCGCCTGTGTTCTTCCTACTGGTTCCAGTCTGGCGCGCGTGGATTTCACGGGCGCTGCATGAATGCTCGCAGAACGCACAAGTAGCCGCAATCCGCGCATTTCCGTGGTCGAATGCACGCACTGCGACCAACTGTGCGCTTGACGAGCGGAGCGTTCTCACTTATCGTGCCGTCAATGCTTCGCTTCTCCGTCACGTCCGACCCGGGTGCTTCGCCCACGGTCGGCGAGGTTGCGCGCCCGGCGAAGGGCACGCGATGACGCTCCGTCTCGGTGCCAAGGTCCCGAACAGCGGGCCGCTCCCGACGTCGATCGGGATCCCCACGATGGCGCGCGACCTGGAGGACGTCGGGTTCGAGTCGCTGTGGGTCAGCGACCACGTCGTCCTGCCGCGGACGATCGAGTCGCACTACCCGTTCGCCGAGGACGGCAAGGCGACCTGGGCGACCGACACCCCCTACTTCGAGGCCCTGATCGCGCTGGCGCTGATGGCCGCCGCGACCGAGCGGGCCACGCTCGGCACCGCCGCGCTGGTGCTGCCGCTGCGCAACCCGGTGATGCTGGCCAAGCAGGCCGCCACGATCGACGTGATCAGCGGTGGGCGGCTCTCGCTCGGCGTCGGCGCCGGCTGGCTGCGCGAGGAGTTCGAGGCGCTCAACGTCCCGTTCGAGAAGCGCGGCGCACGGATGGCGGAGTGGATGAAGATCCTCCGCGAGTGCTGGACCGGGACCCCGGCCGCTCACTCCTCCGAGCGCTACGAGCTCGCCGCGGACACGCTCTGCCTGCCCCCGGCGACCTCGACGATCCCGCTGCTGGTCGGCGGCCACTCGCCGATCGCGCTCCGGCGCGCCGGTCGCCTCGGCGACGGTTGGCTGGCCCAGCAGGCCGTGCCGGAGATCGACACCGACGAGCTCGCCGCGGGCAAGGCGGCGATGGCCGCCGCCGCGACCGAGGCCGGCCGTGACCCGCAGGCGCTGCGGCTGGTGCTGCGGCTCGTCGAGTCGGCCGGCGCCTGCGACGTCGTCGCCCAGCGGATCCCGGACCTGGTCCGGGCCGGGGTCGACGAGATCATCGTCGACGTCGTCCGCGACGGTGGCGACCTGAAGGCCGACCACGACCTGCTCCGCGACGCGGCGGTCTCGGTATGACCGGCCCCGACGTCCACGCACCCGACCCGCACTCCGCCGCCAGCGGCCTGCTCCGGGGCCGCAACGTCGTCGTGACCGGCGGCGCCAGCGGGATCGGCGCCGCCGTCGCCCGCCTCTGTGCCGCCGAGGGCGCCAACGGCGTCGTGCTCGACCGCGCCGTGACCCGCGAGACCCCCGTGCCCGAGGGCTGGGGCGCGCTCGCCGTCGACGTCACCGACGACGCCGCCGTCGCCGAGGCCTTCACCGCGATCGACGGCCTCTTCCCGCGGATCGACGTGGTCGTCGCGGCCGCCGGGATCGTGCCGCGCTGGCGCCCGATCGCCGAGCTCGACCTCGACGAGTTCGACCAGGTCCTGGCCGTCAACGCCCGCGGGGTCGCCTCGACGATCAAGCACGCCGCCCCGCGGCTGAGCGACGACGCCTCGATCGTCGCGGCCGCCTCGCTCAACTCCTGGCGCGGCGACGCCAACCTCACCAGCTACGCCGCCAGCAAGCACGCCGTGCTCGGGATCGTCCGCTCGGCGGCGCTCTCGCTCGGCAAGGCCGGCGTCCGCGTCAACGCGGTCGCCCCCGGGCCGATCGCGACCGAGGCCCTGCTGGCGCGGATGGCCGCTCGGGCCGCCGGCGACGGCCTGCCGGTCGAGGACGCGCTCGCCGGCGCCGCCGCGGGCACCGCGCTCGGCCGGATCGCCACCCCCGACGACGTCGCCGGTGCGGTCCTGTTCCTCGCCAGCGGTCTCGCGGGCGGGATCACGGGCCAGTTGCTGCCCGTCGACGGCGGGATCATCTAGGTATGCCCAGTACGCGCTCCTCGATCTCCTTGACCGGTCGCAGCGTGCTGCTGACCGGAGCATCGCGCGGGATCGGTGCGGCGACGGCGCGGGCCCTGGCCGCCGCCGACGCCTCGGTCGTCGCGCACTACCGCAGCGGTCGCGACGGCGCCGACGCGGCGACCGCCGCCCTGCCGGAGGCACAGCGCCTGCTCGCCCAGGCCGACCTCGCCGTGCCCGGCGCCGGTCGCGAGCTGTGGCAGGCCGCGACCGCCTGGCGCGAGCGGATCGACGTGCTCGTGCTCAACGCCGGGATCATGCCGTCGACGCCGATCGACGGCGACGACGCGAGCTGGGACGCCGGCTGGGAGACCGCCCTCCGCGTCAACCTGCTGGAGCCGGCCTCGCTCCTGCGCGAGGCCGTCAACCACTTCGTCGCCCACGGCGGGGGCACGATCGTCGTGCTCTCCAGCTGGGCCGCTCAGCAGGGCTCGCGGGTCGCCGACCTGCCCGCCTACGCGGCCTCGAAGGCCGCGATCCGCAACCTCGCCCAGACCGTCGCGCGCAACCACGCCCGCGACGGCGTCCGCGTCCACGTGATCGCTCCGGGCCTCGTCCGGACGGAGATGATGGAAGCCTCGGCCGCCGATCGCGGCGGAGCCGAGGCGGTCGCCGAAGGTCTCGCCTCCGGCAAGCTGATCGAGCCGGAGGAGGTCGCAGGCCTGATCACCTTCCTGGCCAGCGACGCCTGTCCCAACCTCTCGGGCGCCACGCTCGACCTCAACGGAGCCTCGTATGTCCGCTGATTCCCCCGTCGCCCTCGTGACCGGAGGCGCTCGCGGCATCGGCCGCGGGATCGCCAGCGTCCTCGCCGCCCGCGGCGACGACGTCGTCATCGCCGACGTCCAGCTCGCGCTGGCCGAGGCGACCGCCGCCGAGCTGGTCGCCGCCGGTCACCGCGCCCGCGCGATCCAGATCGACGTCTCCGACGTCGAGGCCGCCGCAGCCGTCGTCGCCGAGCTCGACGCCGCGACCCCGTTGACGACCGTCGTCAACAACGCCGCGCTGGCGTCGTCCGGCCCGATGGTCGAGGTGACGCCGGCCGAGTACGACCGCGTCACCAACGTCAACGTGCGCGGAACCTTCTTCATGGTGCAGGCCGCACTGCGGGCGATGATCCCGCGGGGGACCGGAAACGTGGTCAACATCTGCTCGACCTCGTCGTTTACCGCGTCGACGAGCGATATGACCGTCTACGATACGTCGAAGACCGCCGTACGCATGATCACCCAGGCCGCCGCCAAAGAGGTCGCGCGGACGGGGGTGCGGGTCAACGGCGTGGCTCCGGGAACGCTCGAGACCGAGCTGACCAAGCCGCTGTTGACCGCGGACGGCTTCGCCAACCTGGCGACCACCCGGATCCCGCTCGGGCGTCTGGGCCGGCCGACCGAGATCGGCGAAGCCGTTGCCTGGCTCGCGTCCGACGCATCGTCGTACGTGACCGGCCACATCCTCGTCGTCGATGGCGGTTGGCTCGCGTAGGCGGGCCGCGAACCCTCCCTCACCTGACCACCTGACGCACGCGAATGAGAGCAGCCCCGACCGTGTCGCAGCCCCCTGACACCCATCCCACGCCCGCGCACGCCGCCTCCTCCGACGCGGGCGAGCCGATCATCGAGCTGCGCGAGCTGCGCAAGTCGTTCGGCGACCTCGAGGTCCTGAAGGGCATCGACCTGCGCGTCCAGCAGGGCGAGCACGTCGTCCTCTTCGGTCCCTCCGGCTCCGGCAAGTCGACGGTCCTGCGGAGCATCAACCTGCTCGAGCAGCCGACCTCGGGCTCGCTCCGGGTCGCCGGCGTCGAGTACGGCCCCGGTCTGCCCGGCGAGGCCTCGGTCCCGCGCGGCAAGCCGCTCGACCTGCGGCGCTCGGTCGGCATGGTCTTCCAGTCCTTCAACCTCTTCCCGCACCTCACGGCGCTGGAGAACGTCTGCCTGCCGCTGCGCTCCGTGCGCAGCGTCAAGCGCGACGAGGCCGAGCAGCGCTCGGCCGAGGCGCTCCGCCGCGTCGGTCTGCTGCCGCGCGCCGGGCACTACCCGAAGCAGCTCTCCGGTGGACAGCAGCAGCGGGTCGCGATCGCCCGTGCGCTGGCGCTCGACCCGAAGGTGATGCTCTTCGACGAGCCGACCTCCGCGCTCGACCCCGAGCTCGTCGGCGACGTGCTCGCGACGATGCGCGAGGTCGCCGAGATGGGGATGACGATGGTGATCGTCACCCACGAGCTCGGCTTCGCCCGTGAGATCGGCGACCTCAACGTCTTCATGGAGGACGGCGTCGTGGTCGAGAGCGGCCCGCGCGGCTTCTTCGACCAGTGCCTCAACCCCCGTACCCAGAAATTCCTCTCGGCGGTCCTCTGATGCCTCTCGCGACCAACTACGACTGGGGGCTCGTCTGGGAGAACCGGACGATGCTCCTCGACGGCCTGATGACCGCGATGGGGGTGGCCGGCGTCGCGCTGGTGATCTCGGTCGTCGCGGGCATGGCCCTCGCCCTGCTCCGGATGCGGCCCGCGCCGTTCTCCTGGATCGCGGCGATCTACATCAACGTCTTCCGTGGCGTGCCGGCCCTGGTCAGCGTGATCTGGGTCTACTTCGGCGTCTCGCTGCTGCTCGGCGTCAGCTTCACGGTCTTCCAGGCCGGTGTGATCGCGCTCTCGCTGCTGTACAGCGCGTTCCTGGCCGAGATCTTCCGTTCGGCGCTGAACGCGGTGCCGCCCGGACAGAAGGAGGCGGGCCTCGCCCTCGGCATGCGGCCGGTCCGGATCTTCATCTCGATCACCCTGCCGCAGGCGATCAAGATCGCGCTGCCGAACGTCGGCAACATGTTCATCGGGATGGTCAAGGACACCTCGACCTTCACCGTGATCGGTCTGCTCGAGGTCGTCCGCGTGACGCAGAACCTCGTCGCCAGCACCTTCCAGCCGTTCGTCCTCTACACGGCCGCCGCGGCCCTGTACGTGATCGTCGCGTTCATTCTCGACTTCCTCTTCCGCCTCATCGAGCGCACGCTGGAGAGCCCGCCCAACGGGCGTCTCTCGCGAGCGATTCGCCGTCGTCGTCAGCAGCGGATCCAGGCCATCATCGACAGCATGTCGGCCCCTCCGCAGTCGACCAACGCAGCAGCGTGAGCACCGCTCGCGTTCCGCAGATCCCCGAAGGAGACCCTTCCATGACCACCACCACGCGGTTCCGCCGGCACGCCCGGCGGGCCTCGATCGCGGCCGCCACCGCCGCGATCGCCCTCACCCTCACCGCCTGCGGATCATCGGACGACGACAAGTCGGCCAACGCCGCGTCGGGCGACAGCTCCAGCAAGTCGGCGGACCTGGGTCTGCAGACCCCGGGCACGCTGACCGTCGGCATGAACCTCCAGTTCGAGCCGGAGATGTACCTCAAGAACGGCAAGCCGGCCGGCTACGACGTCGACCTGCTGAACGTCCTGGCCAAGCAGCTGGGCGTCAAGCTGAAGATCGAGAACCTCGACTTCAACGGCCTGATCCCGGGCCTCCAGAGCAAGAAGTTCGACATGGTCTCCGTCGGCCTCTCGCCGACCCCCGAGCGCAAGAACGCGATCGACTTCACCCGCGGGTACGTCCCGTACACGCAGGTCGTCGCGGTCGCCAAGGGCGACACGACCCCGGGCACGATCGAGGCCTTCAACAACTCGGGCAAGTCGTTCACGGCGCTCCAGGGCTCGACCGGCGAGTCGCTGGCCAAGAAGCTGTTCCCGAAGGCGAAGCTGACCGGCTTCAGCGAGCAGAACGCCGCCCTCCTGCAGGTCGCGACGAAGCGCGCGAACGCCAGCGTGCTCGAGGACTACATCCTCGCCCGCTACCAGGCCGCCAACCCCGGCCAGCTCGTGAAGGCGCCGTTCGCCAAGCCGCTGGACATCCAGTACGGCTCGTGGGGCGTCCAGAAGGGCAACGACGCGCTCGTCACGAAGCTCGACGGCTTCCTCTGCACGGTGCAGAACGACGGCACGCTCGCGAAGCTCTACAAGAAGAACTTCGCGGTCACCGAGTTCCCGCCGATGCCCAAGGGCTGCTGAGCCGATGACGCGTGACGTCGAGTACCGCGACCTCGTCGTCGTCGGCGGTGGACCGGCCGGCATGTCGGCCGCTGCCGCCGCGGCGGAGGCCGGGCTCGACGTCAGCCTCGTCGACGAGCGGGTAAGCCTGGGCGGGCAGATCTACAAGCAGCCCGGCCCGGGCTTCACCGTCCGCGACCCCCAGGCGATGGGTCGCGAGTACCGGCAGGGCCGGGCGCTGATCGAAGCCGCGGAGGCCTCGGGCGCTCGGATCCACCTGCGCACCAGCGCCGTCACGATCGAGGGCGACCAGGTCGTCCTGGTCGAGGACGGCGCCCCCGCGCGGACCGTCCGCGCCGGCCGGATCGTGCTCGCCCCCGGCGCCCACGACCGGCCCGTCGTCTTCCCGGGCTGGACGCTGCCCGGCGTGCTGACCGCCGGCGGCATGCAGACCTTGATCAAGACCCAGCGGGTGCTGCCCGGCGAGCGGATCCTGTTCGCCGGTGCCGGTCCGCTGGCGCTGGCCTTCCCCGCGCAGCTGCACGGCTACGGGGCCAACATCCTCGAGGCGCTCGAGGCCGGCCCCGCCCCGCGGCTCGGCGACGTCGCCCGGATCGCCGCCGCCGCCCGCGGCAACAGCCAGCTGCTGCGCGACGCGATCCGCTACCGCAGCCACCTGCTGCGGGCCCGGATCCCGCTCCGCTACCAGCGGATGATCGTGCGGGCCGAGGGCGAGGACCGCGTCGAGCAGGTCGTCCACGCCGCCGTCGACGGCGACTGGCGGATCGTCCCCGGGACGGAGGAGACCGTCGCCGTCGACACCCTCTGCGTCGGCTACGGCTTCGTGCCCTCGATGGAGCTGCTGCGGCTGGCCGGCTGCCGAATGGGCTACGACGAGCACCTCGGCGGCCCGGTCGTCGAGCGCGACGCGTGGCTGCGGACGTCCGTCCGCGGCGTCTTCGCGGCCGGCGACGGGACCGGCGTCGAGGGCGCCGACGTGGCGATCCCCGAGGGCCGGATCGCCGGCCTCGGCGCCGCGATGGACCTCGGCGCGCTGAGCCTCGAGCAGGCCAACGCCGCGGCCCGCCCCGCCCGCACCCGGCTCCGTCGTCGTCAGGGGCTCGGGAACGCGATGCAGCGGATGCACGCCGTCGGCCCCGGGGTCTACGAGCTGCCGACCCCGGAGACGGTCGTCTGCCGCTGCGAGGAGGTCCGCCGCAGCCAGCTCGACACGATCGTCGAGACGACCACCGACATCAACGTCGTCAAGGCGATGACCCGCGCCGGGATGGGCCTCTGCCAGGGCCGCAACTGCCAGCGCCAGGTGGCCTCGATGGTCGCCCGCCGCCACGGCACGCCGCTCTCGGGCAGCTCGTTCTCGACCCCGCGGATGCCGGTCCGCCCGACCCCGATCGCGAGCATCGCCGACGCCTCGGTCGGCGGCAAGACGCTGTTCACCCGTACCGGCGCCGACGCCGACGTCCCCGCCGGAGAGCTGGCCGATGACTGATCCCTACGTCAACGACCCGGCGCCGACCTGGCTCTCGTACGAGCAGACCCAGCAGCCGCTGCCCGACTCCACCGACGTGGTCGTCGTCGGCGGCGGGATCGCCGGCACCGCGCTGGCCTACTACCTGGCCCGCGACGGGGTCGACGTGGTCCTGCTCGACCGGGCCGACCTCAACCGCGAGGCGTCGGGCACCAACGCCGGCAGCTTCCACATCCAGCTGGCGATCCACCAGCTGCCCGCGGCCGGGTCCGCGGCCGTCGACACCGAGCGGCTGCTGACCGAGGCCAAGCTGAACTTCGACGCGTTCCGCGTCTGGGACACGCTCCACGAGGAGCTGGGCGCCACGCTCGACGTCCACAACACCGGCGGCTGGATGGTCGCCGAGACGGCCGAGCAGCTCCAGATCCTGCGCGACAAGCAGGAGCTGGAGGCCAAGGTCGGGATCGAGACCGAGGTCGTCACCGGCGACGAGCTGCGGCGGCGCGCGCCGTACCTGGCCGAGGACCTGGCCGGGGCGTCGTACTGCCCGCAGGAGGGCCACGCCAATCCGCTGATCGCGGCCCCGCTCTACGCCCTGCGCGCGGTCGAGCACGGCGCGGTCGTCCGCACCCAGACGCCGGTGACCGCGATCGAGGAGCACCCCGACGGCGGCGCCCGGCGGTTCAGCGTCCACACCAGCGCCGGCACGATCGGTGCCCGCCGGGTGGTCAACTGCGGCGGCGCCTGGGCCGGCGAGCTGGGGCGGATGGTCGGCCTGCGGCTGCCCGTCCGGCGCGAGGGCCTGCACGTCAACGTGACCGAGCAGCGCGAGCGGATCCTCGAGCCGATGGTGCAGCACATCGGTCGCCGGCTGACGCTCAAGCAGTCGGCCAACAACACCTTCATCATCGGCGGCGGCTGGCCGACCCCGGCCGCCCCGCCGCCGCGGCGCTACCCGACGGCCTGGGAGAGCGCCGCCGGCAACACCGCGGTCGCCCTGCGCGTGATGCCGCTGCTGGCCGACGTCCGCGTCGTCCGCACCTGGTCGGGCGTGATCGTCTTCACCGACGACCTCTCGCCCGTGGTCGGCGAATCGCAGCGCGTGCCCGGCTACCACGCCTGCATCGCCTCGACCGGCTTCACGCTGAGCCCGCTGCTGGCCCGCCAGCTCGCCGAGCAGATGACGGGCAGCGCGACGGCCTCGCCGTTCCCGCCCAGCTACGCGCTCGACCGCGGTACGCCGCCCGCGGTCGCGCCGACCCCCACGAAGAACAACCCCTAGAAGGACCACTCATGGACCGCAACGACGTCGACTTCAAGGGCTACTTCCCCGCCTTCATCACCCCGTTCCGGGAGGACGGCGCCGTCGACGAGGACGGCATCCGCGCGCTCGTCGACCACTACGTCGACCAGGGCATGCACGGGATCATGGTCAACGGCACCTGCGGCGAGTGGTTCGCGCAGACGCCGGCCGAGCGCCGGCTGGTCGCCGAGACCGCGCTGAACCAGGCAGCAGGACGGCTGACGGTCTTCGTCGGCTGCTCCGCGTACACCGCGATCGAGGCCGCCGAGATCGCCAACCACGCGCTCGCCCACGGCGCCGACGCGGTCGCGATCACGCCGCCGCCCTACGCGAAGCCGTTCCCGAACGAGATCGTTCAGTTCTACACCGACGTCAGCGACCTGGTCGACGGTCCGATCGTCGTCTACAACTGGCCGCACGGCACCAGCGTCGACATCGGCACCGAGCTCGCGAGCGAGCTGGCCGAGATCGAGAACGTCGTCGCGCTGAAGGACAGCACCCCCGACGCCGAGCAGTTCTACGCGACGGTCCGCGCCGTGATCGGGCGGATCCGGGTCTTCGGTCCGTTCATGAGCGAGCGCGGCCTCGAGGTCCTGCGCGAGTCCGGGGGCGACGGCACGATCGGCGGCGGCTCGCTCTACGGCCGCCCCGACCCGGAGTTCTGGGAGGCCCACTGGCGCGGCGAGACGGAGTACCCGGAGGCGCACGCCAAGCGCTCCGACGCGCTCTTCCCCAAGCTCTGGCTGCCGGGCGGTTGGGCCGGGCACTGGGGCGCCTACCAGTCGCAGCTGAAGGTCCTGATGGGGATGCTCGGTCAGCCGACCGGCCAGGTCCGTCGGCCGCGGCTGCCGATCACCGATCCCGCCGCGCTCGAGGCGATGCGCGCCGTGCTCGTCGAAGAGGGCCTGCTGACCGCGGACGCCCCGGCGGCCTGAGCGAGAGCCCGGCGATGGCGTTCCTCCGACGACCGGCCCTCGGGCCCGCGCTCGAGCGCGGGCCGCTGGTGACGATCACGCTCGACGGGCGTCCCGTCGAGGCGCACCTCGGCGAGAGCGTCGCGGCGGTGCTGCTGGCCGAGGGCCAGGCGGCCACCCGCCGGACGGCCTCCGGTGAGCCGCGCGGCGTGTTCTGCGGGATGGGCGTCTGCTTCGACTGCCTCGTGATCGTCGACGGGGTGCCGAACACGCGCTCCTGCATGACCTGGATCCGGGAGGGGATGGTCGTCTCCCGCCAGGAGGGCTACGGCCGCCCGGCGGCCTAGCCGCACTCGCGACCGTGGTCCGCGGACCACGGTCGACCTAGCGGCGGCGGGAGCCGGCGTCCAACGCCGGCGTGCTCGTCGCCCACATGTTGTCGGCGACGTTGACCGTGTGGCCGGGAGGGACGATCTCGTCGATCCGATCGAGCAGGTCTCCGGGCAGGTCGACGTCGCTGGCCGCCAGGTAGGACTCGAGGTGCTCGATCGTGCGCGGGCCGACGATCGCCGAGCTGACCGCCGGGTGGCGGGTGACGAAGGCGATCGCCATCTGGACGAGCGTGATCCCGGCCTCGTCGGCGAGCGCCCCGAGGGCGTCGGCGGCATCGAGCTTGGGGGCGTTCGCCGGGGAGCTCCCGTCGAGGTTCGCGGCGAAGCGGCGCTGCCGGGCGACCGAGCCGGGACCGCTGATCTCCCGGCCCTTGCGGTACTTGCCCGACAGCCAGCCGCCGGCGAGCGGGCTGTAGGTCAGGACGCCGATCCCGTGGCGCAGGCTGGTCGGCAGCACGTCGTACTCGACGGCGCGGGTCAGGAGCGAGTACGGCGGCTGCTCGGTGCGGAAGCGCTCGCGGCCGCGGCGCTCGGCGGCCCACTGGGCCTCGACGATCTCGGAGGCGGCGACCGTCGAGGCGCCGAAGGCGCGGATCTTGCCGGCGTGGACCAGGTCGGACAGGACGCCCAGGGTCTCGTCGATGTCGACGGTCGGATCGAGGCGGTGGACCTGGTAGAGGTCGATCCAGTCGGTCCCCAGCCGCCGCAGCGAGCCCTCGACGGCCTCGGTGATCCACCGCCGGGAGGCCCCACGGTGGTTGGGGTCCTCGCCGAACGGCAGGCCGACCTTGGTGGCGAGGATCACGTTCTCGCGCCGGCTGCCCTGCTTCAGCGCCTTGCCGACGATCTCCTCCGACTCGCCGCCGGAGTAGACGTCTGCGGTGTCGATGACGTTGATCCCCGCGTCGAGGGCGCGGTGGATGATCCTGGCCGAGTCGTCGTGATCGGGGTTGCCGAAGGCGCCGAACATCATCGCGCCGAGGCACAGCTGGCTGACCGAGACGCCGGTGCGCCCGAGGGGTCGGTAGTGCATGAGGGGTCCTTGGAGGTCGCGGTTCCGTCTTCGCCGAGAAGCGGAGAGGGTGTCCAGTCAGTGTAGCGGAGAGCCTCTCCGCTTATCTCGGTCGGGTCCGAGCAGCGCGACCGGCGCGGGGGATGGTCCGCCGAATGCGCTGAGACGTCGCCCAAGCGGGCGATACCGTCCCCAGCTCGAAACCGACCTGCTCGCCTTCCTGGAGGACAACGCATGAGCCCCGCTCCCGACGGCCCCGACACGATCGTCCTGGTCCACGGCTTCTGGGTGACCCCGCGCAGCTGGGAGCACTGGATCGCGCACTACGAGCGCGCGGGCTATCGCGTGCTCGCGCCGGCCTACCCCGGCTTCGAGGTCGAGGTCGAGGCGCTCAACGCGGACGTCACGCCGATCGAGGCGCTGACCGTGCCCGCGATCCTCGAGCGCCTGGGGGCGGTCGTCGGCGAGCTCGACGCCCCGCCGATCCTGATCGGCCACTCGGCCGGCGGCGCGTTCGTCCAGCTGCTGCTCGACCGCGGCCTCGGGGCGGCCGGCGTCGCGATCAACTCGGCGCCGACCGAGGGCGTCCCGATCGTGCCGCTCACGCAGCTGAAGGCGACGTTCCCGGTGCTGAAGAACCCCGCGAACCGCCACAAGGCGGTCGGCTTCACGCACGAGCAGTGGCACTACGCGTTCACGAACACGTTCAGCGAGGAGCGGTCCCGGGAGCTGTACGACCGCTACGCGATCCCCACCTCCGGCCGGATCTTCTGGGGCAGCGCGCTCGCGAACCTCCAGCCCGGCCACCAGGACACCTGGGTCGACTACGAGAACGACGCCCGCGCGCCGTTGCTGTTCATCTCCGGCAGCGAAGACCACCTGATGCCGCCGAAGATCCAGCGGTCCAACGCCAAGCACTACACGTCGAACACCGTCACCGAGGTCAAGGAGTTCGCGGGCCCGCACCTGCTCCCCGCCGTCGACGGCTGGGAGCAGATCGCTGACTACGCACTCGGGTGGGCGGTCGGTCAGGCCACCGGCGCGGCGCCCGCAGCGCCCGCGTGAGTGCCGCATGGGCGCCGTGCGGAAGGGCGTGGGGCGCCGAGCGAACGTCGCCCCGGCCGTGGTCGCGGTCCGCGGACGGCCTTCGCCTGCGGAGGCCCGCCGCCGCTAGTCGCCGCCGTGGCGCCGCCGCCGCGACGCCGCCTGGGCCTCGGCCATCGCCCGCGCCTGCACGTGGAGGGCGGCTTCGACCGACGCCTCGAGCTCGGTCCGGGCCGCCCGCTCCGGGGGCGGCGGCAGCGGGTGGTCGACGTCGCGGGGGATCCCGCCGACGAACATCCGCACCCGGTCGACGAGCTGGGTCATCCGCCGGTCGGGCCCGAACCGCGCCTCGGCCTGGGCCTGGCGCTTCGGGTCACGGGTCCCGTAGCGCCAGTGCGCCCACGGCGACGACGGCTTCGCCAGCCGGGCCAGCGCCCAGAGCCCGATCGGGAAGAAGACCAGGGCGGCGAAGCCGTGGAAGAACCGCGACTTCGCGAAGCAGATCCCGGTCAGCAGCAGGGCGCCGGTGGTGTAGGCCAGGGAGACGAGCGTGGCGAGCACGTCGTCGCCGGTCACCTGGAGCGGGTTGATCCCGAAGAACACCAGGCCCATGAACGCGGCGGTGATCGCGACCGCGTCGATCGAGGTCCGGCCCTCGCGCGCCCAGTAGACGTCGCGCAGGTAGACCCAGAGCGCGAACTCGTCGAAGGTCAGTCCGACCCCGATCCCGAACAGCACCGCGCTGACCTCGAACCACGGCGGACGCCCGTCGAGCGCGAACCCGAGGGTGCCGCCGGCCATCATCAGGACGATCCCCCAGACCAGGTGGTGCAGGTGCACGCCGCTGTCGGTGACGACGCTGCCGGGCCACCACGGGAAGCGATCGCTGCGGGCCATCCGGGCGCTCGTCCGGATGAACAGGAACGAGCCGAGGAAGGCGGCGAGGACGAGGAAGATCCCCTGCCGGCCCGGCTCCTGGACGTACTCGCGCCACAGATCCGAGACGATCACGGTGGCGACGGACATCCCCCCGAAGGTACAGCGTCAGGGGCCCTCTCAACCGCCGACCTCGGGGAGTGGCCTGCCGCCCTCGACCAGCTGCCGCCCCCACTCGTAGTCGTCGTCGGCCTCGTAGGTGAGGACGCCGACGGTCACGCCGTCGCGGCCGTACCAGACGCTGAAGCCGTCGCCGTGGTCGACGTGGCGGATCTCGTCGAAGCCGTCGCCCCAGGCCACCTGCTTCAGGGTGTGGCCGCCGATCGTCGACCAGAACCCCGGTGCGTTGTCCCAGGCGTCCTCCTCGCCGGCCGCAGTCCGGCCCGCGACCTCGCCCATCCGCAGCGCCTCGCCCCAGTGCTCGACCCGCAGCCGGCGGCCGGCGGTGGGGTGGAGCACGAGCGCGACGTCGCCGGCGGCGAGCAGGCCGTCGTGGACGGTCTGCATCCGCCCGTCGACCGGCACCCGCTGGTCGTCGAGCGCGATCCCGGAGCGGGTCGCGAGCATCACGTCGGGGCGGACGCCGGTCGCGAGCAGCACCAGATCGGCTTCGAGCGTGGTGCAGGGGAGCTGGACCACGCGTCCCTCGGCGATCCACGAGGCCTGCTCGCCGAGCCGCAGGTGGACGCCGGCCTGCTCCAGCCAGTCCGCGATCCGGCGCCCGACCCATCCGCCCAGACGCGACTCGTGCGGGGTCGGCTCCGGGGTCACCAGCGTGACGTCGAGGCCGCGCGCGGCGAGCGAGGAGGCGGCCTCGCAGCCGATGAAGCCGGAGCCGACCACGATCGCGCTGCGGGCGGTCGTGGCGGCGGCCCGCAGCCGCTCGCCGTCGGCCAGCGACCGCAGCACCAGCACCCGCTCGTCGTCGGCGCCCGGCACCGACGGACGGACCGGGAGCGAGCCGGTGGTGAGGATGCAGTGGCCGTAGTCGAGGATCCGGTCGTCGAGCAGGGCGACGGTCCGGCGGTCGGGATCGATCAGTGCGACCTCGGTCGCCCGGCGGACCTCGATCCCCCGCTCGGCGAGCCAGACCGCGCCGGAGAGCGGCAGGTCGTCGTAGTCGATCTCCCCGCGCAGGTACTGCTTCGACAGCGGCGGACGCTCGTACGGCAGCGCGTTCTCGCGGGTCAGCAGCAGGACCTCGCCGGTCCCTCCAGCGTCGCGATAGGCGATCGCGGCGGTGTGCCCGGCGGCTCCCCCGCCGATCACGATCAGGCGGTCGCTCGCGTTCATGCGCGGTCCTCGCCGACGTCGATCGGGGGCCGAACGGCGGTCATGGCCGACCCTCTACCCGTCCTGGTGGCGCGCCACGCGTCGGGCGGACGGATCGCCGGGAGTGGCCGCGAGACGTTCCCGAGGGGCGCGGGTGATCTGTCAGGATGGATGGTGCCCCGCAACGCGCGACGACGAGCGATGAGGCCCGCTCCACAACCGCGATCCGATCGCTGATGGCTTCTACGACTTCGTCGAACGACGCTCGTAGAGGCTGCCATGACGTTCCTTCCCACTCCGGCCCGCGCCATCATTCGCCCCCTTGCCCCCGACGCGACCGCCGGGTCCGCTCCGCGCTCCGGCGAGCAGCGGAAGATCACCAGCTACTACGGCGAGGCCGATCGTCACGGCGGCCAGCTGCTCGGCGATCGGCTGGCGGAGATCTACGCCGCCCACCGCGTGGAGGCGAGCATCGTGCTCCGCGGCAGCGAGGGGTTCGGGAGCAGGCAGCGGCTCCACAGCGAGCAGATCGAGGTCCTCTCGCTCGACCCGCCGCTGGTCTCGATCGCGATCGACTCCGCCGAGCGGATCGACGCGGTCCTGCGCGACGTCGTCGCCGTCCAGACCGGAGGCATGATCACCGTCGAACGGGTGCGGCTGCTGGACCCGGAGCTGACCGAGGAGCGGACGGCCGAGGCGATCCGCGAGCTGCGGCTGGCGGAGGAGACCGGCGAGCAGGTCCGGCTGGTGGTCCACGTCGGCCGCCGCGAGCGGACCCGCTACGGCCAGCCGGCGCTGCGCGCGGTCGTCGCCGAGCTGCACGACCAGGGGGTGGCGGGGGCGACGGCGCTGCTCGGGGTCGACGGGACGCGCCACGGCCTGCGGCGGCGGGCGGCGTTCCTCTCGGGCAACCGCGAGGTGCCGGTGATGATCCTCAGCGTCGGCGACGTCGGGCCGATCTCGGCCGCGGTCGCACAGCTCGGCGTGCTGCTCGAACGGCCGCTGATCACCGCCGAGCGGGTCCGGATCTGCAAGCGCGACGGCGAGCTGCTCGCGCGCCCGCCGCTGTTGCGGGACGAGGACCACGAGGGCCTCTCGCTGTGGCAGAAGCTGACCGTCCACGGCTCCCACGCCCACCGCCACGGCCGCCACAGCGTCCACGAGGAGCTGATCCGCCAGCTGCAGGCGGCGGGCGGCTCCGGCGCGACGACCCTCAGCGGCGTCTGGGGCTACCACGGCAACCACGCGCCGCATGGCGACCGCTTCCTCCAGGCGACCCGCCACGTGCCCGTGATCACCACGATCGTCGACCGCCCGAGCCGGATCCCGGAGCTGTTCGCGATCGTCGACGAGCTGACTGGGACGGCCGGCCTCGTCACCAGCGAGATCGTCCCGGCCCGCCGCGCCACCGCGGACGGTCACGAGGGCGGGCTGCGGCTGGCGGCCGACCGGTGACGCGCGATCCACGGTTGGTGGCGGCGATCCTCGTCGGAGGCTTCGTCGGAGCGGTCCTGCGGGCGGAGCTGGCGGAGGCCTGGCCCCACGCCGCGACCTCGTGGCCATGGGCGACGTTGGTGGTCAACCTCGTCGGCGCGTTCACGCTCGGCTACGTCTTCACCCGGCTGCAGGAGCGACTCGCGGTCACGACCTACCGCCGGCCGCTGCTGGCGACCGGCTTCTGCGGCGGCCTGACGACCTTCTCGACGATGCAGCTCGAGCTGCTGCGGATGCTCGACGCGGATGCGTTCGGGTTGGCCCTCGCGTACGCCACGGTCAGCATCGTCGCCGGTCTGGCCGCGGTCTTCGTCGCCTCGCAGCTCGTCCGTCGGGCCCGGGTGCTGGCGTGAGCGGGGGCACGACGGTCCTGGTCGGGCTCGCCGGCGCCCTCGGGGCGCTCCTGCGCTACCTCGTCGACGGGGCGGTGATGCGCCGGATCGGCCGGGCGCTCCCGCTCGGCACGATGGCGGTCAACCTCTCGGGCGCGTTCCTGCTCGGGGTCCTGACCGGGCTGGCGGCCTCGACCGACGCGACCCTGGTCGCGGGGACGGGCCTGGTTGGCGGCTACACGACCTTCTCGACCTGGATGTTCGAGACCCAGCGGCTGGTCGAGGATCGTCAGAGCCGATGGGCGATCGCCAACGTCGTCGTCGCCCTGCTGGTCGGCCTGGCGGCGATCGCGCTCGGTCGCGCGCTGGCGGGCTGAGAGGCTGGCGGCCGATGCCGTTCGAGGACGCAGGCCCCGAGGATGCCGCCCGCCCCCGCCGCTGGTCGCGGCGCTCCGCTGAGGCCACGGCTCCGCACGACGAGCGGGCGCACGGGATCGGCCGGCCGATTCGGGCCGCCCGCACCGTCCCCGTGGCACCGGCGACGCTGTTCGGCTTCCTCGCCGACCTCGAGAACCACTGGCGGATCGCCGAGCGGTTCGTGCGGGTCGTGCGCCTGGAGGGCGAGCCGGGGCGGCACCACGGGAGCGTCCTGCGCGTGCACGGGCCGCTCGGGATCGCGCGGACGACCCGGGCGGCGGTCGAGGCGACCGAGCCGGAGCGGACGATCGAGGGGACGGCGACGGTCGGGCGACGGACCCGGGCCCGGGTCCGCTGGCGGCTCGATCCGGTTCCCGGCGGCACGGCGGTCACGCTGACGGCGACGGTCCTGCGGGCCGGACCGCTCGACCGGGCGCTGCTGCTGATCGGCGGCCGCTGGTGGCTGCGGCGCGGCTTCGAGGCGGCGCTGCGGACGCTGGCGGAGACCGTCCCGGACCCGGGCGCGGGCGGCGTGGGGCCGGAGCGCCCCGTGCGCGAGGTCGCGGCGGACGACGCCGTGCGGGGTGGGGCCGCGCCGGAGGGGTTGGCCGGGGACGCGGCGGTGCAGGACGGCGGGCGGGACGGGACGGACCGCTGACCTGCCGCTGACGTGCCG
>NZ_JBWDOG010000006.1:0-250675 GCF_056269115.1 Patulibacter ginsengiterrae
ACAGTCGCCAACCACGCCACACGCCGTCGACCACTCTTCGGACGACCCGAACAGTCGCCAACCACGCCACACGCCGTCGACCACTCTTCGGACGACCCGAACAGTCGCCAACCACGCCACACGCCGTCGACCACTCTTCGGGCGACCCGAACGATCGGCAACCGCGCGAAGATCCCGGCCATGGTGCTGCCCGGCCGCCCGACCGACGATCTCCCCCGCGGCGTCCCCGGTGAACGGCGCGACGACGTCCGCGAGGGCGTGCCCGGAGGCCTTCCGGACGCGTTCGTCGCCACGATCGTCGGCGTCCACGGCGAGCTCGGGCGCGCCTGGATCGACGGGTTGGCCGCGACGGTCGACCGCTGGCGGCGGCGGTGGTCGCTGGGGCCGCTGACGCCGTTCTCGCTCTCCTACAGCTGGGTCGCGGCAGCGACCCGGCAGGACGGCAGCGACTGCGTCCTGAAGCTGGTCCCGCCGGGGACCGGGATCCTCGACGACGAGGCCCGCTGGCTGGCCGCCGTCGGCGGTCACGGCGCCGAGCGGCTGCTGGAGGACGAGGCGGCCGACGGCGCCCTGCTGCTGGAGCGGATCGTGCCCGGGGAGACGGCCGCGACGCTGGTCCCGCGGTCCGACGACGAGGCGACCTCGGCGATCGCGGAGGTGCTGCGGCAGATCCAGCGTCCGGCACCGGACGGGGTGGGACTGCCAACGCTGGCCGAGCGGATGGCGGACCTCGGCGCCCACCGTCGCCGGCACGAGGACGCCGGGACCGACCCGCTGCCGGCCGGGCTCGTGGCCACGGCCGAGCGGGTCGCCGACGAGCTGCTGCGGTCCGCCGGCCCCGACGTGCTCCTGCACGCGGACCTGCACCACGACAACGTCCTCCGCGACCGCGACCGTGGCTGGCTGGCGATCGACCCGCACGGCCTTCGTGGGGACCCGGTCTACGAGGCCGCGACGATGCTCTACAACCCGCTGGAGCTCGGACCGCAGACCGTCGAGCTGCTCGACCGGCGAACCGCGCGGCTGGCCCGGGAGCTGGGCTTCGACGAGCAGCGGATCCGCGCGTGGGGCTTCGTCCAGAGCGTGCTCTCGGTCGTCTGGGACCTCGAGGACGGGGGCCCGATCGGCGTCGCCGAGGCCGCCCCGCTCGCCGTCGCGCAGCGGCTGAGGCCACGCTGACCGCTGGATCAGGGATCAGTGGTGGTAGGGCTCGCCGCGGAGGATCCGGTGGGCGCGATAGAGCTGCTCGAGCACGATCACGCGGGCCAGCTGGTGGGGCAGCGTGATCGGCCCGAACGAGAGGCGCTCGTCGGCCCGCGGGAGCTCGAGCCCGTCTGCGCCCCCGATCACGAAGCAGAGGTCGCGAGCGCTCGCCCGCCGCTGCTCGAGCCAGGTCGCCTGGGCGACGCTGTCGCGGGTCTGCCCGTCGATCGCCAGCAGCACGCAGTGCGCCCGCTCCGGCACGCGGCGGGTGACCTGCTCGGTGCCTGCGTCGTCCCGCAGCTCGATCGTCTCCAGCTTGACGTACGGCCGCAACAGCTTCTCGTAGTGGGCGAGGTCGTCGAGGTACGGCGCGCGCGCCTTCCCGACCACGATCAGGGTGACCTTCACCGGTCCGCCCTCCCGCGTCCCCGCACCCCGGGCCGGGGACCGTGCTGACCCGACCGTGCAGGGTGTACGGCATGCATGGGCGCCGGATCTGCGCCCGTCAAGTACGATTCCGTCTCGATTCGCGTGGGCGGGGTCCTCCCGTCCAGGCGCAGCGTCGTCGCCGTCCCCCGGTCCTGCCCGACCGTTCCCCCTCGAGCGAGGGAGGACGACGGCCTCCGGATCCGTACCACCATCGGCGCCATCGCTCGAGTATGCACGTCGCGGTCATCTCCGACATCCACGGCAATCGCCACGCGCTCGACGCGGTCCTCGCCGACGTCGAGGACCGCGGCTGCGACGAGATCTGGTGCCTCGGCGACGTCGTCGGCTACGGCGCCGACCCGAACGGCTGCTGCGCCACCATCCGCCGCTTCGCCCCCGTCTGCCTCTCCGGCAACCACGACCTGGTCGCGATCGGCGCGCTCTCCGCCGACGCCTTCAGCGCCGATGCGGCGACCGCCGCCGCCTGGACCGCCGGCGAGCTGACCGCCGAGAACCGCGCCTGGCTGACGACCTTGCGCCCCGAGGGCCGAGCCCAGTCCTGCCTGCTCGCCCACGGCAGCCCGTTGCACCCGGTCTGGGAGTACGTGCTGACCGCGGAGCAGGCCGAGCGCTCGCTCGACGCCTTCGACGAGCAGGTCGCGCTGATCGGCCACAGCCACATTCCCCTCTCCTTCTCCCGCGACGGCAACCAGCCGGTCGCCCGCGTCCGCCGTAGCGACGGCGACGAGATCCGGATCGGTGCCCGCCGCTGGCTGCTCAACCCCGGCAGCGTCGGCCAGCCGCGCGACGAGGACGAGCGTGCGTCGTGGCTGGAGCTCGATCCGTTCGACGGCCTGGCGACCTGGCACCGGGTCCGCTACGACGTCGACGGGGCCGCTCAGGCGATCCTCGATGCTGGGCTTCCCGTGTCACTGGCCGAGCGACTCCACCGCGGCCGGTAGCCTTTTGCGGATCCTGTCCCCCATGCGCGCCCCCCGCCCCGCCGTTCTCGTGCTGCTCTGCGCGACCGTTGCCCTTGCCGGATGCGGCAACACGTCGAAGCTGCTCGACGGCACGTCGGCCCAGGAGCTCCAGGCGAGCCTGTCCAACGTCCAGCAGGCGGCGGCCGAAGGCCGCTGCGAGGAGGCGACCGCCGCCGCCAACGAGGGGCTCCAGCGGATCGAGGCGCTCCCGTCGTCGGTCGACCCCGCGCTCAAGCGCCGGCTGCGCAAGGGCTTCCAGGAGATGAAGGCGACGATCCCCGAGGACTGCTCGGAGACCGCGACGACGACCCAGACGACGCCGGAGACCCCGACGACCACGGAGACGACGCCGGAGACCCCGACGACGACCGAGACGACGCCGGAGACCCCGACGACGACCGAGACGACGCCGGAGACCCCGACCGAGACCACCCCCAGCACCACCGAGCCGGAGACCCCCTCCGACGGCAGTGGCAGCGGAGGGACCGGCGACGGCAGCGGGACCTCGGGCGGCACCCCGCCGGCCGGCGTCGACGGACCGGCCGGGACGCCCCGCAGCGCCCTCAAGGAGCTTCGGGAGAGCGGTCGCCAGACCGCGGACGAGATCCGGCGCGCGTTGAAGGAAGCGCGCAAAGCCGCAAAGGACGCGCTGCGATGAGTGCCGATCTGCTCTCCGGCCGCTACGAGCTCGGCGACCGCCTCGGCTCCGGCGGGATGTCGACCGTCCGCCTGGCCTTCGACACGCGGCTCGAGCGGCACGTCGCCGTCAAGCTGCTCGCCGAGCACCTCGCCGACGACCGCCAGTTCGTCTCGCGCTTCCGTCGCGAGGCGCTGTCGGCCGCGCGGCTGGTCCACAACAACATCGTCCAGGTCTTCGACTTCGGCTTCGACGAGGAGTCCGGGCGCTACTTCATCGTGATGGAGGCCGTTCGCGGCCAGTCCGGCGCCGAGCTGCTGCAGGAGCGCGGCTACCTGTCGGTGCCGGAGACGATCTCGATCGTCGGGCAGGCCGCACGCGGGCTCGACTACGCGCACCGCAACGGCGTGATCCACCGCGACGTGAAGCCGGGCAACATCCTGTTGGCCGAGGACGGCACGGTCAAGATCGCCGACTTCGGGATCGCCAAGGCGATGGCCGAGGAGTCGTCGATCACCCAGATCGGCTCGGTCGTCGGCACCGCCAGCTACCTCGCCCCCGAGCAGGCCACCGGCGGCGACGTCGGCCCCGCCTCGGACATCTACGCGCTCGGCGTCGTGACCTACCAGATGCTGGCGGCGCGTCTGCCCTACGAGGCCGACTCGCTGGCCGCGCTGGCGATCAAGCAGCAGCGCGAGGCTCCGCCGCTGCTCGACCAGCTCAACGCCGAGGTCCCGCCGGAGATCAGCCTCGTCGTCGACCGCGCGCTCAGCCTCGATCCGGGGATGCGCTACTCGAGCGCCGAGGCGTACGCCGGCGCGCTCGACGATGGCGTCGCCGGAATCGGTCCGACCACCGACGACCCGACCCGGATCGTCGATCCGGCAACCGGCGCGACCGCGATCGTCCCCCGCGACCAGATCGACGACATCGCCCGCGACTTCACGCCGCACGAGGACGAGAGCGGCGACCGCACGCTGATGCAGCCCGCCGTCGGGCGGCGCGCCCCCGCGACCGCCGACGCCGCGGCCGTCCCCCGCCGGACCGTCCGCGAGCCCCGGCGGACCCCGCCCGTGGCGCCCGCCGGCAACTGGGTCCAGGACGCCCCGCCGGAGAAGCGCCACCGCGGCTGCCTCGGACGCTTCGTCCGCTCGCTGGTGATCCTGCTGGTGCTGGCCGCGATCGTCGGCGGCGCGATCTACTACGTCGGGGCCCGGGAGGTGGCGCCGCGTCTGCGCGACGTCGGCGGCAACTCGCTCCGGGACATCGGCAACAAGGTCGAGAACCTGATCCAGGACAACACCAAGTAGGCAGCGGCCCGCCGGCTCCGGGCCGGGCTCCGGGCCGGGTCCGCCCGGAGCTGAGGTGGCCGCTCCGGCGGCCGAGCCGATCGGCGGCGGACCGCGGGTCCACCGCAGACGCGGACCGCGGCCCGCCCGCGGTCCCCGGCCCTACGGCAGGATGCCGCCGCGGATCGCCGCCGCCTCGTCGGGCAGCCGGCCGTCGATGATCGCCTGCCGCAGGCGCGCCATCACGCGGGCGACGAAGGCCAGGTTGTGCTGGGTCAGGAGCCGCATCCCCAGCAGCTCCTTGCTGTGGACCAGGTAGCGCAGGTATCCGCGGGTGAACCCGTGCGCGCAGGCCGGGCACGGGCAGCCCTCGCAGAGCGGCTCCTGGCTCTCCTTCCACTTCGCCTGCGAGAGGTCGACCCGCCAGCGCTTCGCGGGATCCGGCACCAGCGCCATCCCGTGGCGGCCGAGCCGGGTCGGCATCGCGCAGTCGAAGGTGTCGATCCCCTGCTCGACCCCGCGGACGAGGTCGTCGATCTCGCCGATCCCGAGCAGGTGCCGCGGCTTCAGCTCGGCCGCACCACCAAGGCGGGCCGTCGTCCAGCCGACGACCTCGTTCATCTGCTCCTTGTCCTCCCCCAGCGAGCCGCCGATCGCGATCGCGTCGACCCGTGACGCGGCGATGTGGTCGGCCGCCTCGGTGCGGAGGTCGTGGTAGACGCCGCCCTGGACGATCCCGTAGACCAGCTGCCAGTTCGGGGCGTGCTGCTCGTGCCAGGTCAGGCAGCGCTCGAGCCAGCGGTGGGTCCGCTCGGTCGAGCGGGCCGTGTACTCGCGGTCGACGTTGAACGGCGTGCACTCGTCGAAGACCACGGCGAGGTCGGTGCCGAGCGCGGCCTGGACCTCCATCGAGCGCTCCGGCGAGAGGAACTGCTTGGAGCCGTCGAGGTAGGAGCGGAAGCGGACGCCCTCCTCCTCGATCGCGTCGATCCGGCCGTGCGAGCGGAGGCCGCCCCCCGTACCGTCGTTGCCCTTGTGGTTGGTGCGGCCCTTGATCTCGTCCGCGACCGTCCCGTGGCCCATCGAGAAGACCTGGAAGCCGCCCGAGTCGGTGATGATCGGCCCGTCCCAGCGCATGTAGCGGTGGAGTCCCCCGTGGCGCTTGATGTGCTCGTGGCCCGGGGTCAGCATCAGGTGGAAGGTGTTGCCCAGGACGATGTCGTAGCCGAGCTCGGCGACCTCGCTCGGCAGCATCCCCTTGACGGTGGCCTTGGTCGCCAGCGGCACGAAGCCCGGCGTCCGGATCGGGCCGTGGGCCGTCTCGATCACCCCGGCCCTCGCCCGCAGGCCGTCCTCCTCGGCACGGGCCTCGATCCGGAAGATCTCGCGCGGGCGCTCGGCCGCGGGACGCGGCAGGGCGTCGAGCGCGGGCGACGGAGAAAGCGTCTCGTCCATGTCCCGTCATCGTAGGCGGAGCGACCGTCGTCGCGCCGCTCGCGCAGCGTGGAGCAGGTCGGCGATCGCCCACGTGCCCCACTCGGGGCAAGGATCTCCCTCGTGCTGGAAGCGGGCGACGGCGAACATCGACGCCGATGATCGGGGATTCCATGCGAACCGCGGTGCTGTGGGCGATCGCTGCCCTGACGCCCGTGCTCCCGGGGTTCACCTCCGCCCACGCGGAGCGCCGCGACCTCGCCGACTTCTCGCAGGTGTCGACCTCCGACGGAGCCCTGCGGAGCAGCGCGGCCCTGCACTACGACGGCCGCCGGGCCTACCAGGCCCGCTACTGCGGCGGGACCGCCAACGGCTACTCGCGCGGCGTGATGCACGTCCGTTGGCCGGCCGAGGCGACCGTCAACTACGCCGTCGCGCTGTTCCTGCCCCCGGACCTCGACCAGCGCCAGGAGGGCGAGATCGACCTGATGCGCTGGGACAACTACCCCCAGTACCGTCACCAGGGCGACTTCGGCGGGATCGTGCTCTGGAACAGCGACCGTCAGGCCCGGCTGGAGCGGGGCCACTACGTCGGCGCCCCGGCCGAGCAGCTCGGTCCGGCGTTCTCGCTGCCCCGCGGCCGCTGGTTCTGGCTCGAGGTCCACCAGCGCCTGTCCGGCGGCAGCTTCGCCAGCAGCCAGGTCTACGTCGACGGTCAGCAGGTGGTCTCGACGACCGCCCCGAATGCCTACGACCGCCCGGTCTCGCGCGTGCGGTTCGGGATCGTGGCGATCGAGCAGGGCAAGCAGCAGCTCCCGTTCGACCTCTGGCTCGACCGCGCGACGATCTCGAGCACGCCGATCGGCCTCCCCACCGCCAGCCAGCGCGCGGCCCCGGAGCGGTCCGCGCGCCGTACCCGCGACCCCCAGCGGGTCCCCTCCAACTGCACGAGCCGATGACCCACACCGCGACCGACCAGCCCCGCACCCGCCGTCGCCGCGCCCGCACCCGGCCACGGCCCGCCGACCCCACCACCTTCGCCAGCCGCGTGGTGACCACCACCGCGGAGCTGGAACGGCTGACCGCCAGCTGGGCCGCGGACCCGCCGGCCGGCCTCGGCCCGCTCACCCGCCCGGCCTGGTTCGCCGCCGCCGCACGCGAGTTCGCTCCCCGCGACGGTCTCCGGATCGTCGTCGTCGAGGACCGCGACACGGTCGCCGCCGTCGCTCCCCTGGTCGTCGGCCGCGGGGGAGCACTCGAGCTGCTCGGAGCCGCGCAGCTGCCCGAGCCCGGGGACTTCGTCGCGCGCGACCGGGCCGCCCGCGCCGCCCTCGCGACGGCGGTCGTCGGCCTCCGGCGACCGCTCTACCTGAGCCGGATCCCGCGCTCCTCGGCGACCCCCGACGCGCTCCGACGGGGGCTCGGCCGGCGCGGCCTGCTGACCACGCGACCGGCCGATCCCTGGCCGACCCTGACCCTCGATGAGGGCTGGACCGCCCCCGAGGGGCGCCTCTCGTCGCGCCGCGCCGGCGACCTGCGGCGGGCCCGTCGCCGGGCCGAGCAGCACGGCGCGATCAGCGTCGACCACCACCAGCCGACCCCGGACCGCCTCGACGGCCTGCTCGCCGAGGCGCTCGACGTCGAGGCCGGCGGCTGGAAGGGCAGCTCGCGGACCGCGCTCCGGCACGACCCGCCGCTCGCCCGCTTCTTCCTCGACTGGGCCCGCGGGGCCGCCGCCGACCGCAGCCTCCGGATCGCGTTCCTGAGGATCGACGGGATCGCCGCGGCGATGCAGATCGCGGCCGAGGCCGACGACCGCCGCTGGATCCTGAAGATCGGCCACACCGACGCGTTCACCCGCTGCTCGCCTGGGCTGCTGCTGTTGCTCGAGACGGTCCGCGACGCCGCCGGACGTGGTCTCCACGCCGTCGAGCTGCTCGGGACCGTCGAGCCGTGGACGCAGGCCTGGACGACGAACGCGTCGGAGACGGTCTGCGTCCGCACGTACCCGACGACGGCACGGGGGGCCGGGCGGCTGACCGTCGACGCCGTTCGCGCGGTCGACAACCGCCGGCGACGGCGAGCGAGGGCTCGAGCCGAGGAGACCGCCGGGGAACCGTCGTGAGCACGCCGCTGACCGCCCGCGTCGGTCGCTCTGCCCGCCGGGCCGCGACCACCCGGGCCGCGCGCGCCTACGTCGCCGGCCCGACCCTCGACGATGCGCTCGCCGTCGTCGCCCGCGCCGCCGAGCGCGGCGTCGCCGCGACCGTCGGCTGCTGGACGCAGGGCGAGACGCCGCCCGACGTGGTCGCCGACCGTCACCGGGCGATGGTCGCCGCCGTCGCCCGCCACGCACCGACGGCGACGGTCGCGATCAAGGCCCGCGCGCTCGCGGGGCGGAGCGACCTGATCGACGGGGTGACCGCCGCGGCTGCGGCCTCCGGGACCGCGGTCTGCTTCGACGCCCACGAGCTCCTCGACGCCCCGATGACGCTCTCCGGCGCCTACCGCGCCGATCCGGAGCAGGCGGTCGCCGTCGCGCTCCCGAGCTGCTGGCCACGGAGCGCGGAGGACGCCGAGCGAGCGCTCGCGACCGGCCTCGGCGTCCGCCTGATCAAGGGCCAGTGGGCCGATCCCGGGGCGCCGGACCTCGATCCCGCCGCCGCCATGCTGCGGCTGGCCGAGCAGCTGCAGGGCTCGTCCCAGACGGTCGGCGTCGCCTCGCACGACGGTCCGCTGGTCCAACGCGTGCTGCTCCAGCTGCTGCGCACCGACACCCCCTGCGAGCTGGAGCTGCTGCTCGGCCTCCCGTTGCGGGAGCCGGCCCGGATCGCGGCCGCGCTGGGCGTCGGCATCCGGCTGTACGTCCCGTACGGGACCGCCGACACGCCGTACCCCGCGGCCGATGCCCGCCACGACCGCACGATCGCCCGGCGGCTGCTCGCCGACGTGGTCCGTGGCCGTCCGCGGGATCCGCGTACGCTGACCGCCCGCTGACGCCACCAGGGCACCACGGCCTGGGCCGACCCGCCTGTGGCCCGCACACGCTGACCGCCCGCGCCCGCCGCCCCAACCCCGGGAACCCCAAACCCGGGCAGCAGCCCGTGATCCGGCGAGCTCCGATCGGTGCCCGCGCGCCCTCAGGCGGCAGCGGCGGCGGCCCGTCGGCGGGCCCGCCCGAGCTCGCGCACGACCCGCACCACCTCGGCCGGCGGCGTCCCCTTCTCGATCTCGAACGAGAGGTTGCGGCGGTGGACGCCGAGCGTCGTCCCCGACGACCCGGAGTAGAGGACCAGCGCCGTCTCGGGCGCGCGCTGCTGGAGCCCGACGATCAGCTCCCGTGGGGCCGGCCCGGGCATTCCCAGATCGAGCACGACGACCTCGGCCGAGACCGCCGCCGCCATCCGTAGCGCCTCGGCGCCGTCGGCAGCTTCGGCGACCAGGGCGGTGCCGGGATCGGCCTCGAACCGCATCCGCAGCAGGTCGCGCAGCTCCGCGGAGTCCTCGCAGATCAGGACGCGAACCGGGGCGGCGTCGAGCAGGGGCAATGTACGAACGAAACGGCTCATTCTCAACTCGCCATCGGAAGGTCGATTGTCGTCACGGTGTGCCCGTTGCTGAGCGACTCCGTCGACGCGGTTCCGCCGTGCGCATGCGCGACGCGGCGGGTGATCGTGGAAGCGGTACCGGCACCGACGAGCGGTCCGTGCCCGCGGGCGAAGCTCGCGCCGATGTCGGCGGAAGGGCGGGCGTCGTCGATCACCAGCAGCGCTGTCCGCTCGGCGTCGACCGCCTCGGTCCGGACCACGACGACCACCTGTTGCTGGTCGACGCCGCGGGCGGCCGCGGCGGCCCGAAGCAGCTGCCGCAGGACGCAGGTCAGCTGGTCCGCGTCGCCACTCACGTGGGCGAGCCTCCCGGCCCGAACATCGAGCCGGTGGGCGTCCTCCGCGAGGTCGTCGAGCGCCCGCTCGAGCGCTCGCTCGAGCGAGACCGGGCGGTGGATCGCTGGACGACCGGCGATCCGGGTCAGATCGAGGAAGTCCTGGGCGACCCGGCGCACGCGGTCGGCGCCGCCCTCGATCGCCCGCAGCGCGACGCTCGGCGAGGTTCCGCCGAGGTCCCGGAGCACCGCGACGTAGCCGTCGATGATCGTGACCGCCTCGCCCAGCTGGTGGCTGGAGGCGTCGGCGATCACGTCGACGTCGCCCGGCAGATCGGGGAGCGCGCTGGGCGAGGTTCCGGCGGTCGACATCAGCTGGCGTCGGCGACGATCATCTCCATGCGGATGCTCTGGGCCATCGCGATCGCCTCCGTCCGCGAACTGACCCCCAGCTTCCGCAGCAGGTTCTTGATGTGCGAGCGGACGGTCTCCGTCGACAGCACCAGCGCATCGGCCACGTCCTCGGTCGAATTGCCGAGGCAGAGGAGGTCGAGCACCTCCCATTCGCGGTCCGTCAGCGGACTCACGACTGGACGCATGCCCGATGTGTCCTCGCGTACCCGGCGGAGGTGCTCGACGAGTCGCATGGTCAATCGGGGCGAGACGACCGCCTCGTCGGTCACCGCGCTCGTCAGCGCGGCGGGCAGGCGATCGATCTCGATCCCCTTGCTGAGGAAGCCGGCGGCCCCGGCACGCAGGGCCAGCAGCCCGAGGTCGTCGTCGTCGTAGGCCGTGAGCACGATCACCTTGGTCAGCGGCGCGGCGGCAACCACCTGTCTGGTGGCTGCCACACCGTCGATCCCGGGCATCACCACGTCCATTAGCAGGATGTCCGGTTGGTAGTGGGCCGTCAGTTCGATCGCCTCGCGGCCGTTCGCCGCCTCCGCAACGACCACGATCCCCGCGGCCTGCAGCCCGTCCCGAACGACCCTCCGAGCCATCGGATCGTCGTCAGCGATGATCACTCGTAGGAGCATGAATCGTGCGCTCTCGTCGCGGTCGTGCTCCCGAGAATGTCGGACCTCAAGCACGACCTGGTGCCCTTGTTGTACCACCGCTGCGTACGCCGATACGCTGGTTGACTGGACGGACGTTGGACCCTCTGGAAACGACCTGGAGGCGATCCTCGGGCTGGGCGACGTGCTGGATGACCCACTCCAGCTGGAGCGCCAGACCACGCTCGATCGTCATCTGCGGGGCGAGCCCGAGCTCGCGCTGAGCGCGGGTCGTGTCCGCCGTCGTGCAGCGTACGTCACCGCGGGCCGCAGGTCGACGCTCGACGGCGAGATCGGTCGACAGCAGCTGGCCGAGGATCCCGATCACCCCACTCAACGCGATCGGCGAGCCGCCCCCGACGTTGTAGACCGAGCCCGGCGTCCCGCGCTCGGCGGCGGCGATCGTGGCCGCGACCGCGTCGTCGACGTAGGTGAAGTCGCGGACCTGCTGGCCGTCGCCGTTGACCGTCAGCGGCCGTCCGGCGAGCGCGCGCTCCATGAACCGCGAGAAGGCCATGTCGGGCCGCTGGCGCGGTCCGTACACGGTGAAGTACCGCAACCCGATCGCCGGGATCCCGGCCAACCGGAAGTAGGTCGCGGCCAGGTCCTCGGTCGCGCACTTCGTCATCCCGTACGGCGAGCGCGGCTCGCGCGGTGCCGTCTCGTCGGTCGGGAAGCTGATCGCATCGCCGTAGATCGATGACGACGAGGCGTAGACGAACGTCCGCGGCGGGGCCACGCTGACGGCCTCCAGCAGCCGCTGCGTCGCGACCACGTTGCAGCTGACGTAGGTGGAGAACGAGGCGCCGAACGAGTCCCGGACGCCCGGCTGGCCCGCCAGGTGGAAGACCGCTCCGACGCCCCGCACCAGCTCCTCGAGCGGATCCGTGGCCAGGTCGAGCGCCTGGAAGCTGAACCGCGGGTGCGGCAGCAGCGGCTCGAGGTGGATGGCCTTGCGGAGCGGCGAGTAGTAGTCGGTCAGGGCGTCGACCCCGCGGACCTCCCAGCCGTCCTCCAGCAGCCGCTCGCAGAGGTGCGAGCCGATGAAGCCGGCGCAGCCGGTCACGAGCGCGAGCCGTCCGGCTCGTCCAGAATCAGAAAGGATCACGATGATGCTCCGTGGTCGCGGGCGGTCCGTCGCAACAGCAATCCGGCCCCGAGCAGCAGCCCACCGGCGACGGTCAGGACGCCGAGGTCGATACCCGTGAACGGCAGCTGTCCGGCCGGCGTCGGCGTCTCGGGCACGTCGGCCACCGGGGTGGCCGCGGCCACCGGCGTTTGGCTCGGCGTCGACGCCACGATCGGCGGGACCTTGCGGTCTATCGCCGGCGGGCTCGCCGGCGGATTCGCCGGCGGATTCGCCGGCGGATTCGCCGGCGGATTCGCCGGCGGATTCGCGGACGGGGGTGTTGGCGGGGCGCTGACCCCGGCGACCGGCTCGTAGCCGACCGCAGAAGCGGCTCCCGGAAGCGCCAGGCCGACGCCGAGCAGCGGAAGCACGGCGATGGTGACGAGAGTGGTGTGACGGGTCATGACGGTTCTCCTCGGACCAGGCAACAGTCGAGGACCGGGAGCGAACGCGAAAGGGACATGCGCACCGTCGTCCGGGGTCCATCCTCCACACCGCCGGGCACGGATCACGTCACGGCGGGCAAGAATCCACCCCACGGCCGGTCCGCGCACGCAGTGAGGTGGTCGACCTAGGCGGCAGTGACCGCCGGAGCCCGACATGACCTACGCAGCCTCTCCGGAGCCACGGCCCAACGACGACGCGACGGGCAACGGTCGCGGGGGCGCGCCCGAGGATGAGGTCGTGGCGCTCAGCCGCCGGCTCGCCGAGCTCCAGGACCAGGTCGCCGACATCGGCCACGAGCTGAAGACGCCGGCCACGATCGCGCTCGGGCTCGCCGAGCGGATGGCCAGCGAGGGCACGTTGCTCCCCGCCGAGCGCCGCGACGCCGAGCGGATCCTGACCAACGTCCGGCTCGTCCAGATCCACCTCCACTCGCTGCTGGTCGCGAGCGGGATCGACGGGCCCCGCCACGCCGGACGTCCGCCGGCGACCGACGTCGCCCAGACCGTCCGGCGGACCGCCCGCGACCTGCAGCCGCTCGCCCGCGAGCACGGGCTGCACCTGCGGGTCGAGGCCCCGGTCGCGGTCGAGGCCCAGATCGACCCGGTCCACGTGGTCGTGATGCTGTCCAACCTGCTGATCAACGCGATCCGCAGCACCCCGCTCGGGGGCGTCATCCGCTGCACGCTCGGCGTCGGCGACCGGCTCCGGATCGAGGTCGCCGACAGCGGGCCCGGGATCCTCGACGAGCGATCGTCGCCCCGCGTCGCCCCGCCGCCGAACGATCCGGACGCCGAGGAGCTGCTCGGCGGGCTCGGGCTCGGGCTCGGCCGCGGACTCGAGATCGTCCGGCGGCTGGCCGCGATCTACGACGGGAACCTCGTGATCGGGCGCGCGCCGGAGGGCGGTGCGCTGGTCACCGTCCGGCTCCAGCACACCTCGCCCCAAGCCAGCGACGACAGCGGATTCCACGTCGGGACCGTGACCGCGCCGACCGGGCTCGTCCGGATCACCAGCGCGGTCGAGACGACCACCGTGCTCAATGAGGTGCCGCTCGTGCTGCTGGTCTGCGACGACCCGGCCGTCGGCGACCGGCACCTCCGTACGCTCCACGACGACGGCCCGCGCGACATCACTGTGGCCGGGCCCGAGGCGGGAGCCGACACCGCCGGTGCACCGGTCCCCGACATCGTCGTCGTCGACCTGCGCCAGGCCGATCCGCTCCTCGTCGTCCAGACGCTCCGCGCCGAGGCCGGCAACGACGACCTGCCGATCGTGGTGCTCGTCCCGGCCCATAGCGGCGAGCTCCGGACCGCCCTCCTCCAACAGGGCGCCGACGACGTCGCGACCGCCACCATGACCGCCCAGGAGCTGCGGGCGCGCGTCGACGTGCAGTTGGCGCGACGGCGCCGGACTGCAGAGCAACGGCGGGCGTCCGGGCGATTCCGCCACGCGTTCTTCGAGGCCCCGATCGGGACCGGCATCGCGACGCTCGACGGAGCCTGGCGCGAGGTCAACCCCGCCCTCTGCGCCCTCACCGACACCCCGGCCGCCGAGCTCCGCCGGCTCCGCGTCGACAGCTTCGACCACCCCGCCGACCGGCAGCTCGAGGCCGCCGAGCTGCACAAGCTGCTGGAAGGCCAGACGCGCGGCTTCCAGATCGAGAAGCGCTGGCGCGTGGGCGCCCGCAGAACGCTCTGGGTACGGCTGTCGTACTCCGCCGAACGCGACGACCTCGGGCTCGCGCGCGGACTGATCGTCCAGGTCGAGGACGTGACCAGCGCCCACCGGCGGCAGACCCAGCTCAAGCGCCAGGCCAACCACGATCAGCTGACCGACCTGCTCAACCGACGGGGCCTGCTCCACGAGCTGCGGCGGCGCAGCAACCGCGGATCGCCGACGACCCTGTTGGTGCTCGAGATCGGCGACCTCCCCACGATCAACGCCAAGTACGGTCACCACATAGGCGACCAGGTGCTTCAAGTCGCCGGCCGGACGCTCCGCCAGACGCTCGGGCGCTCGATCCAGATCGCCCGGATCGCGGGGGCCGAGTTCGCCGCGATCGTCCCCCACGCCGACGCCGAGCAGCTGACCGTCGCCCAGCGCGCGATCGCGACCGCCCTGCACGACACCCAGCTGTCGGACGAGCCGACGTCGCTCGAGCTGACCACGTCGTTCGGGGCGACGACGCTGATCCCCGGCGAGGCCCTTCCGACGACGATCGCCCGCGCAAACGCCGCGCTCAACCGCGATCGGCGGACCATGGGGCAGGAATCTTCCCCAGGTAGCCGCCGTCGACTCCCCCGCGACGGCGGTCATCGCCACGGATGATCCTGGCCGTGTCCACCACGGCCCTCACCTACTCCGCTCCCAAGCGCGCGATCGACATCGCCGTCGCGCTCGCCGGACTGCTCGTGGCCGCGCCGCTGCTGGCCGTCCTGGCCCTGCTCGTCAAGCTCCAGGACCCGTCCTGCCCGGTCCTCTTCCGCCAGATGCGCTGCGGTGGCGACGGCCGGGAGTTCCAGATGCTGAAGCTGCGCACGATGGTCGCCGACGCCGAGGCCCGGAAGGAGGAGGTCCGGCGCCTCAGCGTCGTGGCCTGGCCGGACTTCCGCGTCCACGACGACCCGCGGGTGACCCCGATCGGTCGCGTCCTCCGCCGGACCAGCCTCGACGAGCTGCCCCAGCTCTGGAACGTGCTCCGCGGCGACATGACCCTCGTCGGCCCCCGTCCGACCAGCTTCTCCGCCGACACCTACCGGCTGTGGCAGACCGAGCGGCTCGGCCACCGGCCCGGGCTGACCGGCCCGTGGCAGGTCTGGGGCCGCTCGTCGATGGACTTCGCCGAGCGCTGCCGGCTGGAGATCAGCTTCTTCCGGCGACGCTCGCTGCCCGCCGAGCTGTGGATCCTGCTGGCGACCGCCCCCGTCCTGCTCCGCCGAACCGGGACGGCCTGACATGCGCGTCGACCGGATCCTCGCCGCGCTGCTGGCGATCGCCGTCCTCGTCCTCGGCCTCAGCTACGTCGCGACCCGCTCGCTGAGCTACCAGAGCCACAGCCAGGTGGTGCTCGTGCCCGTGACGACGGCCAAGGAGACCCCGAGCGCCTTCGAGTCGTTCTCGACCGCGGGGACGCTCGGCACGCTGGTCGAGCTGCTCTCCTCCCCGGACCTCGCGGCCAAGGTCCAGGCGCCCGGGGTCACGTTCGCCGCCCGTGCCGTGCCCGACTCGCGCGTGGTCGGCATCACCGCGACCGGGGCCCGCGACGCCGTCCAGCCCGCGCTCAGCGAGCTGCTCGCCAACGCCAAGCCGGCCCAGCGGCTGCTCGCCGACAGCTGGACGATCAACACCCTCGTGCGCCCGACCGTGGCGACCCCCGGCGGGCCGGCGACCCCGATGCTGATCCTGGTCGTGCTCGCCCTCGCGCTGCTGGCCGGGACCGCGGTCCTGCTCGGCGCTCGGCGGCTGGTCCCGGACCTCGCCGCCCGGCAGATGCACGTGCCGCAACGCCGCCATCGGCGACGGCCGCGAGTCGGCGCGAGCAAGCCCGTGAACAAACCCGTGAGCAAGCCCGTGAGCAAGCCCGTGAAGAAGCCGGTGAACAAGCCCGTGAGCGCGCCCGTGCCCAAGTCCCCCGCCTCCCGGTGATGGTGACCCTCGACCGTCCGACGCCGGACGTCCGTCGGGCGTCGGACACCCCGATCCTGATCGGGCTCGTCACCGTCACCGGCGCCGCCGCCCTGGGCACGCTCCAGATCACCGCCGCACGCCCGGCCGCGGCGCCACTCGTCGTCGCCGGCTGCGCGGTCGCGATCTTCCTGATCCGCTGGCCACGCTGGATCCTGCCGGCCTTCGCCGCCCTGACCTGGACCGCGATCGACGCGACCCTGCTCGGCGGGCTGCCGTCACCGATCCAGTACGGCGGGATCGCGCTCGCCGCCGCCGGCGCGGTCCGTGCCGCGCGGGTGCCGTCGATCGCCGCCGAGCCGCTGCGGGTCGTCGGCCTGCTCGGCGCCGCCGTCGTCCTCAGCTGGCTCGCAGCCGGCGACCCGGCCGGCCTCACCATCGCCGACCCGATCCGCGACCTGCTGTTCCTCCTGATCGGTGCCTGGTGCGTCCGCGGGCGGGTCGACGTCGACCGCGCCCTGACCGCGCTCAGCGCCGTCGCGGTGGTGCTCGGGGGCGGTGCGGTCTGGTCGATCCTGGTCGGTCCGTCGGCGCTCTTCCCGGTCGTCAGCGAAGGCGTCGGCCACATGCGGGCCGCCGGACCGTTCGGCGAGCCCAACTTCTTCGCGCTCTCGCTGGCGACGCTGGTCGCGCCCGCGCTCGTGCTGCTCGGACGCGGTGGCGGACGGACGCTGCTCGGCTCCGTGAGCCTGCTGGCGATCGTCGGCGGGATCCTCGCGACCGGATCGCGCGGGGCGCTGCTCGCCGCCGGCTTCGCCGTGATCGCGATCGCGATCACGGGCGATCGCCGCAGCCGCGCGCTCGCGGTCCTGTCCGTGGTCGCCGTGCTCGCCTTGACCCCGCTCTTCGGCGGCCAGCTCGGCGGTGCCGAGGGCCGGACCGTCGCCGGCCGCGCGAGCGAGAACATGATCGCGGTGACGATGGCCAGCGAGCACCCGCTGCTCGGGGTCGGCCCCGGCGGCTACCCGGCCCGCTACCGCGACTACGCCCGCCGGATCGGCAACGACCCCCGCAGCAGCCGCGCGCCGCACAGCCTGCCGCTCCAGATCGCCGCCGAGGAGGGGCTCGTCGGGCTGCTCTGCTGGATCGGCGCCGGCCTGATCGTCGCCGGCGCGCTCTGGCGCGCCCGCCGCTACCCCGAGACCCGGACCGTCGCGATCGCGCTCGGCACCTACCTCGTCGGCAGCCTCTTCCTCCACGGCAGCCAGCTCCGGCTGCTGTACCTGCTGGCCGGCCTCGGCCTGGCGCTCGGGTGGACCGCGACCCACGCGCCCGACGAGCCCGACGACGGCAAGCCCGACGCCCGACCGCGACCGCGACCGCGACCGCGGCCGCGGGCAGGGGTGCCGTCATGAGCCCCCGGACCGCCGGAGCCCAGGCCGTCTACGCCGCCAGCGCGGCCGGGATCGCCTGGACCGTCGCCGGCTACCCGCTCTCGCTCGCCGTCCGCCGGCCGCGCCCGTGGACGACCGGTCCCGAGCTGCCCGCGGTGACGGTGGTCGTCCCCGCCTACCGCGAGCACGACAGCCTGCCGGGCAAGCTCGCCGCGCTGGGCGCGCTCGACTACCCGCCGGAGCAGCTCCAGCTGGTCGTCGCGATCGACGGCGACCCCGAGCTCGCCGCGCTCGCGCGGACCGCCGCCCCGCAGGCGACGGTCGTGCTGCTGCCGGAGCGCTGCGGCAAGCCGACCGCGATCAACCACGCGCTCGCCCACGCGACCGGCGAGCTGGTGCTGCTGACCGACGCCCACACCCCGCTGCAGCCGGACGCGCTGCGCCAGGCCGTCCGCCACTTCGCCGACCCGACCGTGAGTGGGGTCTCCGGCCGCTGGTCGAACAGCGGCGGGGCCTACGCCGCCTACGAGCACCGGCTGCTCGGGCTGGAGTCCCGCTCCGGCTCCGTCGCCGGGGCGTTCGGCGCGTTCTTCGCGGTCCGGCGTGCGGCCCTGACCGCCTTCCCCGACGACGTCGTCAACGACGACCTCTGGCTGCTCTGCCACCTCGTCCGCGAGGGCGGCCGGGTGATCTACGAGCCGGCCGCCGGGGCCGAGGAGCCGCCGCTCTCGACCCGCGACGAGCTCGAGCGACGGCGCCGGATCGGCGCCGGACGGGTCCAGCTCGCGGGGCAGCTGCGGACGCTCCCGCCCGCCTTCGCGTGGCGCGTCACCAGCCACAAGCTCGGCCGGCTAGCGCTGCCGGCGCTGCTGGCCGGGACGCTCGGGGCGGGGCTCGCGCTGCGTTCGCGGCCCCGCTACCGGGCGTTGCTCGGGCTCCAGCTCGGAGTCCACGCGGTCGGACTGCTGTCGGCGGTCGGGATCGAGCCCCCGGGCCGAGCCCGGAGACCGGCACGCGCGGCGCGCGAGCTGACGATCGGGGTCGCCGCGACCGGCGCGGGCATCATCCGCGCCCTCCGCGAAGGCCAGGACGTCCGTTGGAACGCGGTCCGCTGATGTGTGGGATCGCGGGCATGGTGACCGACGGGCGCCCGGCCGACCCCCGGCTGCTGGAGCGGATGATGGACGCGATCGTCCACCGCGGCCCCGACGGGGCGGGCAGCCTCTGCGAGGGCCCGGTCGCGCTCGGGATGCGGCGGCTGGCGGTGATCGACCCGCTCCACGGCGACCAGCCGCTGACCAGCGAGGACGGCCGGATCGTGCTCGTCGGCAACGGGGAGATCTACGGCGAGCCCGCGCTGCGGGCCGCGCTCCAGGCCCGCGGCCACCGCTTCGCCGGCGGCAGCGACCTCGAGGTCGTCGTCCACCTCTGGGAGGAGCTGGGTCCGGCCGCGCTCGAGCAGCTGCGGGGGATGTTCGCGATCGCGGTCTGGGACGGACGCCACGGCGAGCTGTTCTGCGCCCGCGACCGGGTCGGCAAGAAGCCGCTCTACTGGGCGCTGTGGGACGGCGCCCTGCGGTTCGCGTCGGAGCCGCGCGCGATCCTCCAGGATCCCGCCGTCCCCCGCGACGTCGACCCGACCGCGATCGACTCGTTCCTCGCCGGCGGCTACGTGCCCCACGGCCAGAGCGCGTTCGCGGCCCTCCGCCGACTGCCGCCGGGCGGCGCCCTCCGCTGGCGCCCGGGCGGTCAGCCGCACGTCTGGACCTGGTGGACGCCGCAACGGGCCCCGAAGCTCGACGTGACGATCGAGCAGTCGACCGCGCTCGTCCGCGACGCGATCGAGGACGCCGTCGACGTCCGGCTGCGGGCCGACGTGCCGCTGGGCGCGTTCCTCTCGGGCGGGCTCGACTCGAGCGTGGTCGTCGCCGCGATGGCCCGCCGCTCCGGCCGCCCCGTCCAGACCTACTGCGTCGGCTTCGACGAGCAGCAGTTCGACGAGTCGCCCTACGCCCGTCGCGTCGCCGACCACGTCGGCGCCGTCCATCACGAGCTGCGGGTGAGCTCGGTCGATCGCGAGCTGCTGACCCGGGTCGCCTGGCACTGCGGCGAGCCGTTCGCGGACCCCGCGGTCGTGCCGACCTTCCAGCTCTCCGAGCTGACCCGGCAGGCGCTGACCGTGGTCCTGACCGGCGACGGCGGCGACGAGGCGTTCGCCGGCTACCGCCGCTATGCCCAGCTCGCCCGGACCCGCCCGGCCGAGCTGATCCCGCCGAGCGCCCGCCGTGGCCTCGCCGCGCTGCTGCTGCGGATCGCCGGTGGCGACGAGGGCCGGGCGCCGCTGCCCCGCGCCGCCCGCCTCGCGCGGCGGCTCGCGCTCGATCCGGCGGCCCGCTACGGGGACCTGCTCGCGGTCCTGCCGAGCGACCTCCGCGGCGACCTCTACGGCCCGGCGATGCGCGACGCGGTCGCCGGCCACGACCCGCTCGGCCACCTCCGCGCGGCCTGGGACGCGGGCGCCGGGCTCGACTGGACCGACCGGGTGATGGAGGCCGACCGGACGACCTACCTCGCCGACGACCTGCTGCCGAAGGTCGACCTGGCGAGCATGGCCCACGGCCTCGAGGTCCGTTCCCCGCTGCTCGACCACCGGCTGCTGGAGCTGGCCGCGCGGCTGCCGGTCGAGCACCTCCGCGGCAAGCGGATCCTGCGCCGGATCGCCACCGAATGGCTGCCGGCCGACGTCGTCTCGCGCCCGAAGCAGGGCTTCGCGGTGCCGATCGGCGGCTGGTTGCGCGGCGACCTGCGGGGCATGGCCGAGGACGTCCTGCTCGACCCCTCGACGATCGACCGCGGGCTGTTCCGGCGCACGGCGGTCGAGCGGCTGCTCGACGAGCACCACCGCGGCCTCGACCGGACGCTGCCGCTGTGGTCGCTGCTCTGCCTGGAGCTGTGGTTCCGGACCTGCGTCGATGTCGTACCCGCCACGCCGGACGCCGTACCGGCATGAGCGGTTCCGACACCTGGGGCCGCCGCACGGCGTCCGGCGTCGTCTGGTCGACCGCGGCGTTCGTCACCAGCAAGGCCTCGACCCTGATCACGACGCTGATCCTGGCCCGGCTGCTGGTCCCGGACGACTTCGGGATCGTCGCCGCGATCGTCGCCTACATCGCGGTCATCGAGCTGATCAGCGACCTCGGGCTGCGGGCGACCGTCGTCTACGAGCAGGAGCAGGGGATCACCGCGCGGGTCCAGAGCGCGTTCACCGCCAACCTGCTGCTGGCCTGCGGTCTGACCGTCCTCGGCGTCCTGCTCGCCCCCGCCGTGGCGGCGGCCTTCGGGATGTCCGAGCACGTCGACCTGTTCCGCGTCGCCGCCTGCAACCCGCTCCTCACCGGCTTCGGCAACATCCAGGACGCGCTGCTGCTGCGGGGCATGGCCTTCCGCCGACGGGTGATCCCCCAGCTGATCCGGGCCGCGGTCCGCGGGGTCGTCTCGATCGCGCTCGCGCTCGGCGGCCTCGGCGCGATCTCCCTGGTCGTCGGGATGTTGGCGGGCACGGCGGCCTGGTCGCTGAGCCTCTGGATGCTGGCCCCGTTCCGGCCGACGCTCCGGCTCGACCGCGCGCTGCTCCGGAGCATGGCCGGCTACAGCTCGGGAGCGATGGCCCTGGAGCTGGTCGCGGCGATCGGGGTCCGGGCCGACACCGTCGTGGTCGCCCAGGCGCTCGGGGCCGGCGCCCTCGGCCTCTACGCCGTCGCCTACCGGATCCCGGAGCTGGTGATCGAGAACGTCGCCTGGAGCGTGTCCGACGTCGCCTTCCCCGCCCTCTCCCGGCGCCGGGCCGACGACCCCGACCAGCTCGGGCCATCGACCCTCGGGCTGCTCCGCTACTGCGCGCTCTACGCGATGCCGATCGGCACCGGGCTGGTGATCGTCGCGGTGCCGCTGGTCGTGGTCGCCTTCTCCGAACGGTGGAGACCGGCGGGCGACGTGCTCGCCGCGATCGCCGCGATGAGCGTCTTCGTGGCCCTGTCGTTCCCGCTCGGCGACGTCTTCAAGGCGATCGGTCGTCAGCGCACGCTGGTCGCCCTCAACCTGCTGACGATCCCGCTGCTGATCGGGGCGATGATCGCCGCCGCTCCGGGCGGGATCGTCGCCGTCGCCTGGGCGCGGGCCGCGATCGGGGCCGCCAACTGCCTGACGATCTCGCTGCTCGTCGCGTACGCGCTGCGGATCCCACCGCGCGCGCTGCTGACCGCGCTCGGACCCGGGGTCTTCGCAACCCTCGGGGTGATCGTGGGCGCCGGCGGCATGCGGCTGGTGCTGCCCGCCGAAGACGCCTTCGCGCTGGCGATGGCGACCCTCGGCGGCGCGATCGGCGCGGCCCTCGCGGTGGCGCTGCTGGCCCCCGACGTCGTCGCGGAGCTGCGCGGCCTGGTCGGTCGACGGCGGGGCGGCCCGTCCGCGCCGCCCCCGTCGCGCCCCCGCCCGGTGGTCGGCGGCGACGGCGACGGCCCTGCACCGCTGATGGTCGGTCACGACGGTCGACCGTCCTAGCTGCCGCAAGGGGACGTTCCTCCCCCATCCACGGCACGGTGATCCTCCTCGTGGACGCCGTGTTCGCGGTCCAATCGAGCTGTCCCCACGATTCGCGAGCGACACAGATGCCCAGCACCACCGTCACCCAAGCCGACCTGCTCACGCTCCTGCGCGATCCGGCGACCGGCGCCAAGCTGACCCGCGCCGTCGACGGCTCGCTGCTCGTCGACGGAGGCCCGTCGAGGCACCCGGTCGTCGACGGGATCCCCGTCGTCCTGCCCCCCGGCAGCGCGGGCGTGCCGCCGGCGGAGTCGCGGTCGGACGGGCGGTCCCGGATCCGCGAGGGACTCGTCGGGCTCGGCCGGCGGCTGGCCCACCTGCCGCCCTCGATCACGCGCAACGTCGGCTCCGAGACGAACTACCGCGAGCTGGCCCAGCTGCTGCGGGTCCGCAGCGACCACACCACCGTGCTCGTGGTCGGCGGCGCCAACGACGGGATCGGCTTCGAGACCCTGCGCGAGGCCGACCACATCCAGCTGGTCGAGACCGACGTCGTCGCCGGGCCCCGGACGCGGCTGATCTGCGACGCCCACGCGCTGCCGTTCGCCGACGCGACGTTCGACGCGATCGTCTGCCAGGGGGTCTTCAGCGAGCTCGGCGACCCGGTTCGCGCCGCCGCCGAGTTCCACCGCGTGCTGGCCCCCTCCGGGCTGCTCTACTCGGAGACGGCGTTCCTCCAGGCCGTCTTCAACGGCGGCCTCGACTTCACCCGCTGGACGCTCTCCGGCCACCGCCGGCTGCTGCACCAGTTCGAGGAGATCCGCGCCGGTGCCCACAACGGCCCGGGGATGGCGCTCGCCTGGCAGATCAGCTACTTCCTGATGGCGTTCGCCGGCGACTCGCGGATCGCCCACGCGCTGCTCCGCCGGATCGCGTCGCTGGGCACGTTCTGGCTGACCTGGTTCGACCCCTGGCTCGTCCGCCGCGGCGGAGGAGTCGACGCGGCCGGGGGCACGTTCTTCCTCGGCCGGCGCGCCGAGCAGCCGGTCGACGACGCCACGATCGTCGCCGCCTACCGCGGCGCCGTCCATCCCGCGAGCGACCCGCGACCCGCGTGAGCGACGAGCGCCTCAGCTGGCTGCCCGCCGACGAGCGGGCCTGGGCGATCTGGGACGAGCTCAGCGCCCACACGCCCCCGGCTGCCACCACCTCGACCGCCTGGAGCCGCGCCTGGAGCGCCCGCTACGGGGACGCCGTCCCCCATCGGGTCGCGGTCGTGCGACGCGGCGAGACCCCGATCGGCGCCGCGCTGGTCGCCGACGGCCACCGCCAGCGGGGCCGGATCCCGCTCCGGACCGCGCACCTCGGCACCTCCGGCGAGCCGACCGGGTCGGGCGTCGAGGCGCCCTACCAACGGCTGCTCGCCGGCGCCGACGACCGCGACGCCGTGGCCGCCGCGCTGATGACCGGCATCCACCGGCAACAGCGCTGGGACGAGCTGCGGATCGAGCGGTTCGACGCTGGTGACGCGGCCGCGCTGCTCGCCGCCGACCCGTCGCTCGAGGCCTACGGCGAGCCGAGCCCGTCGGTCCGGCTGGACGCCGTCGACGACGGCGACGCGCTGCCGGCCCTCCCCGCCCGCACCCGCCAGCAGGTCCGCCGGGCGCTGCGCGGCGACGGGCCGGCCACGATCGAGCTGGCCGACGACGTGGCCGCGGCCCACGCGATCCTCGACGAGCTGATCGTGCTCCACGAGCAGCGCTTCGCCGGCGGAGCCTTCGCCGATCCGCGCTTCGCCGGGTTCCACCGCGATCTCGTCGACGCGCTCGTCCCCTCGGGCCTGCTGCTGCTCCTGCGGGCCCGCAGCCCACGGCGGACGGTCGGCTGCGTGGCGGTCCTCCGCGACGGGCACCGGGCGCTCTCCTACACCGGCGGCATGGCCGGCTCGCTCGACCGTCACGACAAGCCCGGGTTCGTCACCCACACGCTCGCGATGGGGGTCTGCGCCGAGCTGGGGATCGCCGAGTACGACCTGCTGACCGGGTCCGCGCCCTACAAGCGCGAGCTGGCCCGGCTCGATCGGCGGCAGCTGACCCTCCGCGTCCGTCGCCGTCGGCCGCGGGTGCTGCTCGGCGGCGCCGTCCGCCGAGCCGGACGACGCGTTCCCTCCCGATCCGGAACGGCGGTCTCGTGATGGGTGTCACCAGCGTCGCCGCGCGGGCCCTGGAGACCACGCCACTCCGTCATCTGCTGCGTCAGGCCGGACGCTGGACCGGCACCCTCGTGCTCGTCTACCACCGGATCGGCGACGCCTCGTGCTCGCCGCTCAACCGCGGCCTCTTCAGCGCCGACGTCGCCGAGTTCGACGACCAGCTCGCCGTGCTCGAGCGCGAGGCCGACGTCGTCTCGATCGACTCGCTGCTCGAGCCGCGGTCCCGCAAGCTCGGGCGGCGGGTCGCGATCACCTTCGACGACGGCTACCGCGACACCGGCGAGGTCGCGTGGCCGCTGCTGCGGGCTCGCGGCCTGCCCGCGACGCTGTTCCTGGCGACCGGGTTCGTCGACCGACCGCGCCTGTCGTGGTGGGACGAGCTGGCCTGGATCGGCCACCGTGCCGGCTGGGACGAGAGTCGGATCACCCGTTTCTGCACGCGGTACGCGGCGATGCCCGCGCACCGCGCTGACGGGTTGATCGACGAGGTCGCCCGGGCGACCGGCGGCGAACGGCCGACCGCCGCGGCGGCCGACGGTGTCTGGCTCGACTGGGAAGCGGTCGAGCGCGTGCACCGCGAGGGGCTCGCGATCGGCGGCCACACCGTCGACCATCCGGTCCTCTCGCGGGTCGAGCCGGAGCGGCTGGAGGCCGAGATCGAAGGTTGCCGCGAGACGCTGGCCCGCCGGCTCGACCTCTCGATGCGGATGTTCTCGTATCCGCTCGGTGGTCCCGGCGACCACGATCCCCGTGCCCACGACCCGCTGCGGCGGGCCGGGGTCGAGCTCGCCTTCGCGTGCGCCGGCGGGGTCGCGCTGCCCGGCCACGACGATCCGATGGCGATGCCGCGAGCGTGTGCGCCCCTCGACGACCACACCGCGCGGATGCGGGCGATGGTCGGGCTGCCCCGGATCTTCGCCCGATGGTGAGCCGGCCGCGTGTCCTCCAGGTGACCGATCACCTGCGCAGCGGCGGAGCCGAGCGGATGGTCGTCTCGCTGGTCGCCGAGCTGGCCGCCGCCGACCTCGCGCGGACCGTCGTCTGCACCGCCGGCGATGACCTCGACGCCGACGACCTCGGGGCGATCGTGCGGGAGACCGCCGAGCGCCACGTCGTGCTCCACCGTCGGCGGCTGATCGACCTGCGGATCGCCACCGACCTCGTCCGCCAGGGGCGGCGGCACCGCGCGCAGCTCATCCACTCCCATCCGGGGACGACCAACCTGCACGCCGAGCTGGCCTCGCGGGTGCTGGGCGTCCCCCACGTGATCACCCTCCACACGATGCCCGGCCCGCTGATCGAGGACACCTGGGCGGGGCAGCGCGCCGACGCCTGGAGCGCCCGCGGGCGCGCGGTGATCGTGGCCCCGGCGCGGACGATCGCCAACGCCTACGGGCGCCGTTGGCGGGTCCCGGCGGGACGCCTGCGGGTGATCCCCAACGCGGCCTTCATCCGCACCGACCCGCCGCCCACCCGCCGGCCGCCCGGCGTCCCCGCCGACGGTCGCCTGATCGTCTCGGCCGCCCGGCTCCAGCCCGCCAAGGGCTTCGAGGACCTGATCGCCGCGGCCGAGCGGCTGATGCCGTCGCGCCCCGACCTGCGGATCGCGATCGCCGGCGACGGTCCCGAGCACGAGCGGTTGCGGAAGCGGATCCGGGCGAGCGGGCTCGACGACCGGATCCTGCTGCTCGGCCACCGGACCGACGTCTCCGACCTGCTGGCGACCGCCGACGCGTTCTGCCTGCCGTCCCATCACGAAGGGTTGCCGTTGAGCCTGCTGGAGGCGATGGGTGCCGGCCTCGCCTGCGTCAGCACCGCCGTCGGCGGCGTGCCCGACGCCGTCGCCGACGGGGTCGACGGGCTGCTGGTGCCGCCCCACGATCCGGCCGCGCTGGCCGTGGCGCTGGCGCGGGTCGCGGACGACCCGGCCTTCGGTCGCCGGCTCGGCGTCGCTGCGGCGGCGACCGTCTCCCGCGAGCACACGACCGCCACGGCGGCCCGGCGCTACGGAGCGCTCTACCGACAGCTGGTCGACCGTGCCGCCTGACGGCACGGCGCCGACCACGAGCGGACTCGCCCCGTCGCGTCCGCGTCCGGCCCCGCTGGGCGCGCTGCTCGCCGCCAGCCTCCGGGCCGGCGGCGGGCTCCTCGCCGTCGCCCCGCTGTGCGCGTGGTGGGCGCTCTGGCGCGGTGGCCTGAGCACCACGCTGATCGTTCCCGGGCTGCTCTGGCTCGCCGCCTGCGCGATCCTGCTGCGGACGACCGTCCGCCCCCGCCGGCCGCCGCGGCCGGCGCTGCTGGCGTGGGCCGGGCTGCTCGCGCTCGCCGGTCTCTCGCTGCTCTCCGTCGCCTGGGCCGACGACCGCGGATCGGCCGTCGACGGGGCGCTGCGGATGGCGCTGACCGCGGGAGCGTTCGGGCTGGTGGTGCTGTGGCCGCCGACCGTCCGGGCCCTCGGCACGTTGGTCGCGGCCACACCGGTGGTCGCCCTCGCCGGCCTGGTCTCGGGGCTGCTGGGGGCGATCGGCGATCCGTTCGAGCTGATCGACGGGCGCCTCAGCGCCCCGACCGGCTATCCCAACGCGACCGCGGTCCTCGCCCTGATGGGCGGGGCGATCGCGGTCGTGGTCAGCGCCGACGCCGACCGCCGACCGCCGGTCCGGGCGCTCTCGCTCGGGCTCGCCGCCGCGCTGCTCGGCGGGGCCGTGCTGCCCCAGAGCCGCAGCGTGCTGCTGCTCGGCGTCCCGATCGCGTTCCTGATCGCCGTGCTGGCTCCGTCGCGCGGGCGGGCGCTCGTCTCGGGCCTGGCCGCGATCGCGGTGGTGGTGCCGATGACCCCGCTGCTGCTCGACGTCCGTCGGGCGGCGCTCGACGAGGAGCCGAACGCGGCGACCCAGGGCCTGGCCGGCCTGGTCCTGCTGCTGGTCCTCGGCATCGCTGCCGGTGGCGGGCTGTGGTGGGCGGAACGACGCGGGATCGGCCGCGCGCGCGGCCGCCGGATCGCGGCCGGCTGGCGACGCAGGAAGACCGCCATCGCCGCCCGGCTTCCGCGGTCGGGCCGCTGGTGGCCGAGCCGGACGACGGTCCTCGTCGGCGGCCTCGCGCTGGTGCTCGCCGCGACCGGCTTCGCCGTCGCCAGCGGCGATCTCGCCGACCTCAGCAACCCGAACTACACCCAGATCGAGAACTCCGGGACCCGCTTCAGCGCCGGCCTCCGCTCGAACCGCCCGGACTACTGGCGGGTCGCCACCGACCTGACCGTCACGCATCCGCTCTCCGGGGTCGGCGCGGCCAACTTCGGCGGGGCCTACCTGCCCCACCGGCGGGCGGCCTCGACCCCGATCGCGGCCCACAACAGCTGGCTGGGGACCGCCGCCGAGCTCGGGCTGCCGGGCCTGATCGCACTGCTGGTGGCGGCGATCGCCGCCGCGGCCGGGGTCGTCGCGCGGGTGCGGCGCTCGACCGGCGCGGCTCGCTCGGTGCTGCTGGCGGCGTCGTTGCCGGCGGTGATCCTCGCGCTCGACGCGATCGTCGACTGGACCGCCCGGATCCCGCTGCTGACGGTGCTGTCGCTGAGCCTGGTCGCGGCGGTGCTCGTGGCCCGGGGGCCGATCGACGGCACGGAGTTGGCCGACGCGGCACCGGCGGGGCCGGCGGGGCCGAGCCGCGCGGGCTCGGCACCTGCCCCGGAGCCCGCCGCCACGACGGATCGTGGCCGGGCGACCGGCGGTGCCCGGCTCGCGACCGCGCTGGCCGCCGCGCTGGTCGTGGTCACCGTCGCCGCCGTTCCCAGCTTCCTCGCCGCCCGGGACAGCGCCCGCGCGGTCGCGATCGCCGCCGATTCCCCCGCCGCCGCCGTGACGGCGACGGAGCGGGCCGCGTCGCTGGTGCCGTGGGACGCGCGGCCGATCCTCCAGCAGGGCGTGCTCGAGATCGCGGCCGGTCGCGACCAGGCGGCGGCGACCGCCCTTGCCGCGGCGGCCCGTCGCGACCCGCGCTCCTGGTACCCGCACCTGATGCTCGGCGTGCTCGCCGCTCGCCGCGGCGACGACGCGACCGCCCGCCGCGAGCTCGCCGCCGTCGACCGGCGGGTCGCCTTCGGCCGGCTGACCAACCGGGTTCGTCGGGGGATTGCCGCCGGCGAGCCGCCCGACCCGCGGGAGATCCAGCAGCGGGCCTTCCGCCAGGGTCCCTGAGCCACCGGACTCGGGGGCTCGGGACGAGCTCCGGGGGCCGGACGGGGACGACCTCCGGGGCCGGACCAAGACGAGCTCCGGGGCCGGACCAAGACGAGCTCCGGGGGGGGGACCGAGACGAGCTCCGGGCGCCAGACCGGGGTGAGCTCAGGGGCGGACGCGATCGGCGATCGGACCGCGCAGCTGACATCCGCTGTCGTACGCGGCGGCGCCGGTCGCCGTCCGCCGCAGCAGCGACGCGACGCCACCGGTCTCCGCCTCGAGCGTGTGCGCCCGAGCGATCTGGAAGCCACGGTGGACCAGGCGGTGCACGAGCCGCGGGTCCCGTTGGAGCCGCTCGAGCGCCCGCGAGACCGCGAGCGCGTCGCCCGGCTGGACCAGCAGCGCGGCCCCCTCGGCGGCCTCCGCGACCCCGCCGACCGCGGTCGCCACGACGGGGATCCCGGCGGCGAACGCCTCCAGCAGGACCTGGGGCACCCCCTCGGTCCAGGAGACGTGCACGAACGCATCGGCCCGCGCGTACTGGTCGCGGAGCTCGGCGCCATCGACCTGGCCGCGCAGCCGCACCCGGTCGGCGACGGCCAGCGTGCGCAGCCGCTCGTCGAGCTCCCCGGCGAGCGGCCCGTCGCCGCAGACCTCGAGCACCCAGCGCGGCGACGCCTTGGCGACGTCCGCCAGCAGCAGCGGGTTCTTCTCGACGTCGAGGCGGCCGACGCTGAGCCCGCGCAGGAGGCGGTCGCCGGACGGCATCGCGGAGGGCACCCGCGGCTCGCGGGCGATCTCGTCCTCGCGGACCAACGAGACCCGGATGTCGAGCGTCGTCGGCGAGCGCCGGTAGCGCGTCGCCAGCACACCCCCGACCACCACCACCGGGCGCCGGCGGGCGAGCCACCGGAAGCCGCCGTCCAGCGCCAGCGCGGCGAGCCGCGGACGCCAGCGGTGCGGGTGGCGCGAGCGCACGTAGGTCGGCAGGTCCTGGCGGACCCCGAGCACGACCGGCACGCCGCGGAGGCGGGCCAGGATCGCGAACGGCCACGACCAGACGTTCGGTCCCAGCAGCCAGACGACGTCGTGCTCGCCGAGCGCCCGCCACCAGGCCCGCAGCGCGCGGGGACCGGCCCGCAGGATCGCCCGCGAGCCGCCGGTGGTGGTCGTGTCGGGCAAGCCGACGAACCCGACCCCGGGCGAGACCGCGACGGTCCCCGCGGGCGTCCCGCCGATGAACCGGCCGCAGAGCGTGACCGCCAGGCCATGCTCCTCGAGCGCACACACGAACCGCACGAACGGTTGGGTGGTCCAGAGCCGGTGATCGGCCCAGCCGTAGGCCTGGTCGGTGTGGACCAGCACCCGCAGCCGGGCGGGGTCCCCGGCGAGCGGGGGGATCTCGTGGGCGGCGCCGGTGCTCATCGCCCGATCCGCTGTCGCAGGGTCCGCACGGCCGGCGCGACCTTCGCCCGGAACCGCCACTGGTCGTCGCGGCGGTAGACCCCGACCCGGGGCCAGGACCACGCGTCGTCGTCGCCCGGCCGGGCCGGGAGCCCCGCGGCCGCCAGGTAGCCGGCGTCCCGCGCCCGCACCATCACCCGCGGGTCGACGTCGCCGTAGGGATAGGCGATGCTCAGCACCGAGCGCTGGAGCCCCGCTTCCAGGGCGGTGCGCGACGCGGCCAGCTCGTGCTCCAGCGCGTCGTCGTCGATCGCGCTCAGGTGCGGATGGGTGACCGTGTGGGAGCCGATCTCCCAGCCGTCGGCCGCCAGCGCCCGCAGCTCGTCCCAGCCGAGACAGGCCAGCTCGTCGGCGTGGGGTCCGTCTCCGTGGTGCTCGATGCCGGTCCAGCGCATCGGTCCGGGCTCGCCGATCCACCCGCTGGGGGCGAAGACCGTGGCCGGGACGCCGAGCCCGTCGAGGACCGGCTTCGCCCGACGCAGGACCGACTCGCAGGCGTCGTCGAAGGTGATCGCCAGGGTCCGTCCCGCGGGCGGGTCGAGCACGGCCTCGGAGAAGCCCGTCGCCACGTATCCGCGCCCGACCAGCTCGGCGACCTGGGCGGCGAGCCGCTCCGGGGTCACGGCGAGCGCGTCGTCCCAGCGCTCGCTGACCGCGTGGTAGCAGAGGACCAGAACGTCGCGTTGACGATCGCGTCGGGCCACCTCACGCTCCGACCCGAAGGTAGAGCTCGGCCAGGCGGTCGGCCGTCATCGCCAGCGAGTACCGCTGTACGACGCGACGGCGCGCCGCCTGGCCGAGTCGTCGACGGCGTTCGTCGTCGGACAGCAACGCCATCGCCGCGTGCGCCAGCGCCCCCACGGAGGGCGACGCCAGCACGATTCCGGTCTCTTCGTCGACCAGCTCGGTGATCCCTCCGGCCCGCGCGGCGACGACCGGCAGGCCGCTCGCCATCGCTTCGAGGACCGCGTTGGGCAGTCCGTCCTGGGCGGAGCAGGTCAGGTAGACGTCGGCCAGCCGCAGCAGCGGCGCGGGGTCCGCGACCGTCGGCAGCAGGACGACGCGGTCGGCGACACCGGCCGCTCGCGCGGCAGCGGCCAGCGCCTCCCGCTCCGGCCCCTCCCCCGCGAGCACCAGCGTCCCCGGCAGCTGCGCCTGGGCGGCGACCAGTCGGTCCAGCCGCTTGGTCCGGTCGAACCGCGCGCAGCTGACCAGCAGCGGTCCCTCCGTCGGCAGCCCGAGGGCCGCTCGAAGCTCCGCCGCCGGTCCGTCCTCGGGGCTCGGCGGCCGGAACCGCTCGGCGTCGACGCCGTTGGCGATCCGGACCAGCCGGGACGGAGGGATTCCGTGGTCCGCGAGCTCCCGCTCGATCTCGCCGCTGACGCAGACGAACGCGGCGACCCGCCGCGCCATCAGCTCCAGGCGTCGCTGCCCCGCCGGCTTCGTCAGCAGCCGCGCCACGTCCCCATGGGGTCCGCAGGAGAGCGGCTTGGCCACGATCGGGCGGCGTCCGGCCGCGCCCCCGACCAGCGCCAGGGTCGTCGCCGACAGCAGCCCGTGGGCGTGCACCACGTCCGCCGGGTGGGTCGCGAGCCAGGCCGCCCCGGCTGCGGTGTAGGCCAGCGAGGCCGGCCCCGACGCCGGCGGGACCGGGAGCCGCACGACGTCGAGCGCGGCGACCGTCGCCCGTCGCGGCACGTTGCCGCCGGGGGGTCGCCGGGTCACGACGGTGGTCCGGATCCCGCGCTCGCGGAGCAGCGGGCCGAGCTGCTCCAGCTGCCGCTGGGCACCTCCGAGGACTGGCCGGAACGAGCCGATCGTCATCGTCACGCGGAGCGTCACCGCGACCGGAGTCGGGCCGGGCGCACCGCGGCGCTGCGTCGTGGGGGGCATCGCAACCGCCATCTCCGGGAGCATCGCCGGGCGCCGAGGCGCCGTCGGGGGACGTTGCTCCCCCGCGCGGGGGCGAGGTCTCGCCCCCGCCGGGGGGACCGCTGGCCCACGTCCGGGGTGGAGGCCCCCTTCCCGGTCGGAGCGAGCGGTGTTCGATGAGCCCATGGGCCCACATCCGATCGACTCGACGCAGCGCGGACCCCAGGCCGCCCTCGGGCCGGCCGCCGTCTGGCTGCTCGCCGCCGCCGCTTCGCTGCTGGTCGCCCCGCCGCTCGCGGTGGCGGTGCCGGTCGCGGGCGCGCTCGGCTGGCTCGCCTATCGCTCTCGCCCGCTCGACGCGTCCGAGGTCGCGATCGTCGCCGCGGTCGCCGTCTGCGCCCCGGTCGCTCCCGGCTGGGCGTTGCTCGGGGTCGCGCTCGCGCTCGCCGTCGGCCTCCACCTGGGCGGGGCCCCCGACCCGTCGACGCTCGACCCGCTCGAGCAGCACCTCGCCCGCTGCCGGCGCACGGACAGCGAGGCGGCGCTGTTCGTCGCCCGCTGCGCGAGTCCCGGCGACGCTCGCCGCCTGGCCGCGGCCATGCGCCTGTGCGACAGCCGCCGGACGGTCGGCAACGAGGTCCTGGCGCTCGTCGCCGTCGAGCATCTCGACCGGACCGCGCTGGAGCAGCGGCTGGCCACGGTCGTCCCGGCCCGCTTCGGCTGGGCGGCGTTCCCGACGACCTCGCCGACCCTGGCCGGGCTCGTCCGCCAGGCCCGCGCGGCCCTTCCGGCGGAGGTCGTCGCCCCGCTGCCGGCCGCGCCGGTCCCCTCGATGCTCGGGCCCGGGACCGCGACCGCCGGCGGCGACGCGCTGCCCCGGACGAACGCGAAGGCCCGGCTCCGGGCCTGAGGGTCAGGGCTTGAGGCCCGGCTCCAGCTGCTCGAGCGCACGCGCCCAGATTCCGCCGAGCTGCTCCTGCTCCTCGGGCGTCATCAGGTCGAGGAACCGCTCGCGGACGGCGTCGAGGTACTCGCGACGGGCGGCGGTCACCCGCGCCCGTCCCTCCTCGGTGAGGACGGCGAAGTAGCCGCGGGCGTCGGTCTCGCAGCGCTCGCGGGTGACCTGTCCCTCCTTCTCCAGCCGGTCGATCAGCCGGGTCAGGCCACTCCGGCTGAGGATCGCCAGCGTCGCCAGGTCGGACAGCCGCATCCGGCCCTCCGGGGCGTCGGAGAGGTGCATCAGCACCTCGTAGGTCGAGTTCTGCAACCCGTGCCGGCGCTCGAGCTCGACCTCGAGCTCGCGCTGGATCAGCACGTAGGTCCGCAGCATGCCGCGCCAGGCGGCCAGCTCACGGGGCTCGAGAAGACGTGGTGCCGTGTCGGTCTCAATCGCCATCCGGTCATTGTTGCACTTGCAAGCGACGACGCCAACCGCACTGGACACACGAACCACCCCAAAGCGACCGGGAGTGGCACCCCGCGAGACCACCGGCGACCGCGCCTCGGGGCCCCGCCGGCGACCGCGCTGTAATTGCACTTGCAATTACTTTTCTGCGGCGCTACGCTCGCCGTGGCTCGTCTGTCCGAGTCCCGACCACCGAGCGTCGTCGGGGCACCGCGGACGGTCCGAGGCCGCGCGGCTCGCGCGGGCCCCGCTGCATCCGATCCTCCGCCCCCAGGAGCCCCCATGAGCACCAAGATCGCTGTCGTCTACTACTCGGCCACCGGCCACATCCACCAGCTCGCCAAGGCCGTCGCCGCCGGCGCCGAGAGCCAGGGCGCGGAGGTCCGTCTGCGGCGGGTCGCCGAGCTTGCCCCCGACGCCGCGATCGCCGCCAACCCGGCCTGGCAGGCGCACCACGACGCCACCCAGGAGATCCCGGTCGCAACCGCCGACGACCTGCTCTGGGCCGACGGCTACGCGTTCGGGACCCCGACCCGCTTCGGCAACCCCTCCGCCCAGCTCAAGCAGTACATCGACGCGCTCGGCCGCGAGTGGCAGTCCGGCGCGCTGGCCAACAAGGCGGCGACGGCCTTCACCTCGGCGATGAACGCCCACGGCGGCAACGAGTCGACGATCCTCGCGGTCGAGAACGTCTTCCACCACTGGGGCGCGATCATCGTCCCGCCCGGCTACACCGACGCCTCGGTCTTCAGCAGCGGCGGCAACCCCTACGGCGCCTCGGTCGCCAGCGGCGGACTCGAGAACGGCGTCGTCCCCGAGCCGTTCCTCGCCGTCGGCCGCTACCAGGGCTCGTGCCTGGCGAAGGTCGCGGGCCTGCTCACCCCGCTCCGCGACTGAGTCAGCGGAGGCGCCGCCCGACGGCGAGCGCACCGTTCTGGGGGATCACGACCCCATTTCGTCACGCTCGCCGTCGGGCCGACGGCGAGAGCACCCTCTTGGAGGATCGAGCAGACCGCGTCCCCGGTCGGGGTCCTCCGCCTGACTCCCGGACCGTGCCGCGTCAGGGCACCGCCCCGGGCGCACCTGCCACCGACGCCCCCGAGTGCGTGCCGAGATGCGCCGCGTCCACGGCCGCCTTAGACGCAACCGCCGCCTACGGGCGCTGAGAACCACCCGCGAGCATGGTCTGCCCCGTCATCGCCTTCGGCTGCACGACCCCCAGCAGGTCGAGCACCGTCGGCGCGACGTCGGCGAGGATCCCCTCGTCACGCAGCTGCACGTCGTCGCGGGTGACGATGAACGGGACCGGGTTCAGCGAGTGGGCGGTGTTCGGCGACCCGTCCGGCTCGAGCATGTTGTCGGCGTTGCCGTGGTCGGCGGTCACGAGGCAGACGCCGCCGCTCTCGGTGACCGCCTTGACGACGTCCTTCAGGCAGCCGTCGACGAACTCGATCGCCTCGACCGCCGCCGGGATCGAGCCGGTGTGGCCGACCATGTCCGGGTTGGCGAAGTTGATGATCCCAAAGGTCGGGCCGTGGTCGTGCCACAGCCGCACGAACGCGTCGGCCGCCTCACGGGCGGACATCTGCGGCTTCTCGTCGTAGGTCGCGACGTCGCGCGGGCTCGGGACGACGTCGCGGAACTCGTCGCGGTGCTCGTCCTCGATCCCCCCGTTGAAGAAGTACGTGACGTGCGGGTACTTCTCTGTCTCGGCGACGTGGACCTGCGCGCCACCGGTGGCCTCGATCACGTCGGCGAGGGTGATGTCCGGGTTGCGCGGCGGGAAGGCGACCGGGTAGGGCCACTCGGCCTTGTACTGCGTCATGCAGACGTAGTCGTCGATCGCGACCGGGGCGACCGCCGGATCGGTCTGCTCGGGGTGCGGGGCCGCCGCCTGGCGGTCGACCTCGAGGAACCCCGGCTCGGCCAGCGCGCGGGTGATCTCGCGCACGCGGTCGGGCCGGAAGTTGGTGACGACGACCTTGTCGCCGGGCCGGATCGTCGCCTCGCCACCGACGCGGGTGGCGGTCACGAACTCGTCGGTCTCGTCGCGGGCGTAGGCGTCCTTGACCGCCTGGACGGCAGACGTCGCCTGGTGCGGCGCCTCGCCGTGGACGATCAGGTCGTAGGCCTGCTGGACCCGCTCCCAGCGGGAGTCGCGGTCCATCGCGAAGTAGCGGCCGATCACGCTGCCGACCCGGGCCGTCGTGCCCCCGGTCGAGGCCTCGCGGCACCACTGCTCGACCTGCTCGAGGTAGCCGGCCCCCGACGTCGGCAGCGTGTCGCGCCCGTCGGTGAAGGCGTGCACGATCAGCTCGTCGACCCCGGCCGCGCTGGCCGCGCCGATCAGGGCCTGGAGGTGCTCCATCGAGGAGTGCACGCCGCCGTCGGAGACGAGCCCGATCAGGTGCACCCGGCGGGGGCCATCTCCCCCGCCCTCGGGCCCGGCGAGCGCGTCGCGGATCGCCGCGACCTCGCTGATCGTGCCGTCGGCGACGGCGTCGTCGATCCGGACCAGGTCCTGCTTGACCACGGCGCCGGCGCCGAGGTTCATGTGGCCGACCTCGCTGTTGCCCATCTGACCCTCGGGCAGCCCGACGGCCGGGCCGCAAGCGATCAGCTGGCCGTGCGGGAAGCGCTTCCAGAGGTCGTCGAAGACGGGGGTCCGGGCGAGGCTGACCGCGTTGCCCGGCCCGGCCGGGGCCAGGCCGAAGCCGTCGAGGATCACCAGGCAGACGCCCGGCGACCAGTCGTCCCGGGTGACGCCGACGGTCGCCGTCAGCGACTCGGCGAGCGAGCCGGGCTCAGGGGCCAGCGGCTCCGGGGCGCGGCCGTCGGCCGTGCCGCCTACGGAGATGTCGGCGTCGGGGCTCATGCGCGGGCGGCTTCCACGATCGCGGCGAACGAGGCGGGGTCGAGCGCGGCCCCGCCGACGAGCGCGCCGTCGACGTCGGGCAGGCCGAGCAGCTCGACGGCGTTGTCGGGCTTGACCGACCCGCCGTACTGGATCCGGATCGCCGCGGCGGCCTCGGCCGAGCGGCCGGCGACCAGCGAGCGGATGAACGCGCAGGCGTCCTGGGCCTGCTGCGGGGTCGCGACCTTGCCGGTCCCGATCGCCCAGATCGGCTCGTAGGCGATCGTGACCTTCGCGAGGTCCTCGTCGGCGACGTCGGCCAGGCCCTCGGTGACCTGCGTCCGCAGGACGGCCTCGGTCTCGTCACCCTCGCGCTGGCTCTCGGTCTCGCCGACGCAGAGGATCGGCTCGAGGCCGGCGGCGAGGATCGCCGGGACCTTGGCCCGCAGCGCCTCGTCGGTCTCACCGAAGAGCTGGCGACGCTCGGAGTGGCCGACGACGATCCCGTGGACCTCGAGCTCGTCGAGCATCGCGATCGAGATCTCGCCGGTGTAGGCGCCCTGCTCGGCCTGGTGGACGTTCTGGGCGAAGGTCTCGATCGAGGAGCCGCGGGTCGAGTCGACGACGGCCTGGATCGCGGTGAAGGGGACGCAGACGGCGATCTGGACGTCGTCGACGGCACCGACCAGCGGCAGCAGGCCGGTGATCAGCTCCTCGGCCTCCGCGATCGTCTTGTGCATCTTCCAGTTGCCGGCTACGAACGGGGTGCGGGACATCGGCGGGACCTCTTCGGGGTCAGGGAACGAACGAACGACTGCGGGTACTCGGTACTGCGGCCGGCCCCACGCCGCCGGGAGCGGCGCGCGTGGGACGCGGCGAACGGGGTCTAGCGGAGGACTTCGACGCCCGGAAGCGTCTTGCCCTCGATCAGCTCCAGCGAGGCGCCGCCGCCGGTCGAGAGGTGGGTGACCTGGTCGCCGAGGCCGAACTGCTGGAGCGCGGCGGCGCTGTCGCCGCCGCCGACGACGGTCGTCGCGGAGGTCTCGGCGACGGCCTCGGCGACCGCGCGGGTGCCGGGCGCGAACGGCGCCAGCTCGAACGCGCCCATCGGGCCGTTCCAGAACACCGAGCCGGCGGAGAGGATCTCCTCGCGGTACGCCTGGGCGGTCTTCGGGCCGATGTCGAGGCCCATCCAGCCGTCGGGGGTGTCGACGCCGTCGAGGTCGCGCTGCTCGGTGTCGGCGGAGAACTCGCGGCCGATCGAGAGGTCGCTCGGGAGCAGCAGCCGGCAGCCCTTCAGCTCGGCGTCGCGGAGCGCACGGGCTGCGGGCTCGACGCCCGCCTCCTCGCACAGCGACGCGCCGACGTCGTGGCCCTGGGCCTTGAAGAACGGGAAGGCCATCGCCCCGCCGATCAGGATCGTGTCGGCGCGGTCGAGGAAGGCGTCGATCACGCCGATCTTGTCGGTGACCTTGGCGCCGCCGACGATCGCCACCAGCGGGCGACCCGGATCAGCAAGGATCCCCTCGAGCGTCTCGACCTCGCCCTGCAACAGCAGGCCGGCGGCCTTCTGCGCGACGTGGTGGGCGACGCCCTCGGTCGAGGCGTGCGCGCGGTGGGCGGCGCCGAACGCGTCGTTGACGAAGACCCCGTCGGAGAGCGCGGCGTAGGCCTCGGCCAGCTCCGGGTCGTTCTTGGTCTCCCCCGCCTCGTAGCGGACGTTCTCCAGCATCAGGACGCGGTGGTCCTTGGTGCCGGGCTGGAGCGCGGCGGCGAGCCGGGTCGCCTCGGCCCCGACGACCTCGGGGGCCAGCTCGACCTGCTCGCCGAGCAGCTCGCTCAGGCGCGCGGCGACGGGCGCCAGCGACAGCTCCGGGTCTGCCCCCTTGGGGCGACCGAGGTGGGCGGCGAGCACGAGCGCAGCGCCCTCGTCGAGCAGCCGCTGGATCGTCGGCACGGCGGCGCGGATCCGGGTGTCGTCGGTGATCGTCCGGGGAGCGCCGCCGTCCGCCTTCGCGAGCGGGACGTTGAAGTCGACCCGCACGAAGACGCGCTTGCCGGCGACGTCCAGCCCGTCCAGGGTCCGGATGGGGGCGGAGGCGGCGGCGGTCGTCATCGGTGGCGGTGTTCTCGGTCTCGGGTGCGGGTGCGGGAAGGTCTGGTGCTGCGGCCCGTGGCGTGACGGGCGATCGGTACTCCGGTGCGGCCGTTCCGTGATCGCGTCACGCGGCGGCGCTCCGGGCCCTGCGGTACTCGGGTCCGACGCACGACGGGCCCGCGTGGTCGCGGGCCCGTCGTACTGCGGAGTGCTGCCTAGAGGACGCGGCCGACGAGGTCGACGACGCGGTTGCTGTAGCCCCACTCGTTGTCGTACCAGGAGACGACCTTGACCATCCGGCCCTCCATGGCGACCGTCAGCAGCGAGTCGAAGATCGAGCTGTGCGGGTCCTGCGTGATGTCGGTCGAGACGATCGGGTCCTCGGTGTAGGCGAGGATGCCCTTCATCGGACCGTCGGCGGCGGCCTTGACGGCGGCGTTGATCTCCTCGACCGTCGTGTCGCGCGACGTGCGGATCGTCAGGTCGACGACCGAGCCGGTCGGGACGGGGGCGCGGACGGCGAAGCCGGAGAGCTTGCCCTTCAGCTCGGGCAGCACGAGGCCGACGGCCTTGGCGGCACCGGTCGACGCCGGGATCAGGTTGACGGCGGCGGCGCGGGCTCGGCGCAGGTCGCTGTGCGGCGCGTCGAGCAGGCGCTGGTCGCCCGTGTAGGCGTGGATCGTCGTCATCAGGCCGTGCTCGATGCCGACCGCGTCGTTGATCGCCTTGGCGAACGGCGCGAGGCAGTTCGTCGTGCACGACGCGTTGGAGATGATGTGGTGCTTCTGCTTGTCGTACTGGTCGTCGTTGACGCCCAGGACAAGCGTGATGTCCTCGTTCTTCGCCGGAGCGGAGATGATGACCTTCGAGACGTCGCCGCCGAGGTGGGCCTTGGCCTGCTCCGCGTCGGTGAAGAAGCCCGTGGACTCGATCACGACCTGCGCGCCGACCGACGCCCAGTCGATGTTGCCCGGCTCGCGCTCGGCGAAGATCTTGATCTCCTGGCCGTCGACGATCATGCCGTCGGCCGTCGCCTCGACCGTTCCCGGGTACGGCCCCAGGAGCGAGTCGTACTTGACGAGGTGGGCGAGCGTCTTCGGGTCGGTGAGGTCGTTGACCGCCACGAACTCGATGTCTGCGCCCGATGCCTTGGCGGCACGGAAGACGTTGCGGCCAATGCGGCCGAAGCCGTTGATGCCGACGCGTACGGTCATGAAGCCGTCCTTCTTGTCCAGTCGAGGATGCGATGCAGAAACGCGAAGACCCGATCCTCCACCGGCAAATGCGGTGTGCGACAGGCTCGGGCGCTGGGGCGGAGGCTATCGGAGCGCGCGCCGAAACGGCCCGCCGACGACCCTGCGGCCAGCGGTGAGCGGCCCGCCGATTGCCTCCCGCGCCCGCCGCCGCCGTCAGCCACCACCGGCGCGGCAGCCGGCCCGCCTCACCCCACCGAGCGGTGCAGCTGCGCGTACATCTCGCGCGCGACCTTGCCCGGCAGTCCCGGGGTCGCCTCCAGCTCCGCGCGGGAGGCGGCGAGGACCGCGTCGGGGGAGCCGAAGTGCTTGAGCAGCGCCTTCTTGCGGGTCGGCCCGACGCCGGGCAGGTCGTCGAGCACCGAGCCGGTCATGTTGCGATCGCGGCGACCGCGGTGATGGCTGATCGCGAACCGGTGGGCCTCGTCGCGCGCCCGCTGGAGCATCTGCAGCCCCGGGGTGTCGTGGCCGAGGATCACCGGGGTGCTCCGACCGGGCAGGAAGACCTCCTCGATCCGCTTGGCCAGCGAGACCACCGCCACCCCGCGCTCGACGAAGCCCTCCAGGGCGCCGATTCCCGCCGACAGCTGGCCCTTGCCGCCGTCGATCACGATCAGGTCCGGGAGGCTGGCGAACGACTCGTCGCGGTTGGGCTCGTTGAGGCCCTTCTCCTGCTGCCGGGTCCACTGCGACATCCGCCGGCGCAGGACCTCGTTCATGCTCTTGAAGTCGTCCGGGGTCCCCTCCTCCAGGTCCCGGATCACGAACCGCCGGTAGTGGTCCTTCGCCGCCACCCCGCCTTCGAGCACGACCATCGAGGCGACCGTCTCCGTGCCCATCAGGTGGGAGATGTCGTAGCACTCGACCCGCACCGGGATCCGGTCGAGCTTGAGTGCGCGCTGGAGGTCGCCGAGCGCCTCGACCCGCTGCTCGCGGCTGCGCTCGGCCTTCAGCCGCTCCTGCCCGAGCGCGAGCTCGGCGTTGCGGCCGGCCATGTCGAGGATCCGTCGACGGTCGCCGCGCTGGGGAGTGACGACGTCGACCCGCCGGCCGCGCAGCTCGCCGAGCGCGGCGGCCAGCGCCTCGTGCTCCGCGACCTCGTCGGGGACGAGCACGGTCGGCGGGATGGTCGCCCCGGCGTAGTAGCTGAGGACGAACTGCTCGAGGACCTCGGCGACGACCGCGGCCTGCCGTTCGGCCGCGTCCTCCCCCGTGCCCTCGCGGGCGGCGGTTGCCTCGCCGGCGACGCCGGTCAGGTAGAAGGACTGGCGGTCGGTCAGCGAGCCGTCGCGGACCTGGAAGACCTGGGCGTTGGCGTCGTCGCCGTCGACGGTCACGGCGATCGCGTCGAGCGTGCCGATGCTGTCGCTCATCACCCGCTGGCGTTCGAGCAGCGAGCGCACGGCCTGCAGGCGGTCACGCTCGCGAGCCGCGCGCTCGTAGTCCTGGGCCTTGGCGGCGACCTGCATCTGCTCCTCGATCTCGTGCTCGATCTCGCGGTAGCGGCCGGCGAGGAAGGCCATCACGCCCTCGATCGAATCGCGGTACTCGGCCTTGCTCACGTAGCCGACACAGGGGGCCGTGCAGCGTTCGATGTGGTAATCGAGGCAGGGCGATCCGGACCGGCGGCCGGGCTCCTTGCCCTCGCAGGTGCGGTACTGGAAGAGGCGTCCGAGCAGGTCGAGCGTGTTGCGGACGCGCTTGGCGTTGGAGTACGGCCCGAAGTAGCGGTAGCCGGGCTTGTGCCGCTCGCGGGTCATGTAGACCCGCGGGTAGTCCTCGCTGAGGGTGACGCAGACGTAGGGGTAGGACTTGTCGTCGCGTAGCCGGATGTTGAACTGCGGCTGGTACTGCTTGATGAAGCCGTTCTCGACGAGCAGCGCCTCGGTCTCGCTGGAGACGAGCACGAACTCCATGTCGTCGATCACGTCGACCATCTCGACCGCCCCGCGCGTGACCGGGTTGGTGAAGTGGTTGGCGACCCGCTTGCGGATCGACTTCGCCTTGCCGACGTAGATGACCGTGCCGTTGGCGTCACGGAAGACGTAGACCCCGGGACCGTCGGGAAGGGCCTTGCGCTGCGCGGCCAGCCGCGCCTTGCGCTCCTGTTCGGCGGGACGAGAAGCCATCCCTTCGAGGATAGGGGGCGCGCTCGTTCGACCCGGTGGCGACGGGGGAACCCGGCCGGAGCGGTCGTTCCGCGCGGCCCTCCGGCCGCCGCGATCCAGGGGAGCCGCGGCCACTCTCGACCCACCGCGATCCGGTCGAGCCGCGGCGGTTCACCCCACCGTGGTCAGCCCCTCGCGATCCGGCCGAGCCGCTGGTCGTAGGTCAGCAACGTCGCGTCGTGCTCCTGAGCCGTCGCCAGGACCATCGCGTCGGGGAGGCGCAGCGTCGCGTGTTGCGAGCGAAGCGCCGCTGCGCGCTCGGCGACGGCCGCGGTCAGCGGCACGACCGCGATCCCCATCGCCGCGAGCGCGCCGCGAGCAGCGTCGATCCGACTGATCCGAGCGAAGGCGACCAGGGTCTCGCTGTACGCGCTGGCGGCCGTGAGCAGCCGGGTCTGGTCCCGATCGGCCCGCTCGACCTCGTCGACCGCCCGCTCGTGGTGCTCGTCGTCGGCGTCGAGCAGCCCGATCAGGACGCTGGCGTCGAGCACTACCGATCCCATTCGTCCCTCAGCCGATCGACCTCACCCGGCCGGACGAGCCCGGAGACGATCCCGGCGTGCCGACGCACCCGGCTGCCCCGCACAGCGATCACGATCTCCCCTTGGCCGGCGGCCCTGATGTCGACCTCGTCCCCGGCTCGCAACCCCGCCGCCTGCATCGCGGCGACCGGGATCGTCACTTGGTTCTTGGTACTCACGCGCGGCATTCCTTTACTGTAGTTGGTCTGGAAGTAAAGGTCCAGAGAGCGGGCACGTCCAGTTCCTGCTCGTACTCGCTCATGCGACCAGTCGGACATCGAGCGCATCGACCAGCGCTCCGTCGGGGTCGTAGCCGCGCATCAGGGCGATGATCCGGGCCACGTACTGGCGGGTCTCGGGGTACGGCGGGACGCACTGGCAGCGACCGACCGCGCCCTCGCCGGCGTTGTAGGCGGCCAGCGCCAGCGGGACCGACCCGAACCGCCGCAGCAGACCGGCCATCAGCCGCGCCTGGGCGGCGATCGCCTGCTCCGGATCGAACGGATCGCGCAGTCCGACGCTCGCCGCCGTCCCCGGCATGAACTGCGCGATCCCCTGGGCCCCGGCCGACGAGACCACGTGGGGCCGAAACCCCGACTCCTGCTTCAGCTGGGCCGAGAGCAGCGCGGCCGAGACCCGGTAGCGGATGCTGGCCGCCCGGATGCTGGCCCGATACGCGCCCGGCACCCACGGCGGGATCGCCCCCGACGAGATCGGCGCCCGCGGGTTGCGGCCCTGCTCGGCGACGTGCGCCGAGGCGGTCTGGCGAATCCAACCGAAATGCCAGGGTTCCCAGCTGTAGCGCTGCTTGAAGCCGAACTCGGCCGCGTGGGCCGCCAGCCACCCATAGGCGGACGGCGGCCCCAGGTCCAGCTCGGTGCCCAGACGGTGCAGGCTCGTCCCCGGGCGGGCGACCCACTTCGGGTCCGGCCGCGCGGCGAACAGCCGCGCCTGCTCGGCGTTGGAGCGATAGCCGCTGACGACCACCAGCGGCCGCCCGGCGCGGGTCGCCGCGGCGTCCATCCGGTCGAAGGCCAGGGCCACGTCCGGCCGCATCGGCTTGCCGTCGCGGTGCGCGAGCGCACCCCGGTACTCGTCCCCGGCGGCCGCCTCGGGACCCGGATCGACCGGAGGTGCCAGCTCGGCCGTTGCCGTGACCGGAGCGCCGAGCGCCACGCCTGCCACCCGGGTGCTTCCGGCCGTCCGAACCCGAACCGCCAACGGCCCCGCCTCCCGCGCCGTCGGTGGCGGGAAGCTGACGTCGATCTCGGCCAGGCCGTTGGCGGCGGCTGATCGCCGGGCGGCGATGACCGCCCGCTCGCGGTACCCGGCGAGGTCGATCGTCGCCGGCGCCCCGGCCCGCGCGGCCCAGTCCACCCGCATCCGATCGGCCGCCGCCAGCGCCGCGACGTCGACCGCCCGCTGGCGCTCCTCGCGATCGCTCATCGCCAGAGCCACCGCCCCGAGCGCCCCCGCGAGCACGATCGCGACCGTCAGCCCGAGCAGCACCAGCATCAGCGCCTGCCCGCCCTCGGCCGGCGCCCGGACCGCGGAGCGCCCGACCCACCCGGCCCGCAACAGCGCTCGCGCGACCGGGCCGGTCGGCCGCGGCACGGGGCGAACCTCGATGCCGTGCCGCGCGAGCGTCCGGGTGCAGGCGCGGACCGCCGGCGGCGGGCCGTCCGCGTGGACCACCCCGGCCCGCTCCAGCGGCGCCAGCAGCGGCCCGCCCCAGGCGCCGGCCAGGACCACCACCAGGGGGCCTCGGGCGTCGAGCCGCCCGATCGCCGCGGCCGCCTCGATGTCGTCGGCCGGCAGCAGCACCCGGACGATCCGCCCCACCGCCTCCGCGACGACTCCGCAGCCGCGGACCTCGTCTCGCGCCCGCCGCGCTGCGCCCGTGGCGACGCTCTCCGCCGGGGCCGCGATGGTTCGACCCGGATCCCAGACCGCCACCACCGGCGGAACCCCGGCCCGTCGTGGCAGCCGAGCCGCGACCGCCGCCCCGGCCAGCTCCGCGCGATCGGACGGCGCGAGCACGATCGCCGTATGGTCCGCCGCCAGGTCGTCACCGCCCCCGAACCGCTCCCCGGCCCGCGCAGCCCAGCGCCCCCACACCCCGTTCATCGCCGCCCCTCCCGCCGCGCGACCACGACCCGGCGGGCGTCGAACGCCGCGACCAGCACCCGCGGTCCGCTCGCCCGCACCCGGACGCTGATCCGATCGCCCGCCACCCGGATCCGCAGCCGATCGGCGGACACATCGGGGACCGCCGCCCGCGCCGCCGCGACCGGATCCCGCCCCTGCATCGCCGCCACCCCGGCGGCATGCGCGGCCAGCCCGGCGGCCTCCGCCGCGCGGTGGGCCTGCAACGCGACGGCGACGACGATCACCAGCACGGCGATCAGCGGGGCGATCGCGACGGTCTCGACCGACGCCTGCCCCCGTTCCCCACCCCGGCCGCTCACCGCTGACGCTCCAGGCGCGCGACGCCGGTGACCGTTCCGAGGCCCAGCGGCAGCACCGACGGAATCGGGAGGCGCACCCGCACAGCGTCGCCGTCGAGGTCGATCCGGGCCGCAGCGCCACCGATCGGGGCCGCGCGGCGGACGGCGACGCCCACCTGCCCGCCAACCGCCGCGGCGCGTGCCCCGGCTCGGGCGGCGGTGCTCGCCGACCAGGCGGTGTAGCCGGCGAGCGCCGCTTGGATCAGCGCCAGGAGCAGCAGGGCGAGCAGCGGCAGCAGCGCCACCAGCTCGACCGAGGCCTGACCTCTGGGGACGGGAGCAATCGACATGCCCCCACGTTGCCGCGAGGCCCTGTGACCGATCTAGGGGGGAAGCGTGCCGATTCCGTGCCGATCAGGCGACGGGACCGTTACCGGGTGGCGCTGCCCTCAGGCGACTTCGCGCCAGCGCTGCCAGACCGCGTAGAGCATCGCGATCGCCATCCCGAGCAGGACGACCCAGAGGACGGTGCCCGCGCCGGTGCCGATCAGCTGCGGTCGGGCGGCCATCGCGACCACGATCACGCCGAGCGATCCGTAGAGCAGCAGGCGGTGGGCGTCGCCGAGCAGCTCGATCCGCCCGCGCGTCTCGCGGTAGGCGCGGATCCCGATCAGCACGATCGCCATCCAGATCAGGGCCCCGAGCGCGGCCGTGACGGCATCGGTGTTGCGACCGCCAGAGGGCACCGCCCAGACGACCGCGGCGATCGCCAGGACGATCAGGGCCGTTCGAAGTCCGTTGCTCACGGTCCCAGCCTACCGCCCACGAGCGTCGTCCTCGCGGACGATCGGGGCCGCGCCGATGCTCAGCTCGCGACGCGCTCGGCGAACGCGGCGGCCAGTGCCTCGTCGGTCACCTCGACGGTCGCCGGGAGCGCACCGTCGTCGTGGCCGGACGCCGGCGCCGACGGACGGCGCACGTCGTCGACCAGCGCACCGGCCGGGCGGTCCGGCTCGGCCACCGGCAGCGGCTGGGCGGGCTCCGGGGCGAAGCGGTAGCCGACGCCGAAGTGGGTGTGGATGTAGCGCCAGCCCGGCGAGGCCTTGTCGAGCTTCTGCCGCAGCTTGCGGACGAAGACGTCGACCGAGCGATCACCGCGGGCCATCGCGTAGCCCCACACGCGCTGGTAGATCTCCTCGCGCTCGAGCACGCGGCCTTCGGCCCCGGCGAGCAGGTCGATCAGCTCGAACTCGCGCTTGGTCAGCTCGGCCGGGCGGCCGGCGACGAAGACCTGGAACTGGTCGCCGCGGATCTCCAGCTCACCGGTCATCCGGGGGCCGGTCTCCTCCTGCGGCTCGACCCGGCGGCGACGACGGGCGACCGCTTCGATCCGCGCCATCAGCTCGTCGGGATGGCAGGGCTTGCCGACCCAGTCGTCGGCGCCGAGGCGGAGGCCGCGAACGCGCTGGGCGACGCTCGACTGACCGGTGCAGACGATGATCCCGAGGCCGGGCATCCGCAGGGCGACCTTCTCGAGGTACTCCCACGCCTGCGGCCCGAGCACGGCGATGTCGACGACCAGCGCGCCGAGCCGCATCGCAACCAGGTCCTCGATCGGCACGGGACTGGCCAGCACTCGCTGTTGCCAGCCGGCGCGCTCGAAGCGCTTGCCGAGGACGTGGAGGAAGCCACTGTCGTTGTCGATCAGAGCGACGCGCAGCGTACGGCTGCCGGTCGATCCCGAGCCGGATGCCCCGGAAGCCGCTGGCTTCGAAGCGGAGGTGAGCTCCTGCATCACGGTGAAGTCTAGTGGTCGTTCGGCAGCCCGCGGCCGATCCGGGACCGGAATCACAAGCTCTTCACAAATCGTTGCCGGCTCGTCACAAATCGTCACGGTCCGGTCACAGGTCCCGACCGTGGTCGGGACGGTCGGGCGGCGGCGGGGCGGCCGGGGTCGACGCGACCGGGCGGCGAGGCGGCGAGGCAGGCCAGCGAACTGATGCGGATTGTCGGTCGTATAGGCGGCAAATCCGCATCAGTCCCCCCACGGCGGCGCTTCGCGATGCGTTGTCCACCGTGGGGGTGGCAAACACATCGCGAAGATGGCGGCCCCTCAGCGGCCGGAGACGCGGCCCTCAGCCGCCCCCGCCTCGGCCCTCAGCCGCCCCCGCCTCGGGCCTCGGCCGCCCTCGGGCCTCGGCCGCCCTCGGGCCTCAGCCGCCCGCCCCCGGCCGCCGCCGAGCCAGCCCTCAGCCGCCGCCCTCGATCGCCGCCCTCAGCCGCCGCCGAGCCCGCCGTCGCCGTTGCCCGCGCCACCGCCCGGTCCCGACGGACCGGTCCCCGGCCCGTCGAACCCCGGCCCACCGATCGGTCCGGACCCCGGCCCCGTCGGCCCGAGCCCGAGCCCGCCATCCGGCCCACCCGGCCCGCCCGACCCACCCGGCCCGTCCGACCCGCCCGGTCCATCCAACCCGCCCAACCCGCCCGGCCCACCAGACCCGCCAGACCCACCGGGTCCACTCGACCCACTCGACCCACCGGGTCCACCAGACCCACCAGACCCACCCGCGCCGCCCGGTCCCTCCCCGCGCCGCGCCCGCGCGCGCCGGGCGCTGCGATCGCCGAACTCGGGGAACAGTCCCTCGACCACGAACGCGACCTGCTCGCCGATGTCGACGGCGTTGTCGCCGATCCGCTCGAAGGCACGGGCGACCATCGTCATCGTCATCAGCCACTCGCGGGTGTCGATGTCGTCGCCGAGCTCGATCGCCAACCGGAAGACCTCGCGGTTGAGCTCGTTCAGCTCCTGGTCGCGGCGGACGATGTCGTGCGCGAGGTCGACGTCTCGCAGCCCCAGCGCCTGGCGGCACTGGACGACCTCGTCGCGGGCCAGCCGCCCCATCCGCAGCAGCGGCTGGAGGACCTCCTCACGGCGCGGCGGGTCGTTGCCGGTCAGCGGGATCAGCTTGGCGATGTTCACGCACTGATCGCCCATCCGCTCGAAGTGCTTGGCCACGTGCAGCAGCGAGGCGACCAGCCGCAGGTCGCCCGCGACCGGAGCCTGCAGCGCGAACAGCGACAGCACGCCCTGGTTGACGTCGAGGTAGCGACCGTCGATCCGGTCGTCGTCGGCGATCACGAAGGTGCCGAGCTCGACGTCCTGGTGCTCGAGCGCCTCGGTCACCCGCTCGATCTGACGGACGACGAGGTCGAGGGCGCTGAGGCAGGCACGCTCGAGCTCCTGCAGCTCGTCGCGGTATTGCGTCCGGGTGATCACGGCTGCACCCTAACGTCGCCGGCCCGCGTGCCCCGCGTCACCATCAGGAGAACTTCCCGGAGACGTACTCCTCCGTCCGGGGGTCGCTCGGGTTGGTGAAGATCTTCTCGGTCCGGTCGACCTCGACCAGGTCGCCGAGGTACATGAACGCGGTCCGGTCGCCGACCCGCGCGGCCTGCTGCATGTTGTGCGTGACGAGCACGATCGTGAACTCCTGCTTGAGCTCGTGGATCAGCTCCTCGACCTTCAGCGTCGCGATCGGGTCGAGCGCCGAGCAGGGCTCGTCCATCAGGATCACGTCGGGCTTGATCGCGATCGTGCGGGCGATGCAGAGCCGCTGCTGCTGACCGCCGGAGAGACCGACGCCGGGCGCGTTGAGGCGATCCTTGACCTCGTCCCAGAGGCCCGCGCCGCGCAGCGCCCACTCGACGCGCTCGTCGTGGTCGACGTCCTTGATCCGGTTGAACTTGAGGCCGGCGGCGACGTTCTCGCGGATCGACATCGTCGGGAACGGGTTCGGCCGCTGGAAGACCATCCCGACCATCCGCCGGACGGCGACGACGTCGACCCCGGCCGCGTTGACGTCGACCCCGTCGAGCAGGATCTCGCCCTCGACGCGGGCGCCGGGGATCTCCTCGTGCATCCGGTTGATCGAGCGCAGCAGCGTCGACTTGCCGCAGCCGGACGGCCCGATCATGGCCGTGACCTCGTTGGCGTGGTACTCGAGGTCGACGCCCTTGACGGCCATGTTGTCGCCGTAGAACGACTTGACCCCCTTCAGCGTCACCGAGTGACCGGCGACGAGCGGAGCCGTCGCGGTCGACCGGCGGGCGCGGGTCGCGGGCCTCCGCGCGGCGGTGGTGGCGTCGTCCGGAGCGATGTGGTCAGGCGTGGTCACGGGTTCACCAGCGGGGGTCGGCTGTTCGGCGATGCGCAGGTCGCGCGAGGACGTGGACGGATCGAAGCTCATGCGATACGGCTCCTACGCTGGGCGAGTCGGGCAACCAGACTCAGGATCAGGATCAGGACGACGAGCGTCAGCGCGGCGCCCCAGGCGCGGTCGTGCTGGGCCGCGGAGGACGCCGTCACGTCGGCGTAGATCTGGGCGGGCAGGGTGTTCATCGGCCCGTTGGGATTGGTGACGAGGGCCGTCGCGACCCCGGCCGTGAAGATGATCGGCGCGGTCTCGCCGGCGGCCCGGGCGATCGCCAGCAGCGCGCCGGTGACCAGGCCCGGCAGCGCCGTCGGCAGGACGATCCGCAGGATCACCTTCCAGCGCGGGACGCCGAGCGCGAGCGCGGCCTCGCGCAGCTGGGCGGGAACCAGTCGCAGGACCGGCAGCGACGAGTTGATCACGATCGGGAGCATCAGCAGCCCGAGCGCGACCGACGCCTTCCAGGCCGCGAACGGCCCGCCGCCGACCTGACTGACGACCAGCCAGATGAAGACGAAGAGGCCGAAGACGACCGACGGGACGCCGGTCATCACGTCGACGAGGTAGCGGACGAGGTTCCCGAACTTGGTGCCCTGCCCGTACTCGATCAGGTACACGGCGACGGCGATCCCGATCGGGACGACGACCAGCGCGGCGAGCCCGACGACCATCAGCGAGCCGACGATCGCGGAGCGGATCCCGCCGAGCGAGGCGGCCGGGGACGACGCCGCGGCGTCGTTGCCGAGGAAGGCGCTGACGTTCTTGACCTCGCCGGCCGCGCCCGTCGGGTCGGTGGTGAAGAAGTCCCAGCTGATCGCCCCGCCGCCCTTGACGACGAGGAACCCGAGCACGAGTCCCAGCGGCAGCAGCGCGATCGCGGTCAGCGCGCCGACCGAGCGGCGGGCGATCGCGTCGACCCGCTGGCGGCCCTTCAGCGACGTGACCAGCTCGACCCGCGGCAGCGAGAGGCCGAGACCGCGGCGGCTGCGGCGGACGGGCCGGCCCTCGGCAACGGCCGCAGCCGCCCGCTTGGCGTCGCGCTCGGCGCGGACCAGCCGCGACTCGGAGCGGGTGATGTAGCCGCGGGCGATCGCGTTGATCACCAGCGTGACCGCGAACAGCAGCAGGCCGGCGGCGATCAGCGCGGCGCGGTGCTCGGGGCTGGAGGACGCCTCCTGGAACTCGAGCGCGATCACCGAGGCGAGCGTCGAGCCCTGGGAGAAGATCGACTCCCCGACCCCGGAGGTCGCGCCGCCGATCAGGATCGCGACGGCGATCGTCTCACCGAGCGCGCGGCCGAGGCCCAGCATCGAGCCACCGACGATTCCCGCGCGCGAGTACGGCAGGACGGCGGTGCGGATCATCTCCCAGCGGGTCGCGCCGAGCGCGAGCGCCGCCTCCTTGTGGTCGGTCGGGACCGTGGCCATCACCTCGCGCGAGATCGCGCTGACGATCGGGATGATCATGATCGCCAGGACCAGCCCGGTGACGAAGTAGTTCGCGACCGCGACGGTGCCGCCGACGAACGGCAGGAACGAGAAGCTGTCGGAGAACCACTGCTCGGCCGGCTTGAGCTTCGGGGCGAGGAAGAGGAAGCCCCAGAGGCCGTAGACGACCGACGGCACGGCGGCCAGCAGCTCGAGCGTGCCGGAGATCGCGGTGCGGAAGCGGACCGGCGCCAGCTCGGTGACGAAGAGCGCGGTGGCGACGGCGATCGGGACGCCGATCACGAGCGCGATCGCGGAGGTGATCAGGGTTCCGGCGACGAGCGCGCCGGCCCCGTAGAGGTCCTTGGACGGGAGCCAGTCGACCTTGCTGACGTAGTCCCAGACGCCGTAGGCGGAGAAGACCGGCTTGGACTCGATCCCCAGCTTGACGAGGAAGAAGAGCAGCAGGACGAGGATCAGGCCCGAGAGCCCGGTCAGGCCCGCCTTCACCCACGGGTCGAGCCAGCTGCCGGTCTTGGTGTTCGCCAGCGCTTGGCGAAGACGGGTGGTGCGGTCGGGTACCGGGGCGGGTGCGGTGCTGGATTCCATGGCGTCGTTCGATCCTCGAGGCGGTCGGTGACGGTGACGAGCGCCCGCCCGCCCCCGCTCCGGCGTCAGGCCGGAGCGGGAGGGGACGGCGGAGCGGGCGCTCGTGACGCGGCGGCTGCGATCAGGCGATCGGCTTTCCGTTGCACTCCAGGGACGCGACCGCGGCCTTGGACTTGGTGAGGATGCTGGCCGGCAGCGGCGCGTAGGCGAGCTGCTTGGCCTCTTCCTGGCCCGTGGTCAGGCCGTAGTTCAGGTAGCCCTGGACGTCCTTGGCGACGGCCTCGGTCTTGCCGGCCTTGCAGAGGTCCTTGTAGAGGACGACGAAGGTCGCGGACGCGTCCGGGTAGGCCTGGTCGCCCGGCGCGTTGCCGATGCTGAACCGCAGGTCCTCCGGGACCTCGACCGCGTCACCGGCGGCGCTGACCGACTCGAGCGTCGGGGCGATGTAGTTGCCGGCCTTGTTCTTGAGGCTGGCGTAGGCGAAGTCGTTCTGCAGCGCGTAGGCCTGCTCGACGTAGCCGATCGCACCCTCGGTCTGCTTGACGCAGCCGGCGACGCCGTCGTTGCCCTTGGCGCCGGTGCCGACGGGCCACTTGACCGACTTGTCGATGCCGGGGCCGTTCTCCCACTTCTTGGAGTAGGCGCCGAGGTAGGTCAGGAACGCCTTCGTCGTGCCCGACTCGTCGGAGCGGTGGCAGACGGCGATCTTCTCGCTCGGGAGCGTGACGTCCGGGTTCTGGTCGGCGATCTGGGGGTCGTTCCAGGTCGTGACGTCGCCGAGGAAGATGTTGGCGAGGGTCTCGCCGTCGAGCTTCAGGCCGGTCTCGATGCCCTTGACGTTGTAGGCCGCGGTGACCGCGCCGAAGAACGTCGGGACGTGGACGATCTCGCCCTTCTTGGCGGCCGCCTTGATCTCGTCGTCGTCCATCGCCGAGTCGGTGCCGCCGAAGTCGAGCGTGCCGTCGGTGACGCCGGCGATACCCGCGCCGGAGCCGGTGCCAGCGTAGTTGAAGGTCAGGCCCTGCTCCTTCAGCTTCGCGCCCCAGGTGTCGTACACGGGCTTGGCGAAGGTCGAGCCGCCGGCGTTGATCGCGCCGGAGAACGTGGCCGCCGACTGCGCCGCGGTCGAGGCCGCCGCGTCGGTGCTGGTGCTGTCGGACTTGTTGTCGGAGCCGCAAGCGGCGACTCCCAGTGCGAGGACGGCTGAGGCGCCGAACGCGGCAAACGTACGAGTTCGCACGTGATCTCCTTGGGTGTTGCTCGGGAACGTGGCGGAGGCCAGAGTGTCAGCGGTCGTCCTCCATCCTGTTACCCAGCTGTGGCCGGCGTGTGAACTCGATGTGAACATCAGGTTCAAAGCCGGTGATCAGGGCGGTTTCGGGGCCGTTCAGGCCCCTGGCTCGGGCGCGAATCGGTACCCGAACCCGATGTGGGTGTGAATGAACCGCCAGCCCGGGGACGAGGCCTCGAGCTTCTGGCGGAGCTTGTGGACGTAGACGTCGATCGAGCGGTCGCCACGCCGCAGCTCACCGCCCCAGACCGTCGCGAAGAGCTGCTCGCGGGCGACGACGTGCCCCGCCCGGCCGGCCAACGCCGACAGCAGCTCGAACTCGCGAACGGACAGCGGGACGACCCGGCCCGCCACGAGGGCGAGGCCCTCGGCGGGCCGGATCTCGACCTGGGCGATCCTGATCGGCTCGCCGGGCGGGACCGGGGCCTCGGACTCGTGCGTGACGGTACTCATCGCGCACGAGTGTCTGCCCCGGAGCCGGTCGATTCGGTTACCGGGCCGTGAACCGGTCGTGAACGGCATGTGAAGCCTGTCCCGAACGTCGTCTGACCGCCCGGTCGCGCGCTAGCTTGCGAGCGGCATGCCGGGCTTCTTCCGCGCCCCCGGGGGCGACAGCGTCCTTCTCGATCTGCTCGAGCAGTACGGGACGACGATCCAACGCTCGACCGTGGTCCTGCGCGAGCTCGTCCGCGAGTACCCCGAGCGGACCGAGCTGATCGCCCAGCTCGTCGCGCACGAGCGCGAGGGCGACCGGATCGCCCACGACATCATCCATCGGCTCAGTCGCGGGCTGGCCAAGGAGCCGTTCGAGATCGACGACGGCTACCGGCTGGCGACGGCGCTGGACGACATCGTCGACGACGCCGAGGCGGCCGCCGACATGCTCGTCGTCTACCGGGTCGAGGCCACCACCGACCAGGCCAACCAGCTCGCGGAGATCCTCGTCGGCTGCGGCGAGCAGCTGGCGCTCGCGATCGGGGCGCTGCGCGCGGGCCGCGACCTCTCCCCCTTCCTGGTCGAGATCCACCGGCTGGAGAACGAGGCCGACCGGATCAGCCGCGACGCGATCGCCTCGCTCTTCGAGACCGGCGTCGACCCGCTGTTCGTGATCCGCTGGAAGGACATCTACAGCGCGCTCGAGAACGCCGTCGACGCCTGCGAGACGGCGGCCCATCACCTCGAGGGGATCGTCCTCAAGCGCAAGCGCTAGCGGCGGCTGCCCGCTACCGGCGCGGAGGCCGACGCTCGAACGCGGAGCCCGCACGCCGCATGTCGCTGGGCCGTTGCAGCGCCCCGTTCCTTCGGGGACGAGCACCGGGGCGGCCGGGGTCGGCCCGCTGCTCGGGGTCGTCGCACGGCGCGATCCGGCACGCGGAGGTCCCGCGCACGCGGCGAAGCAGGTGGAAGCGGCGGTGGTGCATCCGTGTCCCGGATCTAGTCGACGGCGAGTCGGTCGTCGGCGTCGTCGCCGGCATCGTCGCTGCGCCGGGGCGGCCGCGTCGAGGGCGGATGCGGCGGATGCAGGCGACGGTGGAGCTCCGCGCGCCGCTGACGCCGATCGGCCCGGTGGCAGGCCCCCTGATCCCACGGAGTCATCACCGTGACCACGAGCGTCACCCGACCGTCCGCTCCCTGCCCTGGCTGGACCACGAAGGCCACGTCGGGGCCGAGCATGACGTACTCCCGCCCCGCTTCGTAGCTGGTCGTGCCGGAGAGCATCCACGGCGGCGGGTCGCTCTGGGGCGTCCCGGTCCGCACCAGCAACTCGATCTCCGTGCGGGCGCGCCCCACCTCACGGTGCACGGCACTGCGGACCCGCTCGCCGTAGCGGAGGGCCGCGTGACGGCTGACTTCGATCGCGACCGGCGCGACCGCAGCGGCCTCCCGCTCGGGACGTTCCGACGAGACCGAACCCACCACCTCACCATCCGAATTGAACATCGCCAGAGAACACCAGGTACGTACGGGATATCGACCGCCGGCAAGCCACGAGGCAGGCCGCGAAATCAAGCTACCGCGGCCACCTCGGCGCAGCAAGGTCCGCACGTACCGCTCGTCTGCGTACCAGTCCAATGCGTACTTACCGGACCTATGGTCCGCCAGCATACGACGCCCGCGTACACCTGAAGATTCATGCATTCACCCACCATCCGTTCGGGGGATACGTCCCCTTGCCGACCAACACGTCGGTCTCTATCATCGCCCTGCGCTGACCCAGGACCGTGCGGCGCGCCCCTGACATCACAAGGACATCAATGCCCGAGTTCCCCAAGCCGGTCCTCCTGCCGTCCGAGGACGACGCCGCGCTGAAGCGTGCCGTCCTCCTCCTCCTCGTCGACGCCTATCCCGTCCAGCTGAGCGTCGAGGACGTCCTCCGACTGCTGGGCGTCAGCACGCTCGAGGCGATCCGCAAGATCGGCCAGACGCTGAGCAGCTTCGAGATCGCCGGGGTCCTGCACCGACGCGACGACGTCGTCTGGGCGTCGGTCCCGGTGATCGAGGCCATGCGCCTGACCAAGGCCGAGGCCACGGCGTAGGCCCGGGGCGGGCGCCGACGGCGAACAGGTCCGGGGACCTCCCCGCAGACGGCGCACCCCGTGTGCCCGGCCCTCACGCCTCGGCGCCACCCGTCCCGCCCGTCGTCTGCACCACCAGCAGCGAGTTGTAGCTGTAGGCGTCGCCGCCGCTGGCGGTCTTGTGCTCGCCGGTCAGGTAGTCGTAGGTGATCGTCGCGGTCGCCGCCAGCGTGCCGAGCTGGCCGGTCGCCGCCTGCGTCGTCTGCTCGTAGCGACCGCTCGTCGCCGAGTAGAAGCCCTGACCGGTGTCGCCGCTGTCGATCGCCACCGCCAGCGAGTTCGAGCCCGACCACGGCACGTCGATCATCCCCAGCACCGTGCCGACCTCCTGACCGTTCTTGGTCGGGTCGGTCAGGGTCAGGCTCATCACGTAGCCGAGCCCGCGCACGAGGCTCGCGCTGGCGAACGAGAAGCTCGCCTCCCGCGCGATGTTCACCGGCTCGAGACCGGGAGGAGCCATCGAGCCCATCGCGGGGATGTCGTAGTCGAAGTCGGTGTCGTCCTTGCCGATGATCGGCGCCATCGTCATCGTGCCCTCGTTGACGAACGCCAGCGACCACGTCATGTCGAACGGGGTCAGGTTGTAGACCATCAGGTTCTGGAAGCTGGGGTGCAGGATCACGTCGATCACGAACGGCAGCGCGATCAGCACCGCCAGGCCGACCAGCGCCCCGACGCCCGCGGTCATGCTGACCGCCACCCCCTCGACGACGACCGCCTCGACCGCCGCGTCGGTCGCCGCGACCGCCGCGGCCTCCCCCGCCTCCGCCAGCGTCGACGCCTCGGCCGCGCCGGAGAAGCACGAGACCACGCCGTTCCAGAACCCGGTCAGCAGCGGCTGCACGAGACCGGCCCAGGTGTACTTGGCCAGCACGGTGATCGGGATCGCCTCGGCGAGCGCGAGCGGGACCTCGATCGTCCACAGCTGCTGCTGGTTGTAGCTGAGGGTCCCGGTCATCGTGCCGGCGATGTTGTAGCTCTGCCCGCCCCACGGGAAGCCCGTCGGCGGCGCATCGCCGTTGATCACGTCGGTTGCCGGCTCGGTGGCCAGGACCATCGTCGTGCCGGCGCCGTTGTCGGCGATGTAGGTCGGGCTGCCGTGGTCGTCCGTCCCCAGCGTCCAGGCGTCCTTGCCCTTGGCGTTGACCCACGACGCGAACTTGGCGATCTGGTTCTGGTTGGCGAAGTAGGCCGCGGTCGCCTGCCCGCCCCGCAGGGCACCCGCGAGGGTGCCCTGCATCTCCGTGGTGAGTGCGATCCCCTGGGCCGACGCCGGGATGACGAAGGAGAGCGCCGACGGAGCGCTCGCCTCGTCGACCACGGCGCCGGAGTCTCCGACCGCTGCCTGCGCGTGGCTCACGACGACGTCGGGATCGAGAACACGGCCACCGAGTTGTAGGTGAAGGACTCCTGACCGCTCGGCGTGGCGTGCTTGCCGGAGAGGTAGTCGAACGTGACCGAGAGGTCGATCGCGGAGGCCGTCGCGGTCGCCGCCTGCGAGACCGCCATCTGGGTCACCTCGTTGACGTTCTGGTTGTTGTCGTAGATCGACTGGTAGTCGGTGCCCGGATTGAAGGCCGCGTACAGCGAGTTCTGGCCCGAGAACGGGATGTCCCACATGCCCGCCGCGGTCGCGACCACGTCGCCGGTCTTGGGGTCGGACAGCGTGTAGGCCATCACGTAGCCGAGTCCCTCGTACTGGCTGGTGCTGGCGAAGCTGAAGCTGCCCTCGTACGCGATGTCGACCGGCTTCAAGCCGGGGGGAGCCCCGTTCGACTCGGCGGGGATCAGCGGGTTCAGCGTCGTCGAGCCACTGCCCATCACCGGAGCGGCGTTCATGACCCCTTCGTTCTGGTAGCCGATCGTCCACTTGAGGTCGTACGGCGTGAGGTTGTAGACGGTCAGCGTGTGGAAGCTGGGGTGGGCGATGATGTCGAGGATGATCGGGATCGCGACCAGGATCGCGATCCCGCAGAACGCGGTCGCGCCGGAGACGACGTCGACGGCGACGTTCTCCCCGACCTCCGCCCCCTCGGTGGCCGCTGCGTCGACCGCGTCGCCGGTGGCGGCCTCGACCCCTTCGAGGTCGGTCGCCTCGGATCCGCTGCTGAGCGCCTTCTTGACCCCGCTCCAGAACGAGGTGATCAGCGGCGAGACGAACGCCGACCAGCCGAGCTTGGCGAGGATCCCGATGCCGACCGTATCGGCGAGCCCGACCGGGACCTCGATGTACCAGGTGGGCTGCTGGTTGTAGCTGAAGGTGCCGGTGATCGTGCCGACCATGTTGTAGCTCTGGCCGTCCCAAGTGAACCCGGGCGCCGACTGCGTGCCGCTGATGACGTTCGCGTCGGGGTTGGTCTGGAGGACCACGTAGATCGAGTTCTGCTCGTCGAGCTCCATCAGCTCGCGGTAGCTCGTGACCGGCTTCGCGGGGTCCCGCATCTCGTTGTTCGAGCCCCCGACCTGGACCGCGAAGTAGACGGGATTGCCGTTGTCGTCGGTGTCGGCGATCCAGGCCTGGCTCCCCTGCCCCGCAAGCCAGACCGAGAAGTTGTCGAGGACGACCTGGTCCTGGTAGTAGGTCTGGGTACCCGCGCCGCTGGCGGCGGCGTTCGTGATCGCGCTCAGCTGCGGCGGGTAGAGCGGGGTTCCCGGGGCGCCCGGCCCGAGGCAGGTGGGGAGGGTCGTGGTGGTGGTCGGCGTGCTCATGTCGTATGTCCTTCGGATTGGTGCGGCCAGCGCCGTGCGGGCGCACCCCGTCGCACGGTTCCCCGCCGACCGGACACACCTCATTACGGCGTACGCACCCTCTCACGAGAGACCCGACTTGGCAATGTCTTTTTCATATATTCGTCTAATTTCCTTGACTCCCGACCGAACGTCAGGTTGAGGCCGGTTGCAGCACATGGGTTGGGGTCGGCGGAGACGGCGCGACGGGCGGCGTGGCGGGGGTGCCTGCTCGCGTGTTGCTGGCGTGTTGTCGAGGCCGCGGTGACGGCGGAGGCCGTGGAGACGTCGGTGCGCCGATGAGCGTGGCGGCGGACTGCCGCGACGGTGGTCGCGGGTCGGCGCGGCGGTGATGGCGGGTCGGCGCGGCGGTGGCGGCGGGTCGGCGCGGCGATGGTGGCGGGTCGGCGGCGCGGCGGGCCGGAACGTCACGCTCGGCCGACGGAGGTTGGCGAGCGCACCGTCGTGGGGAATGAGCCAACAGAACGTCACGTTCGCCCGGCGAGCGTTGGCGAGCGCACCGAAACGACGAGACGGCCCTCGCGCCACCCGGCCCGCGCGGCACAACGCCACCAACCGCGCGACCGGCACCACGACCGCGGCCGGCAACTACCGGCCGCGACCCACGCCTCAGCTACGCGATCCCCTCGGCTACTCGATCCGCTCGACGACCAGGTGGGAGGCCACAGGGCGGGCGCCACCAGCCAGCGGGGTGATGGTGAGCGCCGTCGGGCTGCCCGCCGGGTTGCGGACGGTCAGGACGCTGTCGGTCACCGTCGTGGCGACGAGGAACGTCCCGCCGATCGTCGAGGTGCCGGTCGCACGCCCGGTCACCGTGTAGGCCAGATCCGCGCCGTTGAGGGTCAGGATCAGCTGACCCGCTTCGCTGACCGGCACGCAGTACGAGACGCGGTAGGTCCCGACCGCGCCCAGGCCTATCGTGGACGGTCCGCTCCGCGCGATCGCGCCGCCGCTGCTGCTCGGACCGTCCTGCGGGAACGAGACGTCGCTCCCGGGCGCGACGGTCGCGGCGTTGTCCGGCGGCGCGAGCGAGAAGAAGTCGGCGAACGCAAGCACGCTCCCCCGCGGTCCGACGGGACCCTGCGCGCCATCGGCCCCACTCGGCCCGGTCGCCCCCTGGGGCCCCGCCGGCCCCTGCGGCCCCGTGCTGCCGTCCGCGCCCCGCGGACCGGTGGCCCCCTGGGCTCCGGTGGCCCCGTCCTTCCCGGCCGCACCGGCCTTGCCCGCGGATCCGCTCCTGCCGGTCACACCGCGGGGCCCGGCCGCCCCCTGCGGCCCCGCCGGGCCGATCGCTCCCGCGGGCAGCTGGCCGGCGCCGAAGTCCTTCGCCAGCAGCGATCCGTCCCGCACCTTCGCGCTGGTGATCGCGTTGGCCTTGACCTTGTTGCCCGTGACCGCCCGCGAGGCGAGCTTCGAGTTGCCGACCGCCGCCGGCGCGATGTTGCGCCCCTTGACCTCGTGGGTCCCGAGCTGGGTGGCGGCGTAGCTGGTGCCGCCGAGGGCGACGAACATCGCCCCGCTGGCCATGACGTTGGCGTAGGTGAGGCGCGGTCGCGGGCGACGGCGTGGTTCGGAATTCACGCACGAGACCCTCGCACTCGGGTCGGCGTCGACCAAGCCAGCGGACGGACCCACCACGGGAGGGCCACGCCCTCACCCCCAGGTCAGCAGCGCAGCGGCGACCACCATCGCGACCGCCGTCGCTCCGTGGATCCAGATCGCCGCCCTGCGGTTGCCCTTGTTGCCGACGATGATCGCCGCGTCGCCGAACGGGATCAGCGCGAGCACGAGCATCACCAACCCGAGCGCGGAGGACGACGCCAGGCTCACCGCGATCACGAGCAGGCCGGTGGTCACGTCGCGGATCCCCTTCACCTGCCACCAGCCCCGAGCATCCGCGGCGGGTAGGACCGGCAGGCCGAAGCCGGCGGCATTGGCCTCCGACCGCAGCAGGTAGGCGATCCCGATCCCGATGATCCCGAGCGCGCCGATCCAGGCGAGAACGGTTCCGATGGTGTGCAGCATGGCGATCTCCTCGATGCGGTCGATGATCTTCTAGCAACGCTAGCAGAACGATCGACGCTAGATTTCCTAGCACTGTAGAGTCCTCGGCATGGCCACGCAGCAACGTCGGGAGCGCGAGCGCGCCAAGCGCGAGCGGAAGATCGTCAGCGTCGCGCGCCGGATCGCCGAGGCCGACGGCTGGACCGGCGTCACGATGCGCCGGCTCTCCGACGAGATCGAATACAGCCAGCCGGTCCTCTACGGCCACTTCGAGGACGGCCGCAGCGGGATCGTCCGCGCCGTCGCGATGCAGGGCTTCGAGGAGCTCTCCGCCCAGACGGAGGACGCCGCCGCGGCGGCCACGTCAGAGACGGACGCCCTCCGCCGCGTCGTGCTCGCCTACCTGGCGTTCGCGGACGCCAACCCCGCGACCTACGAGGCGATGTTCTCGATGCCGATCGGGGTGCCGTTCGCGGTCGAGGCCACCCCCGCCCTGCTGGTGCGGGGGTTCGTCGCGCTCCAGGCCGCGCTGGAGCGGGCCACCGGACCGGACCCGTCCGGCGTGCGGACCGAGCTGCTGTGGAGCACCCTCCACGGCATGAGCGTCCTCACCCGCGACGGCCGGGTCCCGCGCGAGAACCAGGACGAGCGGGTCGCGGTGCTGCTGGAGACGCTGTTGCCGGACGGTCAGGGCTGATCGGGTCGGGTCGGCGGCGCCGCGAGGCTGGCAGGCGGCCCTCTGCGCGTCCGACGCGAGCGGTGAGGTGGTGCCGAAAATCCCGGGGACCGCTCGCGTCATGTTCTTCCTGCAAACGGACGGGTTCGACGTGAAACCACGTCAGGAGCGCTGTTTGTCGGGCGCCGTTTGCCGCACCTCTCGCGTGAGCCTGCGAATCTCCTGCATATCGTGGCCGTATTCGGCGAGCCATCGAACAGGTCTCGTGGAGACCTCTCCGTAGAAGCATGAAGGCGCTGGAGAAGGAGGGTCGCGTCATTCCCATCGAACAGGTCTCGTGGAGACCTCTCCGTAGAAGCAACATGGAGCAGCCGATCCTTCCGGAGGTCGAGGAGTGCCGAACAGGTCTCGTGGAGACCTCTCCGTAGAAGGCTGCCGGACGACCAGCCAGAATGATCGCGGGCAGTCGAACAGGTCTCGTGGAGACCTCTCCGTAGAAGGCAGCCGCTGGAGTCCCTGCATGTGCTGGCGGGCAACGGTCGAACAGGTCTCGTGGAGACCTCTCCGTAGAAGCTCCAGGTAGGTCTGGCCGGTGGTGATGGTGCGCTGCAGATCGAACAGGTCTCGTGGAGACCTCTCCGTAGAAGCCCGGCCCAGTGATCCGAGACGTTGCCGCTGGACGAATCGAACAGGTCTCGTGGAGACCTCTCCGTAGAAGCCAGATTCCGGGCGTCGTGCCGCTTTGCACCGGAGCCCATCGAACAGGTCTCGCAGAGACCTCTCGCAGAAGCCCAAGAAATCACCCCATCGTCGGCGCGATCCGTGACGAGCCACCAGGTCGAAACACGACCTCGTCGTAAGCACGGCGGTGGCGAGCCACCGCCCGCCACCCGAGGACCTCGTCCCCCAGGCAACGGGCGGCAACCCGCCCACGTCCACCCGCCCCTACGCCACCCGCCGCGGCCCCGCCGGCCGCACCGCTTCCCGCATCCCCGCCGCCTCGGCGTCCCGGCGCGCCGCCCGCAGGGTCCCGGCCGACAGCGCGCGGTGGTAGCCCTCGGCGAGGCGGCCGAGGGCGGCGTCCCAGGTGCGACTCTTGACGCTCTGGAGGCCGCCGTCGGCGAGTCGGCGGCGGCGGGCCGGGTCGGCGGCGAGGGCGACGACCGCGTCGGCGAGCGCGAGCGGGTCGGCGGGGCGCAGCAGGCCGCTGACGTCGTCGACGACGATCGAGCACGGTCCGCCCTCGGCGACGGCGACGACCGGCAGGCCCGAGGCTTGGGCCTCGAGCAGCACCTGGCCGAAGGTGTCGGTCTGGCTCGCGAAGAGGAAGAGGTCGGCGTTGGCGTAGGCGTCAGCCAGCGCGTCGCCGGACAGCCAGCCGAGGAACGTCGCGTGCTCGCCCAGCCGCTCGCGCAGGACGTGCTCCTCGGGCCCACCGCCCGCCAGCAGCAGGTGCAGTCGCGGGTCACGCTCGCGGGCGGCGAGGAAGGCGTCGCAGAGCAGGCCGACGCCCTTCTCCTCGCTCTGCCGGCCCGCGTAGAGGACGTTGACCCGGCCCCGCCGGCCACGCCGGTCGCGCCCGCCGCCCCCGGCCCGGGCGCCGTCACCCCGACCGCTCGTCAACTCTTCGGATGTCCCGAACGATCCGCGATCGCCCCGACCGCTCGTCGACTCTTCGGACGTCCCGAACGGTCCGCAATCGCTCCCGCCGCTCGTCGACTCTTCGGGAACTCCGAACAATCCGCAATCGACGTCTGGAGCGCGGCGGTCGGGACGGAACCGGCCCAGGTCGACGCCGCGGTCCCAGCGGCCGATCCGGTCGGCCGAGATCCCCAGGGCAAGCAGGGCCTCGTCGCTCTGCGGACTCGGCGTCAGGACCACGTCGGCCTGCTGGTAGAAGAGCGAGATCGCCAGGTTGACGTAGCTCTCGAGCCCGGCGTCATCCGCGCGCAGCCCGGTGTAGGCGCCGAGCTCGGTGTGGTAGCTGCCGAGGATCGGCAGGTCGAGCAGCTTCGCCAGCGCCGCCCCGATCACCCCGGACGGCCCGGGCGCGCAGAGGTGGACCACGTCGTAGCGGCCCTCGGCGATCTCCTCGACCAGCGAGAGCAGGCTCGGCACGCCGACCTGGAGCCCCGCGTAGAAGGGGATGTCGACCTCGGCCACCGCCGGCAGCCGGCGATCGACGTTGCGGTCGGTGCCGATCACCTCGACCTCGAACCCCGGCACGCCGCGCTCGCGGATCGTGTCGAGGGTGTGCGTGACCCCGTGCATGCCGCCGATCCCGTCGGCGATCAGTGCGACGCGCGGCAGCTCGCCGTCGCGGCGGCGCTTGAGCTTGCGGCGCTCGCGGCCGAGGAACGCCGCCGAGGGCGCGTAGGGCAGGACCGGGATCAGGGCGTCGAGCAGCTCGCCGCCGAGCGCGCCGAGGTCGGGGGCCGTCCCGTCGCCGATCCGGCCGGCGGCGGCGATCACCCGCTCGATCGCGGCGGCCAGCTTGCGCTCGTGGGCGCGGAGGGCGCGGCGGTGCAGGTCGCGGTGGTCGAAGTGCTCCTCCTGGAGCATCGCCAGCAGCTCCGGTGCGCTGAGCCGTTCCAGCCCGACGCCGTCGAGCCAGGCCCGCAGCAGCGCGCGGGCGTCGTCGGGCGTGATCGACTCGGCCTCCGGCGATCCGTCCTCACCGCGCCGGACCTCGCCCTCGCCCATCACGCGGCAGACGATCTCGACGATCGCTGCAGGACGCGGGCGGGGCGGGACCCCGCGGTCGTCCGCGTCCGTCTTCACGCCGCCGGCCCGGTCCACCCCGCCGGCCCGGTCCACCCCGCCGGCCGCTTCCGGCCCGTCGACCCGGTCCGCGTCCGTCTTCGCTCCGTCGACCCCGTCGACCCCGAGCGAACGGATCGCGATCCCCATCGCCGCGTGCGCCCACTTGGCCGCGCCGCCCTGCGTGCCCTTGGCGACCGCGCGCCCGGCCCGGAGGTGGGCCAGGTACTCCTCCGTCGTGTAGGCGAGCGGCGTCTCCGTGAAGGTCCGGCCGACGTCGACTCCGGCGTGGTCGTCGCTACCACCGACGCCGGTCCCGCCGCTGGTCTCGATGTAGGTCGCCGCCGGCGCGTTCAGCTCCCGCGCCCGCGAGCCGTTGCGGACCTCCCAGATCGGGAACAGCTCGGCGAGCTGCCGGCGGTGGCGCGCCGTCAGCGGCGCCTCGACGTCGTAGAACGGGTGTGCGAGGGCGGTCGCGATCTCGTTCTGGTGCAGGTACTCGGCGCAGCGCACCACGTCGTGGTTGTGGGCCTGCAGCCAGTCGTGGTCGTCCTGGTCGAGGCCGAGGACGAGCACGTGGACGGCCTGCGGCTCGCCGCGGAACCAGGCGGTCAGCTCCTCCCCGACGAAGACGTCGGGACGGTCCGCGATCTGGAGCGCGCCGGCGATCGTGTCGTGGTCGGTGATCGTCACGAAGTCCATCCCGCGGCGCTTGGCCAGCGCGTAGACCTCCTCCGGCGGCGTCGCGCACTCGGGCATGCCGACCGAGCGCTGGATCCCGAGCTTGCTCAGCTCGGAGGCCGTCGAGTGGACGTGTAGGTCGCACCGGGACAGGGCCGGCGGAACGTGGACGGAGCTGCCTGCGATAGGGCTCATGGCCCCGCAAGCGTCCGCCGACCGCGCTTCCGCCAAGTGACGACTTCGTGGCCGACCGGTGACGATGGCGTGAAAAGCCCGGCGGGATCGTGCGCAGGGAAATGTCCCTGCAAGCGAGCCCGAGCCGCCACCCACCCCATCGCACACCGGGACGAGCGTCGGGCGCTTACCATGGAGGGTCGCCCATGGCCGTCCTCATCGCCTCCGACCTGAAGAAAGACATCAACGGCAACCCGTTGTGGAAGGGGCTGTCGTTCAAGCTCGAGCGCAAGGACCGGATGACGCTCTCCGGGCGCAACGGAGCGGGCAAGACGACGCTGCTGCGGATCCTCGCCGGGCAGTCCAACAAGGACGGCGGCGACCTCAGCTTCGAGAAGAACGCGCGCGTCATCCTCCACGACCAGCGACCCCCGCGCGAGCAGGGGATCACGCTCCGTGAGTACGTCACCTCCGGCCGCCAGGACCTGATCGACCTCGAGCTCCGGCTGCGCGGCTACGAGCAGAAGATGGCCGACGGCGACCTCGAGGTCTTCGACGCCTACGCCCGCGCCCAGTCCGAGCTGGAAGCGCTCGGCGGCTACCGCTGGCGTGACGAGGCGGCCGACATCGTCCGCGGCCTCGGCTTCACCGACGAGGACCTCGACCGGCACCTGGAGACCTTCTCCGGCGGTCAGCTGACCCGTGCCTCGCTCGCCCGCGCGCTGAGCGCCAAGCCCGACCTGCTGCTGCTCGACGAGCCGACCAACCACCTCGACCTCGAGTCGCTCGAGTGGCTCGAGAAGACGCTGATCAACTACGAGTCGGCGATCGTGCTGGTCGCCCACGACCGCTGGTTCCTGGAGGCCGTCGGCACCTCGGTGCTGGAGATCGAGGCCGGCCGCGCCCGCTTCTTCGCCGGCACCTGGCACAACTGGCGCAAGGAGCAGGCTGCGCGCGAGATGGCGCTCGGCAAGTCGATCGCCAAGCAGGAGGCGGAGATCGCGCGGATGGAGGACTTCGTCCGCCGCTTCGCCGCCAAGGCGACCAAGGCCAAGCAGGCCCAGTCGCGGGTCAAGGCGCTGGACAAGATCGAGCGGATCACCCGCGATCCGACCGACACCCGCACGATGGGCTTCCAGTTCAAGAAGCCCGAGCGCGCCGGCAAGATCATCTACGAGCTGGAGCACGGCCGGATCGAGGTCCCGCCGCCGACGGTCCACAAGGACATCAACACCGGGGCCACGTCGATGGTCAGCGATCCCGACGCGAGGATCCTCCTGGGCGACGCCGAGCTGTGGCTCGAGCGCGGCGAGCACGTCTGCCTCGTCGGCCCCAACGGCGTCGGCAAGACGACCCTGATCGAGACGCTCGCCGGCCGCCGGCCGCTCGCCGACGGCGTGATCCGGACCGGGCACAACGTGCAGGTCGGCTACCTCAGCCAGCACGGCGAGGAGCTGCACTTCCCGGGCGCCCGCACGATCATCGAGGCGTGCATCAAGGCAACGGGCCTGAAGCCGAACGAGGCGCGGTCGCTGCTGGGCAAGTTCCTGTTCTCCGGCCAGGACGCCGAGAAGGAGCTCGACGGGCTCTCCGGCGGCGAGCACAAGCGCCTCGGGCTCGCGGTCCTGGTGGCGTCCGGCGCGAACGTCCTGATCCTCGACGAGCCGACCAACCACCTCGACATCGAGTCACGCGAGGCGCTCGAGGACGCGTTGAAGGACTTCCCCGGCTCGATGATCATGATCAGCCACGACCGCGCGCTGCTCGAGGTCGTCGGCACCCGCACGGTCGCCGTCGAGGACGGCGAGCTGCACAGCTACCTCGGTGGCTGGCAGGAGTACGTCGAGGTTCGCGAGGACCGGCTCGCCGCCGAGCGGGCCGCGCGCAAGGACGCGCCGGCCGAGCCGAAGTCCAGCAGCGGGCCGCTGTCGGGCAACGGGACCAAGGACTCCGGGAGCAACGGCGCCGCCAGCAGCAGCGGCGGTAGCGGCAAGGCCGCAGGTGGCAAGAGCGGCGGCGGTGGCGGTGGCGGTACGGCCGTCAAGACCAAGCCGGCCGCGCCCGCGCTGTCGAAGAACCGCCAGCGCGAGATCACCAAGCTCGAGGACCGGATCGAGAAGGCCGAGGTCGCGCTCGCCGAGCTCGAGGTGGAGCTGGCCGGCCCCGACGCCTGGTCGACGCCGGAGAACACCGAGCGCAACACGGCCCGTCACGAGCAGGCGAAGGCGAAGGTCGCCGAGCTCTACGACCAGCTCGAGCAGCTGACGGCCTGAGCGGCGACGGGCGCGGCACGTGCCAGCGAGGACGTCGAGCGGACGACGGATCGGCGGCCCCACGCTGCCGGTGCCCCCGTCCCCTGCCCGTCGTGAGCGGACGCCGTTCCGTGGTCGCCCGACCGGGAGGCAGGCGTGACCCGTCCGGCCCAGGCGATCGTCGCCGGGCAGCGGGCGAGCGGCCTGGTCGAGGTCACCGCCGATCCGGCCGTGCTGGACGGCGGCGGCCGCTGGGCGGTCGTGGTCGACTTCGAGGGTCGGATGACCGCGGCCCGGTTCACGGAGTGGGAGGCATTGGAGGCCGAGCCGCCCACCGCCTGGCCCCCGGTTCCCGCCGAGGCCTGGACGAGCAGCCTCGACCGCGACCAGTTCCGCGCGCGGGTGGTCGACATCCGCGAGCGGATCGCGGCCGGCGACGTCTACCAGGTGAACCTGTGCCGGGTGCTTCGCGCGTCGTTGGAGGACGGCGTCACGCTCCACGGCCTCCACGAGCGGCTGGCCGCGCGCCACCCCGCCCACTACGCCGCCCACGTCTTCCTGCCCGAGCACGACGTCGACGTCGCCTGCGCGTCGCCGGAGCTGTTCGTGCGACGCGACGGCGACCGCGTCGTCTCGCAGCCGATCAAGGGCACCGCGCCGACGGTCGACGAGCTGCTGCCGAAGGACCGGGCGGAGAACGTGATGATCGTCGACCTGGTCCGCAACGACCTCGGGCGGGTCTGCCGTCCGGGCTCGGTCCGGGCGACGGCGATCTGCGAGCCGGAGACGTTCCCGGGCCTCGTCCACCTGGTCTCGACCGTCGAGGGCCGGCTGCGCCCCGACGTCGGCTGGACCGACCTGCTCGACGCGACCTTCCCGGCGGGCTCGATCGTCGGCGCCCCCAAGCTGGCCGCCCTCGACGTGATCGCGGAGCTGGAGCCCGTCCCCCGCGGCCCCTACTGCGGCGCGATCGGCTGGGTCGACGCCGACGCCGGCACCGCCGAGCTCGCCGTCGGCATCCGCACCTTCTGGCGCCAGGGCCCGACCCTCCGCTTCGGCACTGGCGGCGGGATCACCTGGGACAGCGACCCCGACGGCGAGTGGCGGGAGACGGAGCTGAAGGCGCGGCGGTTGCTGGCCGTGGCGGCGGCCGGGTAGGTGCGGGGCGAGGGCGACTCACCCATCTCGAGGGTCTCGGTCCGGTGGTCCGGCCGGTTGGCCAGTGGTCGGCCCTGACGTTGAGCACGTGGTGGGCGCCTAGGGTCAACCGGTCATCGTTGTGGCCGCGGAGCAGGCGAACGGCCAGCGAATCGATGAAATCGATGAGCCCCGACGCGAGCGGTGAGGTGGTGCCCGAAATCCCGGGGACCGCTCGCGCCTCGTTCTTCCTGCAAACGGACGGGTTCGAAGAGGAAGCGCCCCGACGAGGCGATCTGACGGCCGCCGTTTGCCGCACCTCTCGCGCGAGCGTGCGAATCTCCTGCATATCGCGGCCGTATCTTGCGAGCCGTCGAACAGGTCTCGTTGAGGCCTCTCCGTAGAAGCCTGCTCGTCGAGGAGGGCTGGAAGATCACCGCTTCGTCGAACAGGTCTCGTTGAGGCCTCTCCGTAGAAGCCAGAAGTGGCGCGGCGTCTTCGCCCGGGAGCAAGAGCGTCGAACAGGTCTCGGTGAGACCTCTCAGTAGAAGCTATCTCGACGCCGTCGGCCAGCCCACCTCAAGCACGGCCGAACAGGTCTCGCTGAGACTTCTCAGTAGAAGCTCTTTGGCGCGTTTGCGGTCGACGTCGGCGCGCGAGATCGAACAGGTCTCTTTGAGGCCTCTCCGTATAAGCGCTCCGCCGGAGGCCACCCGGAGTTCGACCCACGAGTCGAACAGGTCTCGTCGAGACCTCTCCGTAGAAGCGGGCAGAACGCCGCGATCCGCGCGCTGCAGGTCGCCGCGCCGAACAGGTCTCGTCGAGACCTCTCCGTAGAAGCCGCGGCGATGTGCCCAACTTGGGCGCGAGCTCGGCGGCGAGCAGAACAGGTCGCCTAGAGACTTCTCCGTAGAAGCCGGTTGAGGAAGACGCGCTCGGCGCGCGCCGCGTCGTCACGTCGAACAGGTCCCTAGAGACCTCTGCGTAGAAGCCCGTAGTCGTGCGAGCGGTGCGACGCCGGCACGTGGTCGAACAGGTCTCGTTGAGACCTCTCAGTAGAGAAGCCGGATGATGTTCGACACCATGGGAGCCTGTCGGGGCGCCGACCTGCGCGTTCTTCGCAACCTCTCCGTAGAAGCACTTCGCCGTTCACCATGCCCCGACCGCCCGCTACCCAAGCCCTCGACGACTTCCACGATCTTCCCGGCAACGATCTTGTCCTCGCCGGAATCACAGATCTGGCTGCCGAAAACGACACGGTCGAGGCGGCGCTGGTCCTGATGGCTACCACCAAGTTGCGCGCCGCCGGCTTCGACGTTCCCGCCCGCAGCCTCGACGCCCCCGCCGGACACCGGCTCTACGATCTGCTTTCCGACGTGGATCGCGCCACCGCCCACGATCGCTACAACGGGCTCGTCGGCCGCCTGAGCAGCTTCCTCGACGCGGTGGATCATACGTCCGCCCGTTGATCTCGCACAAATTCGGGAGCTCGCGGCCGCCTTCCCGATCTCCCGCTGGCCGGCGATCGACCCGACGCACCTGAGCGGGCCATCGATCGCCTACTCGCCCGGGTGAGTTCCGCTCGGTCGGCGGCAGTCACGGGCCGCAATGGTGAGCCATAGCCCAGGTCGCGAGGTCAAGCCCAGAATCGGATCAGCCAAGCTCAATGGGGAGCGGTGCGGTGGCGGAGCTCCGCCACCACTCGCGCCGGGGTCTCTCTGAATTCGGTAGCGATCGGCGCCGCACAGGCGATCCCGAATCGCCGTTCGCGGCGCCTCCGACGTGAACGTGCAAACCTCCTGCATATCATCGTCGTATCCGGCGAGCCGCCGAACAGGTCTCGTTGAGACCTCTCAGTAGAAGCGGGCCCTCGACGAGGCCCGCCAAACAGCCTGACTCGAACGGGTCCCGTCGGGGCCTCTCCGTAGAAGATTGGCGTCGGCGATCGACCGCTGGACGGGCCCGCCGAACAGGTCTCACTGAGGGCTCTCCCTAGCGCGGGAACGCGCAGTGTCCATCAGGCGAGTACCTGCCTTCTAGGCCTTCACGGCCTCTCCGTAGAAGCGAATTGGACGTCGTCTAGCGGCTGAGACGTTGCGGTCCAGCAGGCCTCAAAGGGCCTCCCCCTATAGCCGTGGTCCGTCTTTGGCACCGCGGTCGCCCTCACAGTCCCCCAATGGTCCCGATCGGACAGCGTGCGCGCAGCCAACTAGCGAGTTCCGGATCAAAGTCTCGCTTCTGGCCCTGGTATAGGCCACTTGGAATTAGGCGTCGTTTACAGCGATTTATAGCCAACGATTTTGAACGGGCCAAGCACCGTTTGCGTTCGTCGACGGCCCCTTGACGGGCCGCTTCGAACATGAGAAAGTCTCCCGGTCGGACACGAGGTCGCCCATCCGACAACGAAGCGGGGCGCCCGCCTCAACAGCAAGAGCGCCCCGCCGCACCAGCCCGCGGCCAGCCTCGAACGAAGGAGCCTAGGCCCCTATGCAAGTCCGAGGCCGCATTTAGCGGCCAGCAGCGCGGAAGATATCGCCTGGACGGCGCGCCCGTCCAGGCGATCCGCAGCTCCCCTTGGCGACGCCGCAAGACGACGTCGTTTGCATTGACGCGCCCAGAGGATCCCCGGACCGCGCGTCACCGCCAGCCCATCCGTACAGGGACATAGATTCATGTCAACGCTCCTCTCCGCCCTCCGCGAAGGCCTTGCCTCCGCCCCAGCACCCAACCGACCCGCGGGTATCGAGATCCGCCTCGATCTTCGCCCGGCCGGAGACCTGACCGCCGCTCCGCCGTCGTACGAAGGCCCCCTCGAGATCCACCCGCGGTTGATCGATGGCGAAACGCGGAACGTCTTGGAGCTCGATTCGGTGGGATCGGCCGCCAACAGAGTCGAGGAGGCGCTGCTAGCGCTGTACCGTGCCGAGAGTTACCCACTGCCGGTCGCCAAAACCACCATCACCACCGGAGACCATTCGTCGATTGCGGTCAGCACCCTAGAAATGCCCCATCGCACCTTCGATGCCTGGCTGCGGTTGTCGGAGAACGAAGCGGGCGTTAAGTTCGAGGACACGCCGCAGGGCCAGGACCTGACGACGGCTCATACCGGCGAGCTCGATGCACTGCTGGAGACCTCGACCCACGACCTGTTGCTGGGCGTCTGGGACTCCCACCGGAAGGGCCCCCACGGACAGCTACGGATCGCTCGGAGCCTGACCACCTCACTGATCGGGATCGACCCGATCGTCCAGCAGCCGATCGCAGCCCGGCGGGATCCCCTCAACCTCGGCTCGGCCAGCGAGCTGCCCAAGGGCGAAAAGCTCTCCGAGCTCGGCCTCAGTTCGATTCCCCCGCAGCGCACCAAGCAAACGGTGTCGATCGAGCGGGCCCGCTACATCGGCTACCTCTCCTTTCCCGCCCTGCGGAGGCTCGACTTCAAGCGCTACGACCCAACCGACGTGCGGGCCTTGCTCGCTCTGCTTGCCCTCTACGGGCTCCTCTTGCGTGACGATCAAGGTTGGGATCTGCGGTCCGGCGCCGTATTCGTTCCCAGCGGACCGATGCGGTTCTCGATCGCTCGCCCCGGCAGCGATCCTCAGCCGTTCGACCTCGACGTCGTCGAAGCACGCCGTTTGCTGGATGAAGCGGTCACGACCGTCGGCATCAAGGACCGCAAGATCGACCTTCAGGCCGGAAGCACCCTCAACGGCCTGGTGGCCGCTTCGATCACCAACGCGAAGAAGCAAGGCTAGCCGTGTTGCGGGTCGAGGTCCGCTTTCCGCTCGGCGTCTACTACGCGCTCTCGGCGCCGTCATTTGGGCGGCCCGAATGGCCGCCGAGCCCCGTCCGACTGGTGGGCGCGCTGCTCGGTGCCGCCCATGAGACGAGCGTCGTCGATATCGACGCGGCGCGGGCTTTGCTCCAGCGTCTCTGCACCGAGGCTCCACCACTGATCATCGCCCCGGAGATGGCCGACGTCTCAGAGATCTCCGCCCTCCCCGATGCAGGGCGAACCATCGTCGCCGGGCTCCGTGGGCCATCGCGTTGGGCCCCACGCAATCCTGGCGACAGCGAGATCAAGAAAGGTGGTCTTTCGACCCGAAATCTGGGCCGCGAACGCACAGAGGTCCACAAGGGTGGGGTCGCAGTCGGTGACCAGTCGATCGAGTTGCGCTGGCCTAGCTTCGTCCTCAGCGACACCGAGCTGGTCCTCCTCCGTTCCCTCGCCGACGAGGTCACGTTCCTCGGGACCTCCCGTTCGCCGGTGGTCGTGTGCGTGGCGACCGATCCGCTGACCGACGACGATGGCGACCTGTGGGAGCCCGCCGGCTCAGGGCATCGGGGCGACCTCGGCGTTCGTGTCCTCGACGAGGACGTCCTCCGTGCGTTCGACGCTCGCCACGAAGCCCGAAATGGCGGCAGGCAGGCAGCCGAGAACGCAGCAATCGCAGTCGCCAAAGCTGACGAGACGCCGTCGATCGCGGTCGGCCGCACCCGATCGTACGTGCGCCTGTCCCGTCGACGGGCGGCACTCGCTCGAACGCCGTTCGACCCCGCCCACTGGGGCGACATGATCGTCGTCGAACTGGACTCGACCGCGAGCGAACTGCGACCGAAGGCCGCCGCCACCTTCCTGTTGGCCCGCGCCTTCCGGGAAGCACTACTCGGCGCCTACGCGCCGATCGGCGCTCCAGGAGAGGCTCCCCCTGTCCTCCGCGGGCACGGCGACGAACCCCACGCGGCGATCGTCCCGTTGCCGTTCGTCGGCACGATCCCAGTCCGCACGAAACGGTCGCGCGACGCCGTCGGAGAGCGCACCGTCGCCGCAGACGGCATCGTTCGCGGGATAGCAGTGCTGCTCCCGCACGAGGCTCGTCTGCCCGACGTCGCCGAGCAGCGACTCCACGTAGAAGCTGGCCTTCGTCGGTTCGTTCTCGGCGACGACCGCCGTTGGGTCGATCTCCCCGGTGCCGGGCGACTCTTTCTGCGGCTCTCGAACCCGAACCGTCCCGTGTTGATGACCCTGCGCGAAGCGCGCTACCGCGAGCCTTCCAGGGTGTGGCAGACGGTCGTGCCGGTAGTTCACGCACGTCGGCGCACGTCGACCGGTGAGCGCGGTGTCTTCCGCCAGGTTGCGGCCGACTGTCGCCACGTCGGACTTCCGGAACCACTCTCCGTGGAGGTCCTGCGCAACGCGCCGCTAGGCGGAGCACCGGATCGCCTTCTCGCCGACACCGCAATTCCGGCCGCCTGGCGTGGGCCGCTCCAAGGCCCGCGCAGCCATCTGCGGATCACCTTCGACCGCCCAGTCGTCGGCCCTTTGATTCTCGGACGGGCTCGCCATTTCGGAGTCGGACTGTGCGTGCCCGATCACGCGGCGGACAGCGCCATCGATGGGCGCCCTAGCGCCCCGGGCGACGACGGTAGTCACTCGCGAGAGGCGGCGGCGTGATCGACTTCGAGCGGTTCGTCGTCACCGCCCGCGAAGGACGGATTCCCTACCCATGGCAGCTCAAGCTCGCCAAGCAGCTCGCGCGAGAGCAGCAGCCTTCAGCCCCTGAACGGACGACGCCGGAGACCAAAGGGCCAGGTCCCGCGGCACCCCTGACGATCGCCGTCCCCACCGGTAGCGGCAAGACGACCGTCGTCGACGCTCTCGTTTGGGCCTTGGCGACCCAGGCCGAGCGGCTCCCCCGAGATCGCACCATCGGTGTACGGATCGTCTGGGCGATCGACCGCCGTCTGCTCGTCGACGAGGTACACGCCCAGGCGACTGTGCTCGCCGACCAGCTCACCGAGGCGCTCGCAAAGCCGACTCATCCGCTGCACGAGCTAGCCGCCCGTCTCCAACGGCTCAAGACGCCAGTAGAGGCCGGTACGTCCAATCTCGACGCCATCGCCGGCCCGCCACTGGCGGTTACCCGCTGGCGCGGCGGCGTCGCGACCCCCGACCTGGCCAAGCATCCGATGCAGGCCGAGATCATCACCAGCACGGTCGCGCAGATCGGATCGCGACTGTTGTTCCGCGGTTTCGGTCTCGGCGAGCGCTCGCTCCCCCTCGGGGCTGCGCTCGCCGCATGCGACACGACGATCTGCCTCGACGAGGCGCACATCGTCGAGCCGTTTCGACAGACCGCGGCGGCGGTGGTCGCTCGCCAACGCCTCGGACACCCTGCGACGGTCCCGCCGGCGCGTCTGATCGTGCTTTCCGCAACGCCCCGTGTCACGCCCGAAGCCGAAGCTCCAATCACCCTGACGAACGCGGACGGCGTCGCGCTCGGGTTGCGCCTGACTGGCCCCAAGACCGCCACTCTGGTCGAACCGACCGGCGCATCCGATGCTGCCCAGGAGACCGCGCTGCTGGCCGCCATCAGCGAGCATCGCGCACAGGGAGCGATGAGCATCGCCTGCGTCGTGAACAGCGTCCGCACGGCACGCCGGGTCTTCGACCGTCTCGAGGCGCAGACCGACGCCGATCGGATGCTGCTGATCGGCCCGCAACGTCCGGCCGACCGTACCGCGTTGATGAATGCGACCGGGCGGGGCGCGGGGCCGACCCATCGCAAGGTGCTGTTCGACGGTGTTGTACCCCACCGCCCGCTGATCGTGGTGGCCACCCAGGCCTTCGAAGTCGGTCTCGATGCCAGCGTCGAAGCACTGGTGACGCAATCCGCGTCGGCCTCCGCCCTCACCCAGCGGTTCGGGAGGCTCAACCGCGGAGGCGATAGACACGGCAGGGCGACGGTCATCCGCCATCAGGACTTTCCGCTGTACCGCGATGAGGAACCAGACGCGTGGAGCTGGCTGCAAGGCCTCGAGCAGACCGAGGCGGGGATCGACGTCTCCGTAGCGGCACTTCTGCGCAGTTCGCCCCCGGCACCGGATCCCGTTCGAGCGTCTCGCGCTCCTGAGCTGACCGACGCCACCATCGACCTGCTCATCCAGACCTCACCGCGTCCTCATCACCTGGCCGACCCCGACGTTGACGTGTTCCTGCGCGGGATCGATGCAGACCCGGTCAGCGATGTGACGCTCTGCTGGCGGAGCGATCTCTGCCCTGAGGACGAGAGCGAAGGTGCCGATATCTACCGTGATGCGTTGCTGCGGCTCGCGCCGCCGACTCCCGAAGAGCAGCTATCGCTGAGCATCTCAGCCGCACGCAACCTCCTCCGAATCCGACTGGGTGACCTTCCTGCTTCAGCGGCGAGCAGGACGAAACTCGTGTTGGGCGGTAGCGATGTCGAAGGCGATGCGCCGCCGGAACCTCAAGCGCGCGACAACCCGATGGCACCACGGTTCGACGGCATTCCGTTCTTCGTGAGGCGTACCGGGGAGGAGGAACTGCTCCGAGCGCCGCACGCCCGGAGCGGAGCGGGGGGAACGATCACGATCGCTCAGATCCGCCCCGGAGACTTGCTCGTACTGCCGACCACCTTGGGCTGCGTCGATTCGTTCGGGTTGGCCCCCGAGTCGTCGGAAGGAAACGACGTCGCCGCAGACCTCCAGGCCGCTCCAGCCGCCGACGGTCTTTCCGGACCCGTACCGGTCCGCCTCACCCGCGAGGCGCTCGACGGCGCCCTGGCGTCCGTTACCCCGATGCCTGGTCCCCGCGCCCAGCGAATCAGCCGCGTACTTCGGCGAGCGGCGGAGAGCGAAAGCCGGATCGAACGGGCCCAGACCGCAAACGGCCGGCGTGCGGCGATCGACGCCCTGCTGACCGCCTTGGACGGTCATCCAGCCGTCGCTTTGCTCGACGCCCGTGCGGTCGAACTGCGCCGGTTGACCCCCCCGCCGCCGCCCGAGCTGGCTGATCCTATCGACGACCTGGCCGGGTATTTCCTCGACACCGAAGACCAGCGTGTCTCCGTCGATGCCTCCCCCGGCCAGTTGGCGCGTGTTCCCCTGATGTCCGGCGAGGACCGGCCGATGGTCAGCGACGGCTGGGTCCTCATACCCGTCAACCGCGACTCTGGTAGCCGCCGCTTCCGCACCTACCGAGACCGAGTTCGACCCCGAGGGGCTTTGCCCCCGAGCCTGACGGCCCACACCCAAGCGGTCGCGGTCCGCGCCGAATCGTTCGCCCGGGCCGCCGGCCTCTCGGAAGAACTGGTCCGAACGGTGGTCCTCGCCGCCCGCGCCCACGACCACGGCAAAGCCAATCCGCTGATGCAGGCGTACTACCACGGCGGGGCGGCACCGCCACTCGCCGAGCCGATCGCCAAGAGCGTGTTCGGCACCGACGATCGCCGTGCCGACCGAACGGCCCGCAAAGCCTCCGGTCTGCCGGTCGGCTGGCGGCACGAACGCTCATCGGCCGCGATTCTCATTCACGCCCTGGAGCATGGGCGCGTGACCGGTCTGCTCGAAGCTCCGGGAGGCGGAATCGACGTGGAGCTGGTGCTGCATCTGGTGACGTCTCATCACGGCTTCGGCCGCCCGTTCCCCCGGGTTCCTCGTGGGGGAGCCCCACCGCGTCCGTTCCATGTCGATATCGCCGGAGTGGCCGGAACCGCCCGCGGCGACGATCAAGAAGCGTGGGATGACGGTGCGTCGATGCGCCGCTTCGCATGCCTGATCGCGCGCTACGGCGCGTGGACACTCGCCTATCTGGAATCCCTTCTGGTGCTTGCCGACCGGACCGTCTCCGCGGAGGGGCACTGATGAGCTTCGACCTGACGTGGATGCGGCCAGAAGCGCCGTATATGCCGATCGCCACCGTTGGCCTGCTTGCCGCATTGGAGGATGCGGGCGTGCCTGGATCGGCTCTCTGGCGCGACACGAAGCATGGAGAGCGGCTTCACTTGGAAACCGATCGGACGCCCGAGCAGATTGCCGAGGCGATCATCACCGCACCGTGGCCTCGCCCAGACCTGATTCCGTGGCGTGGCCCGCTTGGACAGGCGATCAAGCCGATACTCGCAGCGGCGACGAAACGCGCAGAATCCGGCAACCCGGTTGCCGATCTCCAGCAGCTCCGGCGGGACGTCGATGATCCGACCACCACCGACCCCTCCGGCCAACCGATCAACGCTTCCACACGCGTGGCCAACGGCCGGCTGCTGCGTGCTCTGGTGACGGATGCTGCGCTCGACAACGCCGGAGTGCCGAGCCGTAGCCGGCTACTGCGCGGGGTGAAGGCCGATCTTTCCGGTGTAACCGAGAAGGTCCCGCTAAAGGTGCCTGCGCTCGCCACCGAGTTGACGAAGGGACCCGTTTGGCGCAACGGCAAGTCCGGCCGCGGCCTTGGCCTCGTCCCTGAAGTCCAGACCTTCGGTGGGACCACCGGGCGTACCCCCTCCGATGTCGGAAGTCATTCCGTACTGCTCTACCGCCTGCTCTGGCTCGGGATTCTCGCTCTGCCGCCGGTGGCGGTCGTGCGTCGAGGGCACCGGGTCGTCGGCGGGCCGCTGGTCACCGACCTGGAGGTGCTGTCGTGGCCGACGTGGTCATTCCGCGCAGACCTCACGTGCTTGCGGCAGCTGCTCAGCCTGGCTCAGATCCACGCAGAGGAGCCGGACACCGAGACGCTCGCCGCCCGCGGGATCACCGGCGTGTACCGCGCGCCATCGGTTCCGATCAACAACATGGTCGCCGTCTTCCGGTGGGGAGAGCGCGTCGCGTAACCACATGCGCGGAGCAATCGGCGGCGCGCTCCACGACTGTGACTGCCGGCGAGCCGCTGAGCTGGCTGAGCGGATTCGCTTCCTCGTGACCTACGACATCCGGAACCCGCGGCGCTTGAAGCGGGTGCACGATGTCGTGGGCGATCACGGCGAGCGAATCCAGGACTCCGTCTACGTCTGCGATCTGACGCTCCAGGAGTTGGTCCGCCTGCGCGCCGCCCTCCGCAAGGAGATGCAGCTCGACGAGGATCACGTGGCGATCTTCGACCTCGGCCCGCCGCAGGGTCGTGCGAGCCGACGCGTCGAGTATCTGGGGCGTGCGCCCAAGATCCCGGACGCGGACGAGCCCGCGATCTGGTGATCTGGCGCGGCTCGCGAGGTAGCTCGCACGCGAGCGGTGAGGTCGTGCTCGAACCCCCGGGACCGATCGCGTCGTGTTGTCCCTGCCAATAGCCGCCTTACGCGTCGGCGGCCCCGTCACGTGCCTCGGAGAAGCTCTCCGGACGACGACCCCTCGCGTCGGCGTGCGAATCTCCTGCATATCGGGGCCGTTTTTCGCGAGCCGTCGAACAGGTCTCGGAGAGACCTCTACGTAGAAGCCTGGGCTCGATGAACCAGCTGCGCGCGTCGAGTGAGGTCGAACAGGTCTGAGAGACCTCTGCGTAGAAGCATCCACCCGAGGTCCATCGTGATCCACACGGTCTCGTCGAACAGGTCTCTGAGAGACCTCTGCCGGCGCCGGTAGCCGCCAGTCGAACGGGTCTCTGAGAGAGACCTCTGCGTCGAAGCACCGAGCTGATGTCCGGGACCGAGTGCCGGTCGCTGGTCGAACACGTCCCTCTGCGTGGAAGCGACTTCTCGGCCGCGGACGACGAATCGGACGGACGTACCGAACCGGTTTGAGACCTCGACGTAGAAGCTATGCCTGGGGCCGTGTACATCCGTCGGGCGAGCTTCGTAGCCGAAACCCGGGTTCGCCCCGAACGCGGATGTAGGGTCTGACGAAGCAGACGACCGACTGGGCATGGGCTTTCTGGTGACCTCGACGGAGCGTCTCGTCCGGCGCTCAGCTCGCCGACACTGCTTCTTCGGCACCTCCGCCGGGATGGCACCACGCTCGCCACCTCGAACATGACTCCCCGGCGCATCGCAATGCGAGCGGTGAGGTGGTGCCCGAAACCCCGGGGACCGCTCGCATCGCGAACTCCCTGCAAATCATCAAGTTGTTCGCCGACAGGGCCGCCAGACTGCCCCGAAGCGCCTCGTCGGGCGACGACCTCTCGCGTCTGCGTGCAAACTTCCTGCGTACGGCGGCCGTTCCGAGCGAGCCGTCGAACAGGTCCCATCGGGACCTCTCCGTAGAAGGGCGCAGGCAGTACTTGTCGACGAGGTAGGCGAGCTGTCGAACAGGTCCCATCGGGACCTCTCCGTAGAAGGTCGGTCCGTCCAAGGTGCCCAAGTGGCCGGAGACGGCGTCGAACAGGTCCCATCGGGACCTCTCCGTAGAAGGGACTACACCGACAGCGCCGCCGTCCGCCGGATCTGGTCGAACAGGTCCCATCGGAACCTCTCCGTAGAAGGCGCGTGCCTTCCAGTCCATGCGAATCGGCGAGGTGTCGAACAGGTCCCATCGGGACCTCTCCGTAGAAGGTGGTTCGACGCGATCGACTTCAAGGTGCGGCACTTGTCGAACAGGTCCCATCGGGACCTCTCCGTAGAAGGAGCTTGTTGCCGTCCTCGTCGACCGGCGACTGCGAGTCGAACAGGTCCCATCGGGACCTCTCCGTAGAAGGGAGCAGCAGACCACGCCTCAGCGTCGTGGCGCGGACTGTCGAACAGGTCCCATCGGGACCTCTCCGTAGAAGGCGTTCGCTTTGGCTGGGCACGGATGCATCCGCGTGTGTCGAACAGGTCCCATCGGGACCTCTCCGTAGAAGGCGAACCCGGACGAAGGGGGGCGGCCGTGGGTTCTCGTCGAACAGGTCCCATCGGGACCTCTCCGTAGAAGGATCGAGGCAGGTGCCGGCGAGGACCAGATTCGGCGGGTCGAACAGGTCCCATCGGGACCTCTCCGTAGAAGGATCTGGAACTGCGGCACGGGTGCCGTCAGCACAGCGTCGAACAGGTCCCACCGGGACCTCTCCGTAGAAGGCTCGCCAGGCTGACGGCGCTGTCCACCGCCACCCGCGCGTCAAACAGGTCCCATCGGGACCTCTCCGTAGAAGGTGTTGCGCGGGTGGTGCCGCCGCCGGCTATGCCGCCGTCGAACAGGTCCCATCGGGACCTCTCCGTAGAAGGGCGCTCGGCTCCAAGGTGCCGCTCTCGAACCTCGGGCGTCGAACAGGTCCCATCGGGACCTCTCCGTAGAAGGAGCTCGGGTTCGTCGCTCAGGCTGAGCGTGGCGCGGTCGAACAGGTCCCATCGGGACCTCTCCGCAGAAGAAGGACCAATTCCGCGGCAATAGCAACGTCACCCAGTTCCCCGTCCGCGTTCTGTTCGAGGTTGACCACCGCCTAGGTGGCAAACCTCAACGAGAACGCAGTGCCTGGGCCCCGCCCCGGACTTGGCCTGCCCGGCACCGTCTCCCAGCCCGCCCCGCCCAGCTCGTTCCGGCGGCCGCACTAGCCCGCGCCCCGCTGCGTCCACGCCCGACCGCCGGCCCGCCCACCGTTCGACCCCGGCTCGCGACCCCGGTCCTCCTCGCCCAACCGACCCTGCGCCCCGCCTTTCCGGAGTCATTTCGCGTCGCGCCACGATTCTGGGGTCATCTCGCGTCGCCTATCGACGCGAAATGACCCCGGTCGCCGAAGCCCGACGCGAAATGACTCCGCCGCGTACGGCCTTGCCGCCCCCGCCCCTCTCCGCCGCTCCCGGCCCTCTCCGCCGCACCCGCCCCGGCTCCCCGGCCTCGCCCACGTCGAGCCCCCCCCCGCCCGACCACCTGCCCGCCAGACCTCCGGCGCGTACCGCCTTGCCGCCGCACCCGCCCGCCGCACCCGCCCGGGTCGCCCGACCAGCCGCCCGGCCCCCGCACCCCGACCCCTTCGACGCCAGCCCCGACGCCAGCCTGGCCAGCCCGCCGCCCTCCCGACCCGCCCAGCCCGCCCAGCCGCCCGCCGCACCCCGACGCCAGCTCTCCCCGCCACCCCTCCACCCCGACCTGAAATCCTCAACCCATGCCCTCCCCCTCGCCCCGCCTGCTCGCCGTCGCCCGCGGAGCGGCGACGCCGGATCTGGTGATCCGGGGGGCCAAGGTCTTCGGCTCGTTCACGAAGGAGTGGCTCGAGCTGGACGTGGCGGTCGTCGAGGGCGTGATCGCCGGGTTCGAACCGCTGGTCGACGACGCGACGCCGGTGATCGATGGCCGCGGGAAGTTCTTGATCCCCGGGCTGATCGACGCGCACATGCACATCGAATCCTCGAAGCTGCTGCCGGTCGAGCTGGCGCGGGTGGTGGTGCCGCTGGGGACCACCACGATCGTCGTCGACCCCCACGAGATCGCCGGCGTGCTCGGCGCCGACGGGGTCCGCTGGCTGCTCGACGCCTGTGACGGGCTCCCGCTCTCGGTCCACGCGATGGCGCCCTCGACCGTCCCCGCCAGCCCGCTCGAGTCCCCGCGCGAGGCCCTCGACGCCGAGGCCCTCCGCGGGCTGCTCCAGCACCCGCGCGTGCGGGGGATCGGCGAGATGATGAACGCGCCCGGCGTCGCCCACGGCGACGCGCACTCGCTCGCCACGCTCGCGCTGGTCGACGAGGCCGCGAAGGTCGACGGGCACGCTCCGGGCGTCACCGGCGCGATGCTCGACGCCTACCTCGCCGCCGGCGTCTCCACCGACCACGAGGCCACCACCCTTGCCGAGGCCCTGGAGAAGCGCCGCAAGGGCGCGTGGGTCCTGCTGCGCGAGGCGACCAACGCCCGCAACCTCCGTGACCTGCTGCCGCTCGTCCGCGAGCACGGCCCCGAGCACTGCGCCTTCTGCACCGACGACCGCGAGCCGGGCACCCTGCTGGACGAGGGCCACATCGACCAGATGTGCCGGATCGCCGTCGAGGAGGGGATCAGCCCCGAAGACACGATCCTGCTCGCGACCCTCCACGCCGCCCGCTGCCACGGCCTCGACCGGGTCGGCGCGATCGCTCCCGGCTGGGCCGCCGACCTGCTGCTGCTCGACGACCTGACGAGCTTCCGCCCCTCGACCGTGATCCAGGCCGGACGGGTCGTCGCCCGCGACGGCCGCCCGGTCGCGGAGGGCGATCACGCCGCCGCGTCCCCGTCCGCCATCGCCTCCCCCGCCCCGCCGTCGTCAACCGCCACGAGCACGGCCGGCTCTTCGGCCTCCACCGCGCCCCCGTCCACCACGCCTCCCGGGACGCCTACCGGGTCCGGTGCGATCTGGCCCCGCACGCCGTTCGCCACCAACGCCAACCCGACGCCGGCCTGGGTCCGCGACACGGTCAACGTCGCGCCCGTCACCGCAAGCAGCTTCGCGCTCGCCGCGCCGGGCGGCCGGGTCCGCGTGATCCGCGCGATCCCCGACCAGCTGCTGACCTCCGAGGAGGTCGTCGAGCCGCGCGTCGCGGGCGGCCTGGTCCTCGCCGACCCCGACCGCGACCTGGCCAAGATCGCCGTGATCGAGCGCCATCACGCGACCGGCCGGATCGGGCTCGGGCTGGTGACCGGCTTCGGGCTGCGCTCGGGCGCGTTCGCGGGGACGGTCTCCCACGACGCCCACAACGTGATCGCCGTCGGCACCCGCGACGAGGACCTGCTGGCCTGCGTCGAGCGCCTGCGCGAGCTCGGCGGCGGGCTGGTCGTCTGCGACGAGGGCCGCGTGATCGCCGAGCTGCCGCTGCCCGTCGCCGGGCTGCTCTCCGACCGCTCCGCCCGTGACGTCCACATCGAGCAGGAGCGGCTCGACGCGTCGCTGGTCGCCCGCGGCGTCCACCTGCCGTCGCCGTTCATGGCCCTCAGCTTCCTCGGCCTCTCGGTGATCCCGGACCTCAAGATCACCGACCACGGGCTGGTCGACGCCGCGCGGCTCCAGCCGGTCAGCTTCGGCGTCGACGGCTGAGGCGCCGCGGTCCGTGGCAGACTGCTCGCGTGCTCGTCCTACGCCGCGTCGGAATGGTCGTGATCGGTGCCTACTTCGGCGCGTTCCTGGCCGCGACGATCGCCCGCATCGCCGGACTCGACAACCCCTGGGTCCCACTGGTCGCCCTGATCGGCCTCGGGATCGGCGGGATGCTGAGCGTCGACGGCACCCGCGAGTTGCAGGAGTGGGCCCCGGACGACCGGCGCCGGATCACCCTCACCCTCGGCGTCCTCGCCGCGGTGATCCTGATGCTGTTCGGGCTGCTACTGCCCGATCCGTGGCGGACGATCGTCCCGCTGCTGGTGCTCGGCGGCGCGGTCCTCGCGCTCCGCCGGATCTGAGCCGATCGGTCCCACCCCGCCCCTCGCTTGTCTAGGGTCGGCGCCATGGAGCACGGCTTCCGCCCGGCCCCCGGCCGCACCCCGTTCTCGATCGGAATCGAGGAGGAGCTGATGATCGTCGACGCCGAGAGCTACGACCTCGTCAGCGCGATCGAGTCCCTGGTCGGTGATGCGCCCGTCGGGGAGGTGAAGCCGGAGCTGATGGAGTCGGTGCTGGAGATCGCCACCGAGCCGACCCCGAACACCCGGGTCGTCGGCGACCAGCTGCGGCAGTTGCGGGCGCACGTCGCCGCCCGCGCCGCCGAGCACGGGCTGGCGATCGGCTCGGCCGGCACCCACCCGTTCGGGCTCTGGGAGGACCAGCGGATCGCCCCGCACGACCGCTACCGCGATCTCGTCCGCGAGCTGCGGTTCGTCGCCCGCCAGGAGCTGCTGTTCGGCCTCCACGTGCACGTCGGGATCGACGATCCCGACCAGGCGATCCACGTCGCCGACGGACTCCGGGTGCACCTGCCGATCCTGCTCGCGCTGAGCGCCAACTCACCGTTCTGGCGCGGCGACCGCACCGGGCTGATGTCGACCCGGACGTCGATCTTCCGCGCCTTCCCGCGCGTCGGCGTGCCGTTCGCCTACGGCAGCTGGGACCGCTACGAGCGCGAGATCGAGTTCATGATGCGCTCGGGCGTGATGAGCGACCCGACCTACGTCTGGCACGACGTCCGCCCGCAGCCGAAGTTCGGCACCGTCGAGGTCCGCGTCTGCGACGGCCAGACCCGGCTCGACCACACCCTCGCGCTCGCGGCCCTGATCCAGGCGATGGCCCACGAGCTGGCCGCCCACTACGACGCCGGCGAGCCGCTCGGCGACTACCCGTGGCAGATGCTCGACGAGAACAAGTACCTCGCCGCGATCCACGGCCTTGACGGCGAGCTGGTCGACCTGCCCTCCAGCGACCGCGTCAGCACCCGCAAGCTGGCCGAGCGGCTGGTCGAGCGGCTCCGCCCCCACGCCGAGCAGCTCGGCTCCGCGGACGCGCTCGAGGGGATCTCCGACATCCTCGCCCGCGGCACCGGCGGCGACCGTCAGGTGCTGGTCTACGACACCAACCACGACGTCCGCGAGGTCACCGCCGAGATCGTCGCCAACACCACCACCGAGTGACGGTCGGCGGGCCTTCGCCGACGGCCACCGAGGCCGATCGTCCGGTGGGATGGCGCGCCGCCGCTCGATGCGCGATCGTTCAGGCATGAGCACGCAAGAGGGTTCTCGTCGGCGGATCGTCCTCCAGGGTGCGCAACGCGACCAACGGGCCGCCGGCGTGATGCTCGTCGCCGCGATGGTCGCGGTGATGTGGGTCGTCGAGATCATCAACGCGCTGAGCAGCGACAGCCTCGAGCAGTTCGGGATCATCCCGCGGCAGGTCAGCGGGCTCGACGGGGTCGTCTTCAGCCCGTTCCTGCACGCCAACTTCAGCCACCTGCTCTCCAACACCGTCCCGTTCCTGCTCCTCGGAGCGGTGATCGCCCTCAACGGCGCCAAGCGGGTGCTCTGGGTGACGTTGATCGTCGGTCTGATCGGCGGCCTCGGGACCTGGCTGACGGCGCCGAGCCACAGCCTCACCGTCGGTGCCAGCGGCCTCGTCTTCGGCTACGCCGCGTACCTGCTCGCCCGCGGCATCTTCAGCCGGCGCCTGCTCGAGCTGGCCGTCGGGATCGCGGTCGGCGTGATCTGGGGCGGCGCGCTGCTCTGGAGCCTGATCCCGCGCGACGGCGTCTCCTGGCAGGCGCACCTGTTCGGCGCGATCGGCGGCATCGTCGCGGCCTGGCTGCTCACGCCCGACCGCAACAAGCAGGCGGAGAAGACCGCCACCCCCGCCGGCTTCTAGCCGCTGCGGTGGCCGCCCGCCTCGGCGCGGAGGCGGCCACCACCCGGCCCGGGCGCGGCGTCCGGGTCAGCCCGCCTGCTCGTCGCGCGGGTCGGCGGTCAGGGCCGCCTCCAGCGCCTGCTCGAGCGGCGGCCCATCGCCGAGCACGGCCAGGATCCGGCCCGCCGCCCGGTGGTCGTGGAGGACCGCGGCGAGCACCGCCGCGACGTCCCCGCGGGTGACCTCCTCGTGCGGCAGCCGCCGCGCGATCCGGACCCGGCCGGTCGCGGGCGCGTCGGTCAGGAGGCCGGGCCGCACCACCGTCCACTGGCGGTCGCTGTCGACCACCGCGCGGTCGGCGTCGGCCTTGGCCCGCAGGTAGACGCTGAAGTCGTCGTCGCCCGCGGGCGGGTCGTCGGTCCCCATCGAGCTGACGATCACGAAGCCCGGGACCCCCGCCGCGACCGCCGCGTCGAGCAGCAGGATCGCGCCGTCGCGGTCCATCGTCGCCTTGCGGGTCGGGCCGCTGCCCGGCCCCGCCCCGGCCGCGAAGACGACCGCGTCGGCGCCCTCGATCGCGAGTGAGACGTCGGTCAGGGCCGCCTGCTCGAGGTCGCAGAGAACCGGGTCGACCCCGTCGGCGCGCAGGTCCTCGACGTGGTCGGGGTTGCGGACCAGGCCCCGGACGGTGTCCCCGCGGGCGACGAGCAGTCGCGACAGCATCCGGGCGATCTGACCGTGGGCCCCGGCGATGGCGATGTCCATGGCTCCACGCTAGCGCGGGGCCGTACGCGGTCTGGCTCGACTAGCGTCTACGGGGTGCAGCCCGGCGGCCCCCGTAGCGACGAGTGGTGGTGCGAGCTGACCGTCGGCCACGCCGCAGGGGCGGCCCGCAAGCGTGCCACCGAGCACCGCCGGACCGCCTTCGGCTGGATGCTGACGACTCCCGCCGCGGCGCTGGTCTGGGCGGTCAACCGCGCGCAGGTGGTGCCCGGCGCCGGGGGCCTCGACCAGATCGAGGTCGTGACGGCGATCGAGGCCGCCCACGACGCCGCCGGCCTGACCCACCGCGCGGTCGACATCCGCTCGCGCGGGGACGCCAAGCGCCTCGCCCCCGCGCTCCGCGCCGCCGGCTACGCGGTCGCCGAGCTCGAGGTGCTGGCCGTCGATCCGCAGCAGCTGCTCGACCGGACCGCCGACGCGGCCGACACGGGCATCGGCGTGACGACGACCGCGACCGCCAGCGACTGCGTCGCCGTCGAGCGCACCGCGAGCGGCAACGGCCCGCCCGCCGAGCAGGAGCAGATCGCCCACCAGTGGGTGCTCGCACCCGGCGTCGACGTCGCCCACGTGCTCGCGCGTGACGCGGCCGGCACGCCGGTCGGGACCGCCGCCGTCCACCTCGCCAACCTGCACCTGGAGATCGACGACCTGCTGACGGTCGAGGACCGGCGGCGAGCCGGCGTCGGGACCGCGGTCCTGCGGGCCGTCGCCGAGCTGGCCATCGCCCGCGACGTCGGCCGGATCACGCTGCTCACCGACCCGCGCGGTGCCGCGGCCCAGTGGTACCGCCGCCGCGGATTCACGCCGATCGGCCGGACCACCCAGGCGATCCGGCCGCAGGCGCTCTAGGTCCGCGCGGCCCGACGTCGAGGTTCCGCCCCGCCCGGCGCCCGCCGTCTGGGGCGGCTCCCGCACCCGGAGCAGGCTCCGGGCCCGCCTCAGCGCTCGCGCATCCCGCCCTGGGGCAGCCCCTGCCCGTACCGCTGCCAGTCCAGCAGCGTGACGTTCTCGCGCGCCGTGCGGCCCGCCAGGTCCTCGTAGTCCCGGAACATCGACTTCAGCCGCCGCATGCCCTCGCCCGGACGGCCGGCCAGCTCGACGGCCAGCTCGATCGCCGCGGCCTCGGCCTCGTCGGTGCCGACGACCCGCTCGGCGAGCCCGATCCGGCCCGCCTCCTCGGCGCCGACGACCCGGCCGCTGTAGATCAGGTCCTTGGCCCGCGAGAGCCCGACCAGCGGGACCAGCCGCGCCGGCCCGACCGGGACGCCGAGCTTGGCGCCGGCCCAGGCCAGCTTCAGGTTCTCCCCCGCGACCCGCAGGTCGCAGGCCGCCGCCAGCTCGGCCCCGGCGCCGACGACGTTGCCGACGCAGACCGCGATCGTCGGCACCGGCAGGTCGACGACCGCCTGGTACATCCGGGCGAACCGCTCCATCCGCGCGATCCCGCCGGCCGCGTCGAGCTCCTCGGCGACGTCGGCGCCGGCGCACAGCGCGCGGGTCGAGGTGGTCGAGAAGACCACCGTCCGCAGGCCTGGATCGGCGGCTAGCTCGGCCAGCGCGACGAGCAGCTCGTCGAGGGTCGTGGTGTCCATCGCGTTGCGCCGTTCGGGGCGGTCGAGACGCACGACCTCGACCCCTTCGGCGGCGCGCGTTCGTTCGAGTCCGGTCATCGCCGCCAGGTTCTATACGATCCAGGCCTATGCGCCGCCTGTTCGTCCTGCTCGCGACCACGTTCGCGATGCTCTCGGTCACCGCTGCAACCGCCTCGGCCAAGATCGACAGCGGTCAAGGCACCCTCGGGGAGAACAACGACCTCATGGTCACGTTGTTCGGTTTTGCCGTGATCATCTGCATCCCCGCCTTCGCGCTGCTGATGTCGCTGCTCCAGTGGCGCCTCGACAAGCGCAAGTACGCCAAGCAGGCCGCCGTCAAGGCCCGCGCCGCGACGAGCGATCGTCGCCTCGGCTGGTAGCACCCGCCCCGCCCGGGGAACGGCGGCCGGTTCGTCCCGGCCCCTTCCCCCACCCTCCTCCGTCGAGTACGCTCGGCCCGATCGCGTGTGGACACGCACGTTCTTCGATGGAGGAAGCACATGGCCTACCTGGTCACCGGGGCAACGGGGTTCATCGGTCGGCATCTCGTCGCGACGCTGCTCGAAGAGCGCGAGGGCGACATCCACATCATCGTCCGTGACGGTTCGCTGCCAAAGCTCGAGCGACTCATCGCCGGTTGGCCAGACGGTGCCGCCGAACGGGTGAAGGTCGTCGTCGGCGACCTCGAGGCCCCGGCGCTCGGCGTCGACCCCCGTTGGATCGACCAGCAGCGCGGGCAGATCGACCACCTCTTCCACCTCGCGGCGATCTACGACATGACCGCCGACGAGGAGCGCAACCAGACGCTCAACGTCGAGGGCACCCGTCACGCCGTCGAGCTGGCCAACGTGCTCGAGGCCGGCTGCCTCCACCACGTCTCCTCGGTCGCGGTCGCCGGCAACTTCGAGGGCGTCTTCCGCGAGGACATGTTCGACGAGGGCCAGCCGCTGCCGTCCCCGTACCACCGGACCAAGTTCGAGTCGGAGCGGATCGCCCGCGGCGAGACGCTCGTCCCGTGGCGGATCTACCGGCCCTCGATCGTCGTCGGCCACTCCGAGACCGGGGTGATGGACAAGATCGACGGCCCGTACTACACGTTCGGCCTGATCAAGCAGATGCGGAAGCTCCCCTCGTGGATCCCGCTGATGGCCCCCGACCTCGGCTCGACCAACATGGTCCCGGTCGACTACGTCGTCCGGGCGATGGACCACATCGCCCACCAGCCGGACCTCAACCAGCAGGCGTTCCACCTGACCGCGCCGCGCCCGCAGCCGCTGGTCGACGTGATCAACGCCGTCGCCCGCGCCGCCCGCGCCCCGCGGCTGTCGCTGCGCCCGCCGGGGATGCCCGCGGTCAACATCCACAAGGGCCCGCTGGCGAAGCTGCTCAACGCGGACGGGCTCGCGCCGCTGCGCCGGATCCTGCTCTCCCCGACCGGGATCCCGGACGAGGTCCTCCCGCACATGTCGTTCGCGCCGGTCTTCGACGCGCGCCGCGCCGAGCAGGCGCTGGTCGGCAGCCCGATCGTCGTCCCCCGCGTGCGCGACTACGCCGCGACGCTCTGGGACTTCTGGGAGCGCAACCTCGACCCCGCGCTCCACAACGACACCCGTCTGCGCGAGGCGGTCGTCGGCCGCACCGTCCTGATCACCGGCGCCTCGTCGGGGATCGGCGAGGCGACCGCGTTGAAGGTCGCGCTCTCCGGCGGGACCCCGCTGCTGGTCGCCCGGACCCGCTCGAAGCTCGAGGCGCTGAAGCGCCAGATCGAGGCCCACGGCGGGACGGCCTACGTCTACCCGTGCGACCTCAACGACCTCGAGGCGATCGACGAGCTGGCCAAGACGGTCACCCGCGAGCACCGGGTCGACGTCGTGATCAACAACGCCGGCCGCTCGATCCGCCGCTCGCTGAAGCTCAGCCTCAACCGCTTCCACGACTTCGAGCGGACGATGCAGCTCAACTACTACGGCGCGATCCGCCTGGTGATGGGCGTCGTGCCGCACATGGTCGAGCACGGCGGCGGCCACGTCGTGAACATCAGCTCGATCGGGGCCCAGACCTGGCCGCCGCGGTTCAGCGCCTACGTCGCCAGCAAGTCGGCGCTCGACGCCTGGACGCGGATCGTCGCCTCCGAGCTGCTCGGGGCCAAGGTCACGTTCACGACGATCCACATGCCGCTGGTGCGGACGCCGATGATCGCGCCGACCAAGCTCTACGACAAGATGCCGACGATCACCCCGGTCGAGGCCGCGGACCTGATCGCCGACGCGATCGTCGACCACCCGAAGCAGATCAACACCCTGCTCGGCACCAGCGGCGAGGTCCTCTACGCCGTCGCGCCGCGGATCAGCGACGTGATCCTGAACATGGGCTACCGGGTCTTCCCGGACTCGGCCGCGGCCCGCGGAACCGAGAACCCCGACGAGCGCGCCGGGGTCGAGATGCGGGTGCTCGCCGCCCTCACCCGCGGGATGCACTGGTAGCAGCACGGGACGCGGCGTCCGTCGGTCGACGGACGCTGCGGGCACGGCTTCGAGGGACAGGACGCGGGAGCTCGGCTCCGACCGCGTCCTGGTGCGGGCCCGACGTCGCGCGTCAGGGCCCGGGTGCGGGATCCGCCCTCGTCGAGGCCCGGGTCCCGCAGGTTCCGGGGGCCGCTAGCCGACCCCCGAGACCGACCGCCGCTCAGGCCTGGTCGGCGGCGTGGCTCTCGAGGCCGCTGATCAGGAGCTGGATGCTCCCGCGCAGCAGGTCCTCGGCCTCGCGGTCGCCGAGGTCCTCACGGCCGCTGCGCATGCTCGGCGGCGCCTCGTCGCCGTCCGCGGCGACCTCGTCGAGCGCGCGCATCGTCTCGGACCACTCGGCCGACAGCCGGGTCGCGCCGTGCAGCAGCCAGACCACCGACGGGGCGAAGCTGGCGCGCAGGTCGTACTCGATGCCGGCCGCGACCAGCGGCGCGCTGAGCGCGTCGATCCAGCGGGCGATGCCCGGGCGGCTGAGCGCGCGACCGTGGAGGTTGTCGGCCAGGCCGGGAACCTCGAGGAAGATCTGGTAGCTGCGGATCGTCAGGGCTTCGACCTGCTCGCCCCAGGTCTCGCCGACGGTGTCGAGCGGGATCGAGGAGACGACCTCCTCCAGCACGTCGTCGACGAGAGTTTCCTTGCCCGCGACGTGACGGTAGGCCGCCATCGTCGAGACGCCGAGCTCGTCGGCGAGCCGCCGCATCGAGAGCGCGTCGAGGCCATCACGGCGCGCGATAGTCATCGCAGCCTCGACGACGACCGGGCGACTCAGTCGCTCGTCACGAGGCGCGCGCCCGGCCTGCGGACGCTGCGCGGTGGAGGAAGACTGATGTCCCGAAGCGTCGTGCACGACTCCTAGACTAACGATCTAGCGTCGGTATTTCGCCGTGCCCTGAGACAAAGTCGACATTCGTCCTATTGGCAGACAGCTGTCGACCTACTCTTCGAGATCAGCGTCGCGCGCCCGCTGGGCGTGCAGCTCCATCAGACCCCGCTGCAACCCGAAAGGACGATCCGGATTGGCCGGTTCAACGCGGATCCACGCACCATCCGCCGCCAGCTCCCAGGATCCCTCCTCGTCGCGGAAGGCGCGATCCAACGCGTCGAGCAGCTCGTCCTTCGCCGCGGCGTCGTCGACGGGCACCACGAGCTCGACGCGGTTGTCGAGATTCCGTTCCATGATGTCGGCCGAGCCCATCAAGACGGTCGTCTCGATTCCACGCTCGAACGCGTAGATCCGCGAATGTTCTAGGAACCGTCCGAGCACCGAGCGGACACGGATCGTCTCCGACAGCCCGGGAATGCCAGCTCGGAGGCAGCAGATACCACGTACATTGAGGTCGATCGCGACCCCCGCCTGCGACGCCCGGTAGAGCGCCTGGATCGACTGGCGGTCGACCAACGAGTTCATCTTCAGGCGGATCCGGGCCGGTTGGCCGGCGAGGTGGGCCTCGATCGTCCGCTCGATCTGGGCCAGCAGCCCGTCACGGAGCCCGTTCGGGGCGGCCAGCGCCTTGCGGAAGCGACCGGGCTTGGCGAAGCCGGTCAGCTGGTTGAAGAGGTCGGCGACGTCGGCGCCGATCTGCTGGTCGCAGGTGAAGAGGCCGAAGTCGGTGTAGAGGTTGGCCGTCTTCGCGTGGTAGTTGCCGGTCCCGATGTGGAGGTAGTGGCGGACCCGGTCGCCCTCGCGGCGGACCACGAGGATGCACTTGGCGTGGGTCTTCAGGGCCGGGTGGCCGTAGACCACGTGCACGCCGGTGTCCTCCAGCACCTGCGACCAGCGGATGTTGGCCTGCTCGTCGAAGCGCGCCTTCAGCTCGACCAGCGCGACGGTCTGCTTGCCCTGCTCCGACGCGCGGACGAGGGCCGGCAGCAGCGTGCTGTCGGCGTTGGTCCGGTACACGGTCATCTTGATCGCGAGCACGTCGCGATCGGCGACCGCCTGCTCGACGAACCGCTCGACCGAGGTGTGGAAGCTGTCGTAGGGGTGATGGACGAGCACGTCGCCGCGTCGCATCGCCGCGAAGACGTCGGCCTGCTTGTCGTCGCCCTCGCGCAGCCGCGGCCGGGTGACCGGGCGCCACGGCCTGTCGAGCAGGTCGTTGTGGCCGGGGGCCTTGACCAGCTGCCAGAGCGCGGTCAGGTCCAGCAGACCGTGGAGGTCGTAGACCTGGCGCTCCTCCACCCCCAGCTGCTCGACGATCTCCGTCCGCAGCGGGCCGCTGACGTTGGCGTCGATCTCGACCCGTACGATCTCGCCGAAGCGGCGGTTGCGGAGCTCGGCCTCGAGCGCCCGCTTGACGTCGTCGGCCTCGTCGGAGATCTCGAAGTCGGCGTCGCGGGTGACGCGGAACATCCCGCGGTCGAGGATCTCCATGCCGGGGAAGAGCTGGTCGAGGTGGGCCTCGACGACCTCCTCCAGCGGGACGAAGACCTGCTCCGGCTCGTCGTCCGGACCGCCGGCGCCGCGCACCTGCTCGAGCCGGTCGAGGACCTCGGTCGGCAGCTTGATCCGGGCGAAGACCGTCTGGCGGGTGTCCGGGTCGCGGACCAGCACCCCGAGGTTCAGCGAGAGGTTCGAGATGTACGGGAACGGTCGGCCGAGCCCGACGGCCAGCGGCGTCAGGACGGGGTAGATCCGGTTCTCGAAGCGCTCGGCGAGCGTCGCCTTCTGGACCTCGTCGAGGTCCTCGTGGCGGGCCAGCCGGATCCCGAACTCGGTCAGCTTCGGCAGCAGGTCGGCGGCGACGGTCCGCGCGTGGTCGGCGACCAGCGGCTCGACCTTCGCCCGCAGCGCGTCGAGGACCTGGTCGGCGGTCCGCCCGTCCGCGCCGCGGCGGCGGTTCTCCGCCCAGACCTTGGCGTGCAGCCCGGCGACCCGGATCATGAAGAACTCGTCGAGGTTCGAGGCGAAGATCGCCGCGAACTTGACCCGCTCCAGCAGCCGCTGGCGCTCGTCCTGGGCCAGCTCCAGGACCCGCCGGTCGAAGTCGATCCACGACAGCTCGCGGTTGACGAACCAGCGCGGATCGGTCGGGTCGGGCCGCGCCGGGTCGGTGGTCTCCGACGAGGCCAGGGAGGGATCGGAAGCGAGGGCGTCGTCGTGCATCGGGGAGACCGAGCCTACGCCGACGACGTGACCCCGAGGTTGCCATCCGGTGAACGCGACGTGAACGGCTCGGGCCGCTCGCGGAGGGCGAACTCGAGCCGGGCCCGGAAGCCCTCGCGCTGGAGCTGCTCCCAGAGCTCGAGGAAGCGAGCGAACAGCAGCTGCCGGCGGGCCCGGAGGTAGACCTCCAGCGTCACCAGGCCGCGGTGCTCGTCGGCCGAGGGCAGGCCCGCGGTCAGCTCCGGATCGAGGTCGGGCACCTCGCCGGCCCGCGCCAGCAGCGCGTCGACGTCGGCCTGGCGCAGCTGCTCGGCCTCGTGCCGGACCCGCGGGAGCGCGACGTCGCAGTCGTGGATCTCGCCGATCATGTCCTGGAGGTCGCGCGCTCGCTTGCCCGCCGTGCGCGCGTACGGGCCGAAGCAGTCGACGGCGGTCACGTCGAGCACGTAGCGGAGCCGCTTGGCGGCGATCCGCATGTCGTGCAGCGCCTCGACCTGGTCGGGGTCGAGCGCGGACGGGACGAACGCGCAGAGCTCGTCGAGCCGCAGCCGCACGATCCGCTCGGCGTTGTCGGCCAGCGGTGCGGCGACGTCGAGGTCCTTCAGGCGCTTGGCCTTCATGCCGTCGCTCCGTCGGTGGGCACGAGCGTCGCGGCCGCGTCGACGAGCGCGTCGAGCCGTTCCCGCAGGCCGTCGTGGTCGAGGTGCTCGATCCCCTCGGCGAGCCGCTCGTTGGCCTCCTGCTGCCGCTCCCGGATCGTCCCCATGAACCGCTCGAGGCCCGGCTGGTCGGCGGCCGGCAGGACCGCCGCGAACCGCGCCAGGCCCTCGAGCTGGACGTCGGGATCGCGGCGAGCCCCGAGCGCGTCGGCGAGCTGCTTGACCTCGCGCAGGACCCCGCGCAGCTCGCCCCGCGGGAAGCACGGCGCGTAGATCTCGAGCACCGCCCGCAGCCGCCGGGTCGCCACGCGCATCGCGTGGACCCGCTCGATCTCGTCGGTGTCGAGCACCCCCGTGGCGTGCTCGAACAGCTCGTCCGCGCGCACCCGCACGGTCACGGCCGCGGCTTGCGCGAACGGGAGGTCGGCCCGCAGGCCAGGGATCGACTTGGCCTTCGCCACGCCCCCAGCGTAGCCGGCGCGTCCGGCCAGATGCGACCGCCCGGTGAAGATCGGACGGACGCCCCGGCCGGGAACCGGCGGTCTCAGCCGCCGGTCGTCCCGTTCGGCGAGACGGCACCGGGGATCGGCTCGCCGCGGGCGGCGCAGCCGAGCCCCGACTCGACGTCGCCCTCCAGCGGCCGGCCGGCCCAGCGTCCGTCGCCCCGGAGCGCGTCGGCGTAGCCCCAGAGCACCTCCGGGTAGTCGCCCTGCTCGGCCATCTCGCGGAGGATCGGCCAGTCGCGAGAGGTCGCCATCGCCCGCTCCGCCTGCCGCTCGGCGCCGGAATCGTGCTTGGCGCGAGCCTGCGACCACTGCCGGACCCACGCGCAGGCGACCGCTCCGGAGACCTCGGCGGCGAGCTGGTACCGGTCCTTCAGGAGGCGGCCGTCCTCCAACCGAGCGGCGTCGAATCCGGTCGGCAGCGGTATCCCGACCAGCATCCGGCGGACGGTCTCGGGCCGTCCGGAGACCTGCACGACGCTGGCGGGCATCGCCGTCAGCCAGCGGTCGACGTTCACGCGTCGCAGGCTCCCCACCAAGCGCAGGAACTCCTGCTTGTCGTCGGTCGCCGCCGTGCGGAACTCCAGCACCCGGCCGTCCTCGGCCCAGATCGCGGCGAAGTCGTTGACGCCCCGGTACTTGGTGACCTGCGCGCGGGCGCCCAGGATCGTGTGGGTCTCCACCAGCGGCGAGTCGTGCGCGCGGTCCCGCTGCCACAGCGTCAGAGACCCACGACGCCAGTGCAGGTCGGCCGAGGCCTCTCCGCGCCCGAAGCGCATCTCTCCCTCGACCCGGCTCTGCTCGTCGGCGCGGGTGACGATCCAGCCCGGCTCGTCGAGCAGCAGCAGCGGCGAGGACTCGGCGAAGCGGACCAGCGGCGCCGCCCAGGCCGTGCCGGTGGTGGCCGAGCCACCGCCGAGGACCCCGGTCAACGCGACCGCCACCACGGCGACCGCGGTGGTGAGGCCGACGAGGATCGCCACACGACGGCGGGGAGCGCGGCGGCGGCTCCGGCTTCCGCCGGGATCGGGGTCTGCGCCGTTCGGCTCGGGATCGGCAGGGGAACGTTCGACGGACATCAGCGCCTCGCGGAGGTCGGCCTCACCCGCCACCAGCGGCAGGACGGCGACGGCGACATCGTCGATCGGGGCGGCAGCAGCCACCAGGGCGTCGAGCTCTCGGTCGGTCATCGTGCCTGCTTCGGGGTCGGGTTCAGCGGTGGGGTGTCGACCAGTACATGTCCGCCTCGTGGCGAGCGTTCCCGGTCCGGCGGCGATCGGTGCTCCGCCGCGGGCTCCGTCGGCGCTCCCCACCCGTCGGCCTCGAGCTCGGCCCGCAGACGTCGTCGCGCGCGGTGCAACCGCGTCCGGACCGTTGCCGCCGGCGTCCCGGTGACCTGCGCGATCGCGGTCGGCTCCAGCCCCTCCCAGCTGGTCAGCAGCAGCAGCTCCCGATCGGCCTCCGGCAGCCGGCCCAGGGCCTCCCGGACGGCCTCCGCCGCCGACGTCGGGTCAGCGGGACCGATGGCGGTCGGCAGCGCGAGGCGGAGGTCGTCACGCAGGCGGTCGCCCAGCTGCCGGCGCCGGCTCTCGCCCCGCCGTTGGTTGGCCAGCACCCTCCGCGCGACCCCGTACAGCCAGAGCCGCGCCTCTCCGCCGGTCGGCACCTCGTCGATCCGGCGCCAGGCCACGAGGAACGTGTCGGCGACGACATCGGCGGCGTCCTCCGCCCGCGCGGTCCGGCGCAGCGCGTAGCCGAGCACGGCCCGCGACTCGGCGTCGAACAGGGCCCGGAAGCGGCGCTGCCGCGGATCGTCCGGCGGTGGAGCCGCTCGGGGCAGGAAGGAGCGCATCACCCAGGCACATGTCCGGCAACCCGCCCAGCGTTTCAGACCACCGCCGAGCGGGCCTGCCCGGACCGCCGCCCGGCGGTTGCTAGACCGCCGTCGGCGTCCCCGCGGCGGCCGTCACCCGGTACGCGTCGGGATCGAACCGCCCGAGCCGCCGCTTCATCTCGCCCGTCGACCACGGCCAGCTGAACGAGTTCCGGCCGTTGACGTCCATGTAGTAGCTCTGGCAGCCCCCGGCGTTGTAGACGGTGCCGCCGAGCGCCCCCTGGACGTCCCCGTTGTACGCCTCCTGGACCTCGGCGCGGACGTCGATCGCCGCCCAGCCACGGTCGCGCATCGCGGTGATCGCCGCGATCGCGTAGCCGACCTGCGCCTCGAGGATGTCGAAGGCCGAGGAGTGGCCGGTGCCGAGGTTCGGGCCGAGCACGAGGAACAGGTTCGGGAAGCCGCTGATCGTCGTCCCCAGGTAGGCCTTCATGCTGCCGCCCCAGTGGTCGTCGAGGCTGCGGCCGTCGGCGTCGAAGACCAGCCCCGCGACGGGGGCGTCGGTGATGTGGAAGCCGGTCCCGAAGACGAGCACGTCGGCGGGGACGCGGGTCCCGTCGCGACCGACGATCGTCTCCCCCTCGATCCGCTCGACCGCGGTCGGGTGGACCGTGACGTTCTCGCGGGCCAGCGCCGGGTACCAGCGGTTGGACATCAGCAGCCGCTTGCAGCCGAGCGTGTAGTCCGGCCGCAGCGTCCGCCGCAGCCGGCGGTCCTCGACCCGCAGCCGCAGGTGCAGCACGCCGACCTGCTGGACGATCCGCAGCAGCTGCGGGTGCCGGAAGCCGACCCCGAGCCCCTCCATCGCCAGGTAGCTGACCGCGCGCGACGCCCGCTGGAGCCCGGGGACCCGCCCCATCAGCCAGCGGACCGGGGCCGGCAGCGCCGCGTCCGGCTTCGGCAGCACCCACTGGGCGGTCCGCTGGAACAGCTCCAGCCGGCCGACCCGCGGCTGGATCTCGGGCACGAACTGGACCGCCGAGGCGCCGGTGCCGACGACCGCGACCCGCTTGCCGTCGAGGTCGAGGTCGTGGTCCCAGCGAGCGGAGTGGAAGACCGTCCCGGGGAAGCTCTCGATCCCGGGGATCTCCGGGATCAGCGGCTCGTGCCATGGCCCGGCCGCGGCGATCAGGATCGGTGCGGAGTAGGTCCCCTGCGTGGTCTGCAGCGTCCAGCGGCTCGCCTCCGCGTCCCACTGCGCGCGGGTGACCTCGACGCCCAGGTGCAGGTGCTCGGGGATCCCGAAGCGCTCGGCGGTCGCCGTCACGTAGGCGCGGATCTCCGGCTGGCGGGCGAACGTCCGCGCCCAGTCCGGGTTCGGCGCGAACGAGTACTGGTACATCACCGACGGCACGTCGCAGGCGCAGCCGGGATAGGTGTTGTCGCGCCAGGTGCCGCCGAGGTCGGTGGCCTTCTCGAGCACCGCGAAGTCGTGGATCCCGGCCTCCCGCAGCCGGATCGCCGCGCCGATCCCGGACGGTCCGGCGCCGACGATCAGGGCGGCGAAGCGCTGCTCGGCGGCCCCGCTCCGCTGGGGCTCGCCGTCGGTGGTGGTGGCGGTGGTCGTCGCCGGCTGGCTGCTCATCGTGCGTCCCGGGTGGTGGTCGTGGTCGTGGCGGAGCGCGCGTCGCGGACGGTCTGGCGACTGTGCCGGAGGGCGCTCTCGAGGGTCCGCAGACGGCGGCGGCCGTCCATGAAGTTCGGGCCGGCCGCGGCCAGCTCGGCCGGTCCGGGGTCGATCCGCAGCACCCGGACGCCGGCCCACTCGAGCGTGGTGACCTCGTCCGCGAGCCGCCGGCTCATCTGGGTGCGCAGCAGCCGTTCGATCCGGGCGGCGCCGCGGGCGCGGCCGGCGTCGACCGAGGCCATCGGCGCGAGCACCACCACCTCGTCGAGCCCGAGCCCCGCGACGAGGTCGGCCGAGGTCGGCGAGACGATCCCGCCGTCGGCGTAGCGACGACCGGCGATCGTCACCGGCGGGTACCAGCCGGGCACGCCCCACGAGGCCAGCAGCGCCTGCTGGAGGGTCGCGTCCGGGGCGTCCGGGCTGCCGAACGCGATCCGCTCGCCGCGGTCGTAGTCGACCGCGACCAGCCAGGTCTGCGGGTGCTGCGGCCAGCCCGAGCGGTCGCCGCAGTGGGCGGCCAGGCGGGCGAGCCGCTCGGGATCGCCGGCGCCGAGCGGCAGCAGCCCGGCGAGCCCGCTGACGGTCGGCACCTGCCCGCGGAGGCCGGCCAGCGCCAGCCGCGGCGAGCCGAGCCGCGGGCGCGGCAGCGGCGGGAGCCGACGCGGCGGGGTCGCGAAGTGCTCGGCCAGCCACGGCGAGGCCTCCGGCCGCCCGAGCTGCGCCGCCAGCAGGTCGTCGACGCCGAACCCGGCCCCGAGCAGGCAGGCCAGCTCGGCCCCGGTCGACGTCCCGACGATCACCTCCGCCGTGCGCGGGTCCCAGTCGAGCGTGGCCGCGACCGCGTCGAGTGCGCCGACGGTCCAGGCCGCGCCGAGCGTCCCGCCGCAGCCGAGCACCAGGCCGCGCCGGACCCTGGAGCCGCTGGTCCCGGGGGCCACGACCGGGTCGGTGCCGAGCGTCGTGCTCATGCGCGCTCCGCCGTCGTCGGGGCGGTCGCTTCCGGAGGGTCCGTCGCGCGGCCGTCCGTCGCCGCACCGGCACGGGCCTCCCCCGTCTCCGGCTCCGTGGCCCCCGCCGTGCGCTCGGCCGACTGCCGCGCCACCCGGTCGGCGTAGCCCGCACGGCCCGCGGGGTCGACCGCGGTCAGGGCCTTGTCGTCCCCGATCAGGCGCCGGATCAGGGCCTCGACCCGGTCCGGCACGAACGGGCGCAGGACGGGATAGAGGCCGATCCAGCGCGGGATCGCGACCTCATGCCGCGGGCGGGCGCAGCTCGCCACGATCGCCGCGGCGATCTCCTCCGGCTCGACCCGGATCAGGCGCCCGAACGGGATCGGGATCCCGGACGACAGCTCGGTCGCGACGACCGACGGCAGCACGGTCGTGAGCGTCACGCCGGTGCCGTCGAGCTCGGCCCGGACGGCGGCGCTGAGGCCAACGACCGCGTACTTGCTGGCGGTGTAGGTCGCCAGTCCCGGCAGCTCGAGCTTGCCGAGCATCGAGGCGACGTTGACGACGTGCCCGCGCCCGCGCGCGGTCATCAGCGGCAGGACCTCGCGCATCCCGTTGACCGGGCCGAGCACGTTGACGTCGAGGATCGCGGCGGTGGTCGCGTCCGCCTCGTCGAGGAAGCCGCCGGCGGGCATGATCCCGGCGTTGTTGACGAGCACGTCGATCGGCCCGACGGTCTCCTCGATCGCGGCCACGAAGGCGGCGAACGACTCGCGCGAGGCGACGTCGAGCGGGAACGCCCGGGCCGACGAACCGATCGCGGCGGCCGTCTCCCGCGCGGCGTCGCCGTCGAGGTCGCCGAGGCAGACGGTCGCGCCCTGCCGCGCGAACCGCTCGGCGGTCGCGCGGCCGATCCCGCGGGCGCCGCCGGTGATCACCACCACCGCGCCGCCGAGGTCGATCCGCGGGGCGGTCGCGCGGCTCATGCGGACGCTCCGTCGGCGTTCACGTCCGCCAGCGCGGTGCGGAACGACTTGTCAGAAACGGAACGGTCCATCATTGACGGAACGTAATATCACATACGGAACCGCGCTACCATCGCTTTCGTGGTCACCGGACAGACGCGCGCCGAACGCAAGCGCCAGGAGCTGCGGGAGGAGATCACCGACGCCGCCTTCGAGGTCTTCAGCGAGCGCGGCTACCACGACGCCGGGATCGCCGAGATCGCCCGCCGCGTCGGGATCGGCCACGGGACCTTCTACCGCTACTTCAAGAACAAGCGGGAGATCCTCGACCAGGTGATCGACGACGTGCTCGCCCGGATCCTCGCGATCCTCGCCGCCGAGAACGCCCCCAAGGCCACCACCAGCCTGGCCGAGTACCGCGCCCAGACCGAGCGGATCGGCGATGCCCTGCTCGCCGTGCTCGCCGACGACCCGCGAGCCGTGCGGCTGCTGGTGCTCCAGGCGGGGACCGTCGACGCCGAGCTCGAGGCGCGGCTGATGCAGCTGGCCGAGGCGGCCACCGGGCTGACCGCGGCCTACCTCGTCAACGGCCGCGAGCGCGGCTTCCTGCACCCCGAGCTCGACGTCGAGGCGACCGCCCAGGCGATCATCGGCCTGATCCTCGGCGGCGCGCTAACCGCCCTGCGGGTCGCCGACGCGGCCGCCCAGCAGCGCTACAAGCGGGCCGCGATCGCGCTGATGTTCGGCGGGATCGCCGCCGCCCCGTAGCTACTCCCAGCGGAAGGTCGCGGCGGCGACGGTCAACGTCACCACCGACCAGAGCCCGAGCACGATCAGGTGCTTGAACGGCGCCGCGTGGCCGTGCTGGAGGACGTCGCGCAGGCCGGTCGAGAGCGCCGCACTCGGCAGCAGCTCGAAGACCCCCTGCGCGCCACCGAGCTCCGAGAGCGGGAAGACGATCCCGCCGCAGATCAGCAGCACGAACCAGAGGATGTTGGCCGCCGCGAGCGTCGTCATCGCCCGCAGCACCCCGGCCATCGCGAAGGCCAGGCCGCAGAACGCGGCGGTCCCGAAGACGAGGAACAGCAGCACCGAGATCGGGTCGCCCTTCGGCGACCAGCCGAGCGCGACCCCGACCGAGAACAGCAGCACGATCTGGATCAGCTGGACGACGAGGACCGCACCGGTCTTGCCCAGCAGCAGGATCGAGCGCGGCAGGGCCGTCGCCCCCAGCCGCTTGAGGACCCCGTACTGGCGGTCGAAGCCGGTCGCGATCGCCTGCCCGGTGAAGGCGGTCGACATGATCCCGAGCGCGAGGATCCCGGGCACGAAGAAGTCCGCCCGCTCGCCGTTGACGGTGATGAAGGGGATCGTGGTGCAGACGACCAGCAGGCCCAGCGGCACGATCAGGCTCAGCAGCACCTGCTCGCCGTTGCGGAGCATCAGCTTGAGCTCCATCCAGGTCTGGGCGATCGCCATCTGCCGCAGCGGGGCGCGACCCGGCCGCGGGGCGAACTCGCCGACGTCGGCGTCGCGGATCGGCGTGACGCTGCTCATGCGCGGAGCTCCCGGCCGGTCAGCTCGAGGAACACGTCCTCGAGCGTCCGCTGCTTGACCTGCAGGCCCTCGATCAGGACGCCGCGCTCGGCGCACCAGCTCGTGACCGTGGCGACCATCCGCGGGTCGACGTCGCCGACCACGAGGTAGGTGCCCGGCGCCGGCTCGTGGACCAGCGTGCCGGCGTCGAGCCGCGCGACCAGCGACGCGGTGTCGAGCCCCGGGGTCGCCTGGAAGCGGACCTCGCGCTCGGCGGCCCCGCGGATCAGCTCGTCGCAGGTGCCGGTCGCGATCACGGTCCCGTGGTCCACGATCACGACGTCGTCGGCGAGCCGCTCGGCCTCCTCCATGTCGTGCGTGGTCAGCACGACCGTGACGCCGTCGCGGCGGAGCGCCTCGATGATCCGCCAGGTCTCGTGCCGGGCCTGCGGGTCGAGCCCGGTCGTCGGCTCGTCGAGGAAGACCATCTCCGGGCGACCGACCAGCGCCATCGCCAGCGACAGCCGCTGCTGCTGCCCACCGGACAGCCGCCGGTAGGGGGTGCTCTGGACCTCGCTCAAGCCGAGCCGGTCGAGCAGCGCGTCGGGATCGAGCGGCTCGGCGGCGTACGACGCCACCAGCCGCAGCATCTCGCCGCAGCGGGCCGCCTGGTAGACCCCGCCGTTCTGCAGCATCACGCCGATCCGCGGCCGCAGCTCGTCGTTCTCGGCGACCGGATCCAGCCCGAGCACGCGGACCGTGCCCCCGTCCGGCTTGCGGAAGCCGATGCAGGTCTCGATCGTGGTCGTCTTGCCGGCGCCGTTGGGCCCCAGCAGCGCCAGCACCCGCGCCCGCTCGACGCGTAGCGAGACGCCGTCGACCGCGGTGCGATCGCCGTAGCGCTTGACCAGCCCGTCGATCACGAGGGCTGGCTCGGGGCGTTCGTGCGACGCGAGGGTCGGCTTCGCGGTCAGGGTGGCCACCGAGCGTTCAGACGGGGGGTCGTACTGAGACAGGCGCAACCCGACCATGATGGCGGATCCAGCCGTCGTCGCGACGCGCGACCGCGAACGACCGCACCGCCCGCGAGACCACCTGGCGCGCCCCCGCTCGCCGCCCGTCACCCGGCAGACGCCGACGCTCAACCGACTAGCGGTGGATCCAGGCTCAGGCGTCGGCGACGAACGTGTCCGGCGGCTCCCCGGTCACGCTGATCCGGCCCGCGAACTCCTCCCGCAGCGGCGAGCGCTCCCAGTCGTCCCGCAGCAGCCCGAAGATGTTGACGTCGAGGAACCGGTCGCCGTGGCGGTGGTAGCCCCGGAGCACCCCTTCGCGGTGCAGGCCGACGCCCTCGAGCGCCTTCGTCGAGCGCTCGTTGGCCGGATTCGAGTAGCTGCCGAAGCGGTGCATCCCGAGCGTCTCGAAGGCCAGGTGCTGGAGCAGCGCCTTCGACTCGCGGTTGGCGCCGGTGCCCCAGAAGTCGCGGCCGAACCAGGTCCCGCAGACGCAGCGGCGATCGCGGAGCGCGAACTCGTAGAGCCCGGTGATCCCCGCCGGGCCGTGCTCGTGGTGGACGGCCAGCAGGTCGAGCTTGATCCCCCGCCGCCGTTCCTCGGCCAGCCCGGCCACGAACCGCCGCGGCTGGGCGGCGTCGGTGTAGGGCCCCCACGAGAACCAGCGGGTGACCTCGGGATCAGACGCCAGCCGGAGCAGCGCCTCCGCGTCGTCCTCCGTCGGGTAGCGCAGGGTCAGGGTCGGTCCACGCACTTCCAGAGACATGCCTGCGCGAGCCTACCGACGGCGGATCCGGGACGACCCCGACCGCCGTGGACGGCCCGTCGCGGCCCGGCCGCAGGACCAGCACCTCGCCGTTGACGTGGGCCAGCAGCCAACCGACGTCGTCGGCGCTGAAGCCGTCGTCGCCCTCGAAGTCGGCGGCGGGAACGACCAGTCGGTCGAACCGCTCCTGCTCCGTCAGCCGTCGCAGCGCGTGGCGCAGCGTTCGCCCCTGGACCATCCGCGGATCGACCTCGACGCCGGCCCGGCGGAGCCGCTGCTCGACCGCCTCCAGCAGATCGAGCGCCCCCGACGCCGCCTCCGGCAGCGGGCAGTCGAGCGGCAGGTGGTAGGGCGTCGCGACCAGCGCGGCGGGGACGACGATCGCGTCGTCGGCGCGGCCGATCCGGGCGGCTGCGTCGATCGCCGCGCAGGAGACGCCGTTGCCGGCGAGCGCGAGCAGGACCCGGCCCGACGGGGCCCGACGGCGGGCGCGGTGGCGCTGCCAGAGGACCACCGTGACGCCGCAGATCGCCCCGAGCGCGAGCGTCGCGACCGTGACGATGGTGTCGGCCAGCGCCGGCAGCGTGGCCAGGTTGGTGGTGATCATGTCCCTCGCTCCTCCGTGTCGTTGCGGCCACCGCGGTCCCCGCGGTCGCTCCGGCCCTCACGGTCGTGCCGGCCCTCGCGGTCCGGGCGCTCCCCGCGGTCGCTGACGATCCGCACGTCGACGCCCGGCATCCGCCGGATCAGCCGCAGCGGCAGCCGCTCGCGCACGTCCCACAGCCGCGCCAGCCCGTGCCGCGGGCCGGGCGCGCCGACGAAGACGTAGGTCGTCCCCCGCGCCCGCGCGACCCGCGCGGCGGCGACGTCGACCTCGTCGTCCTCCTCGATCAGCAGCTCCGCCCCGAGCAGGCCCGCCAGCCGGCGGATCCCGTCGAGCCGCTCGGCGTCGTTGGCCGCGAGCCGCTTGCCCGGCTGCTGGACGTAGAGCACGTCCAGCTGCGCGCGCAGGCGGCGGGCCGAGCGCCACGCCCGCCGCAGCACCCGCTGGCCGCCGGGACCGGCAGAGACCAGCACCAGGATCCGTTCCTTGACCGCGTCGGGCACGTCGTCGGCGACCCGCGAACCGCCCCCGACCGCCTGGTGCTCGCCGGTCGCGCGGCGCGGACGCACCCGCGGCTCGTGGGAGCGGCGGGCGCCGACCTCCTCGGCGGCCTGCAGCAGCGCCGTCTCGCGCAGGGCGGTCAGCTGCTCGATCCGGAAGAAGTTGTTGAGCGCGGCGGCGATCCGCTCCTCGGGGTAGATCTGCCCCTCCCGCAGCCGCCGCAGCAGCGCCTCCGGCGGCAGGTCGACGAGCAGCACGTCCTCGGCGTCGATCAGGACCTGATCGGGCAGGGTCTCGCGGACCCGGACGCCGGTCAGCTCGGCGACCTGGTCGTTGAGCGACTCGAGGTGCTGGACGTTGACGGTGCTGAGAACGTCGATCCCCGCCGCCAGCGCGACGTCGACGTCCTGCCAGCGCTTCTCGTGCTCGACGCCCGGCGCGTTGGTGTGGGCGAGCTCGTCGATCAGCGCCAGCAGCGGGCCGCCCGCCGGCGCCGCGACCCCGCTGCTCGGACCGCGGGCGGCCCGCTCCAGCAGGCCGGGCAGGTCGAGCTCGTGCTGGACGATCCCGCGGTACTCGACCGGCCGCCGCGGCAACAGCTCGAGGTCGCCGATCTGGGCGGCGGTGTCCGCCCGGCCGTGGGTCTCGACGACCGCGACGATCGCGTCGCGGCCGGCATCACGCTCCCGGCGCAGGTCCTGGAGGGCGCGGAAGGTCTTCCCCACCCCCGGAGCCATGCCCAGCAGGACCGTATGCCGGCCGCGGGTCGTCACCGCCACCGCACCTCCGGCGGCGGGCCGTGCGCCCCGCGGTGCCTGGTCGTGCCGATCACCGTGCTCACGCCCCCAGCAGGTTGTGGACGACCAGATCGATCAGCTTGATCCCGACGAACGGGGCGATCACGCCGCCGAGCCCGTAGACCAGCATGTTCCGCCGCAGCAGGGCCGTCGCGCCGACCGGCCGGTAGCGGACGCCGCGGAGGGCGATCGGCACCAGCAGCGGGATCACGATCGCGTTGAACACGATCGCCGAGATGATCGCCGACTCGGGGGTGCCCAGGTCCATGATGTTGAGCTTGGCCAACGGCCCCTCGGACCCGGCCCCACCGGTCGCCCAGACGGTGGCGAAGATCGCCGGCAGGATCGCGAAGTACTTGGCGATGTCGTTGGCGATCGAGAACGTCGTCAGGGCCCCGCGGGTGATCAGGAGCTGCTTGCCGACCTCGACGATCTCGATCAGCTTCGTCGGGTTGGAGTCGAGGTCGACCATGTTCCCGGCCTCGCGGGCGGCCTGGGTGCCCGTGTTCATCGCCACGCCGACGTCGGCCTGGGCCAGCGCCGGAGCGTCGTTGGTGCCGTCCCCGGTCATCGCGACCATCCGGCCGCCCGCCTGCTGCTCCTTGATCAGGGTCAGCTTGCGCTCCGGCGTCGCCTCCGCGAGGAAGTCGTCGACCCCCGCCTCGTCGGCGATCTTGGCCGCGGTCAGCGGGTTGTCGCCGGTCACCATCACCGTGCGGATGCCCATCGCCCGCAGCCGGTCGAAGCGCTCGCGCATCCCCGGCTTGACGACGTCCTTGAGGTAGACCACCCCGAGCACGCGGCCGTCCTCGGCGACCGCCAGCGGCGTGCCGCCCTCGCGGCCGACGTGGTCGAGCGTCTCGCGCAGCGCGGCCGGGACCGCACCCGCCCGACCGGCGGCGGCGCCGGCCTCGACCCAGCGCACGATCGCGTCGCCGGCGCCCTTGCGGAGGGCCCGCACGTTGCCCTCGATGTCCTCGATGTCGACCCCACTCATCCGCGTCTGGGCGGTGAACGGGACGAACGCCATCCGCGCGTCGTGGACCAGGTCGCCGTCGTCGTCCCCGCGACCGAGCAGGTCGCGGGCGAGGACCACGATCGAGCGGCCCTCCGGGGTCTCGTCGGCGAGCGAGGCGAGCAGCGCGGCCTCGGCCAGCTCGTCGGCCGCGACCCCGGGCATCGGCAGCAGCTCGGTCGCCTGGCGGTTGCCGAGCGTGATCGTCCCGGTCTTGTCCAGCAGCAGCACGTCGACGTCGCCCGACGCCTCGACCGCGCGTCCCGACAGCGCCAGCACGTTGCGCCGGACCAGCCGGTCCATGCCCGCGATCCCGATCGCCGAGAGCAGCGCGCCGATCGTGGTCGGGATCAGCGCGACCAGCAGCGCGATCAGGGTCACCATCGAGACCTCCGAGCCCGCGAAGTCGACGAACGAGCCGAGCGTCGTGACCACGACCAGGAAGACCAGCGAGAGCCCCGCGAGCAGGATCCCGAGCGCGACCTCGTTCGGGGTCTTGCGGCGGGCCGCGCCCTCGACGAGCGCGATCATCCGGTCGAGGAACGAGTGGCCGGGCTCCTGCGTGATCTCGACCAGGATCCGGTCGGAGAGCACGCGGGTGCCGCCGGTGACCGCGCTGCGGTCGCCGCCGGCCTCGCGAATCACCGGGGCCGACTCGCCGGTGATCGCCGACTCGTCGACCGAGGCGATCCCCTCGACCACGGTGCCGTCGCCCGGGATCACCTCGCCCGCCTCGACGACGACCACGTCACCGCGGTGCAGCTCGCCGGCCGCACGAGTCGTCCCGTCCGCGAGCCGGGCGGTGGTCTCCGAGCGCATCGCCCGGAGCGTGTCCGCCTGGGCCTTGCCGCGGCCCTCGGCGAGCGCCTCGGCGAGGTTGGCGAAGACGACGGTCAGCCACAGCCAGAGCGCGACCACGAAGGCGAACCAGGCCGGCTGGCCGTCGACGCCGATGCTCTCCCCCGCGCCCAGCGCCTGGACGAGCCAGATGATCGTGGTGACGAGCGCGCCGAGCTCGACGACGAACATCACCGGGTTGCGCAGCTGCACCCGGGGGTCGAGCTTGCGCAGGCTGTCGAGCAGCGCGGGCCGCAGGATCTGCGGGTCCAGCAGCGAACGATCGGAACGTTCGGTCATCGGGAGGCTCCGGTGGGGTTGGTCGTCGCCGCCCGGCCCGAGGCGGTGGCCTCGTGGTCGAGGGCGAGGTTGAGGGAGAGGACGTCGACGCCGGGTTCCCCGAGGACCCCGAGGTCGCGGCCGCCCGTGTGCTCGTCGATCAGGGCCCGGACGCGAGCGAGCGGGAGCCCCCGGACCTTCGCGACCCGGTGGGCCTGGATCCGGGCGTTGGCGACCGAGATCCGGGGGTCGACCCCGGACGCCGAGTAGGTCGCCGCGTCGACCGGCACCCGCTCCGCGACGAGCGACCGGTCGAACGGCCGCTCGAGCGCGAGGTAGGCGTCGAGGTTGGCCCGGGTCGCGTCACGGGTGTCGACGCTGTTGGGACCGAGGTTGCTGAACGCGGTCGCGTTGGCCGCGTAGCCCGTGACCGACGGCCGCGGCTGGAAGTACCGCTTGTCGGCGACGAGCACCGGCTCGCCGTCGGCGTCGAGCTTCGGCTTGCCGTCGGCGCCCAGCAGCGGCCGACGGAAGTCCTGGGCGATCAGCTTGGAGCCGACGAGCTTGCCGTTCTGGCTGACCAGCGAGCCGTTGGCCTTGTGCTCCATCAGGACCTGGCTGAGGCCGGTGACCACCAGCGGGTAGGCGATGCCGAGCAGGACCGTGAAGGTCACGACGGCGAGCAGTGAGGTGATGACGTCCTTGCGCATGTGCGTGTCTTTCTCTGGCCCTGGGGCTAGTAGAGGTGCCCGGTCAGGGACTGGACGACGGGGCCGAGCAGCAGCGCGGGGAAGAACGTCAGGGCGCCGATCAGGACGATCACGCCGATCAGCAGGACGACGAACGTCGGGCTGTCGGTGCGCAACGTCCCGGCGCTGAGGCCGTCACCGTTGCCGCGCGCCTGCTTGCGGGCCAGCGAGCCCGCGATCGCCAGCACGATCACGATCGGGAAGAACCGGACGAACAGCATCGAGAGCCCGCCGAGCAGGTCGGCGAAGGTGATCCCGAAGGCGCCGTCGTTGTTCCCGTTGGGCTGGACGAAGCCGGTGTATCCGGCGAACGCCGAGCCGTTGTTGTTGCCCTGCGAGAGGTACGCGTAGAGCGTCTCGGAGAAGCCCTGTGGCCCGCTCGCGAAGTTCGAGACCTTGCCGTAGCTGGTCCCGACCCCGAGCGCGGTCGTGATCAGGACCGTCGCCGGCATGTACAGGGCGCCGAGCATCGCCAGCTTGATCTCGCGCGCCTCGATCTTCTTGCCGTGCAGCTCCGGGGTCCGGCCGACCATCAGGCCGCCGATGAAGACCGCCAGCAGGATGAAGACGAACATCCCGTAGAGGCCCGAGCCGACGCCACCGAAGATGACCTCGCCGGCGCCCATGCCGACCATCGGCACCAACGATCCGAGCCCGGTCAGCGACTCCATCGCGGAGTTGACGCCGCCGGTCGAGGTGACCGTCGTGACCGTGTTGAAGAGCCCGCTGGCGGCGGTCCCGAAGCGCTGCTCCTTGCCCTCGAGGTTGCCGCCGTCGAAGAGCGCGGTGTTGACGCCCGCGGCGTGCTGGGCGGGGGTGCCGGCGTGCTCGGCGAGCGTGATCACGACGACCAGCGCCAGGAACATCGCGGCCATCGCGGCGAAGATCGCCCAACCCTGTCGGCGGCTGCCGACCATCCGGCCGTAGGTCGCCGTCAGCGCCGCCGGGATCGAGAGCACCAGCAGCATCTCGAAGAGGTTGGAGAGCCCGGTCGGGTTCTCGAACGGCATCGCCGAGTTGACGTTGAAGAAGCCGCCACCGTTCGTGCCGAGCATCTTGATCACCTCCTGCGAGGCGACCGGCCCGCGGGCCAGCGTCTGGCTGCCGCCGACGAGCGTCTGCAGGTCGACCGGGCCGCCGAGGGTCTGGAGCACGCCCTGGGTGACCAGGAACAGCGCGCCGACGATCGCGATCGGGAGCAGCACGTAGAGCAGCGCACGGGTCAGGTCGACCCAGAAGTTGCCGAGCGTCGCGGGGCCGTCGTCGCTCGGCGAGCGGCGGGCGGCGATCCCGCGGATGACGGCGATCGCGACCGCGAGGCCGACGGCGGCGGAGACGAAGTTCTGGACCGCCAGCCCGGTCATCTGGGCGACGTAGCTCAGCGTCGTCTCGCCCGCGTAGTACTGCCAGTTGGTGTTGGCGACGAACGACGAGACGGTGTTGAAGGTCACGTCCCAGGGCGCGGCCGAGAGGTCGGTCGGGTTGCCGGGGAGGCTCGCCTGGAGCCGCAGCAGCGCGTAGAGCAGCAGCCACGACCCGAACGAGAACAGCAGCACGCTGCGGGCGTACTGCTTCCAGTCCTGCCCGACGCCGAGCTCGCTGCCCGTCGCGGGGCGCCGTACGCGCATCAGGCGCAGCAGCAGTCGTTCGAACGGCCCGACCACGGGCGACATGAAGGTCCGCTCACCGGCGAAGACCCGCGCCATGTAGCCGCCGAGTAGAGGCGTCACGGCGAGGACGAGGGCGAAGAGCAGGGCGACCTGCAACCAGGAGGCCAGCATCAGAGCTCCTCCCCCCGCAGCAGGGCGTAGAGCAGGTAGGCCGCGACGACGAGCGAGGCGACCAGACCGAAGAGGGCGATGCCGCTCATGCGCGGTCCACCGCCTCGATGAGGAGCAGCATCGTGCCGAAGAAGACGGCGGCGATGCCGAGGGCGAGGAGGTCCATACGACCAGCCTGGGACCGCGCCCGTCAAGTCGGTATGGAGAGATCTCGACCGGCGTCAAGATCGTATGAAGACGCCGGAAGTGCCGCCGTACACTGACGATCCGCGGCCCGGCGGGCCAGCGGGCCCCTACCGCGTGCTGCGGGCGACCAGGCCCGCGACGAAGGTGTCGATCGCGAACGCGAAGCGGACGTCGCCGTCGTCCCGGACCAGCTCCGGGGCGAGCTCGGTCATGTGCGGGAAGCGCCGAGCCGAGAGCCCCCCGACGACCTCGGCGAAGGTCGGTGCTGCTCCCGCCGTGCCCTGCATCCGCTCGTGCTCCTGGACGGCGGCCACCTCGATCGCCCGCACCGTGACCATCGTCGGCAGCACGTCGCAGGCCCAGACCGCTGCTTGCCCGTCGATCCCGCCGGCCCGCAGGGTCCCCAGGATCGCCTCCGTCAGCAGCAGCGCGTTCTCCCCGGTCGGGACGCCGTCCAACGACGCGCGGGCGATTCCGGGGTAGGCCTCGAACGCGGCCAGCAGCCCGCTCAGCAACCCGTTCAGCTGCTCGCGCCAACGCTGCGGATCGGGGGTCTCGAGCGGTACCATCCCGATGACCCGGTCGAGCATCGCGCGGCAGAGCCCCTCGCGGCCCTTGACGTAGACGTAGAGCGAGGCCGGGCCGGTGTCGAGGTCGGTCGCGACCCGCCGCATCGTGACCGCGTCGAGGCCGTCCTGCCGGAGGATCCGGAGTCCGGCGTCGATCACGACGCCCTCGCTCAACGGGGCCTTCGCCGGGCGGTCACGGGTGCTGCGGGAACGGGCTTCGGGGGACACGGCCCCAGCCTAGCGGCTACACGAACATCGTTCGTACCGTACCTTGATCGAAGCGAGCGTCGTTCGTGACAAACGGTGTTCTTCCAGAACGCCGTTCTCCGGCGGTCTCCGGGCCCGTGCACGGTCGTTGCCGTGAGGTCGCCCGGCCCGTTCTCCGCCCACCACCCTTCGTCTCCGCGGCGAGCCCTTCCTGCCCGATGCCCTCCCCCTCCGTCGCCCTCTCCCCCGAGCACCCAGCGGACCCAGCCGCCGACGAACCGCCCTACCGCTGGCGTTGGGCGGTGCTCGCGGTCGTGCTCGTCGCCGATGTCATGGACCTCGTCGACGCGACGATCGTCAACGTCGCCGGCCCGGCGATCCGCGACGACCTCGGTGGCGGTGCCGCCACCCTCCAGTGGCTCGGGGCCGCCTACACCCTCACCTTCGCGATCTTCCTGATCACCGGCGCCCGGCTCGGCGACATCTTCGGGCGCCGGCGTCTGTTCCTGATCGGCGCCAGCGGCTTCCTCTGTTCCTCGCTGGCCTGCGCGCTCGCGCCGACCCCCGAGGTGCTCCTCGCCACCCGCGCCCTCCAGGGCGGCTTCGGAGCGCTCCTGCTCCCCCAGGGCTTCGGCATGCTCAAGGAGGTCTTCGCGCAGGAGGAGATCAGCAAGGTCTTCGGCTTCTTCGGCCCGGTGCTGGGGATCTCGACGATCGCCGGCCCGATCCTCGCCGGGCTGCTGGTCGACGCGGACCTCTTCGGGACCGGCTGGCGGATGGTCTTCCTGATCAACCTGCCGGTCGGCCTGCTCGCCCTGGTCGCCGCGATCAAGGTGCTGCCGCGACGCGATCCGACGCCGGGCATCCGGCTCGACCTCGGCGGCATGCTGCTCGTCGGGCTGGCCGCGGTCTGCGTGATCTACCCGCTGATCGAGGGCCGCCAGCTCGGTTGGCCGGCGTGGAGCTTCGCGATGCTCGCCGCCGGCGTCGCCCTGACCGTCGCCTTCGTCCTCTACGAGCGCCGCCGCGAGCAGTCGCCGCTGATCGAGTTGAGCCTGATGCGCAACCGCTCGTACACCGTCGGGATCGCGACCGCGCTGGGCTTCTTCGCCACCCTCGGCGGGATCACGCTCGTGCTGTCGCTGTTCCTCCAGGTCGGCGAGGGCTTCTCGGCCGCCCGCACCGGGCTCGCCATCGCACCGATGTCGCTCGGGATGGTCGTGGCGATGCTCACCGCGTTCACCCCGATCGGCCGCCTCGGCCGCTCACTGCTGCCGATCGGGATCGCGATCACCGCGCTCGGGATGGTGACCCTGGCCCTGACCGCCGGTGGCGTCGACGCCGGCGACGTCGGCAGCTGGACCCTGACGCCCGGGATCTTCGTCACCGGCCTCGGCGTCGGCTACGTCTTCGGCCAGCTGTTCGACGTGATCCTGTCCGGCGTCGCCGAGCACGAGGTCGGCTCCGCCGCGGGCCTGCTCAACGCCGTGCAACAGCTCGCCGCGGCGCTCGGCGTGGCCGTCGTCGGAACGACCTTCTTCGCCCTGCTCGACGACCACCGCCCCTCGACCGAGGCGCTGGCGACGACCGCCTGGATCTGCCTGATCCCGCTCGCCGTCAGCTTCCTGCTCGCGTTCCGGCTGCCGCCGAAGGCCCGCGAGCAGGAGTAGCCGCTAGGCCGGGACCGCCCGGGCTAGCCGAGCCGCTCGACCAGGTCCGCGACCGAGTCGACGATCCGCGACGGCACGTACGGGAAGCGGGCGGCCGCCTCGCGGGTGGCGACCCCGGTCAGGACGAGGATCGTCTCCAGCCCGGCCTCGAGCCCGGAGACGACGTCCGTGTCCATCCGGTCGCCGATCATCGCCGTCGTCTCGGAGTGGGCGTCGAGCGCGTTCAGGGCCGAGCGCATCATCAGCGGGTTCGGCTTGCCCACGAAGTACGGCTCGACGCCGGTCGCGCGGCTGATCAGGGCCGCGACCGAGCCGGTCGCCGGCATCGGGCCCTCGACCGAGGGCCCGATGTTGTCCGGGTTGGTGGCGATGAACTTGGCGCCGTTGGCGATCAGCCGGATCGCCTGCGTGATCCGCTCGAAGCTGTAGGTGCGGGTCTCCCCCAGCACCACGTAGTCGGGATCGCGGTCGGTCTGGGTGTAGCCGCACTCGTGGAGCGCGGTCGTCAGGCCGGCCTCCCCGATCACGAACGCCGAGCCCTCCGGCCGCTGGTCGGCGAGGAACCGGGCGGTGGCCAGCGCCGAGGTCCAGATCGCCCGCTCGGGCACCTCGAGGCCGCTGGCCCGCAGCCGCGCCGAGAGGTCGCGGCGGGTGTAGATCGAGTTGTTCGTCAGGACCAGGAACGGCAGGCTCAGCTCCGCCAGCCGCGCGAGGAAGCGATCCGCGCCGGGCACCATCCGGTCCTCGTGGACGAGCACCCCGTCCATGTCCATGAGCCAGGAGGAGATCGTCCGATCGTGCACGCTCCGAAGCCTAGTCTGCCCCCGCCCGCAACCACCGCGATCGGGCCGGCGCGCCCGCCATCCGGGGGACCCGCCGTCCACGGCCCGAGGGCCCGCAACACGCGAGGCCGCACGACCCGTACCATTCCCGAGGATGAGCCCCCGTCCTGGCGACGATCCGTCCGACAGTCCCGGGCGTGCCGTTGCGCACGCTGACGACGATCCGCCCCGAGGTGCGGAGCGTGCCCTAGCGCGCGCTTCCCACCCCCACCAGGTCCGCGCCGACGAGAGCGGGGCCCGGTGACCGAGCTGTTGCTGCTGCTGGTCGCGATCGTCCTGGTCGTCGCCTGCGGAGCCTTCGTGGCCGCCGAGTTCTCGCTCCTGACCGTCGACCGACAGACCGTCGACCGACTCGCCGACGACGGCGACCGCCGCGCGCTCGGGGTCAGCAAGGCCCTGCGCACGCTCTCGACCCAGCTCTCCGGCGCCCAGCTGGGGATCACCATCACCAACCTCGCGATCGGCTTCCTCGCCGAGCCCGCGATCGCCCGTCTCGTCGACGGCCCGCTCGCGGAGATCGGCGTCTCCGGCGCGGCCGTCCACGGCGTCGCGGTCGTGATCGCCCTGGTCCTGGCGACCTCCTTCACGATGGTCTTCGGCGAGCTGGTCCCCAAGAACCTGGCGATCGCCCGGCCGATCCAGACCGCCCGCGCCGTCGCCGGCTTCCAGCGCGGGTTCACGCGCACGATGTCCTACCCGCTGCGGCTGCTCAACGGCTCCGCCAACGCGATCCTGCTCCGGATCGGGATCGAGCCCCAGGAGGAGCTGGCGTCCGCGCGCTCGGCCGAGGAGCTCAGCTCGCTCGTGCAGCGCTCGGCCGAGAAGGGCACGCTCGAGACCAACACCGCGACCCTGCTCCAGCGCTCGCTGGCCTTCGGCGAGCGGCGGGCCGACGACGTGATGACCCCGCGTACCCGGGTCCACACGATCGAGGACGACGAGCCGGTCGCCGCCGTCCTGCGGCTCGCCCGCGAGACCGGCCACTCGCGGTTCCCGGTCGAGACCGACGGCTCCGAGGAGATCGCCGGCGTCGTCCACATCCGCCAGGCGGTCGCCGTCCCCTACGAGGAGCGGGACCAGGTGCTCGTCCGCGACGTGATGGTCGACCCGGTCGTCGTGCCCTCGACCCTGGAGCTCGACCCGTTGCTCGGCGTGCTCCGCCAGGGCGGGCTGCAGATGGCCGTGGTCGTCGACGAGTTCGGCGGCGTCGACGGGATCGTCACGCTCGAGGACCTGATCGAGGAGATCGTCGGCGAGGTCCTCGACGAGCACGACGACCGCTCGTCCGAGGCCCACCAGGACCCGGACGGCAGCTGGCTGCTCTCCGCCCTGCTGCGGCCGGACGAGGCCTCCGAGATCGTCGGCGTCGAGATCCCCGAGGACGAGGAGTACGAGACCCTCGGCGGCCTCGTCGCGCTCCACCTCGAGCGGATCCCCGAGGTCGGCGACGCGGTCGAGCTCGACCTGCCGCTCGGCGACGACCCCGAGCACGAGGTCGTGCTGACCGTCGAGCGGATGGACGGCCTGCGGGTCGACGAGCTGCGGATCATCGTCGTCCCGATCGTCCACGACGACTACGACGAGTCCGAGGAGGACGAGCGATGAGCCCCGTCCTCGCGATCCTGCTGGCGATCGTCCTGCTCGCCGCCAACGCCTTCTTCGTCGGGGCCGAGTTCGCCCTGATCTCCGCCCGCCGGACCGTGATCGAGCCCCAGGCCGAGGACGGTTCCTGGCGCGCCCGCGTGACCCTCGGCGCGATGGAGAACATCTCGCTGATGCTGGCCGGCGCCCAGCTCGGGATCACGATCTGCTCGCTCGGACTCGGCTACATCGGCGAGCCCGCCGTCGCCCACCTGATCGAAGGGCCGCTCAACGCGGTCGGGGTCAGCGACGCGCTGCTGCACCCGATCGCGTTCGTGGTCGCGCTGACGGTCGTCGTCTTCCTGCACGTGGTCGTCGGCGAGATGGTGCCCAAGAACATCGCGCTCGCCGGACCGGACCGCTCCGCGCTCGTGCTCGGGCCGCCGCTGGTCCTGGTCGTCCGCGTGCTCCGTCCCGCGATCGCCGGCCTCAACTGGATCGCCAACGTGACGTTGCGGGCGGTCGGGATCCAGCCGAAGGACGAGGTCACCAGCGCCTTCACCCGCGACGAGGTCGCCGGGCTGGTCGAGGAGTCCCACCGCGAGGGGCTGCTGGAGCACGGTGAGGGGCAGCTGCTGCTCGACGCGCTCCAGTTCGAGGACCGCGACGCCCGCTCGGTGCTGCTGCCGCTCGCCGAGCTGGAGACCGTCGACGCGACCGCGACCCCCGAGCGGGTCGAGGCGCTGGCCGGGCGGACCGGCTTCTCGCGGTTCCCCGTCCGGGGGCCCGACGGCCGGCTGACCGGCTACCTGCACCTCAAGGACGTGCTCGACGGCGACGAGGCGATCCGCCGTCGCCCGGTGCCCACGACCGCCTGGCGCCCGCTGCCGACGGTCCGCGAGAACGACCGGCTGCGGACGGTCCTGACCACGATGCAGCGCTCCGGCGCCCACCTGGCCCGGGTCGAGGGCCCGGACGGGACCGTGCTCGGCGTGGTCGCGCTGGAGGACGTGCTCGAGGAGCTGGTCGGCGAGATCCACGACGAGAGCCGCCGCGCCGCCGCCTGACGCCGGGCCGGGGCCAGCCGGCCGTTCTCTTCGAGGTTGACCACCGTATGGGTGGCGAACCTCGAGCAGAAGCGGCGGGCTCGTGCCCCGCCGGCCGCCGCTCAGCCGAGCAGCCGGTAGCCGACCCCGGTCTCCGTCCGGATCAGGCGGCCGCCGCTGCCGTCGGCCGCGACCGGGCCCTCGATCTTGCGGCGGAGGTTGGCGATGTGGGTCCGCAGGGTCGCGGTGTCGTCGGCGTAGGCCGCGCCCCAGACCTCGAGCAGCAGCGCCTGGTGGGTGAGCAGCTTGCCGCGGTGGCGGACGAAGGTCCGCAGCAGCCCGAACTCGGTCCGCGTCAGGTGGATCTCCTGACCGTCGCGGCTGACCCGGTGGCCGGCGACGTCGACCTCGAGGTCGCCGACCCGGATCACCGGCTCGCCGCCGACCGGGGCCGCCCGTCGGACCGCGGCCTGGAGCCGCGCGACCAGCTCGCGCGGGCCGAACGGCTTGGTCACGTAGTCGTCGGCGCCGGCCTCCAGCGCCCGCACCTTCTCGTCCTCGTCGTCGACCGCCGACAGCACCACGATCGGCATCGCCGACCACTCGCGCAGTCCGCGGCAGATGTCGACGCCGCTGCCGTCGGGCAGCATCAGGTCGACGATCGCCGCGTCCGGCCCGTGCAGCGCCGCCAGGTCGAGCGCCTCCTCGACGCCGCCGGCCGCGATCATCTCGAAGCCCGCGTCGCGCAGCAGCACCTTCAGCGCCCGCACGATCTGGCGCTCGTCGTCGACGACCAGGACGGTCTTGCCTCCGGCGCTCATCGCTCCTCCCCCTCCGGGTCCTCGTCGGTCCCACGCGTCGCCCCGGGGCCGGAGTCGGCCGCCGTCGCCTCGTCCGGCGGCAGCTCGAGCACGAACGCCGCCCCCTGGCCGGGATAGCTCTCGACCCGGAGCGTGCCGTCGTTGGCCTCGGCGAAGCCCCGGGCGATCGCCAGCCCCAGCCCGCTGCCGGTCCCGTGGGTACCGCCGGCCGGCGGGTTGCGGTGGAACGGCCGGAAGACCATCGCCTGGGTGGCGTCCGGGACGCCCGGCCCACGGTCGACGATCCGCACCACCGCCCGGCCCCGGCGGCGGGCGACGCGGATCAGCACCCGGTCGCCCTCCGGCCCGCTCCCGCGCCCGTGCAGCAGCGCGTTCTCCAGCAGGTTGACGAGGATCCGCACGACCTGGGCCGGATCCGCGCGCACGCCCGGCGGCGGTTCCTCGACCTCGAGCGTGACCCGTCCGGCCGCGGGGCCGACCGCCTCGAGCGCGTCGCGGACGAGGTCGTCGAGCGGCACCCGATCGGCCCGCGGGCTGGCGGCACCGACCTCCAGCCGCGACATGTCGAGCAGCTTCTCGATCATCGCCGCCAGCCGTTCGGCGCCCTCCTCGATCCCGCCGGCCAGCTCGATCCGCTCGGACTCCTCCAGCGACGGCGAGGCGAGTGCCGCGGCCGCGGCCGAGATCTGGGTCAGCGGGGTCCGCAGGTCATGGCTGACGGTCCGCAGCAGCGTGGTCTTGACCTCGTCGCTGCGGCGCAGGGTCTCGGCCTCGACGCTGGCGGCGGCCAACCGCTCGCGCTCGCTGCCGGCGGCCAGCGCTGCGGCCAGCGCCGGCGCGATCCGCTGCCGCAGGGCACCGTCGATCGCCGGGTCCTCGATCTCCCGCTCGAGCCGGACCGCACCGATCGTGCCGGTCGGGCCGTCGAGCCCGATCGCGGTCTCCGGCGAGGTCCGCCCGAGCGCGCCCTCGCCGAGCACCAGCGTGACCCGGACCCCGACGTAGACGGACAGCAGCCGGGCCGCCTCCGGCAGCGCGTCGTTGACCCGACGCGCGCTCAGGACGGTGCGGGCGAGCTCGCCGACCAGCTCCGTCTCACGGCGCGCGAGCCCGGCCTGGCGGGCCTCGCGCCGGCCGGCCTCGGCGATCCGGGCCGAGACGACCGCGACCACCAGCAGCACCCCGACGGCCGACCAGTGCCGGCTGTCGACCAGCGTGAAGCGGTGGATCGGCGGCAGGTGGAACCAGTTGTAGGCGAGCATCGACGCGACCGCGGTCGCGATCCCGAGCCCGACGCCCCAGCGGGTCGCGACCCACAGCACGGGCAGGACGTAGAGGACCCCGAGCGAGAGCACCGGCACGGAGCCGGCCAGCAGCCCGATCGCCGCGGTCGCCAGGGTGATCCCGAGCGCGGCCGCCAGCACGCCCGCCCACTCGGGGCGACCGGTGGACGTCGCAGCAGGAGGAGCCCCGGACGGTTGCACCGACGCAGCGTACGCCCGTCGCCCGTCGGTGGGCGTGTCCGCGGCCGCCGTGGCGGCGCGGGAGGGTCGATCGGTGCCGGCGGCCGCGCGGGCCCGCGCGATCAGTCGGCGTCGGTCGCCAGCGTGGCGTCGCAGCGCGCCGTCAGCTGCTCGAGCGTCGGCGCCGGGACCGGCAGCGGCGACGCGCCGGCCGGACGCATCCCGTCGAGCACGATCCCGAGGTAGCGGCGCCAGAGGCCCGGCGTGACCTCGCCGGCGGCCCCGCACTGGCCGGTCGCGCCGCCGACGGCGCTCAGCAGGAACGGCACGTCCTCGGCCCGCAGGTCCTCGCGCACGAGGCCCGCCTTCTGGGCCCGCTCGATCAGGGTCTTCAGGTGCCCCATCCGCTCGGCGTTGCGGCGTTGCAGACTCGGCTCGCGGAACAGCTCGGGGCCGACCGACTCGAGGAAGGCGCGGTCCCGCGACTGGATCTCGGCGCAGACAGTCAGCACGTGGACGAGGCCCTCCCAGCCGTCGTCCATCGCCTCGGCCTGGACGATCGCGGCCTGGATGTCGTCGAAGCCCAGCTCGAGCGTGGCCAGCAGCAGCTCGTGCTTGGTCGGGAAGTGGCGGAACAGCGTCCCGGCGCCGACCCCGGCCCGGCGGGCGATCTCGGCCACGCTGGCGTCGGCGCCGACCTCGGCGAAGACGGCGGTCGCCGCCTCCAGCAGCCGCTCGCGGTTCCGCCGCGCGTCGGCCCGCTGGGGGCGCAGGACGTCCGCTGCGCCGGGGGCCTCCGGGAGGCCTTCGACCGTGGTGCTCATGGACGGATGCTAGTCGACCGGTCCACCCGACCCGGGATCGCGGGGGCTCCGGCGGCAGACCGGTCGACGACGCCCGTCGTCGACCGGCCCTGCGCGGCCATTCAGCCCGCCTCGGAGTAGGCCGGCGCCGCGCCCTCGGGAACCGCGTCGGCGTTGACCGCCGGCTCGTCGCGGAGGACCAGCACCGCGGCCGCGATCGCGGCGAGGACGATCCCCGCGGCGATCAGGTACGCCACGTGGAAGCCGGCGTTGAGGGCCTCCAGCTGGCTGGCGCCGTCCGCCAGCTTGCTCGTCGTGCGCTCGGCGGCGAAGGTCGCCAGCACCGACAGCGCGATCGCGCCGCCGACCTGCATCGACGTGTTCACCAGGCCGGACGCGATGCCGGAGTCCTCCGGCGTGGCGCCGGACATCGCCAGGCCCATGATCGAGGGGAAGCTGAGGCCGGCGCCGAGGCCGAGCAGCAGCATCGACGGCAGGACGTTGACGAAGTAGTTGCCGTCGACCGGCGTCTGCGTGAACAGCAGGACCGCGGCCACGATCGACGTCAGTCCGCCGATCAGGACGTTGCGCGGACCGAACCGCTCGGTCAAAGGCTGCGCGAGCCGCGTGGAGACCCCGCCGATCAGGAGGGTCAGCGGCAGGAACGCGAAGCCGATCTCGATCGGGCTGTAGCCGAGGATCTCCCCGGCGTAGCGGGCGCCGAAGAAGAAGACCGAGAACATGCCGGCCAGGACGCCGAGCAGGACGAGGTTGGCGCCGCTCACGTTGCGCGAGCGGAAGATCCGCAGCGGCAGCAGCGGGTGCGCGATCCGCGCCTGGCGAACGACGAAGCCGACCAGCAGGACCGCGGCGACGGCGAACAGCAGCAGCGTCTGGGCCGAGCCCCAGCCCTCGCGCTCGACGCCGACGATCGCGTAGACGCCGACCATCAGGCCGCCGGTCAGCATCAGCGCGCCGGGGACGTCGACCTTGTTCTCCTTGAACCCGAGGCCGGGACGGTCGGGCACCAGCCGCTTGGCCAGGATCACGGTCGCGATCCCGATCGGCAGGTTCACGAAGAAGATCCAGTGCCAGCTGAGCACGTCGGTCAGCACGCCGCCGAGCAGCAGGCCGAGCGAGCCACCGGCGGAGGCGACGAACGAGTAGATGCCGATCGCCTTGCCCTGCGCCCGCGGCTCACGGAACATCGTGATGATCATCCCGAGGATCACGGACGAGCCGAGCGCGCCGCCGACGCCCTGCAGGAAGCGGGCGCCGATCAGCATCTCCTGGCTCTCGGCGAGCCCGCAGAGCAGCGAGGCGAGCGTGAACAGCGACATCCCCCAGAGGAACATCTTGCGCTGACCGATCAGGTCGCCGATCCGGCCGGACAGCATCAGCAGGCCGCCGAACGGGATCAGGTAGGCGTTGAGGACCCAGGTCAGGTTGCTGTCGGAGAACTCGAGGCTCTCCTTCAGCACGGGCAGCGCCGTGTTCACGATCGTGCCGTCGAGCACGATCATCAGCATGCCCAGGCAGAGCACGTAGAGCGCGATCATGTCGCGCCGGTTGTTTGGGGTGGTCTCGGTACTCATACGGGGTCCTCCTGCGGAATCGGGGGCTCGGGACGGGACGGCCGCCGAGCCGGTCGGACGACGCCCGGCGATTAAGCGGAGCAGACGATCCGTTTGGCAACGTAGCACAAGCGGATCGCGCGCTCCGTTTCTAGCCGGGTGAGACGCTTTGACAGCGAACGACCGCCGCGCGACCCGCTGGCGACGGCCGTCCGGTGGCCGTGCGCTTCCCGCGGGACGCCTCCGCGCGCTACGGTGCGCGGGTGCTCGCGCTTCTCTACGACGTGCACGGCAACCTCGCCGCGCTCGACGCCGTGCTCGACGACGCGCGCGCGGCCGGTGCCGACGACTGGCTGATCGGCGGCGACGTCAGCGCCTTCGGCCCGTGGCCGGTCGAGGCGCTCGAGCGGCTCCGCTCGCTGGAGAACGCCCGCTGGATCCGCGGCAACCACGAGCGCTGGATGGTCGAGGCCGACGACGTGCCCCGGATCCCGCTCGCCGTCGACGGCGCCGCAGCAGCCCGCGACGCGCTCGGCCCGGAGACCGTCGCCGAGCTCTACGCGCTGCCGCTCTGGCTGCCGATCCCCGGCGGCGAGGCGTGGCACGGCTCGCCCCGCTCCGACGTGCTCGGCTTCCTGCCCGAGCCCGCACCGGACGAGGCCGAGCTGCTCGACGGACGCACGCCGGACCTGCTCGTCGTCGGCCACACCCACATCCCCGTCGAGCGCGAGCTGCTCCGGCCCGACGGCGGGACCACCGTCGTGGTCAACCCGGGCAGCGTCGGCCTCCCGTTCGACGGCGACCCGCGGGCCGCCTACGGACTCCTCCACGACGACGGCCACGTCGAGCTGCGCCGGGTCGCCTACGACACCGCCGGCACGATCGCCCACCAGCGCGAGCGCTGGGGCGACGCCGCGTGGGCGGCGACCGTCGCCGAGGCCTACTCCAGCGGCCTCCCCTCCCCGCTTCCTCCCCCGTCCCCGGAGTCCCGCCCGTGAGCGATCCGTCCGTCGACCTCGTCGCCACCGTCGGCCCGCTCGACGAGGTCGTCGTCCTGCTCCGCGAGCTGCTGCACGCGTCCGGCGCCAACCGCGCCGTCGCCGTGATCGCCGGCGGCGTCGGCCGCCACGACCTCGTCGAGCCCGCCGTCGTCGACGTCGAGCGGCTGAACCCGATCGAGGTCACGATCGGCGACCGCGTCTTCCACCTCCCGCACGCGATCGAGCTCGGGGAGGACGGGTCGATCCCGACCCCCGTGGTGCCGGCGTTCAAGTCGCTGCCGCCGTTCGACGCCGATCCAGAGTCGGGCGACATCGCCGCGCCACTGGGCGGCGTCGAGCACTACGCGGTGACCACCCAGCAGGCCGCCGCCGCCCTCGACGGCAGCGACGTGCTCCAGCTCCACTGGGACACGACCCGGCCGCAGCTGTCGTTCTCCGTGACCGTCCGGGCCGACGCCAGCGAGCCGGTCGTGCTCGGGATCGGCGAGGAGAGCTTCCCGATGCCGCCCGGCTGGCCCGACGCGGACTCGTCCGCCGCGCTCCGCGCCTAGCGAGCGGCAGCGCCCGCCGGCGACGACGCGGCGCCCCGGGACTCCACGCTCCGGGGCGGGACGGGCGGACAGCGTTCGCCCCAGGTGGTATGCCATTATGGCCTGTCTATGGCTCGACCTTCCAGCAAACCGGCACGTGGCCGGCGTTCTCCTAAGGGTGGCCCGCGGCGCACGCCCAAGCTCACCAAGGAGCAGGTCTCGCAGATCGACCACCTGCACGTCGATGCGCTCCGTGCCCTCGTGACCGAGAAGGGCAAGATCCGCTCGCGTCGCGCGACCGGCCTCAACGCCCGTGACCAGGCCCACGCCGCTCGCGCCGTGAAGCAGGCGCGTGAGCTGGCCCTGCTGCCGTACCCGCACCCGCGCATGATCTCCATGCCCGGTCGCGAGGACCGCGGCGAGGATCGCCCGGAGCGCGGTGGCCGCGGCCGCCGCGACGACCGCTAGAGCGATCGTCCCCCGGGCGGCTCACGCCGCCCCGTAGTACCCCTTCGAGCCCGGATCTTCCGGGCTCGTCGTGTTTCCGCCCTCGGGGCCGCCCGGCCCCCTCGGAGGCCAGCTCGCGACTCCTGCCCTCCTGATCGCCGCGGCGACGCTGCCCGCGGGCGGGCGGGCGGGCGGGCGGGCTCGAGTCCAGACGGCAAACCGGGCGCGTTCGCAGTCGTACGCGCGTCCACCAGAGGGGGAACATCGTTCACCGCAGACCGCGCCGGGCCGTGAGCGTGAGTAGGGTGCCGCGCATGTCGCGCACCGGCCGTCAGACGCGGGAGCGCACGGCCCGCTCCATGAAGCAGGGCCAAGCAACCGATCGGTCGACGCGGTCCGGCCCCGACCGTCGCGGCCGACCAGGGATCCGCGAGCGGGTCCGCTACCACTTCGACGCCAGCATGGCCCGCGGGCCGTCCGCCCTCGTCGGCTGGCTGGCCGTCCTGACCCTGGCGCTGATCGTCGTCTTCAGCGTCCTGGTGCTCGCCACCCGGCTCGCTCCACAGGACGACGACGGGGTCCGCCCCGGAGTCCGCCAGCAGCTCTTCAACAGCCTGATGCACGCGCTCGACCCCGGCACCGTCGCCGGCGACAGCGGCTCGTGGCGGTTCCTGCTGACGATGCTGGCACTGACGATCGCCGGCCTGTTCGTGGTCAGCGCCCTGATCGGCGTGATCGCGACCGGGATCGACGCGCGCCTGATGGAGCTGCGGCGCGGCCGCTCGCGGGTGCTCGAGGAGGACCACACGCTGATCCTCGGCTGGTCCGACGCCGTGATGACGATCCTCCGCGAGCTCTCGATCGCCAACGAGAGCCGCAAGCGCCCCGCGGTCGTGATCCTCGCGCCCAAGGACAAGGTCGAGATGGAGGAGGAGATCCGCGAGCGCGCGGGCGACCTCCGCGGCACCCGCGTGATCTGCCGGACCGGCTCGCCGATCGACGTCGGCGACCTGCGGATCGGCAACCACGAGGGCGCCCGCTCGATCATCGTGCTCGCGCCCGACGGCGAGGAGCCCGACAGCGAGGTGATCAAGACCCTGCTCGCGCTGACCCACGGACCGCGCAGCGAGGACCGGCCGCTCCACGTCGTCGTCGAGATCGAGGACCCCTCGTCGCTCGAGGCCGCCCGGATGGTCGCCGGCACGGGCGTCGTGATCGTCAACAAGCGCGAGACCGTCGCCCGCCTGATCGTGCAGACGTCCCGCCAGTCCGGCGCCGCGATGGTCTACACCGAGCTGTTCGACTTCGACGGTGACGAGGTCTACTTCCACGACGAGCCGCGGCTCGCCTCCGGCAGCTACGGCGAGGCGCTGCTCGGCTACGAGGACTGCTCCGTGATCGGCGTCGCCGAGGCCGACGGGACCGTGACCCTGAACCCGCCGATGGAGACCCCCGTCGACGGCCGCACGCTGGTCGTGATCGCCGAGGACGACTCGAAGCTGACCGGTGCCCGCGCCGCCGCCGGCGTCGCCGACCCGGCCGCGATCCGCGCCCTCCCCCGCCGTCCGGAGCCGCCGTCGCGGATCCTCGTGCTCGGCTGGAACGAGCGCGCGCCGAGCGTCGTCACCGAGCTCGACCAGTACGCCTCGCCCGGGTCGCACCTGACCGTCGTCAGCGAGTTCGGTGCGCCCGAGGTCCAGCCGCTCCGCAACCTCGAGGTCACGACCGCCAGCGGCCGCACGACCGACCGCTCCTGCGGCCGGACGAGCACGACCGGGTCGTGGTCCTCTCCGAGGACTGAGCCGGCCGGCCGCACGGCCCGAGACGGCCGTGTGGCCCAGTCGGTCGTGCAGCCCGAGGCGGTCGCGCGGCCCGAGACGGTCGTGGCCGGGAGCGGCCGCGACCGAACCCGGCCGGTCCCGCGCCCGCGTTCGTGCCTCAGTCGATCGGCGCGAACCGCGGGCGGGTCTCGCCGTCGACCTCGACGGTCTCGACGAACATCGCCTTCGGGCGGACCCAGAGGCCGTGCTCGCCGTAGAGCGCGCGGTAGACCACGAGGACCTCCTCCGTCTCGCTGTGCCGGGCCTCGAACAGGACCTCGTACTCGGGTCCCTTGTAGTGGCGGTAGCGACCGGGGCGGACCTCCGGCCCGTCCCCGCCCGCGGCGTCGGTCCCGGCCACGGTCAGATCGCCGTCTTGACCAGCTGCTGGTCGGGGTCGATCCCCCACCGGCGTGCGGCCTGCATCTGCGGCGTCCCGATCGCCCACTGGTCGGGGCGCTCCTCGCCCTCGAAGACCGGCGAGGCACCCTTCAGGTCCATCGAGCCGGAGTTGTCGCCGTACTCGGTGATCTTCACCAGCTCGGTCTTCGCGAGCCGGATCTCGGCCGGCAGCGCGGCAAGCTCGTCGCGCTTGGCGAAGATCGACGTCGGCTCGACTGCCATCGGACCGGTGGCCGGCAGCTCCTGGATCAGCGTCGGCACGACGCACGAGACGGCGGGCTGAGCGAGCGCCCACTGGGCAGCAGTCTGCATCGGGGTGAGCCCCCGGGCGCGGCCGATCTTGGCGATCCGGTCGACGATCCCGACCCCGCGCTCGACCCAGCCGTCGGGACGGAAGCGGCGGTGGTCGTACTCGCCGAGCGGCGTCTCGGGGCGCAGGTCGCCCCAGAAGATCCCGCCGTAGTCGACGACCCGCGCCAGCACCTGGACCTCGTGCTCCTCGCAGGCGGGCAGGACCAGACGGCCCGGCCACGGCTCGAGCGGGCCGAGGATCAGCATCGCCCAGTCGATCCGGTCGCCGAACCGCTCGAGGCAGCTGAGGATGTCGAGGGTGAAGCCGTTGGCCGGCCCCGGGGCGATCCCGATCGCGTCGGCCAGGCCCTGGTCCTTGAGGTCCTGCATCGCGTCCCAGACGACCTCGGACGAGTAGCCGATCCGGTCCGGGTTGTGCAGCATCAGCAGGTCGAAGCGGTCGACCCCGCAGCGCTCGAGGCTGCGCTCGGTCGCCATCTTCAGGTAGTCGGCGTAGCCCTCGGGCCCGCGCAGGGCCGGGTCGGTGAAGCGCGGGAAGCCCTTCGCGCCCTGGCGCTCGCCCTCGTAGAAGTCGTGCCCGACCGCGCCGACCAGCCGCACCTCCGACCGCGGCGTGTCCGCGATCGCCTTGGCCACGACCCGGTCGCCCTCACCCTCGCCGTAGACGTCGGCGGTCACGATCGTCCGCAGACGCCCGACCGGTCGGAGCAGCTCGACCAGCTGCTCCTCTTCGAGCTGCTGCCCGAAGTGCATGAACCGTCCACCACTCCAGGCGCCGAGTGCCGCGTGTCCCAAGTCGACCATCCCCAGAGCGTACGGGGCGAGGGCCGTACGCCGCCCGCGCCCCGCTGACAGGATGTCGGTCTGTGCTGACCGTCACGTCCACGCTGCTCACGCCCCTACTCGCCCAGGCGGGCTCCGGTTCATCGGGCTTCTCGGGTGGGGGCGGCGGTGGAGGCGGCTATTCGGGAGGCGGAAGCTCCGGGGCCTCGGGCGGCGGGGAGACCAGCGGCGGCGCGCTGGTGCTGATCTTCGTCGGCCTGTTCCTCTTCGTCGTGGTGCCGGCGGTCGCCGCCTGGCTCTCCCGCCGGAAGCGGGCCAGGGCCCGTCAGCAGCGCGACGCCGAGGTCCGCGCCGCCGCGGTCGTCGCCGCCGAGGACGACGCGAAGTTCGATCCCGAGCGCCTGATCCCGCTGGTCGAGGCGCTGGTCGTGCGGGTCCAGACGGCGTGGTCGACGGGTGACCGTCCGACGCTCGCCGCGGTCCTCGGCCGCGACCTGCTCGTCGAGTGGGAGCGGCGGCTGGACGACTTCGAGCAGCGCAGCTGGCAGAACCGCGTCGAGCTGACGCATCGTCCGGAGGTCCGCCTGATCACGGTCCTCAACCGGACCGCCGACGGCGACGACCGTGCCGTCGTCCACGTCCAGATGCCGATGAAGAGCTGGGTCGAGACGCCCGCGGGACGGAAGTACCCCAACGGCCAGGACGGCCCGCAGATCCAGCTCGCCGAGTACTGGACGATCGCCTGGCACGCCGAGCAGTACTGGTTCCTGCTCTCGATCGAACAGGAGCTGGAGGGCGCGCACCATCTGACCGAGACGCTGGTCCTGACCCCCGACCAGGATCCGGAGCTGGCCGGCGACGCCCGCACCGAGATGGCGGCCGATGACGCCGCCGGCGACGGCGGAGCGGTAGCCAGCCTCGTCGCGACCAGCTTCAGCGGGGACGCCCGGGCCGCCGCGCTCGACCTCTCGCTGGTCGACGACCGCTTCAGCCCCGACGTCCTCACGATCGCGGTCGATCGGGCCGTCGCCGCCTGGGCCACGGCGATCGACGGTGCCGACGACGCCCTCGAGCGACTCGCCGCCCCCGAGGCGATCCAGACCCTGCTCTACGGCGCCGACCAGAGCGAGACGACCCGCACCGTCGTCCGCGGCCCACGCGTCACCTCGGTCGCGATCGAGTCGGTCGCGGGCGGCGAGGGCCGCTCGGCGACGATGGAGGTGGCGCTGCGGTACCGGGCCCGCTGGTACCGCGAGGACCGCGACACCGTCGCCCTGATCGCGGGCTCTCGCGACCGGGAGACGGAGCAGGGGCAACGCTGGCGCTTCGAGCTGACCAACGACCGTGAGAACCCCTGGCGGTTGGTCTCGGCCTCCGTCTGACCCGGTCGAGCGGGGCGCCGACGCGCCCCGCAAGCAGATCCGCGCGTCCGCCGCGGAGCGTCGTTCGCTCTGTCACGCTGCCTCTCCGTGCTGGACCAGTTCGCCCCCCTCCCGCCCGCCGCTCCGCTCCGCTCGACCGCCGGATCGCCCTCCCCGACGGCCCCTGCAAGCGGGCCCGGCATCGCGTCCGAGCGGCGTCCTACTGTCGGTGGCATGGCTTCCTCCGTGACCGTCGACGCTCGGACGAGTGGGCCGCTCTCGACCCACCATCCGCTGGGCACGTCGACCGGTCACCTCGTCGAGCTGCGCGGCCACTGGGACCTGCTGGTCCACCGCGCGCTCGATGTCTCGACGCTCGCCGCCGAGCTGGCGGCGCTCTCCGAGCCGGAGTTCCTGAGCCTCTGCACCTGGCTCGACGAGACCAGCCGCGAGCTGCCGTTCCGGTTCCTCAGCATCCACGCGCCGACCAAGCACCGCGAGCTGCCCGAGGCCGAGCTGGTCGCGCGGCTGCGGGCGCTGCCGCTCTCGATCGACGCGCTGGTCGTCCACCCCGACTCGATCGAGGACCCGGCCCACTACGCCTCGCTCGGCCGCGCGCTGGTGCTGGAGAACATGGACTCCCGCAAGGCGACCGGCCGGACCGTCAACGAGCTGGCCCCGCTCTTCGACCAGCTGCCCGACGCCGGCTTCTGCCTCGACGTCCCCCACGCCCAGTCGATCGACCCGACGCTCGAGGAGGCCCACCGGCTGCTCGACGCCTACGGCGAGCGGCTGCGCCACGTCCACCTCAGCTCGCTCGACGAGGGCTGCCACCACATCGCCTTGACGGCGGCCGACGAGGAGGCCTTCGCGCCGGTCCTCTCGCGCTGCCGCGACGTGCCGTGGATCCTCGAAGCGGACCTGCCGGCGCGCTGACCGGCGGCGGAGTCGGTTCCCGCCGGACCGCCGCTCGCCGTCTCCACCCGCCGTCGTGACGTTCCGGCCGGAGCCGGCCGACAGGCGTCTTCGGCCCGCGCCGGACGCGTGTTCGCGGACGTTCGATCGGCTCGCACGATCAGCTTGGCGCCCGCGCGGTAGCGTCCCGGGCGTGATCGAGACCCCACAGGGCGCGCTGGAGCGGTTGGCCGAGCACAGTCGTCGTGGCTTTCCCCACCTGATCGCCGCCCGCCAGCGGACCGGGGTCGACCTCGAGGCGATCCGCAAGCGGCTACGCGACGTCCCCCGCAACGACGACGCCTCGGTCGTCCTGATGGGCTCGTGGGGCCGGCGCGAACGGACCCAGGGCAGCGACGACGACTTCCTCGTGCTGGTCGGCGGCGAACCACGCCCGGACGCCCGACCACACGTCGCGCTGCTCGACGGGATCCTCGGCTCGGGCGAGGCCAAGCCCGGGACCCAGGGGATCTTCGGCCAGCAGGTCTTCGTCGGTCCGATGGTCCGCCACATCGGACTCGAGGACGACAGCAACGCCAATCTGACCCAGCGGATGCTGCTGGTCCTGGAGTCGCTGCCGGTGGTCGGCCGCGAGGCCTACCGGGCCTCGCTCACGCAGGTGATCGACGGCTACCTCGCCGACCACGCCAAGGACCACAGTCCCCCGCGCTTCCTGCTCAACGACCTGATCCGCTACTGGCGGACGATCTGCGTCGACTTCGCGGGCAAGGCGCGGACCGACGAGCGCAAGTGGGGCATGCGCAACGCCAAGCTGCGCCTCAACCGCAAGCTGCTGTTCGCCGGCGGCCTGGTCCCGGTCCTGCTCTGCCACCAGCACCGCCGCGAGGAGCAGCCGGAGTTCCTCGTCGACCAGCTGCAGGCGCCCCCGACCGACCGCCTCGCCGACGCCTTCCTGCGCCACGACGCGACCGACGAGGGGCTGCGGGCGCTCGGCGCCTACGACCGCTGGATCGGGATGCTCGACGATCCCGAGATCCGGGCGCGACTGACCGCCCTCACCCACCGCGACGCTGCCGCCGATCCGCTCTTCCGCGACGTCCAGCGGCTCGCCCGCGAGTTCGAGCAGGGCCTGCTCGCGCTGCTCTTCGAGACCCGCCTCGGGCCGCTCGTCCGCGAGTTCGGGGTCTTCTAGCGGCGCTCGCCCCGGTAGGCCCCAGCGCCACCGGCCGGGATCGCCCCGGCCGGCTCAGCCGTGGTCGCGGGCGATCTGCTCGTTCAGCTCGCGGGTGACCCCGACCACGTCGCCGACCTTCCAGAAGTCGACGGCCAGCAGGTTCGCCGTCCGGTCGCGCAGCTTGCGGCAATGCTCGACCTGCTCCAACAGCGCGGCGCGGCCGTTGACCGCGACCGCCTCCGAGGGCCGCGGCGGAACCGTGCCGAGGAAGTGGTTCATCAGGAACAGCGGCGCCGTGCGCGGCCCACGGTTGACGGCGCACCCCTCGTCGCCGAGCAGCTGCTTGCGGGTCTGGAGGTTGTACGGGGTGTCCTGGGAGATCTCGAACTGCTGGTGCATCCAGGGGATCGTGCCCGCGTCCTCCTCGACCATCACCAGCACCCGGCCCCCGTCGCCGACCATCTCGCCGAGCGTCGGCATCGGCGAGACCGAGCCCTTCCAGACCAGGTCGAGCAGCCCGCTCTCGCGCATGACATCAGCGAACCGCTCCGGCGTGGTCTGGTCCTCGACGCTGAGGATCACGACCTCGTCCGGGTTCGCCAGCAGGAAGTTGCGGATGTCGCGCAGGCTGTCGACAGCGCGGACGGCGCCCAGCTCGCAGAAGCCGTGGCAGAGGAAGACCTCCGACGGCTGCTTCTCGCCGCCGCTCAGCCGCCCCCGCAGGCGCAGCGCGGTGCGGGTCGCGTCGGGGCCGATCCCGCTCTCGATCTTCTCCAGGCTGTTGGTGCCGGGCGCGATCCGGGTGTAGACCCCGCGCGACGTCCGCTGGCCCTCGTGGGTGTCGATCAGAAAGCCGCGGATGCCGCCCGCGAGCTGATCGGCGATCCCCGTCTCCTGGTTCGCGAGCAGGAACCCGTCGTCGGCCGCGGCGTTGGAGTTGTGGGTCGACGCCAGCACGACCTGGTCGAGCCGCAGGTCGCAGAGCTCGGTCGCCCCGTTGCAGCGGGCCGGCCCGAACCGCGGCGTGCTCAGCGACTGCTCGGTCGCGCCGCCGATCACCACCAGCCCGATGATCAGGGCCGCCCCGACGGCGAGCCCGCGGCGGAGGCCGATCCGGGCGCCGAGCGCCTTCAGCCGGGCCCCGAGCGGACGGGCGACCTCGTCCCCGTCCGGTTCGTCGCCCGCATCCGGCTCCTCCCCCGCCCGCGCCTCCGCGCCGGTGCGCAGCAGGACCTCGAGGCCGACCACCAGCAGCGCGACCCCGGCGACCGTCGCCACCACTCGCAGCGCCAGCTCGCGGTCGAGCAGCAGCACGGCGCCCGAGGCCGCGGTCAGTCCGGCCAGCACGCGCCGGCCCCGCGGGTCCTCGTCGATCCCGGTCAGCCGGCGCCGGACGGTCGTGGTCAGCGACTCGCGGCGGGTCAGGGCGCCGACCGCGACGACCAGCACCAGCCCGGTCGCGACCGCGGCCGTCCCGAGCGAGACGACGTCCCCGAGGAACGCGTCGTAGACGGCGAAGCCGATCTCCCGGGTGTCGGGGCCGGTCAGCGCGCCGACGGTGATCGCGCGCACGATCAGGTGGACGACGATCGTGCCGAGACCGGCGGCGGCGATCCCGAGGCCGGTCGAGCGCAGCGCCGCCATCCGGTCGCGGCGGACGAGCACCGATCCCACCAGCAGGATCAGCGCCAAGACCGTCGCCAGCCACGAGAGCACCCGCAGCGTGTGGCCCGCCTCGGTCACGGCGCCCATCACCTCGGCCGCCTGGCCGTCGTCGATCGAGACCAGCGCGGCGTCGATCCCCTCCGGTACCTGCTTGGCCACGTTCGGGTTCAGGGTCCGGAGCGTCTGGACCGCGAGCAGCCCGAGGTTCCCCAGCCGCAGGACCGCCGTGTCGGGATCGCCCGCGACCGCGGTCCGGTGGAGCTGGCGGGCCGCCGTCCGGACCAGGCCCTGCGCGGCCGACGAGCCGACGGCGGCGATCGTCGCGCTGCGCACGATCGGCTGGACGGTCAGCAGATCCGGCTCGACCGCGAGCAGCCGGTCGGTGATCCGGTCGCCGACGACCTCGGAGACGGCCGGCTCGCTGATCGCCTTGCCGGCGGCGGCGACGAACCGCCCCTCGTCGAGCACGGCGAGCCGGAGACCGGTCAGGCCGAGCGCGACGACGGCCAGCAGCACGCCCGCGACCAGCAGCGCTCGTGCGGCCCGGGGCCGGTCCTGCTGTGGTCGACCGCGCGCCATCGCGCGATCCTAGCCGTGAGGGGACGCCGCGGGCGGGTCGCTCGACTCGGCGACGTCCGCCAGCAGCCCCGGCAGCCGGGCCTCGGCCGCCTGCTTCCAGCGATCGGGTAGCAGCCGCGAGATCGCGACCCGCCGCGCGGCGACCCGCCGGTAGGCCGCCGACGCGACCGGGCGCGGCAGCAGCCGCGCGACCATCAGCGCCGCTCGCAGCCCCGGGGCCTGCACGCGCGCCCCGACGACGTCGAGCACGTCGGCCTCGCTGCGCAGCCGCTCGCCGTCCCAGACGTGCCAGCTCTCGAGCCGGCGCCGCTCGGGCAGGTGCCCCAGCCGCTGGTCGCCGAGCGGCCCCTGGATCGTGGCCAGCCGCAGCGTCCCCGGCCGCGTCCGCCGCACGAGCCCGACCACGCCCCAGGCGCAGAAGCGGCAGTCGCGGTCGTAGAACAGGATCGCGGGCTCGACGGGCGGCACGCGACCCAGCCTACGCCGGCCGGGAGCCCGGAGCGGACTACGCAAGAAGTGATGAATAACGCCGGTTCAGTTCTCGCTCTCGGCGGCGGGAAGGCGGCCTGCTTGCGCATACCCTGAGTCCATGCCCGAAGTCGCCTCCCCCGAAGCCGCCGCGCCTCGACCCCATAAGACCATGTCGCGGGCGACGCGCTACGTGAACATCGTGGCCGTCGCCGTGCCCTTCATCGGCGTCCTTATCGCGATCGTCCTGCTCTGGAACAAGGCCGTCAGCTGGTTCGACATCGCGATGCTGGTCGGGATGTACCTGTTCAGCGCCTTCGGCGTGACGGTCGGCTACCACCGGATGCTGACGCACGGCTCGGTCCAGGCGCCGAAGTGGGTCCGCTACCTGTTCGTGATCGCCGGCTCGACCGCGATCGAGGGCCCCGCCCTGATCTGGGCCGCCGACCACCGCAAGCACCACGCCCACACCGACCAGGAAGGCGACCCGCACTCCCCGCACATCGGCGGCGGCGAGGGCCTCAAGGGCCTCTGGCACGCCCACGTCGGCTGGCTCTGGTCGACCGAGATCGAGCGCGGCTGGCCCCGCAAGCACACGCCGGACCTGCTCCGCGACAAGGGCCTGGTGCGGATCTCCAAGGCCTTCCCCTACATCGCGCTGGGCGCCCTGGCCGTCCCGTTCCTGGCCGGCTGGGCCTACCACGGCAGCATCGCCGGCGGACTCCAGACCTTCATCTGGGCGGGCCTGGTCAAGGTCTTCTTCATCCACCACGTGACCTGGAGCGTCAACTCGATCTGCCACTTCTCGGGCTACCGCCGGTTCGACATCGACGACCACTCGCGCAACAACCCGGTGCTGGCGATCCTGACCCTCGGCGAGTCGTGGCACCACAACCACCACGCCTTCCCGCGCTCGGCCTCGCACGGCATGCGCTGGTACGAGGTCGACCTCTCGGCGCTGCTGATCAAGGGCTTCGTGGCCGTCGGGCTGATGAGCAAGCCGGTCTACATCTCCCGCGAGAAGCAGGCCGAGAAGCTGGCCGGCGCGACCCCGCGCGGCGAGGTCGCCAGCGACGCGGCCTAGGGCCGCTTGCGGCTCGCGATCTCGTCAGAGAGCTGCTGCACACGGGCGGGGTCCGCGTCCCGGGCAAGGGCGACGTAGTGGTCCATGACGGCCGGCCGGTAGCGCACGGGCAACGTCTGTCCTGGGGCGAGTCGGGTGAGCTCGGTGATCGTGAGGTTCTCGTCGGCGATACCGCGGAACGAGATGCCGTCGGCGGTCTCCACGTCGAACATCAGGACCACGCGTGGACTGCCGTCGCTGCTGACCTCCCGCCAGTCGACGAGAACGCCGAGCGCCAGCGCCCCCGTACGCAGTTCCGCATTGCGCTTCCATGCACCACTGCTCAGGAGCGGGTTCGGGGCGACGCCCGGGAAGTCGGGCCCGACGCCGAGCGATTCCCGACTCAGGTCGGGCCTGAGCTGCGCCATCAGATCGTTGAGCTTCTTCTTCTGCTTCTTCGAACCGAACATCCTGAGCCCTCTCTCACACTGGTGCCGGAATCTCGGCCTGGCGCTTCGCCCTCACCGCGATCGTACGTCACGGCCTTTCCCGACCACCGTCGCGTCGTCCCGTCCCGATGGGGTCGCCGTCTGCGGTCGCGGACGGGCTCGGTCGAGAGCAACCGAAACGCGACGCGGGACCAGAGCTCCAGCCAGAACGCTCGACCTCTGCCAGACACGCCCTAGGGCGACCGCGGTCCGGACGGCCGCTACTCGCCGTCGCCGAGGATCCCGCGCAGGACGATCAGCGCCCGGCCGCGGTGCTCGTCCAGCTCGACGACCAGCCGGTCGGCGTCGCGGTCGCGGAGCGCCTCGAGGATCCGGTCGTGGGCGTCGGTCGACGCGTGCCGCTCCTCGGGGACGTTGTAGTACAGCGCTCGGTAGGCCTCGGTCGAGTCCCACAGGACCCGGATCAGCTTCTGGGTGTGCGGCCGCTGCGGCGCCTCGAGGATCGCGAAGTGGAAGCGGCGGTTGGCCGCCAGCTCCGCGGCGACGTCGCCGGCCTCGATCGCGTCGACGCACTCCTTCGCGGCCAGCTGGATCCGCGCCAGGCTGTCGTCGTCGAGCAGCGGCAGCGCCTCCCGCGCGGCCCGCTCCTCGATCATCCGGCGGAGCTCGTAGATCTCCTCCAGATCGGCGATGTCCAGCCGCGTGACGAAGTAGCCCCGGCGCGGGATGTAGGTCAGCTGCCCCTCCTGCTCCAGGACCCGCAGCGCCTCGCGGACCGGGACCACGCTGGCCCCGATCTGCGCGGCGACGTCCTCCTGATTGACCCGCGCCCCCGGCTGGAGCGCACCGGTGACGATCGCGTGACGCAACCAGTCGACGGCGTGCTCCTGGGTGGTCTGCGGCCGCGAGGGACCGCTGCTCACCACGTCGAGCTCCGATGGGCGGGGCGTGCGATCACGGGTAGTCGTACAGCCCGTGGCCGGTCTTGCGGCCGAGCCGGCCGGCGGACACCAGCCGCTGGAGCAGGGCCGGCGGGGCGAACAGCTGCTCGCGCTGCTCGGCGTAGAGGGTCTCAGCCACGCCCAGCACCGTATCGAGCCCGATCAGATCGCTCAGTGCGAGCGGCCCCATCGGGTGCGCGCAGCCCTTGACCATGCCGTTGTCGATGTCCTTGGCCGAGGCCAGCCCCTGCTCCAGCATCCGGATCGCCGACAGCAGGTACGGGATCAGCAGGGCGTTGACGGTGAAGCCCGCGCGGTCGGGGGCGTTGATCGGGTCCTTGTGGAGCCGGTCGACCACGAACCCGCGGGCCCGCTCGGCGACCGACTCGGCGGTCAGCAGCGAGGGGATGATCTCGACCAGCGAGAGCACCGGGACCGGGTTGAAGAAGTGCAGCCCGAGCACGTGCGAGGAGCGGTCGCCGACCGCGGCGCCGAGCTCGACGATCGGGATCGACGAGGTGTTCGAGGCCAGGATCGCCTCAGGGTCCTCGACGATCTCGGCCAGCTGCTTGATGACGGCGAGCTTCGCGTCCTTCTGCTCGACGACGGCCTCGACGACCAGCTGGCGGTCGCGCAGCTCGGCGATCGAGCCGGAGGCGCGGACGCGACCGAGGGTGGCCGCAGCCTCCTCCTCGCTCAGCTTGCCGCGCTTGACGCCGCGGGCCAGCGACTGCTCGATCCGGCCGAGGGCCGCGGCGGCGGCCTCGTCGGAGACCTCGACGATCACGACGTCGCAGCCGGCGCGAGCGCTGACCTCGGCGATGCCGGTGCCCATCTGGCCGCCGCCGACGACGCCGATCCGGTCGATGTTGGTGGTCTCAGTCATCTGTCGGTCTTCTCTCTTCGTACTGCGGGGGATTCCGGGTCGATCTTCGCCCCGGGGACCGCCACGGGAGGAGGCGGCGGCGCCGCGTACCCCCCGGTCGGCGGAAGCCCGAACGTCCTCTGCGGGACGGTCGGGCAGAAGCCGTCGGGCCGGGGCTCAGCGGAAGGCGCTGATCCCGGTCAACGTCTGACCGATGACCAGCGAGTGGACGTCCGCCGTGCCTTCGTACGTCACGACCGACTCGAGGTTGTTCATGTGCCGGATCACCGGGTACTCGAGCGTGATCCCGTTCGCGCCCAGCACCTGGCGGGCGGTCCGGGCGACGTCGAGGGCCGCGTTGACGTTGCCGAGCTTGCCCATCGAGACGTGCTCGGGGCGCAGCGTGCCGGCGTCCTTCATCCGACCGAGGTGGAGCGCGAGCAGCGTGCCGCGGTTGACCTCGAGCGCCATGTTCGCCAGCTTCTGCTGCTGGATCTGGAACGAGGCGATCGGCTTGTCGAACTGGATCCGGGTGCCGGCGTACTCGAGCGCGGACTCGAAGCAGGCGCGGGCGGCGCCGATCGCGCCCCAGACGATCCCGTAGCGGGCCTCGTTGAGGCAGGAGAGCGGCCCGCGCAGCGAGGCGACCTCGGGCAGCACGGCGCTGTCGGGCAGGCGGACGTCGTCGAGCACCAGCTCGCTGGTGATCGAGGCGCGCAGCGAGAGCTTCTTGTGGATCTCCGGCGCGGAGAAGCCCTTGACGTCGGTCGGGACGACGAAGCCACGGACGCGGTCGTCGTCGGTGCAGCGGGCCCAGACGACGGCGACGTCGGCGACCGAGCCGTTGGTGATCCACATCTTCTGGCCGTTGAGGATCCAGTCGTCACCGTCGCGACGAGCGGTGGTCCGCATCGACGACGGGTCGGAGCCGGAGTCGGGCTCGGTCAGGCCGAAGCAGCCGATCGCCTCGCCGGCGGCCATCTTCGGCAGCCACTCCTGCTTCTGCTCCTCCGAGCCCCACTTCCAGATCGCGAACATCGCCAGCGAGCCCTGGACCGAGACCATCGAGCGGATGCCGCTGTCGCCCGCCTCCAGCTCGAGGCAGGCGATCCCGTAGGCGGTCGCGCTGGTGCCGGCGCAGCCGTAGCCCTCGAGGTGCATGCCGAGCACGCCGAGCTTGCCGAGCTCGGGGAACAGCTCCTTGGGGGCCGTCCCCTCCTCGAACCAGTCGCCGACGTCCGGCAGGACCTTGTCGTTGACGAACGAGCGAACGGCGTCGCGGATGGCCCGCTCCTCGTCGGACAGCAGGCTGTCGACGTTGAGGTAGTCGTTCGGGCGGGTGGGAGCTTCGGTCGAGGCCACGGGGTTCTCCTAGGGGCGTTTCCTAGATCCTATAATATCTAGCCCATGCCGAGCCACCCGCTGAACGATCTCGTCGTCCTCGACTTCTCGCGGGTGCTCGCCGGACCCCTCGCGACGATGCTGCTCGCCGACCACGGCGCGACCGTGATCAAGGTCGAGCGACCCGGCGCCGGCGACGACACCCGCTCGTGGGGCCCTCCGTACGCGGAGGACGGGACCGCGACCTACTTCCTCTCGGTCAACCGCAACAAGCGCAGCGTGACCATCGACCTCTCGACACCCGAGGGCCGTGAGCAGGCGCTGGAGCTGGCCGACCGCGCCGACGTCGTCGTCGAGAACTTCCGGCCCGGCGTGATGGACCGACTCGGACTCGGCTACGACGCGCTCGCCGCCCGCAACCCCGACCTCCTCTACTGCTCGGTGACCGGCTTCGGCCGCGGGGCCGGCGCCACGATGCCCGGCTACGACCTGCTGGTCCAGGCGCTCGGGGGGCTGATGAGCATCACCGGCACGCCCGGCGGCGAGCCGCAGAAGGTCGGCGTCGCACTGGTCGACGTGATCACCGGGCTCTTCGCCGTCAACGGGATCCTGACCGCGCTGCGCCACCGCGACCAGACCGGCGAGGGCCAGCGGATCGAGCTGAACCTGCTCTCCTGCCTGCTCGCCGGGCTCGTCAACCAGGGCAGCGGCTTCACCGCCGCCGGAGCGATCCCGCCGCGGCTCGGCAACGCCCACCCGAGCATCGCCCCCTACGAGGTCCTGCCGACCGGCACCGGCGACCTCGTGCTCGCCTGCGGCAACGACCGCCAGTTCGCCGCGCTCTGCGGCGTGCTCGGTTCACCCGAGCTGGCGACCGACGAGCGCTTCGCGACCAACACGGCCCGCGTCGCTCACCGCGACGACCTGCGGGCCGCGCTCGAGGCCCGCTTCGCGACCGGCCCGGCGGCCGACTGGGCGCCGCGACTGCTCGACGCCGGGGTACCCGCGGGCGAGGTCAACGACATCGCGGGCGCGTTCGCGCTCGCCGAGCGGCTGGGCCTGGCGCCGACCACGACCCTGCCCGGCCCCGACGGCCGCGAGGTCACCGTGCCCGCCAACCCGGTCCGGCTCTCCCGCACGCCCGCCCGCTCCGAGCTGGCCCCGCCCGCCCTCGGCAGCACCGACTTCGACGAGGCGCTCGACCTCGTGGCGATCGCCCACGCGAACCAGCGGCCGGCGGGGGCGGCAGCCACGCAGGCCGCGTCGGCGGACTGAGGCGCGGTGGTAGGCCGGCCAGCCGAGGAGACGGGCGACGGCGAGCTGATGCGGATTGTGGGTCATATAGGCACCAAATCCGCATCAGCAACTCGTCGGCCCCACCCACCGCTCGGGCCCGACCAACCCCGCCACGCCGACGATCGCGCTCGCGACCGCTCTCGGTCGGCCACCGCGACCCACCCGGCCCCGGGCGCCCCCAAGAGCGCTAGCGTGAAGGTGCATGTGTGGAATCGCCGCCGTATACGGGGCAGCCAACGCCGACGCGGGAGTCCGCATGCTCTCCCGCCTGACCCACCGTGGCCCGGACGACATCGGCCAGGTGTCGGTCGGCGACGAGGCCTGGCTCGGCCACACGCGGCTCTCGATCGTCGACCTCGCGGGTGGCCGTCAGCCGCTCGGCGACCGGACGCTCTGGCTCGTCGGCAACGGCGAGGTCTACAACCACGAGGACGTCCGCCAGACCCTCGACGGCGCGCTCTTCGACACCGACTCCGACAACGAGGTCGCGCTGCACCTGGTCGTCGAGCGCGGGGTCCAGGCCCTCGCCGAGCTGCTCGGGATGTGGGCGATCTGCCTCGCCGGCCCTCCCCCGCCGCCCGACGCCGACGAGGACTGGATCACCTTCCTCGCCGCCCGCGACCCGCTCGGGATCAAGCCGCTCTACTGGGCCCGCCGCGAGGGCGAGGTCCGCTTCGCGTCCGAGATCCGCGCCTTCGACGAGGACTGGCGGTGGGCGGTCGAGACCTTCCCTCCGGGCTGCGCCTGGACCCCCGAGCACGGCCTCGTCCGGTTCGCCGACGCGGTCCCGCCCGAGGTCGTCGACGTGCCGCGGACGCCGGGGCCGAAGCAGCCGGGCGCGCCGATCCCGGAGGACATCCTGCGCTCCACGCGCGAGGTCCTCGTCGATTCGGTCGACCGCCACATGATGGCCGACGTCGACGTCGGGGTCTTCCTCTCCGGCGGCCTCGACTCGAGCCTGATCGCGGCGATCGCCGCCGACTTCCTGAAGGCCCGCGGTCGCCGCCTGAAGACCTTCGCGGTCGGCACCGAGCAGAGCCCCGACCTGCTCGCCGCACGGGTCGTCGCCACCTTCCTCGACACCGACCACCACGAGGCGATCTACACCGCCGACGAGGCGGTCGCCGCGCTCGATCCGGTGATCGAGGCGATCGAGTCGTTCGATCCCAGCCTCGTCCGCAGTGCCGTCCCCAACTGGTTCCTCGCCGAGCTGGCCGCGCGCCACGTCAAGGTCGTCCTGACCGGCGAGGGCGCCGACGAGCTGTACGCCGGCTACGACTACTACCACGACGAGTTCGCCTCGCCGGAGAAGCTCCACGGCGAGCTGGTCCGCACGATCCGCGGGCTCCACGACCTCAACCTCCAGCGCGCCGACCGGGTCACGATGGCCCACGGGCTCGAGGCGCGGGTGCCGTTCCTCGACCGTGAGGTGATCGCCCAGGCGCTCTCGCTCGCCCCCGGCTGGAAGGCGTCGGACACGACCAAGCCCGAGCAGCTGGAGAAGCGGGTCCTGCGGCACGCGTTCGACGGCTGGATCCCGTACGAGATCCTCTGGCGCCCGAAGCTCCAGTTCGGCGACGGCAGCGGTGCCGCCGACGTCCTCCAGAAGCAACTCGAGGCGTCGATCAGCAAGGACGAGTTCGAGCGCGAGCGCACGATCGTCACCCCGCCGCTGCGGACCCGCGAGGAGCTCGCCTACCACCGGATCTACGCCAAGTACCTCGGCGGCGTCCGCCCCGAGCGGACGATGGGCCGCTTCGCGCAGTCCTAACCGGCCGAAGCCCGAAGCACACGCCCGGGGGATCCGTCTGAGGCGTTCGTGGCCCCCGTCAACCACGCGGCGCGGTTGCGTCTGAGGTGGTCGTGAACCAAGCAGGTCGGCGCGCGCGATGCGAGAGCTGGACCCGAAGAACCCCCCGGGGCTCCGTCTGAGGCGTTCGTAGGCCGAGCAGGTCGCCGACCGTGGTCCCGACAGCTGGACGCCAGTCCTGCCGAGGGCCACGGGTGGCGAGATGCGAAGCGCCTACGGACGCCTCAGATGATCCCGACGATGGCGGCGCAGTCCCAGTTCCGCGCCCCCGCCCCGCCGTTCCAGAGCTTGGCCGCGAGCCGGTCCTGCTCGGCCTTCGACGCCTGGTAGGCGTGCGGGGTGCTGCCGCCGAGGCCCTTCCAGGTCGCCGGCATGAACTGGTAGTAGCCCGAGGCACCCATGTAGTTGGGGCCGACGTTCTGGCCGCCGGACTCGCACTGGACGATCGCCCACGGGATCGCCCACGAGCCGCCCCCACCGCTCGACGCGACCGAGCGGGTACCGGCGGCCGCCGCGGCCGGGGCGGTGAATTGACGCGCGGCGCGCCGCTGCTCAGCCTGCAGCCGGGAGAGCGTGCGCTCGGCGCTCTGGCGCTTGCTGCGGGCGTTGGAGAGCGCCGACAGCCGCGCCTGGCGGGCCTCGGCCAGCGACGCACGCCGCTGCTCCAGCCCGCTGGTCATCGACGCCATCGCGTCCCGCTGGCGGGTGACGACCGCGGCCTGACGCGCCTGGCTGGTGCGCAGGGTCGTCAGGTGCTGCTCGTCCTTCGTCGCCCCGTCGCGCGCCACCCGGATCTGGCCGAGCAGGTCGGTGTTGCGGTTCTGGATCCGCTTGAGGAAGTCGACCTGCTCGAGCAGGTCGTTGAAGCCCTTGGCGTTGAGGACGACCTCGACCATCCCGGGCGGATCGGCGGTGTAGCGGGCGCGCAGCGACTCCGCGAGCATCACGCGGCCCTCGGCCAGGCGTCGGCGCAGCCGCACCAGCCGCTCGCGGGTCTCGCGCAGGTCGGTGGTCGTCGCCTTCAGCCGCGCCTGGGTCTGGTCGTACTGCTGCTGCACGTCGTCGAGCCGCTTCTGGGCGGCGGCGACGGCCTTCGACGCCGACGCCTCGAGGGCACCGAGTCGGTCGGCGGTCGAGGACAGCTGCTGCTCGCGCCCTCGCTGGCGGTCGATCTCGCTGCGCAGCGCGGAGCTGCTCGGCGCACCGGGGGCGGCATGCGGCAGCACGGCCAGCAGGACGAGGGTGACGAGCACGGCACCGGCGAACCACAGACCGGCGCGGCCACGGAGGACAGACGTGGAGACCATAAGGATCGTGTTCGAGACGGCAATCGAACGCGACCGTCGACAGTAGTCGCGCCCGGCCGCCGCGCCCAGCGGTGCACGACATCGTGCGTGCGACGTGCACACGGGTCGCCGCGCGACCCGGTCCGTCCGCGCCCTCGCCGCCTGGTTCCACCCGCCTCCGTCCCCCCGGGATCGCGCGCCGTGGGCGCCTGCCCGGCCTCGCCCGCGACCAGATCTCGATCCGCCCTTGACCCTCACGCTACGTGAGGCTGCATGATCGTTCCGTGGACGAGTACACGGTCGGAGAAGTCGCCCGGTTGTCGGGCGTGTCGGTGCGCACCCTGCACCACTACGACGGCATCGGCCTGTTGGCTCCCAGCGAGCGGAGCTCCGCTGGCTATCGGCTCTACGCCGAAGCGGACCTCGCCCGGCTGCGGCAGATCCTCTTCTACCGCGAGCTGGACTTCGGGCTCGACGAGATCGCCGAGATCCTCGCCGACCCGCAGGGCCGCAGCGACGACCACCTGCGTCGACAACACCGGTTGCTCCGCGACCGACAGACCCGCACGGGCGCCCTGCTCGATGCGGTCGAACACGAGATGGAGGCACGAAGGATGGGCATCTCCCTGACCCCCGAGGAGCAGTTCGAGATCTTCGGTACGACGAAGCTCGCCGAGCAGACCGCCGAGGCGGAGCAGCGCTGGGGCGCGACCGAGGCCTGGAGGCAATCGCAGCGCAGGACCGCCGCCTACACCAAGGACGACTGGGTCGCGATCAAGGCTGAGGCGGACGAGAACATCGCGGGCTTCGCCGACGCGCTCCGCGCCGAGGAACCCGCCGACGGGCCGGTCGCGGTGGCGCTGGCCGAGGCCCACCGCGAGCATCTGACGCGCTGGTTCTACGTCTGTGACCACGAGCAGCACCGGGCCCTGGCGGCGCTCTACGTCTCCGACCCGCGCTATGCGGCGAGCTGGGACGAGGTCACCCCCGGGTTCGCCAGCTACGTGCACGATGCGATCCTCGCCAACGCCGATCGGGCTTCCGCCTGACGGCCATCCGCGGCGGGCGGCCCGCCGGGACCCGGGTCACCGGGCCTCGGTGCTGCCGGCCTGGTTCTGGCTCAATGCCCGCGCCCCACGCCCCCACGCCCCTACGGCCCCCGCGCCCCGCGCGGCCCTCAGCGCACGCCCCGCCGGCGCAGCGCCAGCTCCAGCCGGAACCGCTCCTCCGGGTCCTCCAGGTCGCTGCCCAGCAGCTCGCGCAGGCGCGCCAGCCGGTAGCGGACGGTCTGCGGGTGGAGGTGCAGCGCCTCCGCCATCCGCGGGCCGTGACCACGGTGGTCGAGCCATGCCCGCAGGGTCTCCAGGTAGCGATCGCGGCGTCCGGCCGGCAGCGCGTCGAGCGGGCCGAGCGTCGTCGCCGCCAGCTCGTCGGCCGCCTCCGGATCGGCGTGCACGACGAGCAGCGCGAGGTGGTCCTCGGCCCGCAGCAGCCCCCCGTCGGCCCCGGCCAGCCGCCCCGCGTCGTGCAGGACCAGGACCGAGCGGGCGCGGCGGTAGGAGCGGGCGACGTCCGCCCACGGGACCGTCGGGCCGATCGCCGCCGTCCGCCCGCGCAGGCTCCCGGGCAGCCGGTCGCGGACGACGTTCGCCGGGACGATCCCGATCGCGAGCGCGTCCTGGGCCCCGGCGACGACCGTCGGGTCGATCCGCAGCAGGTCTCCCGGCCCGTCGGCATCGGGCAGCAGCACCACCGCGACCGCCTTCGGCGGCACCCAGCCGAGGTCGTGCGCGGCGGTCACGAAGTCGGCGGGCTCGGTCGCACGATCGGCGGTCACCAGCCGGATCAGCGCGTCGCGCGAGCGCTGGGTCGCCCCCGCCCGCAGCGACTGCTCGTGGGCCCAGCCGGCGACCGAGAGCGCGGCGAGCCGGTGGATGTAGGCGAAGATCGCGTCGCCGAGCCGGATCAGCGTCGCCTGGTCGGCCCCGTGCTCGCGGGCGGCATCGCCGAACCGCCGCCAGGCCACGCGGGCGCCGCAGCGGAAGGCCGCCTGGAGCGCGTCGAGGGTGCGGCCGGAGCGGACCTCGCCGCGGCCGACCTCCTCGATCATCGTCGTGCCCGACGGCGGCCGGGCCGGGTCCTCCAGCAGGTCGACGAACTCCCCCAGCGACAGTTCGACGCCCTGGCGGACGACGGCCCCGAAGGCCCCCTCGAACGGTCGCCGGTACTCGTCGACCTCGGCCCGGATCGCGTCGAGGATCTCGTCGGCGACCGACGGCAGCGTCTCGCGCAGGACCGCGGCCAGCTCGGGCGGCAGCTGGCCGATCCGCTCGCGCGCCTCGCGCTCCTCGCGCGGGATCCCCGAGAGGTCGGCCGAGCTGGCGATCCGGTTGCTCGGGTCGTCGAAGCCCACGGTCCCCATCCCTCCATCCTACGCAGGAAGCGATGAATCACAACGACGACGAGCCGCCGACGAGCAACCGTCGACGACTCGCTTCATCACGGCGCGAGCAGTTCGCGCCGCGGGCTGCTCAGGAGGCGGCCTCGACGTGCGCGTGAACGGCATCGAGCCCGGCGCGGATGCCCTCGCCGATCTTGCTGATCTCGGCGCTGTTGATCGTCAGCGGCGGCGAGACGGCGACGCCCACCCCGAGCGGGCGCACCAGCACGCCGGCATCGCGCGCGCCTCGCTGGCAGGCGGCGACCGCGCCCGGCACGGCACGGGCCTCGGCGGTCAGCTCGACCCCGGCCATCAGGCCCGTCCCGGCCCGGACCTCGGACACCAGCGGATGCGACGCCAGCGGCGTCAGCGCGTCGGCCAGCTCGCCCTCGAGCTCGCGCCCGCGCGGGATCAGGTTCTCGTGCTCGTAGATGTCCATCGCGGTCAGCGCGGCGACCGCCGCGACCGGGTGGCCGGCGTAGGTCGCGCCGTGGGGGAAGACCGGCGCGCCCGGCTTGCCGGTGAAGAACGGCTCGGCGATGTGACCGGCGACCAGCAGCGCGCCGATCGGGATCGTGCCGGAGCTGAGGCCCTTGGCGGTCGTGATCATGTCCGGCTCGACCGGCCAGCGGTCGATCCCGAACCAGGTCCCGAGCCGGCCGAAGGCGCAGATCACCGCGTCGGCGACGAACAGGACGCCGGCGTCACGGCAGATCGCGGCGACCGCCTCGATGTAGCCGGGCGCGGGTGGGCGCACGCCGCCGGCCCCGATCACCGGCTCGCAGAAGAACGCGGCGACCTTGTCGGCGCCGATGCGATCGATCTCGGCCTGGAGCGCGGCCGGGTCGTCGTGGTCGATCACCGACGTGCCGGGGACCAGCGGGCCCCAGCCGGTCGTGTTGCCCTCGATCCCGCCGACCGAGGTGCCGAAGCCGTGGGTCCCGTGGTACCCGTGACGGCGGCTGATCAGGTGGTAGCGCTCCGGCTGTCCGCCGTGCTGGAAGTGGCGCCGGGCGAGCTTCGCCGCGGAGTCGATCACGTCGCCGCCGCCGGAGGCGAGGAAGACCTTCGTGCCCGGGCTCGGGGCGAGCGCGGCGAGCCGGTCGGCCAGCTCCATCGCGGGACGGTTGGAGTAGTCGCCGAAGATGCTGTAGCCGTCGAGCTTGCGCAGCTGGGCGGCGACCTTGTCGGCGATCTCGGCCCGGCCGTGACCGAGGTTCGCGTACCAGAGGGCCGCGGTCGCGTCGAGGTAGCTACGGCCGTTCTCGTCCCAGACCCAGCAGCCCTCGCCGCGGTCGATCACGAAGGGGGCGCTCTCGACGGCTCCCATGTCGGCAAAGGGATGCCAGAGGGCGCTTCCGGTCTTCGTGCTCATCGTGCTCTCTCCTGATCGAGGTCGGTGGTGGCGGCGGTTGGCCGCACGGTCGGGTGGTCGGCGCCGGCCGGGCGCCGGGCGGTGGCGCTCACGCCCGCGACCGGATGCGGACGTAGACGCTGCGGGTGGTGGTGAAGAAGCGGCGGGCGGCGACGCCCTGCTCGCGGTCGAGCGCCGACGAGGCCTTGTCGCCACCGAACGGCACGTGCGGATCGGCGCCGCCGGTCTCGCGGTTGACGTGGACCATGCCCGCCTCGACCCGCTCGGCGAAGAGCATCGCCGAGGCGAGGTCGCGGGTGAAGATCGCGGCCGACAGCCCGTACTCGGAGTCGTTGACGCGGACGATCGCGTCGGCGAAGTCGCTGACCGGGACGATCGCCAGGACCGGCCCGAAGATCTCCTCGTGCAGCAGCGGGTGCCCCTCGGGGACGCCGGTGACGACGGTCGGGGCGACGAAGAAGCCGCGCTCCGGATCGCCGGCGGTGCCGCCGGCGCGGACCTCGATGCCGTCGTCGGCGGTCTGCGCGAGGTAGCCCGCGACGCGATCGAACTGGGTCCGGCTCACGAGCGGCCCGATCTGGGTCGCGTCGTCGAGCGGGTCGCCGACGACCATCTGCCCGACGCGTTCGACGATCCGCTCCACCAGCGCGTCGTGGACGGCCTGCTCGACGTACAGCCGGCTGGTCGCGGTGCAGCGCTGGCCGGTCGCGAGCATCGCCCCGCGGACGATCTGGTCGGCGGCGTCGTCGAGATCGGCGTCGGCGAGCACGACCGCGGCGTTCTTGCCGCCCATCTCGACGCCGACCCGGATCCCGCGGGCGGCCGTCGCGGCCTGCAGCAGGCGGCCGACGCGGGTCGAGCCGGTGAAGGTCAGGGCGGCCAGCCGCGGGTCCTCGGTCAGCGCGTCGGAGATCGGCGCCCCCGGCCCGGGCAGCAGGTTGAGGACGCCGTCGGGGAGCCCGGCCTCGGCGGCCAGCTCCGCGAGCCGGGTCGCGCAGCAGGTCGCCAGCTCGCTCGGCTTCCAGACCACCGCGTTGCCGTAGGCGAGCGCCGGGGCGATCTTCCAGGCGGGGATCGCGAGCGGGAAGTTCCACGGGGTCAGGCAGGCGACGACGCCGAGCGGCCGCTCGATCGTCAGCGGCAGCGTGTCGGGCTCGGTCCGCGGGTGCACGTCGCCGGCCGGCTGCAGCGCCTCGCCCGCGAACCAGCGCAGGATCTGGACGGTCCGCTTCGCCTCGCCGCGCGCGTCGCGGACGGCCTTGCCCTCCTCCGCGGCGAGCAGCTGGGCCAGCTCCTCGAGCTCGTCCTCGACCAGCCGGGCCCACTGGTGCAGGACCGCTGAACGACGACCGGCGCCGCCTTCGGCCCAGTCGATCTGGGCCCGCGACGCGGCGGCGTAGGCCTCGTGGACGTCGTCGGGGGTCGAGCGACCGATCTCCGCCAGGGTCCAGCTCGGGTCCCCGGGCGAGACGTGCGGATCGGTGGTCGTGGCCACCCGCCAGTGGCCGCCGATCAGCAGCTGACCGGCGTGTTCGGAGGCGACGGGACGTCGGGGGGCGACCGGCTGGGGCATGGTCCCAGCCTCGCGTTGGGACGGACCGCTCGCAACGGGGTTGACGACGAAGGCCACCGATGTCGTTCGTGGCGAGCACAATGGTTGTCGGTCCACGATGATGGCCGTCAGGCCTCCGCTCCCCCACCCCCGCTCCGACCGACCCATGCCCGCCAACCGCCCCTCCTCGCTGTTCTGCCTCGGCGACCTGCTCGACCAGCACGACCTGCAGCTCGAGCTGGTCGTCGGCGGCGACGAGGCGCGCGCTCGGCGGGTCTCCGGCGTCCACGCGATCGAGATCGACCGTCCGGCTCGCTGGCTCGCGCCCGACTGGGTGATGCTGAGCACCGGCGTCCGCCTCATCGGCAACGTCGAGGCCCAGCGCGCGCTGCCGGGCGAGCTGCTCGGGGCCGGGGTGGCGGCGCTCGGGATCGGGCTCGACCTCGGCTTCGCCAGCGTCCCCGAGCCGCTGCTCGACTCCGCCCGCGAGCTCGGACTGCCGGTCTTCAGCGTGCCGTTGCAGACCCCCTTCCGCGAGATCGAGGGGTTCGTGCAGCGGGCGCTGCTCTCGTCCGAGATGCGGATCCTCCAGCGGCTCTCGTCGATGCAGCGGTACCTCGTCGACGCGCTCTCCTCCAGCGACCCGCAGCCGACCGTCGTCCGCCGGCTCGCCCGGTTGCTGGAGTCGTCGGTCGCGGTGCTGCATCCCGACGGGACGCCCGAGGAGGCGATCGGCGAGCTGCCCTCCGGCCTCGGCGAGCTGTTGGACGATCCCGCGGCCGGCGTCCGCGAGGTCGAGCGGGACGGCTGGCGGATCGTCGTCGCCCCGGTCGCGCCGGACGCGGCCGATCCCGACGGGCGCTGGCTGGCGCTGGCCGCGCGCGGACGCGAGCTCCACGACCACCGGCTGGTCCGCCCGGTGCTCCAGGCCGCCGCCCCGCTGCTGGCCGCGGTCGGCCGGCTCGAGCAGACCGGCCTCCGCCAGGACCGGGAGCTGCGGCGGCTGCTGCTGACCGATCTGCTGGCGGGCGTCGGCGACGAGCAGACCCTGCGCGCGCGGGCGACCGCCTGCGGGATCGACCTGCGCGCGCCGAGCGCGGTCCTGGCCGTCGCCCCCGCCCCCGGCCTCCAGACGCCGGCCGGGGTCGAGCGGATCGAGCGGCGGATCGACGAGCGGTTGGCGGCGGCCGGGGTCGCCCGGCTCGTGACCGTCGACCGCGGCCGGGTCGTGGCGCTGGTCGCGGTCCCCGAGGGCGACGTCCCCGACGAACTGCTCCGCCGCCTGACCGCCGATGCCGACACCGACGGGATCGCGATCGGCGTCGGGCGCGGCGGCGCCGGGGCGGCCGCGATCGCCCGCAGCGGCGCCGACGCGCACGTCGTCGCCGACACGCTGACCGCTCCCGCCACCGTTGGCCGCGCACCGCGGACGGCCAACGGCCCGAGCCCCGTCGCGGGCGCCGGATCCGGGGACCACCACGACCGCTGGCGCCGCTACGTCGACGTCGACCTGCCCGCGCTGGTCGTCGGCGAGGTCGAACCGGCGGCGATCGCGCCCCAGGTGGAACGGGTGCTGGCCGCGATCGACGCCCGTCCCGGCCTGCGCGAGGCGCTGCTGGCCTACTTCGCGCACGACCTCGACGCGGCCGCCGCAGCGGCCTCGCTGCACCTGCACCCCAACTCGCTCCGCTACCGGCTCGGCCGCCTGGCCGACACGCTCGGCAGCTCGCTGCGCGATCCGACGACGATCGCGACGCTGGTCCTGGCGCTGGCCGCCGAGCGGCGCGCCGCCGGCGACCCGCCCGCCTGAGCGGACGGGTCGCCGGGTCCGGCTCAGCCCTCCCGCTCGACCTCTTCCGGGAGCTCGTACCAGCGCTTGCGCTCGCCGATCTTCGCCCGCAGCTTCCAGCCGCGCGACTTCGGGGCGGCCTCGATCGCGGCCGACAGGGCGTCGAGCCGCTCGCGGACGAGGACCCGCTCGCCCGCGTCGAGCGCGCTCTCGGCCAGCCCCTCGCGGAGCCGGTCGAGGTTGATCTCGAGGGTGTGGCAGAGGCCCCAGTCGCGAGCGGTCAGCTCGGCGATCCGGGCGCCGTTGATCGCGTCCGTGTCGTGGTCCGCGACCGGCAGCCCGGCGAACAGGGCGTAGAGGTCGCCCTGGTCCTTCGGGTTCAGCTTCACGACCTGGAGCTTGGTCAGCGCCAGCTCGGCGGCGGCGAGGGTCCGGTCCTCGACGTCGATCCGCTCGGCCAGCGGCAACGCGTGGCACATCTCGAACGACTCGACGAAGACGTCGATCTTGTGACCGGTCGGATCGTGGTGGAAGATCAGCCGGCGGGCACCGTTGAGCGCGTTGAACTCGCGGTCGCCCTCCCAGCCGGCTTCCGCCAGCAGCCGCTCGACCGCCCGCGACGAGCTGCGGTCGGTCAGGTAGTCGAGGTCGTCGCTGGTCCGGTACAGCGCGGGCGGCATCCGCTCGCCCAGCAGCAGCCGGATGCCGATCCCCCCGAGCAGGCGCATCCGCACGCCCTGCTCGGTGGCCAGCGCCGCCAGCCGCGCTGCCTCCTGGGGCAGCTCGGGCAGGACACCGCTCTCGGTCGTGCTCATCATGCTCTGCTCCTCGGTGGTCATCCGGTCACGAACTGATGGCGGACGCGTCCCGGTGTCAGGTTGATCAGGCAGCCGGCGATCCGGCCCGTGTGGTAATCGCTGCCCGGGTTGATCGACACCGTACGGCCGATCTCGGTCGCACCGGGACTTTCGTGGACGTGGCCGTGCAGCGACAGCAGCGGCTGGTACTTCTCGATCAGCTCACGGACCGCCGTCGAGCCGACCGGGACCAGCTTCGGCTCCGACCCGGACATCACGACGTTGAGGTCGGCGTCGAGCGCCGGCGCCGTGTCCAGCCGCGAGTCGTACGGCGGCACGTGCAGGTTGAGGATCAGGCGATCGCGGTCCTCGACCTGCTCGCAGAGCGCGCTGACCCGGTCGAACAGCTCCGACTCGTCCATCTCGCGCGGGGAATCGAACGGGGTCCGGTTCGCCCACCCCATCGAGACCATCGTGTAGTCGCCGAAGGTCACGATCCGCTCGTCGCAGGCCTCGACCCGGGTCGCCTCCTCGATCGCGCCGTCGACGCCGTCGGGGTCGTCGTTGCCGGGCATCATGAAGCAGCGGACGTCGGTCCCGTCGAGGCGCTCGGCCCCCAGCTCCAACCAGCGGCGGAACGTCTGGAGCATGACCTCCGCGAACCACTCCTCGCGGCGCTCCTCCTCCATCCCACCGACCTCGGTCACCTGCTCCGGGGTCATCCGGTGCGGGTAGAGGCCGCTGTTGCGGATCCGGTCCTCGAGCGCCTTGATCTCGTCGTCGGTGACGGCATGCTGGACGTCGCCGTAGAGATCGGCGGTCCAGCCACCGGCCTCCGCCTCCACGAGCGGGATCACCACCTTGCCGGTGACGTCCCCGCCCATGATCAGCGTGTTGGCCTCGTAGACGCGACCGGCGTTGAGGAACTTCCGCCACAGCACCTCGGCGCCGTGGATGTCGCTGGCGAAGTAGATCCGCTGACTGGCCGCACCCGCGGCGCTCTTGCGCTTGCCGAAGAGTCCCATCGTGCTCCTTCTACTCGGCCGGGAGCTCGCGGTACGCGAGGTCGAGGTCGTATCCCTGGCGACTGCGGATCGCCCGGCTGATGATGTAGATCGCGATCGCGACCACGTAGACCCCGACGGCCATGATCAGCTTGCCCGGGTTGTTGGCCAGGCTCGCACCCGAGTTCGGGTCGATCAGCAGGATCGTGATCGCGCCGCCGAAGCCGAGCACCGCGAGGCCGCCGACCAGCGACAGCATCGGGATCCCGAGGATCTTGCGGCCGTAGGCGGTCGAAGCGACCAGCTTGGGGTGACGCAGCGGCAGCACCACACCGGAGATCGCCGTCACCAGCAGGGTCAGCGAGAGCCCGAGCAGCGCGGCCAGCGACGAGAACCAGTCGGTGAACGAGTAGACGGCGGTGCTGGCGATCGAGAGGCTCGTCATCACGACGATCGCGACCAGCGGCGAGCGGGTCTTCGGCTCGACGTAGGAGAGCGCCTGCGGCATCACGCGGTCGAACGACCAGGCGAACATGCTGCGGCTGACGAGCAGGATCGTCTGGGGCAGCCAGACCATCATCGAGACCGCGAAGCCGAGGATGATGATGCCGCCGATGATCGGCGAGCCGGACGCGATCGCCATCAGCTCGGCGTAGGCCGGGGCCCCGGAGAAGCCGTAGCTGGCCGGATCGGCGAGGCCGAACTGACCGGCCATGTCGTAGCCGACGATCTTGGTGAAGGCCGGGGTCAGCAGCAGCAGGATCAGGACGACCAGGCCGACGGCGCCGGGGATCGAGAACAGGTGCGTGCGGCGCTGCATCCGGATCTCGCCGGCGAAGTAGTTGCTGGAGTAGATGAAGCCGAAGATGAACCACCAGATCGACGCCGACTTGATCGTCGCGCTGAGCGAGAACTCGGTCGAGGCGTGCCCGGCATCGCGGGCCGAGGCGGCCAGCTTGGCGGCAGCGTCGGAGACGCCGAGGTTGGCGGAGTAGCTGTCGAACTGGCCGAGGAACCCGGCGTGGCTGCCGAACAGGCCGAGCAGGATCGGGATCAGCAGGGCGCCGATCAGGTAGATGGCGAAGGCCCAGATCTGGACCTTGAAGAACAGCCGCAGGCCGCCGAGCGCGAACAGCGCCGCGGAGCCGATCAGCAGGAAGGTGCCGACGATGAACAGGCCCCAGCTCGAGGTGAGCCAGTCAGCGACGCTCAACCAGCCGGTCGCCCCGGTGTAGCCGGCGATCATCCGTGCCAGCGCGCCGAAGCCGTACTCGGCGATGTAGGTCGTGTAGACGCCGATCACGACCGCGAGCCAGAAGCAGAAGCTGAAGCTGGCGGCGAAGCCGATCGATGGATGCAGCGCGCGACTGTTGAAGACGTAGTCCCCGCCGGTCCGCGGCATGACCTGGGTCAGCATCGCGTAGAGGAACGCGCCCGGTAGCCCGAGCGCCGAGGCGATCAGGAAGCCGACGATCGCGTTGGCCCCCGGGTAGAACCCGTAGAACAGCCAGAAGAAGCCGAACGTCAGGGCGACGCTCGACCACATGACGTTGTAGAAGAGCGCGTCGCGCGTTCGTCCTTCACGGACGAGTCCTGTGGCCTTTCTTTGAAAGACGGTCGCCGGGGTCTTGGTCGTACTCATGCGGATCCTTGCGCGGTCGGGTGGTGAGCGGTGCGGACCGGCAAGCGGTCACGCAGATGATCGAGGTAGTCGAAGTCGTCGTGGGGACGATCTCCGACGGGCACGTCGGCAACGAGCAGCACCGGGGTGCCGGCTTCGTGTCGGTCCCCCGGGTCTGTCTCGGCCAGTACTCGGCCGTCCTGGTCGACGATGCAGCTCCCGCCAACGAATGTGTGGCCGGACTCGTGGCCGACCCGGTTGACGTAGACGTGCGGCAGCCGGTTCTCCAGCGCCCGCGAGCGGGCGGCGAGCCGGTGCTGATCGGCGTACGGGGCCATGTTCGCCGCGATCGTCACGAGCAGCTCCGCCCCCGCCCCCGCGAGCGCGCGGGCGGGCTCCGGGAACTCGACGTCGAAGCAGTTCAGCGGGCCGACCCGGTGGCCCGCGAGCGGCGCGACGAGGTACTCGTCGCCGGGGGTGAAGGTGGCGTGCTCGACGGCGCCGAAGAGGTGCGTCTTGCGGTAGACGTCGACCAGCTCGCCGGCGGCGGAGACGAGCGCGACGCTGTTGGCGATCGCGTCCCCCCGCCGCTCGGCGAACCCGACGACGACCGCCGTCTGCTGCTGCGCCGCGACGGGGGCGATCTCGGCGATCGCCTCCTCCGCGGTGCTGGCGGTGCGGTGGGCGTTCGCGGGGTCGTACCCGTCCAGGAACAGCTCGGGGAAGACCGCGAGCTCGACCTCGGGGTGCTCCTCCAGTGCCGTCCGCACGGTCGCGATGTTGGCGCGGCGCGCCCCCGGCTCGGGGGCGGCCTGCACGAGCAGGACCCTCACGTGATCAGCGCCCGCAGCCGGCGTGGAAGGCCATCGCCTCGAGCGCGATCCGGCCGGCGATCAGGCTCGTGGTCGGGGTCGGGTCGAGGCTCGGCGAGGTCTCGACGACGTCGACGCCGACCAGGCCGGGCCGGGACACGCCGCGGACGAGCTCGATCGCCTCACGGGCGGTCAGGCCGCCCGGGGTCGGGCAGCAGGTGCCGGGAGCGTAGGCGGCGTCGAGCGAGTCGACGTCGAAGCTCAGGTAGACCCCGTCGCCGGCGCCGGCGATCTCGAGCGCGCGGTCGACGGCCCAGGCGGTCCCCTTCTCGGCGATCTCGTCGAGCCAGACGACGCTGATGCCCTTCTCCTCGCAGTAGTCGAGCTCGGCCCGCGGGTTCATCCAGCCGCCGATCCCGACGAGCACGATCTTGGCCGGGTCGAAGCCGGCGTCGACGGCGCGGGTGATCGGGCAGCAGTGGTTGAGCTCTTCGCCACCGACGTCGGGCGCGCTGTCGAGGTGGGCGTCGATCAGGATCAGGCCGGGATCGGCGACGTGGTCCTTGACCGCGCGGACGGCCGGGATCGCGATCGAGTGGTCGCCGCCGAGCGTGACCGGCAGGGCGCCGGCGCCGATGATCTGGCCGATGTCGTGCTGGGCCCGGGCGAAGGTGACCTCGGCGTTGGCCAGCGCGACGTTGACGTCGCCGCAGTCGACGACGTTCAGCGCGTCGAAGAGGTTGAAGTCGTAGTTGGCGAGGTATGGCTTGTACTGGACCGAGATCTCGCGGATCTCGCGGGGGCCGTAGTTGGCGCCGGTCCGGCTGATGTTGGTCGCGTCGAACGGGATCCCGTAGATCGCGGCCGTCGCCCCGTGCTCACGCAGCGCCGCCGTGTCGGCCGGCACGTGCGGCACGCCCATGAACGATCCGGCGAGGCCGGCGTGGAGCAGGCTGGTCCACATGTGCGGGTCGTGCTTCGGTGTCATCTCTGGGGCTCCAGGTTGCAAGAACGTTTTTTCAGCGTCACGAGGGCGACAGAGGGGACCGCGTGACCCGGCCTCGGCTCGTGAGTGGGGAACGACCGCCGCCGGCCTGCGCCGTCGGTGGGCACCTCACGAACCCTCCCCTCCTGCAGACCGACCACGGAACGGATGACCCTCCCGGCCCCCGTCTCGAGGTCGCTCTGTGATGGACCTTACGCAAAACCGTTTTTGTCTGTCAAGTCCGGATGTGAGTAGGATCCGCCAGGTGAGTCGTCCAGAACGGAGCAAGCGGGTCGGTATCCGCGACGTCGCCGCCGAGGCGGGGGTCTCCGTGACGACCGTGTCCCACGCCCTCAACGGCAAGGGCCGACTGCCCGAGACGACCCGGGCCCACGTCCGCGAGGTCGCCGAGCGGCTCGGCTACCGCCCGAACCCCTCGGCGCAGCGGCTCGTCGGCGGCCGGACCGGGCTGCTCGGCCTGACCGTCGCCCACCCCGGCGCCGGCTCGCCGTCGATGATCACCGACGTTGCGTACTTCGTTCAACTGCTGAGCGCGGCCAGCACCGCCGCGCTCTCGCGGGGCTACGCGCTGGTCCTGTCGACCAGCGGCGCGGAGGGCGAGCACGCCTGGCAGCGGACCGCCATCGACGGCGCGGTCGTCGTCGACCCGGTCGCCGACGACCCGACTGTCGCCGATCTGCGCGCCGCCGGCACCCCGGTCGTGACCACCGGGCGGATCGCCCACGAGGACGGCGAGGAGGACAGCGGACCGTGGGTCGACAACGACCACGCCGCCGGCACCCGGCGGCTGCTCGCGCACCTCGAGCGAGCCGGCGCCGAGCGGATCGCCCTGATCTCGGCCCCGCTGGGCACCTCCTACGCCCACGACATGCGCGAGACCTACCTCGCCTGGTGCACCGAGCGTCGTCGCCGGCCCGAGATCGAGATCGTCAGCGAGGACCTCGGCGAGGGAGCGGGCTTCGCCGCCGCCGGCCGGCTGCTGGAGGGCGACCGCCCCGACGCGATCCTCGCCGCACTCGACCGGCTCGCGCTCGGGGCCCAGCTCGCGGCCACCACCCGCGGTCTCGACGTTCCCGGGGACCTGTTGATCGCCGGCTACTCGGACTCCGACGCCAACCTCCGTGCGTCCCCGTCGCTGACCGCCCTCCACCTCCATCCCGAGCAGATCGGGGCGCGGGCGGTCGAGCTGCTGATCGAGATCGTCGAGGAGCGGGTCCCGGCCCAGCAGCAGATCCTGATCCCGGTCCGCCTGAACGCCCGCGGTTCGACGCGGCGCGCGCTGGCGGCGACCGAGTAGCCACGGCGGTCAGCGCACGGTCCGCCACCGTGGCGGCCACGATCGGGCGGTCGCGGAATCGGTGGCGCTCCAACCTCGCCGGGGCCCGGCCCGCGTCACGATCGGGCGATGTCCGCCCCCGCCCGACTGACGCTGCGCGACCACACCGCCGACCCGCGCCCGGTCCTCCGCACGCTGCTCCAGCTGCGCCCCGTGCCCGCCACCCGGGAGGCCCTGCTCGAACGCCTGCAGGTCACGATCGACCGCCACGACGAGGTCGTGCTCGGCGTCCACCGCGACGGCGAGGAGGACGCGATCGGCGTCGCCACCTACAAGCTGGTCCACAACGTCGCCTACGGACGGGTGCTCTACGTCGACGATCTCGTGACCGACGCCGGGGCCCGCCGGCTCGGGGTCGGCGGCTTCCTGATGGACGAGCTCGAGCGCCGCCGCGACCAGCTCGGCTGCGACGAGCTGCAGCTCGACTCCGCCCCGACTCCGGAACGCGCCGCCGCCCACGCGATGTACTTCCGGCGCGGCCTGCGGATCACGTGCTTCCACTTCGGGCCGTGACGGGTCGCCGCCAGCATCGTGCACGTCGCCCGACACCGCAGGAACCGGGTCGCGGCGACCACCGATGACGGATCGAACAATGGACGGGCACATGAGCGGACGCGAGCGCGGCATAGTCTCTTCCGCTCACTGCGCCACCCCTTCGGCACGCAGATGGCCTCCGCAGGCGTCCCACTCGTAGCAATCAAGCAGTGGCTCGGCCACGCCGACATCGCCACCACGATGATCGACGCCAAGTGGGCAAAGGATCGCGCCGCGGAGCGGGCGTTCGTTGATGCGGCGTTCGCCGGCCGCGCGTCCATTCCGGGCGAATCAGGGGCACTCGGCAGATCCCTGGCACTTGGCCAAGTCACGATCTGCCGTTTCGCAGCCTCATCGGGTCACCTCAAGCCCCCCTCGATCTCGCTGCGCTCCCAGATCCAGTTAGCGGCGAGAGCAGCGGCCTCGTCCCACGGGCGCTCGGGGTCGTCATCGGGCACCCAAGCAGCAGCCTGCAGGTGCGTAGTCGGGTGCAGCTCAGCCACGAGACGTTTCCTTGTTGAGCATCCTCTGAACGCTGCCCGAGTCTTGCAGGGGGCACCGCTCGTCTACTCGGAGAGATGGCAGACAAGATCCAGTCCGGCCGCGCGGTTCAAGCGAGACGCGCCGGAGCGATGTGGCGGACGACATCGTGGAGCAGTGGCGCGCAGAAGCCAAGCGACTCGAAGGCACAACGTGAGTCGAGCAGCGGTGAATCCCGCTGCCGCCTACTGCAGCCAAGAAGCAGCCGCCCCCGGGTCGCGGGCACCTACCATGCGCGCCCCCAACATGACGGCCAATGAACGGGTCGCCGTCCGCGATGCTCTCCCCAGAAACGACGGAACCCCCGCGTTTGCAGGGGTTCCGAGAGTAGCGGGGGCAGGATTCGAACCTGGCGACCTTAGGGTCATGAGCCCGAGGGCCCCGCAAGCCGCTCAGCCCGGCTTGCGCGCCTCGATCAGGAAGCGGGTCGTCGTCGCCACGAACGGCCCCTCGGCCTCGATCCGCTCGTGCAGCTCCCGCAGCCGCTCGCGGTAGCCGTCGACGGTGAAGCCGGGCACCATCCAGATCACCTTGCGGAGGAAGTAGATCACCGCGCCGACGTCGCCGAAGGTCGTCCGCAGCGCCTCCGGCCGTAGGTCCACGATCTCGAGGCCGGCGGCCTCCGCCCCGGCCCGCGCGTCGTCCGGATGCCGCGCGCGCCGCACCGCCTCGGGCTGCGGACCGAGGAAGTACTCGACCAGCTCGAAGACGCTCGCCGGTCCGACGTGCTGGGCGAGGTAGACGCCGCCGGGCTGGAGCACCCGGGCGATCTCGGCCCACCAGACCGTGACCGGATGGCGGCTGACGACGAGGTCGAAGGTCGCGTCCGCGAACGGCAGCGGCGGCTCGTCCGCGTCGGCGACGACCGCGACCCCGCGGGGTCGCAGCAGCGCGGTCGCCTTCGCCACGTTCGGCGGCCACGACTCGGTCGCGACGGTCAGCGTCGGCAGCTCCGGCGCCTCGGCCAGCACCTCGCCGCCGCCGGTCTGGACGTCGAGCGCGGCCGACGCCGTGGCCAGCCGCCGCGCGATCGTCCGCGCGTAGCCCCACGAGGGCCGCTGCTCGGTTGCCCGTCCGGCGAGCCAGGAGAACTCCCAGCCGGCGACCGGCACCGCCTCGGCCTCGGCAACCAGCTCCTCGAACGACCGGGACATGCCCCGATCCTGACAGTCGGGCCTGCGGAAGGACGACCCGCCCGGCGATCCTGCCCACCACCGCCCCGCCCCGCCCGACGACCGCGTCAGCCGTGTTCCGGCTCGTGCCCGCCCCCCCCCCCGGAACGACGAAGGGCCCGCCGTCGCGCGGACCCTTCGCCCGGTGCTCGCCGCGGCGAGCGGTCTCGGGACGTCGTCGCGGGGAACGCGACGCCCGTCCCGAAGCCCCTAGAGGGCGACGATCACCGACTTCGTCTCGAGGTAGTTGTTGAGGACCTCCTCCCCCATCTCGCGGCCCCAGCCGCTCTGCTTGTAGCCGCCGAACGGCAGCTCGGCGGAGAACACGTGGTACGTGTTGACGTGGACCGTGCCCGCCTGGATCCGCTTGGCGAGCTGGTGGGCCTTGGAGACGTCGCGCGTCCAGACGCCCGCGGCGAGGCCGTAGTGCGAGTCGTTGGCCTGGCGGGCGAGGTCGTCGACGTCACTGAACGGCAGCGCCGCGATCACGGGTCCGAAGACCTCCTCGCGCACGATCGCGTGGTTCGCGTCGGCGCCGGTGATCACGGTCGGCTCGACGTAGTAGCCCGGCCGGTCGATCGGGTTGCCGCCGGCGACGGCGGACGAGCCCTCCTCCTGGCCGAGCTTCAGGTAGCCGGTGACGCGATCGAACTGCTCGCGGGAGACGAGCGGACCCATCTCCGTGTCGGCGTCCATCCCGTAGCCGACCTTGATCCCCTTGGCCGCGGCCGAGACACCCTCGACGACCTGGTCGAAGTGCTGCTCGGCGACGTACAGGCGGGATCCCGCGGAGCAGACCTCCCCCTGGTTGAAGAAGATGCCCTGGGCGGCCCCGGCGATCGCCGCGTCGACGTCGGCGTCGTCGAAGATGATGTTCGGCGACTTGCCGCCGAGCTCGAGCGAGACCCGCTTGAGGTTGCCGGTCGCGGCCCGCGCGATCATCTTGCCGACCTCGGTCGAGCCGGTGAAGGCGATCTTGCCGACGTCGGGGTGCGCGGCCAGCGCGGCGCCGGCCGTCTCGCCGTAGCCGGTGACGATGTTGACGACGCCCTTGGGCAGGCCCGCCTCGAGCAGCAGCTCGCCGAGCCGCAGCGCCGACAGCGGCGTCTGCTCGGCCGGCTTGAGGACGACCGTGTTGCCGGTCGTCAGCGCCGGGCCGAGCTTCCAGGCGGCCATCAGCAGCGGGAAGTTCCAGGGGATGATCTGGCCGACGACGCCGATCGGCTCACGCAGCGTGTAGGCGTGGAACTCGGCGCCCGGCAGGTACGGGACCGACGGCGTGACGGTGCCGCCCTTGATCTTCGTCGCCCAGCCGGCCATGTACCAGAAGAGGTCGGCGGCGAGGGCCACGTCGGCGGCCAGCGCGACCGCCTTCGGCTTGCCGTTGTCGAGCGACTCGAGCTCCGCCAGCTCCTCGGCGTGCTCCATGATCAGGTCGCCGGTGCGGTGCAGGATCCGGCCGCGCTCGGACGGGTTGAGCTTCGACCAGGGCCCCTCGAAGGCGCGGCGGGCGGCCGCGACGGCAAGGTCGATGTCGGCCGCGTCGCCCTCCGCGACCACGGCGAGGACCTCGCCGGTGCCGGGATCGATGGTCTCGAAGGTCCGGCCCGAGACCGCGTCGACGAGCTCGCCGTCGATCAACAGCCGCTTGGTGCCCTGCAGGAAGCTGCTCGCGTGGTGAGCGGGGGTGACGCTGGTGGTGGCCATCGAACTCTCCGTGTCCGTCGTTGGTCTCCGGCGCGGCGGGGAGGCGATCTCTCTCGAGATCGCATCCCGTGGCCGGGAGGGGTCAGGACGAACGTACGCCCGCGCCCGTTGCCCTCACGCTGCCAATCACGAGCGGCAACGCGCCACGTTTGGGACGGGCGATGCCGGTCGCTCCGACCCCGACCGCCGGGCGCCCCCGCTCGCAACCCCCGTGCAACCGCCGTGTTTCCCCCCGCGCGCTCGGCGCGTGCGTACGATCGGTGGTGAGAGAGATGCCCCGCAGTTCGATCGATCCGTGGGCGGCGTTCGACGCCGCCGCCGACCCGGTCCGCCACGCCCTGCGGCTGGCGCGACTGAATGAGACCGCCCGGACCGGCCGCCAGGTCGCGGGAGCGGTGCGGTCGGTGATCGACCGTTCGTGGCAGCGCTCGGCCGCAGCCGGGGTCGATCCGTCGCTGACCCGGCCTGTCTCCTCGCTCGCGGGCGACGCGCTCGAGCAGCGCCGGTCGCTGCACCCGCTGGCCACGGTCCGGCCCGGGCTCACGCGGCTGCTGCGGGAGCTGTCGGCCAGCGCACCCCACGTCTTCGCCCTCAGCGACGCCGACGGGCTGCTGCTGTGGGTCGACGGCGCCGAGTCGGCCGTCGAGCGGGCCGGCGGCGATATGGCCTTCGAGGCCGGCTCCGACTGGAGCGAGCGGTCCGCCGGCACCAACGCCGTCGGCACCGCGCTGATCGAGGACCACGCGGTCCAGATCTTCAGCGCCGAGCACTTCCGGCCCGCGGTCCACGACTGGACCTGCTCGGCCGCCCCGATCCACGACCCCGAGACCGGCGAGCTGCTCGGCGTGCTCGACGCGACCGCCGACCTGCGGACGGTCGACCCCCGCACGCTGCCGTTCCTGGTCGGCGCGGCGCGGGCGGCGGAGCAGGTGCTGCGGGCCCGGGCGCTGCGCCGCGACGCCCGCCTGCAGGCGCTGGTCCGCCAGCGGCCGACCGGCGCCCCGCGGCCCGCGCTCGCGCTCAGCCCGGCCGGACGGGTGATCCGCCTCGACGGGGGCGGCAACGCCCTGGCCAGCGGCGACCGGCGCTGGCGGCTGCCGCTGCCGGGCCCCGACGGCGGACCCGTACGACTGCCCGACGGGAGCATCGGTCACGCCGAGCCCGCCGGCGACGACGGCTTCCTCGTCTTCGCCGACGACGACGTCGCTCGCCCGCGTCCGCAGGCGACGCTCGAGCTGCTGGGGACGACCAGCCCGCTCGCCCGCCGCCGCGACGGCGCCCAACCGCTCAGCCGCAGCCACGCGGAGATCCTCGCCCTGCTCGCCTTCCACCGCGCCGGCCTCTCCGCCGAGCGCCTCGCGGTCCTCCTGCACGGTGACCAGGCCAACGACAGCACCGCCCGCGCGGCCTGCTCACGGCTGCGGTCGCGGCTGCCCGGCGTCGTCCTCGCCCGCCCCTACCGGCTCGCCGACGGGGTCAGCGACGACCTGACCGAGGTCCGTCGGCGGCTGGCCGCGGGCGACCTCGCCGGAGCGGTCGGCGCCTACCGCGGGCCGCTGCTGCCCGAGAGCGTCGCCCCCGGGGTCCGCGAGATCGGCGACGGGCTCCACGCCGAGCTCCGCGGAGCGCTGCTCGAGGCCGGCGACGCCGAGGCCCTGGCCGCCTGGTGCGCGTGCCCGCACGGCGCCGACGACCTGCTCGCGGCCGAGGCGCTGGTCCGCGCGCTGCCCGCGGGCGATCCGCGCCGCGGGGCCGCTGCGGGCCGGATCGCCGCGCTCCGCCGACGGCTCGGGCTGACCAACCGCCCGGGCGTCGTCGGGGCTCCCGGCTGAACCGCCGCGGCGGCAGCGTCGAGGCCACGGCGCCGTCGCCCCCGCCGCACGGCCCGACCCTGGCCGCGCCGCACCCGATCGGCGGACGACCGACCGGCCCGGTCCCGCGACGCCCGTCACCGCCCGGATCCGGGGGCCCGCCCCGTAGCCTGGCTCGTCGATGACGCTGCTCGCCAACGCCGCCGCGACGACGCCGTACCTCGAGGCGGCCGGCCTGCTGCTGGCGATCGCGCTGCTGCTGGTCGTCGCCCAGGCCGGACGACTTCCGTACCCGCTGGTGCTGGTGGTCGGCGGCGGCGCGCTGGCGCTGATCCCGGGCGCCCCGCGGATCGAGCTGAACCCCGAGCTGGTGCTCGTGATCTTCCTGCCGATCCTGCTCTACGCGGCGGCCTTCTTCAGCTCCCTGCGCGACCTCCGCCGCCAGGCGCTTTCGATCTCGACGCTGGCGGTCGGACTGGTCCTGGCGACCGCGGTCGCCGTCGCCGTCGCCGCCCACGTCCTGATCGGGATGGACTGGCCGGCCGCGTTCGTGCTCGGCGCCGTCCTCTCCCCGACCGATCCGGTCGCCGCGACCGCGATCGCCCAGCGGATCGGCGCCCCGCGGCGGGTGGTGACGATCGTCGAGGGCGAGTCGCTGATCAACGACTCGAGCGCGCTGATCATCTACAAGTTCGCGGTCCTCGCGGTGACCTCGGGCGGCTTCTCGCTCTGGCACGCCAGCGCCAGCTTCGTGCTCGGCGTCCTCGGCGGACTCGCGATCGGCGTCCTGACCGGCATCGCGATCGTCGCGATCCGGCGCCGGATCCGCGACACCACGACCGAGATCGCGATCTCGCTGCTGACCCCGTACCTCGCCTACCTGCCGGCCGAGGCCGCCGGGGTCTCCGCCGTCGTCGCCGCGGTCACCTCCGGCGTCTGGCTCGGCTGGCGCTCGCCGTGGCTGGTCACCCCCACCTACCGGCTGCAGGCGTTCGCGGTCTGGGAGGTGCTCCAGTTCGTCGCCAACGCGGCGCTGTTCGCACTGGTCGGGATGCAACTGCCACTGATCGCCGACTCGCTGCGCGACGCCCACGAGCCGACCGGCACCTGGATCCTCCAGGGCCTGCTGGTCGCCGCGGTCGTGATGCTGGTGCGGATCGCGTGGATCGGCAGTGGCGAGCTGCTGGTCCGCTGGCTCCCGCGGCTTCGTGAGCTGCGCCCGGTCGGCAGCGGCACCGAGGGAATCGCGATCGCCTGGACGGGGATGCGCGGGGCGGTCTCGCTCGCGACCGCGCTGGCGATCCCGGTCGCGCTCGACGACGGCACGCCGTTCGCCGACCGCGACCGGATCATCCTGCTCGCCTACGTCGCGATCCTGACCACGTTGCTGCTCCAGGGCCTGACCCTGCCGCGCCTGCTGACCTGCCTCGGCCTCCGCGACAGCGACGACGGCGACGCCGAGGAGGAGGCGATGGCGCGGGCGGCGATGGCCGACGCGGTGCTCGACCAGTTCGACGAGATCACCGCCGGCTACGACATCCCTGAACCGATGGCCAACCGCTTCCGGACCCAGTACCGCTTCCGCCAGGAGCGCCACAGCGCCCAGCACCGGGGCGAGGCCGATGCACGCCTGGAGGCCGGCAGTGCCCGCTTCGTCGCCTTCCGCAACGACCTGCTCGACGCCGAGCGACGCGCGCTGCTGGAGCTGCGGACGACGGGCTGCATCGGGGACGGGGTCATGCACCGGATCCAGCGCGACCTCGACCTCGAGCAAGAGCGCTTGACGGGCTGACCGCCGCCACCTCCGGCGGGCACCGAAAGTAGGAGGTGGCACGTCTCGCTCCTGGCGGGCATGATGTCGGGCGTGAGCACCGTCGACCCGCGCACCCCCGTCATCGTCGGCACCGGCCAGGTCACGCACCGGCCGGACTCCGGCGACCCGACGCCGTCCCCGCTCGACCTGATGGTCGCCGCCGCCCGCAAGGCCGCCGCCGACGCCGGTCGCGGCGGCGAGGGCCTGCTCCAGCGGGCGGAGAGCGTCGGCCTGGTCGACATCTTCTCGTGGCCGATCCCGGACCCCGGCGCGCTGCTCGCCTCGGCGCTCGGGATCAGCCCGCGCGAGACGGTCCGGACCGTGATCGGCGGCAACAGCCCGATCGCCCTGCTCGGCGACGCCGCGACCCGGATCGCCGCCGGCGAGCTCGAGGTCGCCCTGCTCGGCGGCGGCGAGGTCGGCACCGCGTTCCGGACCGCGATGACCCGCGGCGAGCCGACCGGCTGGGAGACCCAGCCCGAGGGCACCGCCCCGACCCGCGTGCTCGGCCGCGACCGGCCCGCCTCGCACGACGTCGAGCTGGCCGCCGGCGTCGGCCTGCCGATCAGCTACTACCCGATCTTCGAGCACGTCCTGCGGCACGAGGCCGGCCGCACCAGCGGCGAGCAGCGGGAGTGGATCGGCTCCTGGTGGTCGCGCTACAGCGAGGTCGCCGCCGCCCATCCCCAGGGCTGGGAGCGGACGTCGATGACCGCCGCGGAGGCCGCCACCCCCGCCCCGCGCAACCGCCTGATCAGCGATCCGTACACCAAGGCGATGAACGCCGACATCACCGTCGACCAGGCCGCGATGCTGCTGGTGACCAGCGCCGGCGCCGCCGAGGCCGCGGGGATCCCCCGCGACCGCTGGGTCTTCGTCCACGCAACGGCAGCCGCCTCCGACCACTGGTTCGCGGGGGAGCGCGACCGGCTCGACCGCTCGCCAGCGATCGCCGCCTGCGGCGAGGCGCTCTTCGGTCACGCCGCGATCGGGGCCGACGACGTCGCGCTCGTCGACCTCTACTCGTGCTTCCCCTGCGCGGTCCAGATCGGCGCCCGCGAGCTCGGCTTCCGCGTCGACGATCCCGCCCGGCCGCTGACCGTCACCGGCGGCCTCTCGTTCTTCGGCGGACCGGCGAACAACTACGTCACGCACTCGATCGCGACCCTCGCCGATCGGGCCCGCGAGCAGCCCGAGCAGCTGGCGCTCGCCAGCGCCGTCGGCTGGTACATGACCAAGCACGGGCTGGCGCTGCTCTCGGCGACCCCGCCGGCCCGGCCCTTCGCCCACCGCGACGTCCAGGCCGTCGTCGACCGGCAGCCGACCCGCGAGCTGGTCGCGAACGGCTCCGGCGTCTGGACCGTCGAGTCGTTCACCGCGCCCTACGACCGCGAGGGCCAGCCGAGCTTCGCCTCGGTCGTCGCCCGCGACGCCGACGGCCGCCGGACCTTCGCCAAGGCCGACGCCCCGGAGACGATGGCCCGGCTGCTCGACGGCGACCCGATCGGCGGCCCGGTCGAGCTGGACGGCGCGGGCGGCTTCGCGCTCTAGCCCGGCCTAGGCCAGCTGCCGTTGGAGGAAGGCGGTCTGATCGGTGACCGCCCGCTCGAACGCGTCACCGGTGTAGATGTCGAAGTGGCCGATCGGGTAGCGGACCAGCTCGCCCCGCGGGGCCCGCTCGGCCATCGCGATCGCGGGCGCGGGCGGCGTCGTCTCGTCCGCATCGCAGACGCAGACCAGCAGCGGCGCCTGGACCTTCGCCGCCGCGCGCCCGGGCCGGTAGAGCGGCAGCGTCAGCATCAGCCGGGCGGCGAAGGCGTTCCGCCAGCGCGAGTCGGCGCCGACCATCCCCCGGAATCCGGGATCGGCCTCGGGGGCGGTCATCGCCGCGAACTCGCCGGGCGGGGCTACCGCCGGCACCAGGTGCGGCGAGCGCCCCGCGGCCGCGCCGGCGACGTCGCGCAGCCCCGCACCGGTCATCCGCACCAGGTTGCCCAACGGCAGCTTGCGGGCGGTCGCGATCCCGTCCGCGAACGGGGCCTGGGCGACGACCGCCGCCACCCGCGGGTCGGTCGCGGCGACGGCGACGACGTGCCCGCCGCTGAACGACGAGCCCCAGAGCACGATCCGCTCGGGGTCGACGCCGTCGAGCCCGCGGGCGTACGCGATCGCCGCCCGGTAGTCGTCGTGCTGCTGGCCGACGTCGAGCAGCTGCCGCGGCTGGCCCGTGCTGGCCCCGAAGTGGCGGTAGTCGAAGACGAGGACCACGAAGCCGGCAGCCGCGAACCGCTCGGCGAACGCCGGCAGCCGGTCGTCGCGGGTCGCGCTGAAGCCGTGGGCCATCACCACGCAGGGCCGGTCGCCGGTCGCGGTCCCCTCCGGGCGGTAGAGGTAGGCGGCGCACTGCTCGCCGCCGGAGGGGAAGGTCAGGTCGCTGCGGTCGGCCATGGCGCCACCCTACCCGCGGTCGTCCGCGCCGCTCAGGGCAGCAGCACGATCTTCCCGCGGGCGTGCCCGCCCTCGCTCTGCGCGTGGGCGGCGGCCGCCTCGGCCAGCGGGTAGCGACCGGCGATCGGGACCTCGAGCCGGCCGGCCGCGATCAGCGCGACGATCTCCGGGAACGCGCCAGAGGTGTCGGTGTCGCCGTCGCCGCCTGAGAAGCGGACGCCGGCCTCGGCCGCGTCGTTGCCGGAGATCGTGATCACGCGCTCGGGACCGCCGGCCAGCTCGACCGACAGCGCCAGCACGCCGCGCCCCGCGGTGTCGAAGACCGCGTCGACGCCGTCGGGGGCGATCGCCCGGACCCGCTCGGCGAGCCCGTCGCCGTAGGTCACCGGCTGCACGCCGAGGGTCCGCAGGTACTCGTGGTTCGCCTCGCTGGCGGTGCCGATCACGTTGACGCCCCACTCGCGGGCGAGCTGGTCGGCGAACAGCCCGACCCCGCCGGCGGCACCGTGGATCAACAGCGTCTCGCCCTCCTGGACCCCGAGCTGCTTGAGCACGCGGTAGGCCGTGCGTCCGGCGACGCCGATCCCGCCGGCGACCTCCCACGGGACCTCGGCGGGCTTGATCGCGAGGCTGGCCGGCTTGGCCAGCGCGTACTCGGCGTAGGTCGAGGCCCCGGTCCCGAGCACCTCGTCGCCGACCGCCAGCTCGGTCACGCCCTCGCCGACCTGGTCGACGACCCCGGCGAGGTCGTTGCCGAGGCCCTTGGGCGCCGCCAGCGTCTGGTCCTTGGCCATCACGCCGCTGCGGACCTTGGTGTCGTACGGGTTGACCCCCGCCGCGCGGACCGCGATCCGGACCTGCCCGGGGCCGGCGGTCGGCTCGGGAACCTCGACGAGCTGGAGCACCTCGGGCGCCCCGTAGGTGGAGAACTGCACGGCCTTCGACATCACTCGACCGTATCCGACCGGGCCCTGCTTCTGGCACAAAGTAGTGCGGCGATCACTTCCGCCGCACCGGACGTTCGCCCGGCGTACGTCACAGGCCCCGACCGAGCCTCCGGCGTACGCCGCAGGCCTCCGCAGCCGGATTCACCGAGGCCCCGGCAAGCATGCCGCCGCCTCGGATCCTGCCCCGCCGCCCGACCAGCTCTGGGGTCACGTTGCGTCGGCCGGGGGCTCCGGGGTCACGTTGCGTCGGCCGGGGGCTCCGGGGTCACGTTGCGTCGGCCGGGGGCTCCGGGGTCACGTTGCGTCGCCTGGCGACGCCACGTGACCCCGCGACGGGAAGCCGACGCCACGTGACCCCACGACGGGGCACCCCGAGACCCACGACGGGGCACCCCGAGGCCCCGGCGCCTCCCGCCGGCCGGCCTCAGCCGACCAGCGTGGTCCTCACTTCTTGCTCGACCTCTTCGCGCCGCAGGCGGTCCCGATCGCCGGCTTCGCGGCGGCCGGCTTGGCCCCGTTCTGTCCGGCGAAGCGCACGCTGCCCGCCAGCTTCGCGCCGCAGAGGCTGCGGGTCGCCGCGATGATCCCGTGCTGGCCACCGTCGATGTTCAACGTGAACTTCGTGATCGGCTGGTCGGGGATCGCCGGGAACGTCGTCACCAGCTCGTTGCGACGGACCGAGGTCGTCGCGCGCAGGTTGATCGTCGTCTCCCCGCGCAGCGCCACGTAGAGCGTCGGCAGCGTCTTGATCACGTTGCCGGTCTTCGGGTCCTTGCGCTCGCCCTTGACGAAGTAGACCGGGCCGCTGAGGGCCTTGTCCAGGATCGGGGTCTCCGCCTTGGCCGAGCCCACGATCGAGCTCGGCGGGCACTTGTCGGCGAGGGCGGCAGCGGTCTCGCACAGCGCCTGCGCGTTGTCCGCGGCCAGCGCCAGGGCCTTCGGCAGCGTGACCGACGTCGACGCGAAGCCGGCCTCGCCCTCGGCCTGGGTCACCGTCGCGGTCAGACGCGGGTGCTTGCCCTTGCCCATCTGCGTCTTGTTGCCCAGCGCCAGCTTGATCTTCGGACCGAACTTGAGGTCCTTGCAGCCGTCGAACGACAGACGCGTCGACGGCGTCGCCGCCGCGCCCCCGGCCGACCGCACGGTCGCCCCGAGCAGGCCCGCACCACACGACGTCGGGTTGCGGAGGAAGCCCGCCCGCGACACGTGCATCGTCAGGTCCCGCAAGCGCAGCGGGATCCCTTCCTTGATCTGCGGCAGCGGATCGCTGTCGACCGTCACCTGAGCGGTCTCCGGATCGATCCGCAGCGCCTGGCGCACGACGACGTTGCCGAGGTCGTAGGGGCCGGCGACGGCACGGACGATCGCGACCATCCCGAACGAGCCGCCCTTGTACCCGTTGGTCAGGTACACCGGACCCGACAGCCCGTACGGCGCCCCGCCCGTGCCCGCCTTGACCGAGACCGACCCGATCTGCGAGCCACCCGGGCAGCTCTCCGCCGCGACCTGCGCCTCGGCGCAACGCTGCACGCCCTTGAGCTTGGCCGTCATCCCGAGCGGCAGCGTCGCGCTGATGCCCGAGAGGAACTGGTTACCGTCGGCGCGGGTGAACCCGACCGACAGCGGCGAGAACGCACCGGACCTCAGCGACACCGTCGACGCCGAGAAGCCCGGCGAGAACGGGAAGCCGTCGCAGCCGACGACCTCGATCGGCGCGGAGGTGATCACCCGCGACCGCGACGCGTACGACTTGATCGCCGCTTCGCCCTCGGCCGTTCCGCAGGTCTGCGGCGCGGCGATGATGCCCCGCTCGCCCCCGTTGAACTGGAGGTCCAGATCGCTGAACGGCAGCTCCGGGTTGCCCTCGAACGTGGTCGTGAGCCGTCCCGTCACCGGATCGGCCTGGACGTCGCCGTTCAGGCGGATCGAGACTCCGTGGCCTTCGGCCAGGAGCAACAGCCGGTAGCGGTTGCCCGGCTTCGGCTGCCCGACGAAGATCTTGCCCTCGAGCGGGCTGTCGACCAGCGGCGAGTCGATCGCGACCGTGCCGACCTGGGCGGCATCCGGGCAGGCGACCGGATCATCCGTACCCTGCGCGAACTGCTCGTCGGTGCAGGTGTCGAGGCCGTTGGCCACCGACGGGTTGATCGAGAAGCCTTCCGGCAGCGTGACCTTGACGTCCTCGACGTGGGCCGAGGCGAGCACGTCCCCGCGGTCCGCCTGCGGCACCTTCAGGCCGACCTTCAGGGCGACCGCGGAGTCGGCGCGGACCGGACCGTCGGAGCCGAAGCTGACCTCCGGGGCGAACGGCAGCTTTCCGCAGCCCTGCATCCCGTCGGAGATCTGGGTCTCACGCGAGTCGGTCTCCCCGTCGACCGAGCGGACCGTGACCCGGGCCATGAGCGGCCCGTCGCAGCTCGTCGGGTTGGTCAGGAAGGGGGTCGTCCGATCCTCGACCGGCCAGACCCCCTCGTAGTAGGCCCCGAAATGGAGCGGCTCCTCCGCCGAACCGAGGTAGCCGTTGTCCGTCGCGAGGATGACGTCGGCCTTCCGGCGATCGGCGTCGTGGGATGCCGCCCCGGGAGTCCCCCAGATCTCCATCTTCGCGTCGAGCATCGGCAGCGACTGCGGCGCCTTGAGCGTGAAGGAGATGCCGTTGTCCTCCGGACGGACCTTCCCGATCACGTCGACGCGACTGAAGTCAGCCTCGACGACCACCGAGGCCGGCGCCGACTCCGGGTTGAACGCGAAGCGTCCGACCTGTCCGGGGCTGCGCGTCATGTTGTAGACGGGCACCTGGACCCAGAACGTGGACCGCCCCCAGCCGAGGATCATCTCGCCGCGGGCCTCGAGATTGACGATGCCGACCTGCGAGCCGTCCGGGCACTGGTTCTCGTGCGGCTCCGTGCTCGGGCCCTGGTTGGTGCCGTCGTAGGCCTCGAGCTGCTCGTTGGTGCAGGTCGGGAACGCCGTCGGGTCGGCCGTGAGGCCGGCCGGCAGGTCGACCCGCACCTCATCGGTCACCGCCCGTGGCTCGAGCCACGTGTTGCGGACGGGCAGAACGATCTCGTCGGGAGTCGGCAGCGCGTCCTGGATGTTGTCCGGGATCCCGAAGTCGAGGTTCAGGCTGCCGGGGGTCGCGCCGGCCTGGTTGGCGGGGGTCGTTCCGTCGGCCTGCAGGATCGAGCCCCCGACGCCGGTCAGCTCGTAGGGCCCGTAGGCCTGGGCGGCTGGCGCAGCGACGGCCGCCAGCGCCAGGCTGGCGCCGACCGATACCGCGAGAACGGTTGACCGGCGCCGTCGGCGCCGTTCGAGTTCGCTCGTCAAATCCACTGAATCGTCTCCTGCACTCAAGTTCCGCAATCGAATGGTTGACGGGGTCAGCCCCGGCACCCGGTCCTCCGGACCTCCGTACCCAACCCGTAGTACAGATGTCCGGGAGTTCGAATTCGACCGATCGTTCGTTCGGCGATGCGCCAGCCTACTGACGGGTAGTTCGAACGGGGAAAACTTTCCTACCCCACGTATACCCTGTCCCCAACTGGACTTGTCGGCTTTAGAGCCACCCCAGGCAAACCGCCCGCGGCGCAGCCAGATTCCGCGCCGCACCGCTTCCCCAAGCGGCGCGATCGGTTAATCCAGAGTAGACCCTCCACAATGGATGTTGTCGTTGTATACGCGTCCCGGGTACGGTCGAAGCCTGGTGTACCCAGGAGCGCAGACCAACCTCGCCACGGTCGAGCAGGCCGTCCGGCGGGTCGGCGCCGGCCAGGCGTTGATCCTTCGCGGCCGCCCGTCCTCGGGACGGACGACGCTGCTCGCCCACGCCGCGGCGTGCGCCGACGAGCGGACGACGATCCTGCGGGCCGGCGGGACCCGGGCGGAGGTGCCCCTGCCCTACGGCATCCTCCACCAGCTGCTCGTCCCGTTCGACGACCGTCTGCCGGAGCTGCCGGCCTTCCAGGCCGACGCGCTCGCGATGGTCCTGCGGCTGCGCGCCGGCCGCCCCGACCCGGCCGCCGTCGGCGCTGGCCTCCGCTCGTTGCTGCTCCGGCTGACCGAGGACCGGGCCGCCCTGGTGCTGGTCGACGACGTCGAGCTGGTCGACCCCGAGAGCGTCGACGCACTCGGCTTCGCCGCCCGCCGGCTCAGCGGCCACGAGATCGCGCTCCTGCTGACCGCGCGCGCCGGCCGCGTGCCCCCGGCCCTCTCCGACCTCCCCACCTGGGACCTGCGTCCGCTCTCCGCGGCCGAGGCGACCGCGCTCGTGGCCGGCCAGACCGGCGGCGCGTGCGGAGCCCGGATCGCGGAGATCCTGCTCGCGGCCACCGACGGCCTCCCCGGCGAGCTGGTGCGCGTCGCCGGGCTGCTGCCGGTCCTCCGGCCCGGTGAGACCCCCTCGGCGGACGCGCTGCTGGTGCGGACCGCGACCGCGGCCTGGCGCAGCGGCGACGGGGCGTCGGCGATGCGGCTGCTCGCCCACGTCTCCGACGACGGCTCGCGACTCGGCGAGGTGCGACGGCTCCAGGGACTGTTCGAGCTCCGCTCCGGGATGCCGGAGGTCGCCAGCGACATGCTCGTCGAGGCCGCCACCGCGCTCCCCCCGGCGACCGCCATGCGGGTCCTGGTCGAAGCCTGCGAGGCCGCGCTCTACGCCGGTGACGTCCCCCGCCTGACGGCGATCAGCGCGCGCGCTCGGGACCTGATCGAGCAACCCCACGCGGGCGACGGGGGCAGCCTGGGCGACGAGCACCAGCCGCAGCTGGCGTTCGTCGAGGGCGTCGCCGCGACCCTCGCCGGACGGCCAGGCGAGGGCGTTCCACTGCTCGCCACCACGAGTCGCTCGGGTGCGTACGCGAGCCGCCCCCACGAGGTCCTGCAGGCGGGGATCGCCGCGATCACGATGGGCGACGCGGCAACCGCACGGGTGCTCCTGACCCGATCGGTCCGACGGGCACGGGTCAGCGGGGCCACCGGCCTGGCCTCCAACGCGCTCGAGTTCCTGGCGATCAGCGAGATCCTGCTCGGGCGCTACGTCGAGGCCTCGACCCACGCCGAGGAGGGCCTGGTCCTCGCCCGCGGCTTCGACCATCCCACCACCGAGGCGAGCCTGCTCGCGGCGCTCGCGCTCTCGGCCGCCTTCCGCGGCGCCCTCGACGAGTGCCGGGCGCGCGCCGAGCAGACGCTGCGGATCGCGGTCGGCCAGAGCCTCGGCCTGGCCGGTGCCGCCGCCGAGTGGGCGCTCGCCGTCGGCGATCTGGCCCGCGGCGAGGTCGCCGCCGCCGCCGACCGGCTGCGGGCCGTCGGCAGTGGCGAGACCGGCACCGGGCATCCGCTGATCGGCCTGCTGTCGGCCCCCCACCTGATCGAGGCCGCCGTTCGGGCCGGACGGCCGACGGTCGCCCGGATCGCGCTCCAGCGCTTCCTGCCGTTCGCGATCGCGTCCGGACAGCCGTGGGCCGGCGCCCTCGCCCTCCGCGGGCGCGCGATGCTGACCCCCGACGCCGAGGAGGCGGACGCGCTGTTCGCCCGTGCGATCGTCCTCCATACCCGTGCGGGCCGCCCGTTCGAGCACGCGCGGACGCTCTGCCTGTGGGGCGTTCGCCTGCGCACCGACCACCAGCGTGCCGCCGCGACCGCCCGCCTGAGGACCGGCGCCACGATGCTCGAGCAGCTCGGCGACGGGGCCTGGGCCGAGCAGGCCCACGCCGAGCTCCGGGTGCTCGGGGCACCGACGAGCCCGCCCCGGAACGACGACCTGCCGACGCTGACGGTGCGCGAGCGCGAGATCGTCCGGCACGTCCGCCGCGGTGCGACCAACCGCGAGGTCGCCGCGCGACTCTTCCTGAGCCCGCGGACCGTCGATCACCACCTCCGCAACGTCTTCCGCAAGCTCGGGATCAACTCGCGGTCGGAGCTGCTGACGGCGCCGCCGGTGGCGGCTGCGGCCTCGTCGCTGCGCGACTGACCGGGCCTCCCCGAGGCCGCCGGGCGGTACCGGGCCTCCCCAGAACGGTGCGCTCGCCGGACGCAGGTGACGAGCGCACCTTTCCGCCCTTGTCAGTCCCCGGTTCGGTGCGCTCACCCGGCCACGGCGCGCGAGAACACCGTTCCGGCGGATCATCCGCCGCCCCGGCCCCCGCGCAGGCTCCCGCGGCCAGCCCCCGACCGCGCCCCGAGACGGTCCCGCCAACGAGAACGGGGCGGCCGATCGGCCGCCCCGCATCCTGCGTCCATCCGGTCTCGATCAGCCCGTGATCGAGCGCACCAGCGGGGTGTAGCCGTTGGTCTGGCCGGCGTTGTTCGGGTGGTAGCTGTCGCTCGAGAGCGTGAGACCGTTCAGCCACGCGCTGCCGGAGCAGATCCCGTGCCCGACGAACGGGGAGACCGCGCTCTTGTAGGTGAACCCGGCCGCCGCGGCCCGGCCGGCGGTGACCGTGTCGATGGTGTCGACGAGGTTGTTCGCCGCCGTCACCTCCGCCGAGCTGATCCCGAGCGCGCTGAAGCAGGTGCCGCTGAACAGGCGCGGGTAGCCGAGCACGATCACTGTCGCCCCGGGGGCGCGCGTGTCGATCTGCGCGTACATCGCGTCGAGCAGCCCGGGCAGGGTCGTGGTCGCCCACGTGGCCTTGGCGTTGACGGCCGAGACGCAGTTGGCCAGCGTGCACTGGATGATCAGATCCGTGAAGCCGGCGTCGTTGCCGCCCGCCGTCACCGTCACGTAGTTCGTCGAGGCGTTGAGCGGGCCCAGCTGGCTGCTGGTCACGTCGGTCGTCTTCGCGCCCGAGCAGGCGGTGAAGCTGAGCGTGAAGCCCGTCGCCGCCGCGACCCGTGCCGGATAGGCGTTCGACGTCCGCATGCAGGCGCTGTCGAGGTCGTACGAGCCGGATCCGACCCCTGACGAGTAGCTGTCGCCGAGGGCGACGTAGTTGGTGGCCTGGGCCGCCGATGGGATCGCCACGGCGAGGGTGGCGATCGACAGGGTGGCGGCAGCGGTCAGCCGCCGCATGATGCGAGACATGGGGTTCCTCCGTTGAACAAGGTGTGGGCCACCCGTTGCACGGAAGACCCTGGTGTCCAACGAAGCTACCCCGGCCCGAAGCCGCACCGCAACGCTGATGGGTAGGCATGGGCAACCCTATCGGCGACCCCATCGGCATCCACACCGTACTTGCACACAAATAGCGCAAGCAGATGATGAGAGGATCGACAGCCGACGGCCGCGACCCGCCGCCGCAGCGCCGCCCCGAGGTCCCCCCGACGAGCCAGGCCTACCCCGCGCCCGGCCGGCTGCGGTGACGGCCACGGCGGACGTCGCCCGACGAGTCCGCGCCCGACCCCTGCCCTGCCCTGCCGACAGCCGCACGCCCGGAACTGCCCTCCACCACGAAGACGACCGGCGCCCCCATCTCTGGGGGCGCCGGTCGGTACTGCGGTAGAGGTGGAGACGGCGGGAGTTGAACCCGCGTCCGCGACTGCGCAAAGGGCAACGTCTACGAGTGTAGTCGGCGTATCTGGGTCTTACGCTCCGTCAGTCTCGTCGACCCACGTTCGGAGCGCCAGCCCTCCTGAAATGTCCCCGAATGCGCGAGGGCGTCGCGTTCGGGTAATCCGACTGAAGTGATACCGGGGATCCCCACCGTCGGCGAGCGGGGCCCGATACCTCACCAGCCTAGTTTGAGCTAGGCCGCGAGGGCGTACTCGTGAGAGTCCGCATGTGTGTGTTGTACCGGGGTTTTACGAGGCCTCCGGTACCTCGACTCGCAACCACCCCCGCGTCCAACCGCGTCGAAGCCTGTCGTCCCCGGGGTCCGTCCAACTGCGGACGAACACCCATAGTAGCGCGCCCGAGGCCGGCGAACGAGACGCCGACCGGAACCGCGCCGCGCGACCCCCACGAGCCGGCGGAATCCGGCCGGGCCGCCCCGACGGGGGACCGTGCGACCGCGCACAGGAGCCGAAACGGACTTGACGGTCCACTTGTTCGGTCGTAGCCTGACCGAGCGACTTGAAACGGACCCATGGGTCCACTTAGTCCGTTCGTTCCTCCCCCGTACCGATCGCCTTCCCGATGCCGCACGACTCGCAACGCCAACTGCTGCACCCGGCCCGGATCCTCTCGATCCTGGGCCTCGCCGCACTCGCCTTCTCGCTCGCCCAGACGATGGTCGTCCCGGCCCTGGGCACCCTCCAGGAGGAGCTCCACACCAGCGTCAGCGGGGCGACCTGGACCGTCACCGCCTACCTGCTCGCGGCGGCGGTGGCGACCCCCGTGGTCGGCCGGCTCGGCGACATGTTCGGCAAGCGCCGGCTGCTGATCGTGGCGCTCGTCGCCTTCACGCTCGGCTCGGTGGTCTCCGCGCTCGGCTCGTCGCTCGGGGTCGTCCTGACCGGCCGTGCCCTCCAGGGGATCGGCGGCGGCATCTTCCCGCTCTGCTTCGCGATCCTCCGCGACGAGCTCCCGCGGGAGAAGGTCGCCGTCGGGATCGGGATGATCTCGGCCGTGCTCGCCGTCGGCGGCGCGCTCGGGCTCGTGATCGGCGGGCTGCTGCTCGACCACGCCAGCTACCACTGGATCTTCTGGGTCGGCGCGATGCTCGGCGCGGTCGGCGCGATCGGGGCCTACCTCGGCGTGCCCGAGTCGCCGGTCAAGATCCCGGGCAAGGTCGACTACCGTGGCGCGATCGTCTTCGGGATCGGGATCGTGATCCCGCTGCTGGCGATCTCCAACGCCAACGACTGGGGCTGGGGCAGCCCCCGCGTGCTCGGGATGGTCGTCGCCGGGATCGCGATCCTCGCCGGCTGGGTCGCGCTCCAGCAGCGGACCGCCGAGCCGATCGCGCACATCCCCACGCTCCGGCAGCCCGCCGTGCTCTTCACCAACCTGGCCACCGTGCTCGTCGGCTTCGGCATGTTCGGCGCCTTCGTCGTCCTCCCCCAGCTGCTCCAGTCGCCCGAGGCGACCGGCTACGGCTTCGAGCTCGACGCGACCAAGTCCGGCCTGGTGATGGTCCCCGGCGCGCTCGTCGCGATGGTCGCCGCGCCGCTCTCCGGACGGATGAGCTCGCGACTGGGCAGCCACGTCCCGCTCGCGATCGGCGGCGTCATGGCCGCCCTCGGCCTGACGATGCTGGCCGCGTTCCACGGCACGATCCCGCTCGTCGTCTTCGGCTACGCCGTCTCCTCGGTCGGCATCGGGCTCGCCTTCGCCGCGATGCCGAACCTGATCGTGGCGGCCGTCTCGGCCGAGCGGACCGGCGAGGCGACCGGCTTCAACACCGTGATGCGCTCGGTCGGGTCCTCGATCGGATCGCAGGTCGCGGCCGCGATCCTCGCCGGCAGCGTCGTCGCCGGCAGCCCGCTGCCGACCGACGTCGGCTTCCGCGACGCGCTCGTCGCGCTGGCGATCGTGTCGCTGCTCGCCGGCGTGATCGCGGCCCTGATCCCGCGGCTCGTGCGCCGTGGGAGCGAGCGCGACGCGGTGACCGCGACCACGTCCGGGACCCGCGCGCCGGCCAGCGCGGGGCCCGCCCCGTCGGCCCCGTTGACCGGCGTCCGCCGCTGAGCCGCGGGGCGGCGGGCGCGACGGCCTACTCTCCCACGTGAGCGCCATGTCCACCCCGTCTGCCCCGCCCCCCGACGCGACCACTCCGGGCCCGCCCCCGACGGGGTCCGACGAGCCGCGGCAGCGTCGTCGCGACGCGGTCCGCAACCGCGAGCGCGTGATCGCCGCCGCGACCGAGATCTTCGGGGAGCACGGCCTCGACGCCCCGATTCCGGAGATCGCGCGGCGGGCCGGAGTCGGCAAGGGCACCGTCTACCGGAACTTCCCGACCAAGGAGCACCTCGCCGCCGCCGTCGCCGTCGACCGACTACGCGAGTTCGAGGCGGTCCTGGAGCGGGCCCCGCAGGACCCTGGCGATCCACTCGGCAGCTTCCGCACCCTGCTGATGGCGGCCGCCGAGCACCTCTCGCGCGACTGCGTGCTCGGGCAGGCCGTCGACGTGGTCGCCGACGACCCCGAGGTGCTCGAGTCCCAGCTCCGGATCCAGGCGATCGTCTCCCGCACGTTGGGCGCCGCGCAGGCCGCCGGCACGCTGCGGCCGGACGTGACCGGCGACGACATCACCGTGCTGGTGCTCAGCGTCGGCCGCGCGATCCCGCCGGTCAGCCACGGCGGTCGCACGGACCTCTGGCGGCGCTACATGCTGCTGGCCTTCGACGCGCTGCGTCCGGACGGCAGCAGCCTGCCGCCGGGCTTCGCCGACGACACCGAGACCCGCACCACCCTCCGCGCCGCCCGCACCCTCCACCGGCGCTGACGCGGTCCCGACCGGCGCGGCGCCGGCGTGCCCCGCCGGCGCGTACGGTCGCGGCTACGCCGCCGAGGTCGAGCCGCCGTCGCCGACCCCCGGGCCAGCTCCCGGTGGCCCGCCGTCGTCCGCCTCCGCATCAGTCTCCGCCAGGTCCTCCGGGGCCGGAGCGCCGACGTCCTCGTCCTCCTCGAGCCACCCCGCCCCGGCCGCGACCGCCGCCACCAGCGGGGTCGCGAGGAACGCTCCGACGATCCCCAGCAGCGCGCTCCCGGCACCGACCGCCAGCAGCACCGTCAGCGGGTGGAGCCGGACCGAACGACCGATCAGCAGCGGGTAGAGGACGTTGCCCTCGATCTGCTGGACGATCACGGTCACGATGATCGCGCCGATCATGCCCTCGACCCCGTTGGTCGAGAGCGCGACCAGGGCCGCGGTCATCCCGGCGAGGATCGCCCCGATGTAGGGCAGGAACGCGACGATGAACGTCAGCACCCCGAGCGGCAGCGCCAACGGGATGCCGAGGATCCAGAGCCCGACGCCGATCCCGATCCCGTCGATCGCCGCCACCAGCACCTGGCTGCGGACGAAGTGGGTCACGGCCGTCCACGAGCGGCGACCGCCCTGGTGCCAGGCCTCGCGCCGGTCGGCCGGGATGAAGCGCAGGAAGCCCCGCCAGAAGCCATCCCCGTCGATCAGCAGGTAGATCAGCATCATCAGCGCGAGGAAGATGCTGGCGGCGACGCTGGCCACCCCCTGGGCGGCGGAGAGCACGCCGCTGCTGAGCTGCCCGCCGATCGTGCCGATCGAGTCCTGGAGCTTGTCGGTCAGCGAGGTGGTGAACCGCTGGACGTCCGAGTCCTTCAGGCCGAGGTCGTGCAGGAGGCTCGGGAGCTGCTTGATCCCGTCCTCGACCTGGGTCGCCAGGTCCTGGGTCTGGCGGACGATGTCCGGCGTGACCCAGGTCAGGATCCCGACGACGAAGAAGATCGTCAGCAGCACGGTCACGATCGCCGCGATCCAGCGCGGCATCCGCAGCGGACCGCTCAGCCACTGCGCGAGCGGCGACAGCAGCGCCGACAGCAGCACCGCGATCGCGAACGGCAGCAGGATGAACTGGAGATCGCCCCAGACCCGCAGGATCCCGTAGCCGACGAGTCCGATCAGCCCCAGACGGAGGGCGATGAGGCTCAGCTGGTCGAGGGCCAGCCGCGGCGCGGGTTCGGACGGAGGCATGAGCGGGCAATCATGGCGGCCCGGGACGACAGATGGGCGGCAACGCGCCCGATCACCGTGCGAGCGTCGGCCTCGCCGGCCGACGGACCGGGCTGCGCCAGCGCGCCGGACGTCGTACACCGAAGCGGACGCGGCCGCTATCGTCGCGCCGATGTCCGCCACCGACCCAGAACCCGTCCGCCCCAACGCCCTGGACCCGGCCTGGGACGAGGAGCGCGTCCACCCGCGGATCGACGGCTACCGTGCGCGCCGTGCCCGCGTCGGGCGTGCCGCCGGAGCCCGGCGGCTGGGGGCCAGCGTGTTCGAGATCGGCCCCGGGCAGGCGGCCTACCCCTACCACCTGCACCTCGGCGAGGAGGAGCTGCTGGTGGTGCTGGCCGGCCGGCCGCACCTGCGCACCCCGAACGGCTGGCGGCGGCTCGCCGAGGGCGAGGTGGTCGCGTTCCCCCGCGGCGAGGCCGGAGCCCACCAGCTCGTCAACCGCGGCGAGCAGACGGTCCGCTTCCTCACCGTCTCGACCAACGGCGACCCCGACGTCGTCGTCTACCCGGACGAGGGCAAGGTCGGCCTCGCCGAGCGGCCGCCGGAGGGCGAGGGCGGCCTCTGGCTGTTCTTCGCGGAGGCTGAAGCGCGTCCCTACTGGGACGGGATCGAAGCGCCGTCGGGTCCCGACGACGGATCCGGCACGACCGACGGCACCGCGGTCTCGTCGCCGACCGGTCCCGCCTGACCGGGCTCGGGTCGGTCGACCCGCAGGACGAGCACCTCCCAGCCGGTCGGGACGTGCCGGGTCCGGCCCGTGACCCGCATCCCGAGCCGCTCGGCGACCGCCAGCGAGCGCTCGTTGTCCGGGTGGATGATGCTGATCACCTGCGCCAGCCCCAGGTCCCGCCAGCCGGACGCCAGCGCGGCCCGGGCGGCCTCGGTCGCATAGCCGTGGCCCCAGGCGTCGCGACGGAGCCGCCAGCCGATCTCGACCGCCGGCAGGACCTGCGGAAGGAAGCCGGGCACCGCCAGCCCGCAGAAGCCCAGCAGCGCCTCGTCGGAGCGCCGCTCCAGGGCCCACAGCCCGTGGCCGGTCCGGGTCCACTCGCGTCGCAGCCGGTTCAGCAGCTCGTCGCTGCCCGCCCGGCCGAGCGCCCCCGAACCGATGTGGCGCATGACCTCGGGATCGGCGTTGAGCGCCGCAAACGGCACCCGGTCGCCGGCCCGCCACTGGCGGAGCCGCAGGCGCGGGGTCTCCAACTCGCTCGGGGCAGGCACCGCCGCGACGCTACCGGTACGCCGCCGTGGTCGCCCGCGGACCAGGGAGAACGGCGGCCACCGGCGGTGATGGGAGGGGCGGTGACGGGAGGGGGCGGCGGTGACGGGGCGGGACGGTGACGGGGCGGGGGTCGCCGGTGACGGGAGGGGCGGCTGCTGATGCGGATTGACTGTCGTATAGACCCTAAATCCGCATCGGCTCGGTGCCCGCGGTCCCCGCCCCCCGCCAACCCGCGGCCCCGCCACCCCGCAGCCCTGCCAACCTGCCGCCCCGCCAACCCGCCCCCCAACCCGACCGCCGCCCCGCCACCCAGCCGCCTCCCCCGCCAACCGCCTCCGCACGACGGGCCCAACGAGCGTCCAGCGGCGCCGCGCCGTTGCTGGCGGAGCCGCGTCCGCACCCCGTAGGCTTGGGCCATGAGCACGACCGTCGAGCACACTGACGTCGCCTGGGACCTGGAGACCCTGGTCCATGGCGAGGGTCCCGACGGCGTCAAGCGGCTGCTCGACGAGGCCACCACCCACGCCGACGCGTTCGCCGCCGCCTACCAGGGCAAGGTCGCCGAGCTCGACGGCGCCGGGCTGTCGGCGGCGATCGGCGCGTTGGCCGAGCTGTCCGACCTGATCGGCCGCGCCGCCTCCTACGCCTCGCTCAAGTTCGCCGAGGACACGACCAAGCCCGAGCACGGCGCCCTGCTCGCGCTGGTCGAGGAGCGCGGGACCGCCGTCCAGACCAAGCTGCTGTTCTTCGAGCTCGAGTGGACGGCGCTCGACGACGGGCACGCCGAGCAGCTGCTCGGCGCCGACGGGCTCGAGAAGGCCCGCCACTACCTGCGGACCGTCCGCCGCGAGAAGCCGCACCTGCTGACCGAGCCCGAGGAGCGGATCCTGGCCGAGAAGGCCTCCTCCAGCCGCGGCGCCTGGGACCGGCTGTTCGACGAGCTGACGTCGGTGATCGAGGTCGACCTGTCGGAGGTCGGCGACGGCGAGACGACCACGGCGCCGCTCGACGTCGCGCTGTCGCAGCTGACCAACCCCGACCGCGAGACCCGCCGCAAGGTCGCCGAGGCGGTCACCAAGGCGCTCGCCCCCGGCCTGCGGACGCGCTCGTTCATCTTCAACACGCTGCTGCAGGACAAGGCCGTCGAGGACCGACTGCGCAAGTACCCGTCCTGGCTCGCCTCGCGCAACCTCGCCAACGAGGCCAGCGACGCGTCGGTGCAGGCGCTCGTCGACGCGGTCCAGGAGGCCTACGACGTTCCGCAGCGCTGGTACAAGCTGAAGGCCAAGATCCTCGGCGTCGACCAGCTCGCCGACTACGACCGGATGGCCTCGGTCACCGCCGCCGACGAGCAGGAGTTCTCGTGGAACGAGGCGACCGACCTCGTCTTCACCAGCTTCGACGCGTTCGCGCCGCAGATGGGTGACGTCGCGCGCAAGTTCGTCGGCGAGGGCTGGATCGACGCCCCCGTCCGCCCCGGCAAGCGCGGCGGCGCGTTCTGCTCCTACACGGTGCCGTCGCACCACCCGTACGTGCTGCTCAACTGGACCAGCCGCCGACGCGACGTGCTGACCCTCGCCCACGAGCTCGGCCACGGGATCCACGCCTACCTCGCCCGGGACCGCGGCCCGTTCGAGCAGACCACGCCGCTGACCCTGGCCGAGACCGCCTCGGTCTTCGGTGAGACGCTGGTCTTCGACCGGCTGCTGCAGGCGACGACCGAGCCGCAGGCGCGGCTGGGCTTGCTCTCGGAGCAGATCGAGGGCTCGATCGCCACGATCTTCCGGCAGACGGCGATGAACCGCTTCGAGCACGCGGTCCACACCGCCCGCCGCGAGGAGGGCGAGCTCTCGACCGAGCGCTTCGGCGAGCTCTGGCACGCCAGCCAGGAGGCGATGCTCGGCGACGCGGTCGACATCACCGACGGCTACCGCTCGTGGTGGTCGTACGTGCCCCACTTCATCGGGACCCCCGGCTACGTCTACGCCTACGCGTACGGCCAGCTGATGGCGCTCTCCGTCTACGGCCAGTACCGCAAGCAGGGGGCGTCGTTCGCCCCCAAGTACCTCGAGCTGCTGGCGGCCGGCGGATCCAAGTCGCCGGAGGACCTGGTCGCGATCGCCGGCCTCGACCTGACCGATCCCGACTTCTGGCGCAGTGGCCTGGCGCTCGTGCGCGAGCAGCTCGACCAGGCCGAGGCGGCCGCGATCGAGGCGGGCGCGATCAGCGCCTAGAGCGGCCCGTGGAGGCCGGCCCGCGGAAGCGGGCCGCCCCGCGTCCCTCGGGCGGCCCGGCGTCCTCAGGCGCCCCGGCGTCCCTCAGGCGCCCCCGCTCCCTCGGGCGCCCCGGCGCCCCGGCGCCCCGGCGCCCCGGCGCCCCGGCGCCCCTAGAGCCGTACCGGGGTGGCGGTCGCGGTCGACGCGGCCACCGCGTCGTCGCTCGGGGTCACGTCGGTGATCACGCCAGGATCCCGGCGGCGGAAGCGTGCGCGGAAGCCGCTCTCGCCCGCGGCCCCGGTCCGGAGCCACCCGCGTCGCGTCGCGGGCACGTCGAGCAGCGGGCCCTCGACCTCGGTGATCGAGAAGACCCGCCGGCGCGGCCGCCGACGCTCGATCACCGCGCCGAGCGCGGCCACGAGCACCAGCGCGCCGCCGAGGCCGCGGGTCACCCACGGATTCCCGTCGCCGTCGCCGGCACCGGCCGAACGCAGCCCGGCCGCCGACGCGTCGTCGGTGTCCTGGGTGCCGCTGACGACCGTGCCGGAGACCTCCTGACCTCCGTTGCCCGTCGTCGCCGGCTGCTCCTGCTTCTTCTTCGGGGTCGGGGCGGTCGTCTGCTCGCTGGTCGTCGAGCCGCCGGTGCCGCGCGCGCCCGAAGCCGCCCCCGTGGGGGTCGTCGAGCCGGCCGCTCCGGCCGTCGAGCCGGCGCTGCCGGACTGGGCGCCCTGGTAGACGTCGGCGCCGCTGCCACCCCCACCGGTGGTCACCCCGTCGCCCGAGCCGCTGCTGGTCGACCCGGTGCCCGCGCCCGCGCCGGCCGTCGAGGTCGGGCGGTCGCGCTCGGGCTCCTTGCGGGGCGTCGGCTTCTCCTCCGTCTTGGCCGGGGTGGCGGGTGCCCGCGCGACCGCCGCGAGCGGGAAGGTCCGGCGGTTGAGCGCCGCCGTCACCTGGGCCGTCCGCATGACCGAGCCGTCGACGCTGCCGTCCGAGGACCGACGCACGTCGCGCAGGTAGGTCAGCGCATCGGGGCCCCATGCGGACGGGTCGATCCCCGCTGCTCGCAGGCCCTGGAGCGCCCACGCGGTCGCCACCGGGTCGACCTTGCCACCGCGTTCGAGCGGGAAGCCACCGCTGCCGGACGCGTCGAGGTTCTCGCTCAGGAAGCCGTTGTTGGCCGCGTCCTTGGCCGCCTTCGTGCGCCCGACGGCGCTCAGGGCCTGGAGCACGACCCCGGTCACGTCGATCCGCTCCGGGCCGTCGGCGGTCTCCCCCCAGCCCCGCCCGAGGCCGTGGATCGACTCCAGCCAGTCGGCTCCGCGACCGGCGGCGGCCGACGCCTCGCTGCCGGAGGCTGCGGCCAGCGCCATCACGGCGAACGCGGTCGCGTCGACCCGCACCCCGTCGACCGCCGTCGCGAACGAGCCGTCGGGCTGCTGCCGGCTCTGGAGCAGCGCGACGAGGTCGATGCCGCCGACCGAGCGGCCGCTCTCGCCCGCGGCGCGGGCCACCAGCAGCAGTCGCGCCGCGTCCGCGGTGTCGTTGAGGGCGGCGGCGTTGCCGGTCAGGTACTTCCAGGCCGAGGTGCCCGTGCCGGGCTGGTCCTTCGGGTTGATCCCCGCCGACGCGAGCGCGAGCGCCGCCCACACGCTGGCGAAGGGATTCGAGAGCTTGTCCCCGGCCTTGGCCGTGAACCCACCGTCGCGCTGCTGCGCGTCCTGGAGGAACCGCAGGGTCGCGTCGATGCTGGTTCCCGAGGACGCCGCCGAGGCCGGAGCCGGACCGAGCGCCGGGACGCCGGGTGGTGTTGGGACGGCGGCCAACGTCACGACCGCGGCCGTGACCGCGAGCAGCCGGCCGGAGCGGCTGGCGAAGCGGGTCGTGGCGGGCGCGGCGTCGAACATCGGCGATCCGCGGCGGACCGATGACGACCGTCGACCGATCGCCCGGGTCACCGCTGGCACACCGACGGTAGCACAGGGTATTTGGGCGCCCTTAGTGGGTCCCCCCGGCGCACACCGTACCCCTCAGCGGTTGCTGTCGCGGATCGCCCGCTGCATCTCGCGCTGCTGGTCCCGCTCCTTCATGTCCTGGCGCTTGTCGGCGACGTTCTTGCCCCGGGCCAGCGCCACCTCGACCTTGATCCGGCGACCCTCGGGATAGATCCGGGTCGGGATCAGCGTGAGCCCGTTCTGCTTGGCCAGGCCGAGCAGCCGGTCGATCTCCCGCCGGTGGGCCAGCAGCTTGCGCGGCCGGTCCGGCTGGTGGTTGTTCATCGCGGCCGGCGCGTACGGGTCGATCCGGAGGTTGCGCAGCCACAGCTCGTCGTTGCGGACGTCGACGTAGCTGTCGCCCATCTGACAGCCGACCGAGCGCAGCGCCTTGACCTCGGTGCCCGCGAGCACGATCCCGCACTCCAGCCGCTCGAGCAGCTCGTAGCGGAAGCGCGCCTGGCGGTTGTTGCCGTAGTCGCCTCCCGACGGCTTCTTCTTGCCCTTGGCCATACGGACCGAGCGTACTGGCGCGGGGCCGCTCGCCGTCGTGCCCTCAGCCTGGTCAGCGCGGGACGGGGTTCAGCGAGACCCGCCCCCGCTCCGGCTCGACCCGGTCGACGGTCACCTCGATCGGATCGCCGATCCGCAACGTGCCGCCGGAGCGCGTCCCGACCAGGATCGTCCCGAGCTCGTCCAGCTCCCACCAGTCGCCCTCGAGCCGCCGCACGGGCACCAGCCCCTCGAACGCCTCGTCGTCGAGCGTGCCGCCCCCGAAGCGCACGAACGCGCCCGCCGGGGCCAGCCCGACGACCTCGCCCGAGAACCGCTGCTCCCAGCCGTGCTCGAACAGGACCTTGTGGAGCAGGAACGCCCGGGCGACCTGGTCGGCCGTACGCTCGATCTGCATCGCCTCGCGCTCGGTCGCCGAGCACCAGATCCCCAGCTCCTCGAGCCGACTCGACGAGCCGGCCGGGGCCGATTCCCCGGCCCCGACCAGCGAGAGGATCGCGCGGTGGGTGATCAGGTCGGGATAGCGCCGGATCGGCGACGTGAAGTGGCAGTAGTACCGCAGCCCGAGGCCCGCGTGGCCGAGGCCCTTGGGCTCGTAGCGAGCCTGCTGGAGCGCCCGCAGCACGAGGTACGAGAGACCGGCGCGGCCGTGGCCGGTGCGGCGGACGTGGGCGTCGACCCGCTTCGAGATCTCGGAGACCGCGGCGGCGGCCTGCTCACGGGTCGCGGACTCGCCGAGCAGGTCGCCGGCCGCCCCCGGGATCCCGAGCGTCGCCAGCTGCTCCGCCAACCGCTCGACCGACGAGACCTCCGGCAGCCCGTGGACCCGGTGCAGGGTCGGCACGTTGGCCTCGGTCAGCAGGCGGGCGACCTGCTCGTTGGCGGCGATCATCAAGTGCTCGATCAGCCGGTGGGCCTCGGTCGCCCGCTCGACGTGAATGCCGACCACGTGCCCGTCGTCGTCGAACCGGAACTGCGGCTCGCCGGTGTCCAGCTCGAGCGCGGTCGTGGTCTGCGTACGCCGCTCCTGGAGCGCCAGCGCAACCCGGCGGGCGACGTCCAAGGGCCCGCCCCACGGGTCCTCGGCCCGTTCGCTGCCGGCGAAGATCCGGTCGACCTGGTCGTAGTCAAGTCGCGCGTCGGAATGGATCCGCGAGCGGTAGACGGTCGCCCGCCTGACGCTGCCGCCGTCGAAGTCGAGCTCGATCGTGACCGCGAGCCGGTCGACCCCGGGGACCAGCGAGCAGGCGTCGTTGGAGAGCGCCGGCGGCAGCATCGGCTCGACGGTCCCCGGGACGTAGACGCTGGTCCCCCGCCAGCGGGCGTCGGCGTCGATCGCCCCGCCCGGCCGCACGTAGGCGGCGACGTCGGCGATGTGGACCCAGACCCGGCAACGGCGGGCGTCGTCGGGATCGACCTGCTCGGCGCTGATCGCGTCGTCGAAGTCGCGGGCGGTGACCGGGTCGATCGTGAACGTCGACAGGGCGCGCAGGTCGTGGCGCTCGATCTCGTCCTCGCCGATCGGGCCCGCGGCCACGCCCTCGGCCTCGATCCCGACCGCCCGCGCCACCCGTCGCGGCAGCCCGCGGTCGAGCAGCAGCGCCTCGAGCACGTCGCGCGCGACGTCGGGCGAGCCGATCTCGCGGACGATCCGGTGGCCCTTGGTCCGGCGACCACGCGCGGCCCGCGAGCCCCCGCTCGGCCCCAGCAGCACGATCCGGCCGTCGGCGGCGTCCTTCCCGCCGCGTCCGCCGCGGTCGACCGAGACCGAGCGGCCGCGATCGAAGAGCGGTTCGGCGACGACGAGCTTGCCGCGCCGGCGGAGCACGCCGACCACGGGGCCGCCCGGACCCTCGTCCTTCCAGACGTCGCGCGGCAGCATCGGCTGGCCGTTGCGGGTCAGCTCCGGCCCGGCCGCTGCTCCGCGGTCGCGGCGATCCCCACCCGAGCCGGCCCGGGCGGGCGGGGCACCGTCGCGGTCCCCGGGCCGTGCGTGACGACCGTCCTCCTGCTTGCGTCCCGGCTTCGGGTGCTTCGGCCCCTTGCCGCGGCTCGGCTTCTTGCCGCCCTTGCCCGCCGGTCCCTTGCCCTTCTTCGTTCCCCGGCCCTTCGGCTTGCCGGCCATCAGGAGGTCTGTTCCTTGGCGACCACGGTCAGGGCGCGGTCGACGCCCTCGTCAACCCGCGGCGTCTTCGGGTCGTCCTGCGCGACCACGTCCGGGGCGAGGCCCTGGCCGCGCTTGGTCCCCTTGCCTCCGAGGTTGCGTCCGTTGGGGGTGAAGTACTGGCCGGCGGTGATGTCGAGGGCACCGCCGCTCGAGAGCGGCACGACCCGCTGGAAGACGCCCTTGCCGTAGGTCCGGGTCCCGACGATCGTGGCCCGCTTGCGGTCCTGGAGCGCCCCGGTGACGATCTCCGCGGCCGAGGCCGAGCCCCGGTCGACGAGCACCGCCAGCGGCTGCTTCGGGAACTCCGGGTGCTTGCCCGCCGGGTAGGTCTGGGTGCCCAGGGTCCGGCCGCGCAGCGTGACCACGGTGCCGCCCTTCAGGAACAGGCTGGCGAGGCCCTGGGCCTCGTTGACCAGGCCGCCCGGGTTCGAGCGGAGGTCGAGCACGAAGCGGTCGGCGCCGCGCTTCTGGAGCTTCTCGAACGCCCGCCCGACCTGCTCGGCGGCGCCGTTGGTGAACTGCGAGAGGCGGACGACCGCGACCTGGTCCTTGCCCTCCCGCCGCATCCGCGAGGCCACGATCGGGATCTCGACCGGCTTGCGCTCGGAGGTGATCTCCAGCTGCTTCTCGCGACCGTCGACGGTGCGGACGATCCCCAGCTTCACGCGGGTGCCCGCCGGTCCGCGGACGTAGTCGGAGGCCCGGGTGCTCGGCAGGCCCTTCAAGGGCCTGCCGCCCGCCTCGACGATCAGGTCGCCGACCCGCAGCCCCGCCGCCTTCGCCGGCGAGTTGGGGTAGACCTGGGTGATCTTGAGCCCCCGCGGGTCCTGGGAGACGACCACGCCGATCCCGTCGAAGCGGTTGTCCTGGCTCTGCTGGAACTGGCGGTAGGCCTTCGGATCGAAGTAGTTCGAGAAGCGATCGTCAAGCCCCTTGACCATCCCCCCGATCGCGTCGTCGACGAGCTCGCGCTTGCCGGGATCGCGGTAGTACTCGTCGCGGATCACCCCGTACGCCTCGTTGATCGCCCCGGGGCCGTCGGCATCGACGACCCGGTCGCGGATCACGCTCGGCAGCGACTGCGGCTGGTTCGCCCCCACCCACGCCCCGGCGGAGAAGATCAGGCCTACGACGGCGAACAGCGCGAGGACGGCGAGGGTGGCGCGGAGGACCCGTGAGCTGAACGACACCACCACAGCATGCCGGACGGGACGCCCCCGCCCGTCCGGCGAGCGATCAGACCCGCAGGAAGCGGCGCAGCGAGAGCGCCGAGCCGGCGGCGGAGACCCCGACGCTGGCGACGATCAGGAGCAGGATCAGCGGCCCGAACTGGATCATGTCGGGACGCGAGATCAGGGTCGCGATCCCCTCGAGCTGGTTGAGGATCGTGAGCTTGGCGAGGCCGAGCATCAGGATCGCGATCCCGCCGCCGATCGCACCGAGCATCAGGCCCTCGATCACGAACGGCCAGCGGATGAACGAGTCGGTCGCGCCGACCAGCTTCATGACCTCGACCTCGCGCCGGCGGGAGAACAGCGAGAGCCGGATCGTGTTCGAGATCAGCAGCACCGAGGCGATGATCAGGAGCCCGCCGAGCAGACCGAGTGAGAGCTTGACCGCGCCGGTGATCTTGACGATCTTGTTGGTCTCGTTCTTGCCCGCCTTGACGCTGCCGATCGCGCTGTCGAACGGCTTCGCCTTGCCGCTGACGCTCGGCGGCTGCAGCGACGCCTCGAGCGCCGCGACGTTCGAGGCGTTGTCCGGCGTGACCCGGAAGGTGTCCGGCAGCGGGTTCTCCTTGCCCAGCAGCTGGTAGGCCTCCGGGTTCTGCTTCTTCTGCTCGGCGTAGGCCTGGGCCTTGGAGACGAACTCGACGCTCTTGACGTGCGGCGTGTCGTTCTTCAGCCGCGCCGCGACCCGGGCGACCTCGGCCTTGTCGGCCGTGGTCTTCATGAAGACGTTGACGCTGACGCGGCCGCGGACGTCGTCGGCGGCGCCGTTGGCCAGCTGGACGGCCGGGATGAAGATCCCCAGCACGAGGACCGTGATCAGCACGGCCATCAGGGCGGCGAAGCTCGGGATCGGGTTGCGTCCGATCGAGCGGAGCGCTTCCTTGAAGAAGAAGGTGACGCGGTTCATCGGGTTCCTCGGTGGGGCGAAAGGTGCGGTTCCGCTCCCCGCGCGGACGGCGGGGAGCAGGCGGGCTGGTCGGAGCGGACTACTCCGAGAACGCTTCGTCGAAGAGGTCGGCGGCATCGGCCGGCAGGACGCCGCGACGCTGCGGCGCGGGCGCCGGCTCGCCCCGCAGGAGCGCGCCGAACTCGGCGGTCGACTCGCTGGTCGGCTGGCTGCCGTAGCTGCCGGCGATCTCGTCGCGGATGATCTGGCCGCCCTGCAGCTCGATCACGCGGCGGCGCATCCGGTTGACCATGCCCTCGTCGTGGGTCGCGACGACCACCGTCGTGCCGGTCTTGTTGATGCGGTAGAGCAGCTGCATGATCCCGATCGTGGTGTCGGGATCGAGGTTGCCGGTCGGCTCGTCGGCCAGCAGCAGCGGCGGGTGGTTGACGAACGCCCGCGCGATGCTGACGCGCTGCTGCTCGCCGCCCGAGAGCTGGTGCGGGTAGTTGTGGAGCTTGGTCGAGAGCCCGGTCAGGCGCAGGACGTCGGGCACCTGGCGGCGGATCTGCTTGCGGTGCGCGCCGGTCACCTGGAGCGCGTAGGCGACGTTGTCGTAGACGGTCCGGTTCGGCAGGAGCTTGAAGTCCTGGAAGACCACGCCGAGGTTGCGGCGGTAGTACGGGACCTTCTTGCGCGTGATCTCGGAGAGGTCGCGGCCGGCGACCCGGATCAGCCCGGCGTCGGGCTCGAACTCCTTGAGCAGGAGCTTCATCAGCGTCGACTTGCCCGCACCGGTCTGGCCGACGAGGAACAGGAACTCACCGCGGTGGACGGCGAACGACGTGTCACGGACGCCGGCCGAGGTGTTGTCGTACGCCTTGGTGACGTTGCGGAACTCGATCACCGCGTCTGGGGCCCGCGAGACGATCGGGGCGGGGGCGGCGGCCGGAGAGCCGCTGAGCGTGGCAGCGTGCGCCGCCTGACGGGCAGCAGCCGCACGCTGGCGGTCGGTGGTGGAGCGCGAAGCAGCCATACAGCTCCCAGAGTTGCACCGGACGGACCGTTCTCCTGCATCCAGGAGGCCCGTGCAAGACGGATTGCGTACGCCGACGGCGGCCTGTCGCCAGCGCCCCGAAGGCGCACGCGTACGCCGACCCGAGTGCCGCCCACGGCGCTCCGCGATGCGTTGTCCACCGTGACGGTGGCAGAACGACGGCCGAACCACCCGCGGCAGGACCGGGCCGCGCTTGCCCACCCTTCGGCTCGTCCGAAGAGTCGCCGACGACCGCCGCAATCGCTCGCCCACTCTTCGGGTCGTCCGAAGAACCAACGACCGCCGCCATCGCTCGCCCACTCTTCGGGTCGTCCGAAGAACCAACGACGGCCGCCGTTGACCACTCTTCGGGTCGTCCGAAGAGTGGCCAACGACCGCCGGCGTCGGTTGGCGACGTCCGAGACCCTCGCGCCGCATCGGCGCTCGGCGACCCGATCCAGACCGGCCGCGCCCCGCGACGCGATACCGTCGTGCGAATGCCGTCGATCTCCTCCTCCGTCGCCCCCAACGGCCTGCCGGTCCACCGGATCGCCGTTCCCGGAACCCGCACCCTGACCGCCCTCGTCGCCTTCGACGCCGGGGCCCGCACCGAGCGGCCCGAGGAGAACGGCATCGCCCACTTCCTCGAGCACCTGGTGTTCAAGGGCGGGGAGATCTACGACCACTACCGCAAGGTCAACGAGACGGCCGAGCGGATGGGCGGGATGCTCAACGCCTACACCTCGCACTCGATGGTGGCGTTCCACATCACGGTCCGGGCCGAGGCCGCCGCCGAGGCGCTCGACCTGCTGACCGACTTCGCCGGGCGGCCGCTGCTCGACGCCGAGGAGCTCGACAAGGAGCGCGGCGTCGTGATCCAGGAGATCGCCCGCTACCACGACCAGCCGTCGGCGCTGGCCGAGATGCTGCTCGACCAGGCCGCCTTCGGCGACCATCCGCTCGGGCGTTCGGTGCTCGGTCCGGAGGAGCACCTGCGGACCTTCACCCGCGACCAGATCGTCGGCTTCCGCGATCGCCGTTGGTCGGGCCGGACCGGCGGCGCGTTCCTCGTCGGTGCCGTCGACCATCTGCCGGAGGAGGCCAAGCTCCACGAGCTCTTCGGCCGCTTCCCCGACCTCGGCGCACCCGAGGCCGCCGAGGCCGCCCCCGCCCCCAGCACCGACACGGTGATCGAGGAGCGCGACACCAACCAGTCGCACCTGCGGATCGCCTACCGGCCCGAGCTCGACGCCTCCGACCCGGCCACCCGCGCGGCCCTGACGATCTACGGCACCCTGCTCGGCGGGTCGATGGGCTCGCGGCTGTTCGACGAGATCCGTGAGCAGCGCGGCCTCGCCTACTCGGTCTCGGCGTCGGCCTGGTCGCTCGGCGACACCACCCAGCTCCAGCTCTCGGCCGGCCTCGACTCGACCAAGTGCGTCGAGGCCTACGGCCGGATGCGCGAGATCGTCCAGGAGCTGCACGACGACGGCCCGACCGCCGAGGAGGTCGACCGCGCTCGTGCCTACACCGCGGGCCGGCTGGTGCTGGCCTTCGAGAACAGCGGTGCGGTCGCCCGCCACGCCGCCAGCCAATCGATCGTCCACGGTGAGGAGTTCGACACCGACCGGACGATCGCCGAGCTCGACGCCGTCACCCTCGACGACGTCCGCGAGGTCGCCCGCCGGATCGACCCGGCGATCGCCTCGGTCGCCTGCGTCGGCCCCCAGAAGGCCGACGACTTCGGCTGGTCGGCTTAAGGACCCACCCGCCCGGCTTCCCCGGGCCGACCCGGTCTGCGGGCCGACCCGGTCTGCGGGCCGACCCGGTCTGCGGGTCGGACCGGTCCCCGGCGGCCACCCGGCCCCCGCGCCTCCCCGGGTCGACCCCGGTCTGCCTCGGTCCTCAGCCGCCGCCGGACCCCTAGGGCACGACCCGCCACGGTCCGGTGGCGCAATCGGCCGCCGGACCGCCGCCGGGACTAGGGCACGACCCGGAAGCCGACCCGGCTGGTCGGCGAGCGCTGGCCCGCCGCGTCGGTCGCGTAGACCGTCAGGCGGTAGCGCCCGATCGGCAGCGCGCGACCGTTCAGCCGAGCCCGGAACATCGCCCGGTAGTCGCCCGCCGCCGCCCGGCGGGTGAACGCGCCGTCCAGCGACCGGTACTCGACGCAGGCGCGGCCCGTGCCGGAGCTCCGACCGATCCGGCAGCGTCCCCCCACGGTCCGGCCCTCGTCGACCCGCTGGACCACGAACGTCAACGTCGCGGGCGCCGAGAGCCTCAGCGTCACGCTGCTCGCCCGCCGCTCGCCGGCCGCGACCCGCGGCACGGCCGTGACCGTCGAGCCGTCGCCAGACGGCGCCAGCCGGGTCCACGACAGCGCCAGCCCCTCGAGCTTCGGAGCCGGGCCGCGGTCGGCGACCGGCGGAGCAGGCGCCGGGCGGGTCGACTCGACCGGCGGCACGGCGACGACGAGCTCGCGGACCGCGGGCGTCGGATCGGCATTGCCGACCGCGTCGACCGCGCGGACCTCGAAGCGGTAGCTGCCGTCAGCCAGCCCGGCGAAGCTGCGGCCGCCGGCCGGGCAGCTCGCGAAGGTCTCCGCGTTGGGGCTCCCGACCAGCCGGCACTCGAACCCCTCGACGTCAGCCGTCGGCGTCCCGGCGTAGGCGAACGCCGCGTCGCGAACGACGATCGTGCCGGACGGGCCGGCGGCGATCTCGGTCTCCGGGGCCGTCGTGTCGACCGTGAAGTCGCGACCGGCCGGCGTCGGATCGGCGTTGCCGACCGCATCGACCGCGCGGACCTCGAAGCGGTGATCGCCGTCGGCCAGCTCCGTCAAGGTCGTCTCGTCGTCCGCGCAGGCCGCGAAGGCCGCGTCGTCGACCCGGCACTCGAGATGGTCGACCTCATCGGCCGGCGTCCCGCGGTGGCCGAACGTCGCCTCGTCCCGGGCGATCGGTCCCTCCGGCCCCGACGTGATCTCGGTGTCCGGGGCCGTGGTGTCGACCGTGAAGTCGCGACCGGCCGGCGTCGGATCGGCGTTGCCGACCGCATCGACCGCCCGCACCTCGAAGCGATGCTCACCGTCGGCGAGCTCCGCGAGCGTCGTCTCGCCGTCCGCGCAGGCCGCGAAGGCCGCGTCGTCGACCCGGCACTCGAACCGGTCGACGTCGGCGGTCGGCGCCCCCGCGTAGGCGAAGGTCGGCGTGGTGTCGTCCGTCGTGCCGCTCGGCCCCGACGTGATCTCCGTGTCCGGGGCCGTGGTGTCGACCGTGAAGTCGCGACCGGCCGGCGTCGGATCGGCGTTGCCGACCGCATCGACCGCCCGCACCTCGAAGCGGTGAGCGCCGTCGCTCAGCCCGGAGAACGACGTGCCCGCGTCGGGGCAGGTCGCGAAGACGGCGTCGTCGATCCGGCACTCGAAGCGGGCGACCTCGGCCGTCGGCGTCCCGGCGTAGGTGAACGTCGCGTCCGCGGACGCGACCGTCCCGCTCGGCCCCGAGCTGAGCTGCGTGTCCGGCGGTGTCGTGTCGACCGTGAACTGGCGAGTGGCCGGCGTCGGGTCGAGGTTGTCGCCGTGGCTGACCGCGCGGACCTCGAAGCTGTAGTCGCCGTCGGCGAGGCCGGTGTAGCTCTTGGTGGGCCCCGGGCAGTCGGCGAAGGTCGCCGGGCTCGCACCGACCAGCCGGCACTCGTAGCCCTTGATCCCCGGTGCCGGGGTACCCGAGAAGCCGAACGTGGCGTTGCTCGATGCGACCGCTCCGGTCGGTCCCGAGCCGATCGTGGTCTCCGGGATCACGTCGTCGGGCTCATCGCTGAGGGCGATCGTGTCGATCCCGATGTAGTCGCTGAAGCTGGCGCTCGGCCCGGCCGACGTCACGTGGTAGCGGAAGGCGAAGCAGCCGCTGGCCGGCGCCATCGGCGCCAGGGTGCCCGAGAACCTCGTCCAGCTGAACGGATAGCCGGTGGTCGTCAGGGTCGGGTTGATCTCCTGGAGCACGGTCGTGAAGTCGCCGACGCTGCCGGGCCCCGTCCCCGGGGAGCAGGAGCCGTTGGTCGACAGGCGGACCTCGAGCCGGTCCGGGTAGATCGTGCCCACACCCGGAACACGGGTGTAGAACGACCACGCGTCGCCACTGGTGAGGTCGGACTGGAGCGGGGTGATCAGCCAGTTGCTGATCGTGCCCGTCCCCCCGGTGGTGTTGTTGAAGTTCGCCGTGATGTAGGCGTCGTTCGCACCCTCGTGGGCGTTGAACGGACCGGTGGGCGGCGGCACGCCGCGCGACCAGCCGGTGCTGCCGAGCGGCGCGCTGTTGTTGACCCCCGACCAGCCGGTCGGGACGATCCCGACGTCGAAGTTCTCGGTCAGGGTCCCCGCCGTCGCCGTGGTGGCCGTCAGCGCCAGCGACGCGGCCACCACCAGTCCTAGAGCCCCCCACCGCCCCCGGGATGGACGTTCGCGGAAGCAAGCACCATGCGCCATGGCGGCGAGTTATAGCGGGGTCGACCACCTTCCCCGGCCACCCCGCTCCCGCCCTACGACACCTGTCTACCGCAAACACCGCGGCGCCTCGTGCGGGCCGCACCCCCACACACGCGCCGCGTACCCGCTACTCGCCCCCGAGCGGCGCGTTCGCGTCGCGGCCGATCGAGATCATCCGCTCGATCGGCAGCTGGGCCCGCTGGGCGATCTCCTCGGGGACCTTGACCACGCCGGTCCCGTCGCGCAGGCAGTCCCGGACCTTCTCCAGCGTGATCATCTTCATGTAGCCGCAGGAGGCGTCGACGTTCGCGGGGATGAAGTCGACCTCCGGCGCGGCCATCCGCAGCGGGTGCAGCATCCCGGTCTCGGTCGCCACGATCGCGGTCCGGCGACCCGACGCCGGAACCGGCTTGGCCGCCTCGGCCTCGGCGAAGTCGAGCATCCCGCCGGTCGAGAGCATGTGGACGCCGGAGGAGTCGATGTCGCCCGAGGCGACGTACTCCATCGCCTGGGTCGAGCAGCCGCACTCGGGGTGGATCAGGAACTCGGCGTCGGGGTGCTCGCCGCGGACGCGGTCGATGTCCGACGGGCGGATCCCCGCGTGGACGTGGCACTCCCCGTCCCAGACGTGGAAGCTGCCCTCGCGGTGGGGCACCTGCTTGGCCACGTAGGAGCCGAGGAACATGTCCGGCCCGAACAGGATCTCGGTCTCGGGCCCGTGCTCGCGGTAGATCTCCTGGACCACGGGGACCGCGTTGGACGAGGTCACGCAGTAGTCGGTCAGGGCCTTGACGTCCGCCGTCGTGTTGACGTACATCACCGTGATCGCGCCGGGGTGCTTGGCCTGCCACTCGCGCAGCTGGTCGGCGGTGATCGAGTCGGCCAGCGAGCAGCCGGCGTCGACGTCCGGGATCTGGACGGTCTTCTCCGGGCTCAGCACCGACGCCGACTCGGCCATGAAGTGCACGCCGCAGAAGACGATCACCCGGGCGTCGGTCTTCGCGGCCTCGATCGAGAGGCCGAGCGAGTCGCCGACGACGTCGGCGACGCCCTGGATCTCCGGCAGCTGGTAGTTGTGGGCCAGGATGACCGCGTCCTTGGCGGCCGCGAGGGCGCGGATCTCCTCGTGCAGCGCGCGAAGCTCGTCCGCGGGCAGCGGGGGAACGCCGGCCCGGACGGGATCGTCGGCCATCGGCAACGGGGTGGTCACGAGAGCGACTCCAGAATCAACGACAGGTCCAGCACGGGCGCAGAATGGGTGAGCGCACCGGCCGAGATGAAGTCTACGCCGGTCGCCGCGATCTCCCCGATCGTCTCCAGCGAGACGTTGCCCGAGGCCTCCAGCGGCACCCGTCCGGCCGACAGCGCGACGGCGGCCCGCAGCTGGTCGAGGGTCATGTTGTCGAGCAGGATCCGGAAGCGCTCGATGCCCGCACCGGCCTCGAGCGCGGCGGCGACCTCGTCGAGGTCCTGGCACTCGACCTCGAGCGGCAGGTCGGGACGGTGGGCGTGGGCGGCCGCCACGGCCACCGCCACGCCGCCGGCCATCTCGGCGTGGTTCTCCTTGATCAGGATCTGGTCGAAGAGCCCGATCCGGTGGTTCGCGCCGCCACCGGTGACCACGGCCTGCTTCTCGAGCAGCCGCATCCCCGGGGTCGTCTTGCGGGTGTCGAGCACGACCGCACGGGTGCCCGCGACGGCGTCGACGTAGCGCCGGGTCATCGTCGCCACGCCGGAGAGCCGGCCGAGGATGTTCAGGGCGGTCCGCTCGGCGGCCACGATCGAGCGCGCGGAGCCCTCGATCTCCAGCACCGGCCCGGCGTCGCGCCACGGGCCCTGCTCGGTCGGGTCGGTGACCAGCAGCGTCGGGTCGACGGTCTCGAAGACGCGGATCGCGGCGTTCAGCCCGGCGATCACGCCCGGCGCCTTCTGGGTGATGATCGCGCGGGCGCGCAGGCCCTCCGGCACGGTCGCCTGGGCGGTCACGTCACCGTCGCCGAGGTCTTCGGCGAGCGCACGGGCGATCAGGTCGTCGAGCGCGGCCTGGGGATCGAGGACGGTCATCACCACCAAGGATAGGACGGCGCCGCACCAGCCGGTCGTTGACGGGGGGACCGACCCGACGGTCGGCCGGGGCCGGCCAGGCCCCTCCCGCTCCCTCGGCCTAGATTCCGGGAATGGCGATCGGAGACAGGGACTCGTACGACAGGACCCCCGACGCCGGAATCAGCTGCGGAGGGCATCCGGTCGCCTGGTAGGACAACCCCGTGACGTTCAGGCCGACGTTGCCCAGCAGGTAGGAGATGCCTCCCGACGAGGTCTGGGGTCCCTCGACGACCACGTCACACCCAACCGCCGGAAACCGAACGGTGAGTCGACTACCAAACGGAATCACCAGATTGCCCGCGGTCGCCGAGGTCAGTGAGATCTGAAACGGAAGTCCGGAGGCGAATACCGAGGCGGCGAGCCCGAGAGGCCCGATGCACGTGCTGACCACCGGAACGAACGGACTCACACCCGAACCGTTTGCATCCCCGTTGTACGTCGCAGCCGAACAGTTCACCACGCCGCCGGTCGCGATCGTGAACTTGTGCATGCCCGCCGGGGCGCTATACGGCACCGCACCAGCCGAGGACACGGTGATCCCGAAACCCGCCAACGCCACGACAGCGACTGACAAAGAACGCTTCAAAGACATACGACATTCCGTTCATTTGAATCTTGCTCTACACGAATCGAGCAGACCAGATCAAGCGAACGCTGTCAAGCACCAGGGAGGCCTCGAAGAGTCACGACACTCTCGAAGCACCTCCCATTCCAACACTCACCGCAGACACCCCAAACCGACCGACCGCGACCGCCGGAACGATGCCCGGACGACTCGCCGCCGCACGACGGCTAGAGCCCCATCGTCTTGGCGATGATGTTGCGCTGGATGTCGTTGGTGCCGCCGAACGTGCAGGCGACCATCGACTGGGTGATCTGACGCGAGACGTTGTACTCGGTCGCGTAGCCGTAGCCGCCGTGGATCTTGAACGCGGCGTTGACGGTCCGCTCGGCGGTCTCCGTCGCCCAGACCTTGGCCATCGAGGCCTCACGCGGGAACAGCGCCGTCGGATTGCGGTCGACGTCGGCGGCGACCTTGTAGACCAGCAGCCGCGCCAGCTCGACCTCGGTCGCCATATCCGCCAGCCGGTGCTGCTGGACCTGGAAGCTGCCGATCGGACGGCCGAACTGCCTGCGGTCCTTGGCGTACTGGAGCGCCTCCCCCAGCGCTTGCTCGGCCTGCCCCAACGCGAGCGCAGCGATGATCAGCCGCTCGACGTTGAGCCCCGCCATCAGCTGCGCCCAGCCGTTGCCCGGCTCGCCGAGGACCGCATCGTCGGTCACGAAGACGTCGTCGAGGTAGACGTAGTTGACCTCGCGGTGGCCGCTGATCGTGTCGATCCCGTCGATCCGCACGCCCTCGGCCTCGCGGTCGACCCAGATCATGCAGAGCCCCTCGTGCTTCGCGGTGACCGGGACCCCGCCCACTCCCGTCGTTGCGGCGTCACGGCAGACGATCAGGATCCGGTCCGCGATGTGCGCGTTGGAGATCCAGACCTTGACGCCGTTGAGGACCCAGCCGCCGTCGACCCGCTTGGCCGAGGTGGTCAGCGAGGCGACGTCGGAGCCGGATTCGGGCTCGGACATCGCGATCGCCTCGACCCCGCCGGCGGCGACGTTGCCGAGGATCAGGCGCTGCTGCTCGGGGCTCCCGAACTTCTGGGTCGCTCCCGCGACGATCAGGGAGACGGCGTAGGCCCCGATCGGCGCCAGGCTCCGCATCATCTCCTCGAGCAGGATCATCTCCTCGACGACGCCGGCCCCACCGCCGCCGAGCTCGTCAGCGACGCTCGGCGCCAGCAGCCCGGCCGCGCCCAGCTTGCGGCTCAGCTCGTCGCTGTGGTGGACCGTGTGGCCCGCTGTCAGCCGCTCCAGCTGCTCCGCGCTGCCGACCTCGCGCTGGAACGTGTCGCGCAGCGCGTCCCGGTAGGCCTGCTGCTCGTCGGTGAAGCTGAAGTCGATGGCCATGCGGGCTCCGGTCCGGAACGGCCAGCCCCGGAGGCTCGCCGAAGTACCCCGGGAAGATTACTGGCTGGCTAGCCAGCCGGATCCACGACGTGCGCGATGCGATCGTACGGCGCACGCTTCCGAGCCGGCGTCAGAACCGCCCGAACGGGGACGCCATACGCTCGGACGCGGCCGATATACCCTGAGGATGCGTACCCTGACGTGCTCCCCCCACGGTCGTTCCAGGCCCCCGCGAACGCTCCCGATAGCGCTGGCGCTCGCCTCGCTCCTCGCGCTCGGCACCCCCGCCGGCGCGAACGCGGCCAAGAGCTCCACGCCGGCAGCACAGCCCTCGGTGCTCTACGCCTGCGTGACCGGCTCCTACCGGACGCTGAACATGTCGACCAAGCAGGCGCGGTGCCCAAGCGGCCAGCTCAAGGTCGCCTGGAACACCCGCGGCCTGCGCGGGAAGAACGGGGCGACCGGCCCCAACGGCGGGAAGGGCCCGGTCGGCCCCGTAGGCGCGGCCGGTCCTGTTGGCGCGACGGGTCCTGTCGGCGCCGCGGGTGAGAAGGGCCCGATCGGACCGGAGGGTCCCGTCGGACCGATCGGGCCCCAGGGCGACGCCGGATCGCCGGACACCGCAGCGCAGATCCTGGCGAAGCTCAAGACCGTCGACGGCGTCGGCTCCGGCCTCGACGCCGACCTCTTCGGCGGCCAGCCGTTCTCCGCCTTCCAGCAGCGCGTCACCGGCACCTGCGCCGCCGGCACCTACGTGCGAGCGATCGGCGCCGACGGCACGGTGACCTGCGGCACCGACGCCGACTCGCCGGTGCCTGTCCCGCTCAACCTGACCCAGAGCGGAGACACCGACGGCGTGCTCACCGCCTCGATCACCAACTCCGGCAGCGGTGCCCGCGCGATCGACGTCAACAACGCCGGCGCCGGTCCCGGCATCTTCGTCAACGCCAGGGGCAACGGCGTCTGGGCGGCCGGTCCGACCGTCTCGAGCGCGGCCGTGATCGGCGACTCGAGCACGGGCGAAGCCGTGGTCGCCCGTCAGAACGGGGCGGTCTGCGAGAGGAACATCGGCAAGTGCAACGGGCTGGGCGCGCTCGTCGGCCGCCACGACGGCGAGGGTGGCTTCGGCGTCCGTGGGTTCGTGACCGATCCGAACGGCGGGATCGGCGTGATCGGCCAGGCCGGGATCAGCGGCGGCACCGGCACCGGCGTCCGCGGCGAGAACGTCAACGCCGCCAACAGCGGCAACGCCGTCGAGGGCGTGACGAACGGGACCGGGGCGGCGATCTTCGGCCAAGGCACCACGGCCGGCCGCTTCAACGGCAACGTCGTGATCAACGGCGACCTGACCGTCACCGGGGTCAAGTCCGGCTTCAAGATCGACGATCCGCGCGCCCCGAAGGCCCGGACCCTCACCCACACCCCGGTCGAGACCGACGAGCTGACCGTCGTCTACACGGGCAACGTCCGGACCGACGGCAGCGGCCGCGCGACCGTCGAGCTGCCCGACTACGCGACCACCCTCGCCGGGGACTGGCGCTACCAGCTGACCCCGGTCGGCCAGTTCGGCCAGGTGATCGTCGCCAAGGAGGTCGACGCCGACGGCCGCTTCGTGGTCCGCTCGGAGCGGCCCCGCACGAAGGTCTCGTGGTCGGTGACCGGCGTCCGCCACGACCCGCAGGCCAAGCGCGACGCGATCGTCCCCGTGACGGCGAAGACCAAGCAGGAGCAGCGACGCTACCTCGACCCGGCGCTCTACGGCGCGTCGAAGCGCCAGGCCGCGCAGCCGCCGGTCGCGCCGGCGACCTCCGAGGACGGCACGGTCGGCGGCCGCCAGGTGGCCTCGAGCAAGTAGCCCCGGCATCCGCGGGGAGGCCAACCGGCCTCCCCGTCAGCCGGGCCCCGAACCGCGCCGCGACCGTGACCGTGACTCAGTCCGCGGTCTGCGGCGCCGCTTCGCTCTGGCCCGCCTGCTGCAGCAGCCAGGCGCGGACGAACTCGTCGAGGTTGCCCTCGAGCACGAGCTGGACGTTGCCGGTCTCGACCCCGGTCCGCAGGTCCTTGACCATCGTGTAGGGGTTGAGCACGTAGGAGCGGATCTGGGAGCCCCAGCCGACGTCCTGCGACTCGCCCTTCTCCTTGGCGATCTCCTCGGCCCGCTCGCGCTCGGCCTGCTCGACGATCTTGCCGTAGAGCATCTTCATCGCCATCACCTTGTTGGCGGTCTGCGAACGCTCCTGCTGGCAGGCCACCACGAGGCCGGTCGGCAGGTGCGTCAGGCGCACGGCCGAGTCGGTCTTGTTGACGTGCTGCCCGCCGGCTCCGGAGGCGCGGTAGGTGTCGACGCGGAGGTCCTCGTCGCGGATCTCGATGTCCCCGATCTCCTCGACGACCGGGGCGACCTCGAGCCCGGCGAACGCCGTCTGACGGCGGCCCTGCGAGTCGTAGGGCGAGATCCGGACCAGCCGGTGGACGCCGCGCTCGGCGCCGAACAGACCGTAGGCGTGGTCCCCCGCGGCGCGGAAGGTCGCGGACTTGATCCCTGCCTGCTCACCGGCCGAGGCCTCGAGCAGGTCGACCTTGAAGCCGCGGCTCTCGGCCCACTTCATCTCCATCCGCAGGACCATCTCGGCCCAGTCCTGCGCGTCGGTGCCCCCGGCACCGGCGTTGATCGTGACCAGCGCATCGCCGGCGTCGTACTCGCCGGTGAACAGCCGCTCCTCCTCGAGCCCCGCCAGCCGCCGCTCGACCGAGTCGAGCAGCGTGACCAGCTCGGCGCCGAGGTCGTCGTCGTCCTCGGCCAGCTCGAGCAGCCCGTCGAGGTCGTCGAGGTCGGAAACGAGGCTGTCGTGGACCTGCAGCTTGCTGGTCGCCCGCGAGTGCTCGGCGTTGATCTTCGTCGCCGCCTCCTGGTCGTCCCAGAACCCGGACTTCGCCATCGCCTGTTCGAGCTCGGCGACGCGGGCCCGGAGCTCGTCCGGGCGCAGGTGCGGCTCGAGGTCGACGAACCGCTGACGGGCGGTGCTGATGCGTTCAGGAGCAGATTCGGGGACGGCCATTCCGACAGCGACGCTAGCAGCCGCGGGCGCTACGCCGAGGGCGGCCACCGCCTCAGCTGACGGAGATCCGCCCGCCGCCGAGCTCCGCCCGCCGCTCGGGGGCGCGCTCGGCCGCGACGTCGCTGCGCAGCAGGCCGTAGACCGCCACGTTCGGACGCCGCCCCCCGCCGAGGCGATCGATCACCGCACCCCGCAGGGTCCCCTCGTGGGCGAAGCCAGCCTTCTCCGCGGCCCGGCGGGAGGCGACGTTCTCCTCCCAGATCCGGAGCTCCGCCCGTTCCAGTCCGAGCGGCCCGAGCGCCCAGCGGGAGAGCAGCCGCAGCGCAGTGCTGGCCACGTCCTGCCCGCGGACCTCCGGCGTCACCCAGTAGCCGATCTCGCCGACCCGCTGGTGCCAGTCGAGGCTGACCACCCCGATCGCCCCGATCAGGAGTCCGGTCCGCGCATCGGCGATCGCCAGCTCGAGCGCCTCGCCCCCGCGCTCGCGGGCCCGCATCGCCGCGATCCAGCCGCGAGCGTCGGACTCCCGGTACGGCGACGGCACCCGCGTCCAGCGCTGGATGTCCGGATCCTGGCAGGCGATCGTGATCGCCGGCACGTCCGGCCCACGCAGCGCCCGCAGCATCACGCCGTCGGAACGCAGCGGGGGGCTCGGGGTACGAAGCGGCATACGTCCCCAGGATAGGCACCGCGCCGGGTGACGCCGCCACCCGGCGACGTCACCCCTCGGGGGCTACGCCCCGTGGCAGCGCTTGTACTTGCGGCCGGAGCCGCACCAGCAGAGGTCGTTGCGCCCCGGCTCGTTGCCGCTGACGGTCCGCTGCTGGACGGCCGGGGCCGCCTGCTCCTCGCCGTTGTCGTAGGCGGCCAGAGCGGCCGCGTCGACGTCGCCGGAAGCGACGGCCTCGAGGTTCGTCGGCTGCCCGTTGCCCCCGGAGTAGTTGAGCTGCTGCTGGCCGTTGCCGTTCCCACCCGCGGCCGGATCGAGACCCGGATCCTCGAGCTCGACCTCGACGTGGAAGACGAGCTTCGAGAAGTCGCCCCAGATCGAGGCCATCAGGTCCTGGAAGAGGTCGAAGGCCTCGTTCTTGTACGCGACGATCGGCTCGATCTGGGCGTACCCGCGGAGGTGGATGCCCTCGCGCAGGTAGTCCATGTCGTACAGGTGCTCGCGCCAGCGCTGGTCGATGATCGACAGCAGCAGGTAGCGCTCGACCTGACGCATCAGGTCGTCGCCGAGCTCGGTCTCGCGCACGTCGTAGGCCGCGATCGCGTCCTCGTGCAGCCGCCGGTGCAGGACCTCGCGGTCGATCTGGTCGGGATCGAGCTCGTCGCGATCGAGCGAGACCGGCCAGATCTCGCCGAGCGCGTTGAACAGGGCGTCGGTGTCCCACCGCTCGAAGTCGTCGGCGGGCAGGTACTCGTCGAGCGCGCGGGAGATCACGTTGCCGATCTCCTCCTTCGCGTCGCCGCTCATGTCGCGACCCTCGAGGATCTGGTCGCGGTAGGCGTAGACGACGCGGCGCTGCTCGTTGATGACGTCGTCGTACTCGAGGACGCGCTTGCGGATCAGGAAGTTCCGCTCCTCGACGGTGCTCTGGGCCTTCTCGATCTGCTTGGTCAGCATCCCGGCCGAGATCGGCAGCTCGTTGCCGTCGTCGTCGGTCGACGGGAAGCGGTCGAGGATCTTGTAGATCCGGTCGCCCGCGAAGATCCGGACCAGGTCGTCCTGGGCCGAGAGGAAGAACCGCGACTCGCCGGGATCGCCCTGACGGCCGGCGCGACCGCGCAGCTGGTTGTCGATCCGGCGCGACTCGTGCCGCTCGGTGCCGGCGATGAACAGGCCGCCCGCCTCGAGCACGACCTCGCGGTCGTTCTCGCAGCGCTCACGGACCGCCGGCAGACGGGCCTCGAACTGCTCGTCGTAGCCCTCGTCCTCCGGGGTCAGGCCCTCCTGCCGCAGCTCCTTGCGCAGCAGGTGCTCCGGATCGCCGCCGAGCTTGATGTCGACGCCACGACCGGCCATGTTGGTCGCGATCGTGACCGCCCCGGGGCGGCCGGCCTCGGCGACGGTCTCGCCCTCGCTGGCCGCGTTCTCCGGCTTCGCGTTGAGGACGGTGTGCTTGATGCCGGCCTTCCGGAAGAGGCCCGAGAGCAGCTCGGAGACCTCGACCGAGACGGTCCCGACCAGGACCGGCTGCTGCTTGGCGTGGCGCTCGACGACCTCGCGGGTGACCGCGGCCCACTTGCCGTCCTTGGTCTTGAAGACATCGTCGTTGCGGTCGACGCGCTGGACCGTGCGGTTGGTCGGAACCGGATCCACGCCGAGCTTGTAGATCTTCATGAACTCGGTGGCCTCGGTCAGGGCCGTACCGGTCATGCCCGCAAGCTTCTTGTACATGCGGAAGTAGTTCTGGAGCGTGACGTTGGCGAGCGTCTGGTTCTCCTCCTGGATCGCCACGCCCTCCTTCGCCTCGACCGCCTGGTGCAGCCCCTCGGACCAGCGACGGCCCTCGAGGATCCGGCCGGTGTGCTCGTCGATGATCGCGACCTCGCCGTCGATCACGGCGTAGTCCTTGTCACGGAAGTAGAGCGCCTGCGCCTTCAACGACTGGTGCAGGTGGTTGACGAGGTGCCCGTTCTCCGCCCGGTAGAGGTGGTCGATGCCGAGGAACCGCTCGGCCTTCTCGACCCCGCGCTCGGAGACGGCGATCGTCTTGTGCTTCTCGTCGAACTCGAAGTCGAAGTCGGCGACGAACTCCTTCTTCGTCTTCGGGTCCATCCCCTCCGGCTTCTTGCCCGCGACCATCGTCTTGGCGAGCTTGGCGAAGGTGACGTAGAGGTCCGCGGCCTTCTCCGGCTGCCCGGAGATGATCAGCGGGGTCCGCGCCTCGTCGATCAGGATGTTGTCGACCTCGTCGACGATCGCGAAGTTGTGCATCGCGGTGACGCGACCGTCCTCGCCGATCCGGCCGCCGTGCTGGACCTTCTCCTCCATCGTCTGCGCCATGTTGTCGCGCAGGTAGTCGAAGCCGAACTCGGAGTTCGTGCCGTACGTGATGTCGGCGGCGTAGGCGGCGCGCTTCTCCTCGTACTCCTGCATGTTCTGCAGGACGCCGATCGAGAGACCGAGCGCGTTGTAGAGCCGCCCCATCCACTCGGCATCGCGCTTGGCGAGGTAGTCGTTGACCGTGACCAGGTGGACGCCCTTGCCCTCGAGCGCGTTCAGCGCGACGGCCAGCGTCGCGGTCAGGGTCTTGCCCTCGCCGGTCCGCATCTCGGCGATCGTCCCGTTGTGGAGGACCTGACCGCCGATCAGCTGGACGTCGAAGTGCCGCATGCCGAGGACGCGCTTGGACATCTCGCGCACGATCGCGAACGTCTCCGGAAGCAGGTCGTCGAGACTCCGCCCCTCGACCGCCTCCTCGCGCAGGCCCGCGAACCGCTCGCGCAGCTCCTCGTCCGAAGCCAGCTCCAGCTCGGGCTCGAAGTCGTTGATGCGCCCGAGGCGCTTCTCGTACTCGCGTAGCTTCTTGCCCTCGCCGATGCTCAGCGCGCGCGAAAGGATCCCCATCGGCTGAGCGTATCAATGGAATCCGCTCGCTCCACGGTTCCCTAGGAGCTTCTGGACGGCTGTTCGCACCACCGCCACGACCGAGGCCGTGGAGCCTCTCCCAGGCGGCTACGGAAGATCTAAAGACAGCCTGATCCTGGGATTAGGAAATCGGTCGTCCGGGACGGGCCCCCCAGCCCATCCCCGGCCCCGACCGCGGGCCGACCGCGGGCCGACTCCCCCAGAACGCGGTCGAGCCGCAGCTTGCGCCGCGGCTCGATCCACGAACTGCTTCGACGGACGCCGGGTCACCCCCGCGCCACGTCGACGAGTGCGGGTCAGGTGGCGGGCTCAGCCCCCGACGGCGGGGCGCCGCCCGCTCGCTGCGACTGCACGATCCGCCGGGCGTCCCGGCGGTGCCGGCGCTGGACCCGGTGACGCTTGACCTGGCGTGAGAGCTCTTCCTCGACGAGATGGATGGCGTGCTTCATGTCCCGGCTCGCATCGTGCGAACGGAGGGTCACGCCCTTCAGCCTGAGCGTCGCCGAGGCCGTGAACGGCTCGGCGATCGCCGGGTTCTTGGCTTCCGCGAGCTCGACTTCGAGCTCCGCGAACTCCGAGACCTGGGCATCGACCTTTCGGAAGCGGCGCGTGATGAACTCACGCACCTCCTCGGTGATCGGGACGTTGCGACCCTTCACATCGATCCGCATGGCGCTCCTTTTTGGGTGGGAATCCAGCGGTAGAGCGACCGTAACGCGAGCCCCGGACAAAAGCAAGGGGCGGCCGACATCCCCCCCACGCATCTGCTATGTACACATGTCAGGGGTCATCGCGCGGGGTTCGTGCTATACCCAACGTCGCTCAGCCGGTGCGACCGCAGACCGGGCAGGTGTCGCCCGCGACCGGCGCATCGGCGCAGGCCGGGCAGCTGTCGATCGACTCCAGCGCGCCGAGGATCTCTCCCACGCGGCAGACGAGCAAGCGCTCCTCCTCGACGTCGACCCAGGCCCCGGCGGCCGCCGGGAAGACGACGTGGTCTCCCGGCTTGACCGGCATCTGCACCCCCGCCTGCTGCCACCAGTCGAGCCCCGGCCCGACCCGCAGGACGATCCCGTGCTGGGGCGGGGGCTCGTGACTGCCGGGAGGAACCACCAGGCCCGAGCGTCGAACCCGGTCGGGCTCGAGCTCCTTGATCACGACACGGTCGAAGAGGGGGCGCAGCAGCTGCTTCATCGCGCCCCGCAAGGTAGCCGACCGCCGACCCGAACCTGCCCCGCACGCCGCCGAGCGACGTGGGACGATCGAACGCAGAATATCCCGTCCAACCAGACTTGACATGTAGTCTGACGCTATGTCGACATTCACGGGTCCAGAGCCGGTGTCGAACAATCCGCTCTGGCGGATCGTCGAGGACCTCCAGCGCGAACGGCGCCAGAGCGGCCCCTGGCCTCCCGGCCGGATGGCGCCCGATCCCCGCGCGACATGGCAGGTCGTCCGCAACCCGCTACCGCTGCTGCTCGAGGCGTACCGGCGCTACGGCCCGGTCTTCACCCTCCGGCTGCTGCACGAGCCGGTGATCTGGGCGATCGGCCCCGAGGCGACGCACCAGCTGCTGGTGACCAAGGCCGACGACCTGCACTGGCGCCACGGACACTTCGGCGACCTGATCCCCCTGCTCGGCGACGGGCTGCTGACCGTCGACGAGCAGTTCCACCGTCAATCGCGCCGGGCGATGCTCCCCGCCTTCCACCGGGAGCGGATCGCTGCCTCGACGGTCCTGATCGAGGAGGAGGCCGCCGCCGCGGTCGCCGCGCTCGTCCCCGGCGAGACGATCGACATCTACGCCTGGACCCGCCGGCTCGCGCTGCGGATCGCGCTCCGCGCCCTGTTCGGGATCGCTCCCGACCGCGACGGCCAGCGGGAGGTCGAGCTGGCCGAGGCGTTCGAGGCCAGCCTCGCGTTCTACTCGACCGACACCGTCCTCCAGCTGCTGCGCGGACCCGGCACGCCGTGGGCGCGGATGCAACGGGCCCGCCGCACGCTCGACCGGATCATCTACACCGAGATCGACGCCCGTCGCGGGCGCACCGACCACGGCGACGACCTGCTCGGGCTGCTGCTCGACAGCCGCGACGAGGAGGGCCTGGGCCTCAGCAACCGGCTCGTGCGCGACGAGGTCATGACCCTGCTCTTCGCCGGCCACGACACGACCACGGCGACCGTCTCGTTCCTCTTCCACGAGCTCTCGCTGCACCCCGAGGTGATCGACGACGACGGGATCGAGCGCCAGTGGCTGATCGACGAGGCGCTCCGCCTCTACCCGCCCGCGTGGGTGGGCCCGCGGCGGGCGGTCCGCGAGACCGAGCTCGACGAGCACCGGATCCCCGCCGGCGCGGCCGTCCACTACTCCTCGTGGGTCACGCACCGGTTGCCGGACGTCTGGGAGGAGCCCGACGCGTTCCGTCCGCACCGGTTCGCCCCCGAGGCGGCCAAGCGGATCCCGCGCGGCGCCTACGTCCCGTTCGGCGGCGGTCAGCGCAAGTGCATCGGGATGCGCTTCGGCCTGGCCGAGGTCGACGTGATCAGCCGGCTGCTGCTCGAGCGGTTCCGGCCCGAGCCGGTCCCCGACTTCGTCCTGCGGATCAACCAGGCCCCGACCCTGACCCCCCGCGACGGACTGCCGCTGCGGCTGGTCGCCCGCTGAGGCGGCCGGCTCAACGCAGGGTCCGCAGGCCGGTCAGGACCACCACCCGGCCGGCACCGGCCGCCCGCAGCGTCTCCGCCGCGGCCCGCAACGTCGCGCCGGTCGTGTGCACGTCGTCGACGAGCAGCACCGTCGACGGTGGGCGGGCGACGACCGTCGGCGCGACCACCGTCAGCCGTCCCGCCCGATCGCGGTGGTGCTGTGCCGCCCCGGACGCCCCGCGCACGAGCAGCCGGCGGACCTGCAGGCCCAGGCCGCGGCCGACCGCCTCGGCGATCAGCCGCGCGTGGTCCTCCCCACGCCGCCGTCGACGGACCGGGTCGGCGGCGACCGGCACGACCGCCTCGACCCCGTCCAGCAGGGCGCCTGGCGCGCGGGCGACCATCGCCGCCCCCAGCCAGCTCGCGACCCGACGCGCCGCCCGGTCCTTCCCCGCCAGTGCCAGCGCGCGGGCCGGGCCCTCGTAGGCGAGCGGCGCCCAGGCCGCCGCGAACGCCGCCCCACGGGCCGGACAGCGCCCCGCGCGACAGCGTTCGGGCAGCCCGCAGCGGGGGCAGCCGTCGACCGGCAGCCACGCCAGCCCCCGCCGGCAGCCGTCGCACAGGAGCGCGCCGCTGCGCGCCGGTTCGCGACAGTCGAGACAGCGGTCCGGAGCGACCGCGGCGGCGAGCAGGTCCGTGAGGCGGAGCACACACCGATGGTCCCGCAGCAGGGCGAGCCGAGAAAAGGGGCGGAATGCCAAACTTCGGTGTCGTGTCACCGCCGATTACGTGGAGCCTCGAACCTGCGCCGGTCGCCCTGGCGCTGATCCTGCTCGCGGTCTACGTACCGCGCTGGATCCGGGTCCGCCGCTCGAGCGACCGCGACCAGGCCCCGATCTGGCGCCTCTGCTCCTGGGTCGGCGGCACGCTGGTGCTGATCACGGCACAGGGCAATCCGATCGATGGCCTCGGCGACCACCTGCTGGTCATGCACATGGTCCAGCACCTGATGCTGCTGGACATCATGCCGCTGCTGCTGCTGTTCGGGCTCAACCGCGTGATCATGCGTCCGATCACCCGCCGGGTCCAGTACCTCGAGCAGCGGGTCGGGTTCCTGGCCAAGCCCTGGTTCGGCCTCGTCGGCTACACGCTCGGCATGTGGATCTGGCACATCCCGCCGCTCTACAACGCGGCGGCCCGCTCGGACTCGGTCCACCTGCTCGAGCACATGACCTTCACCGCGGTCGGCTTCCTCTACTGGTGGCACCTGCTGCGCCCGATCCCGGCCCGCGACCGGATGACCTCGATGGGCCCTGTCGCCTACATGGGGATCACCAAGGTCACCGTCGGCCTGCTCGGCATGGCCCTGACCTTCGCCCCCAAGGGCATGTACGCGTTCTACAACGACCAGCCGTCGTACTGGGGCCTGAGCCCGGTCGCCGACCAGGCGATGGCCGGCGCGTTGATGGCCACCGAGCAGGTCCTGATCATGGGCGTCGCCTTCGGCGTGCTGTTCATCCGCGGTCTCAAGGAGTCCGAGACCAAGGCCCGCCGCGAGGAGCGCCTGATGGACCGTGCCGCCGCCAGCGGCACCGAGCCGGGCACCCCGGAGTCGGACCCCGCCAAGCCCGCCACGCCGGTCCGTACCGCCGACCGGATGCGGATCTGAGCCACGGGACCCGCGGAGCGTCCGTCACCCGACGGACGCGCTGCGCTGGGGCCCAGCGGAGACGCTGCGGCCGGGCGCCGGCCGGCAGCGTGTCCGCCCATCGGGGACGCGCTCCGCGTCCCCGGCCCGGCGGCCCCTCGGGCGCCTCGGCCTAGTCCCTCGGGCGCCTAGGAGATCCGCGTCTCCGCCCGCGGGCGGAGCGCCGCGACGATCCCGGTCTGGCCGGTGATCGCCTCGATCAGGATCGTGCTCGGCTGGATCGTCGTCCCCGGCAGCACGATCGAGCGCTTGATCGCCGCGCCCTCGCCGACGGTCACGCCGTCACCGAGCACGAGCGGACCCTGCAGGCGGACGCCGGCGCCGATCGTCACGTTGCGACCGACCCAGACCGGCCCCTCGACCAGCTCGGCCGCGTCGAGCGACGAGCCCTCCCCGACCATGATCGCCTCGGGCCCCGCGTCCGGCAGGGCCTCGAGCGTGAGCGCACCGCTGAGCGCGTCGAAGGTGCCGTTGCGCAGCTCGTCGAGCGATCCGACGTCGTTCCAGTACTCGTCCAGCTCGTGGATGTGGAACGGGACGTCGTGCTCCAGCAGCCGCGGGAAGACGTCGTTGGCGAAGTCGACGAACGGCGTGTCCGGGAAGTAGTCGAAGATCTCCGGCGAGAAGATGTACATCCCGCAGTTGGCGAGGTCGGACAGCGCCTCGTCCGGGTGCGGCTTCTCCTGGAAGCCGGTGACCCGTCCCTCGTCGTCGTGCAGGACCACGCCGTACTCGCTGGTCGCCTCGACCTTGGTCACGCAGAGCGTCGCGATCCCGCCCGCGGCCTTGTGGCGCGCGACCAGGCGACCGACGTCGAGGTCGGTCAGCGCGTCGCCGGAGATCACCAGGAACGACTCATCGCCGAAGAACGCGCGGGCGTTGCGCACGCCTCCGGCGGTACCGAGCAGCTCGGCTTCCTCGACGTACGTCAGCTCGTCGCCGAAGTAGTCGCGGATCGTGTCCGGGAAGTAGTGCAGGTTGGCGACGATCCGGTCGACCCCGTGACGGTGCAGGAGGTCGATCGTGTGGGCCATTGCTGGCCGATCGAGCAGCGGCACCATCGGCTTGGGCAGCTCGAAGGTGAGCGGCCGCAAGCGGGTTCCGAGACCGGCGGCGAGGACCATGGCGGGCAACACGCGCGGAACGCTACCGCACGGCTGCGCGATCCCGCCCGCCGGAGCGAGCGGGAGCCGCGATCTCGGCCGGGAACGGGCGTTCGCCCGACCCCGGTCGGGACTCACACGTCTTCGGCGAGCCGCTCCTTGAGCCGCTCGATGACGTCGACCGGCGCCGGGTCGGTGCCCCGCAGGACCGCCATGTAGACCGAGACGAGGTCCCCGAGCAGCACCAGCGACAGGACCCGCTCGACGGCGGTCTCCCCGCGCGACTGGACGCGATGGACGCCCGCCGCCTGGTCCGCGATCAGCTCGACCGTCAGCTCGCCGCGGCGGGCCAGCCGCGGGTGCGCGTCGCAGTCCTCGAGCAGCACGGCCGAGAGCCGGCCGACGCTGGCGGCGCTGCCCCAGCCCACGATCTCGTTGTGGTTGATCTCCGGCAGCTCGCCCCAGAACGCCGGGACCTCGGCGTTCTCGTTGACCTGGCACTTCCAGCGGTAGGCGACCGGCGCGGTCAGGCCCATACCGGTGAAGACCGGGATCGTGCCGTGCAGGGCCCGCGCGAGGGTCTTGGCCTCGCCGTCGTCGGGGCCGCCCGGCCCCCACTCGCCGGCCAGCTTGTCGAGCGCGTCGGCGGCGACGTCCAGCTCGGCTCGCAGCGAGGGGCCGGCACCGCACGCGGCGGCCGTCTCCAGGACCGCGACGAGCATGTAGCCGACCGCAGCGCGGGGCTGCAGGCCACCGGCGACCGGGATCACGGGCACGCCCTCCTCGCGGGCGAGGCGACCGAGCTCCCCGCCGGAGGTCACCACGACCCGCCGGGCGCCGATCACGCCGGCCGCCTCGAAGCAGGCGAGGGTCTCCTCGGTGTTGCCGCTGTAGCTGGCGCAGAGGACCGTCGTGTCGTCGGTCGTCCACGGCGGCAGCTCGTAGCCCTTCGCCGACAGGATCGGCCGGCCGGCCTGGTCGGCGAGCGCCGCCCGGGCGAGGATCCCGCCGACGGCGGAACCGCCCATGCCGGCGACGACCAGCCCACCTGGGCTGTCCCACGACCCGAGGCCGGCCGACTCGGCCTTCCACATCGCGTCGCGCAGGTGGTCGCCGACCGCCAGCGTGTCGGCGACTTGATCGGTCGTGTCGACCGCGGCAACGGCGGCGACGTCCAGGTCAGGAAGCTCGGTCATCGTGATGGCTCTCGGGTCGGGACGGGAACGGGATGAAGCCTAGAATCGCACGGCACGGGCCGGGAGAACGACGCCAGGGGCGATCCGGATGCCCCCGGCCAGGGCGTTGTGCGCCCCGATGGTGGAGTGATCGCCGACCATCGAGGCCTCAGCCATGCTGGTGCCCTCGCCGATCGTGGCGTGGGCACCGACGACGCAGTCGCGCAGCCGGCAGCCGGCAGCGATCGTGGCGCCCTCGAGGACGACCGCGTTCTCGAGGATGACGTCCTCCGCGATCGTGACGGCGGGGCCGATCACGCTGCCCTGACCGACGGTGACGCGCGCGCCGATCGTGGCGTCGCGGTCGACCAGCGCGGTCCGGGCGACGACCGAGCCGGCCGCGACGGTCGCGGTCGGGTCGACCGAGCCGTGGGCCAGGCGATCCATGACGCGGGTCCGGACGCGGCCGGCGAGGATGTCGGCCGTGCCCTCGAGGTAGCGGTGCGGGGTCCCGATGTCCATCCAGTAGGCGCCACGGTGGACGCAGCCGGAGAGCCCGTCGCCGACCAGCCGCGGCCAGACCTCGCGCTCGATCGAGACCATCCGGTCCGGCGGGATCATGTCGAGCACCGAACGCTCGAGCACGTAGACCCCGGCGGAGATCAGGTCGGTGTCGATCTCGTCCGGGTTCGGCTTCTCGAGGAAGCCCTTGACCGAGCTGTCGCCGTTCAGCCGCACCAGGCCGTAGGAGCTCGGGTCCTCGACCGGCACCAGGCCCAGCGTCCCGGTCGCCCCGACGCGCTCGTGGAGCGCCATCTGGGCCGTCAGGTCGAGGTCGGTGAGGACGTCCCCGTTGAGCATCACGAAGCGGTCGTGGAGGTGCTCCTCGGCCAGCTTCAGGGCTCCTGCGGTACCGCGCGGCTCCGGCTCCTGGACCCAGGTCAGCCGGACCCCGAAGCGCGAGCCGTCGCCGAGCTCCTCGACCATCGCGTCGGCCAGGAAGCCGCAGCACATGATCACGTCGTCGATCCCGTGCGACGCGACCCACTCGAGCATGTAGGCCATGAACGGCCGATCGACGAGGGGGACGATCGGCTTTGGCCGGTTCGTGGTGAGGGGCTGCAGGCGCGTGCCCTGGCCCCCGACGAGAATGACTGCCTGCACCGGTGCTTCTCCGGCCGCCCTAGACCCCGGCGGGGGTCGGAGTCGGCATCAGGGCGGGTCGTCCGATGCCCTCGTAGCGGAAGCCGGCCGCGGCAGCCGCGGCCGCGTCGAGCGCGTTGCGGCCGTCGATCAGCACGTCTCCGGCCATGCCCTGGCGCAGCGCGCGCAGGTCGAGGTCCCGGAACTCCTGCCACTCGGTGACGAGGACGACGGCGTCGGCCCCCTGGACCGCCGCGATCGGATCGTCGGCGAGCTGCACGCCGCGCAGCATCGGCCGCGCGATCTCGGCCGAGATCGGGTCGTGGGCGACGACCGTCGCACCGGCGGCCTGGAGGCGCGCAGCGAGGACCAGCGAGCTGGCCTCGCGCATGTCGTCGGTGTTCGGCTTGAAGGCCAGGCCGAGCAGCGCGATCCGCTTGCCGACCAGCCCACCGAGGTGCTTCTCGAGCTTGCCGATCACGCGCCGCTTCTGCAGCTCGTTGACCTCGATCACCGAGTTCAGCAGCTGGAAGTGGTAGCCGGAGTTGCCGGCGAGCTGCTTGAGGGCGGTGACGTCCTTCGGGAAGCAGGAGCCCCCGAAGCCGATCCCGGCGTTGAGGAACTTCGGGCCGATCCGCTCGTCGAGGCCCATCCCGCGGGCGACCTCGATCACGTCGGCGCCGGTCTCCTCGCAGACGTTGGCGATCTCGTTGATGAACGAGATCTTGGTCGCCAGGAAGGCGTTCGAGGCGAGCTTGACCATCTCGGCCGAGGCGATGTCGGTCCGGACCAGCTGGCCGACGCCGCTGCCCCCCTCGTCGGGCACCAGCAGCGGGCGGTAGAGGTCGACGACCGCGTCGCCGGCCCAGTCGCCGTCGTCGCCGACGACCACGCGGTCGGGCCGCAGGAAGTCCGCGACCGCGGTGCCCTCCTTGAGGAACTCCGGGCAGGAGACGTAGCGGAAGCCGCCCTTGCCCTGCTCCTCGAAGATCCGCTTGGTGGAGACGCCGGTCCCGACCGGGACCGTCGACTTCATCACCAGCGCGTGACGGTCGGAGGCCGGCATCGACGCGATCACGGCGTGGACGGCCGACAGGTCGGCGTCCCCGGAGTAGGTCGGCGGGGTACCGACGGCGACGAACAGGATCCGGGCGCGCTCCAGCGCGACGGCGAGGTCGGTCGTGAAGGTCAGCCGGTCGCGGTTCTTCGCGACCAGCTCGGCCAGGCCGGGCTCGTAGATCGGGATCTCGCCACGCTCGAGCCGGGCGATCTTGTCGGCGTCGATGTCGACGCAGACCACATCGTTGCCGAGCTCGGCAAATCCGGCCGCCGTGACGAGTCCGACGTAGCCGGTCCCGATGACGCCGATGGGCTCTCGTGCTGCGGACATAAGAACGCGGAGGCTACAGGTCCCGGCGCGTGAACCGCCCCGCCACGGACAGAGAACCGTGTTTCGGAATCAGTGGTGGTCTGGGGTGGTCGTTCGAGCGAGCAGAGCGTGCCCCACTGCCCACCCACCCCGCAAGAGCCAGACTGATGGTCTGACCTAGGGCTCGGACACCGCTCCGGAGACGCCGCAGCGGCCGTCGCCGACGGCCGATCATTCCGAAACAGGGCCCGGCCCGGAACCGGGCTCAGCGGCCGTAGCGGGTGAGCGACCGGGCGAGCGCGCGCATCTCGTCGTTGCCCATGCCGTTGTTGAGGGTGTTGGTCACCCAGTAGGTGCCCTTCGGGCCCTGCCACATCAGCCGGCGGATCCGCTTGCCGTCGTACTGGACCTGGAACGTCCGTCCGCCGAGCGACTCCTCGTCGTCGGCGAGCTTGAGGATCGGCGGATCCTTCCAGGTGGTGCCCTCGACCCCGTAGTACTGGCCTCCGCCGGGCTCGCCGGCGAGCACCACCAGCCGGTACGCCTTCCACGGGTAGGCCATGCCGCCGGGCGACTGGATGTCGTACTGCCGTGACTGGTTCTCCGGGTAGCGGGCGCGCGTGGCCATCAGCTTCGGGTAGTAGATCGGCAGCCCGCGCAGCTTCGGCGCGATGTCGGCCGCGATCGCGGTCCGCGCGGCAGCGGGGTTGGCGAACATCGTCGGCGGGACCTTGGCCCCGGAGCGCTTGGCCTTCCTGCCCTTCTTGGCCTGCTTCGCCTTCGGCCTCGGGGTCGGCGTGGAGCCGCTCGTGGTCGTCCCGGAGGCGGCGCGTTCGGCGGTCGTCCCCGTCTCCTTCGCGGCCTTCGCCTCGGCGGCCTTCGCGGCCCGCACGGCGCCGCCCGGGACCCGCTCCGGGTGCAGGAACTGCTGGGCCGCCTGGACCAGGCTCGCCGGGGTCGTGCGGACGTCGCCGCTCTCGGTGATGCTGACGTCGAGCGGGACCCGCTGGGTCGGGTGCCCGACCACGTTGACCGCGAGCTTGATCACGCCGAGCAGGCCGTTGGCGGACATCCGGTCGGTCTTGATGTAGGGCCGGATCGCCCGCAGCAGGTCGTTGCGCTCGTTGAACAGCGTCGAGCCCGCGATCTGGGCGCGCGCCTCGGCCAGGTAGTTGGTCTGGCGCGCCTCGCGGACGAGGTCGCTGTCGAGATGCCGGAACCGCACGTAGTCGAGCGAGTCCTCCCCGCACAGCCGCTGGTAGCCCGAGTCGACGTCGATCGTGGCGTAGTTGTCGCCGGGACCGGTGTTGTCGTTGAAGTACTTGCGGTCGATGTCGGCGTAGAAGCAGCCGAACTTGTTGACCGCCTTCGCGAACGCGGTGAAGCGGACCGACACGAAGTGGTGGATCGGGAAGGGCTCCTCGGGGGTGCTGAGGATCCGCTTGAGGGTCTCGATCAGCTGCTGGGGCCCGCCCCCGTACGAGGCGTTGAGCTTCGCGCCGCCGCTGGCGTCGGCCAGGATCAGGTCGCGCGGCAGCGAGAGCATCGTCGTCGCGTTCGCCTTGGGATCGAGCCGCAGCAGGATCATCGTGTCCGACCGGGTCGGGTCGTCCTTCGGCGTCGGGCTGCCGTCCTCGGTCTTGTAGCGGTGGTCGTCGCCGACGAGCAGGATCGTCTGCGGCGCCCCCGACTTGACCTCGGTCAGGGCGTCGCCGGTCTTCGCCTCCGGACCGTCGTCGAGGATCCTGACCGTGACCTCGGCCTCGTGCCGGATCACGGTCGCGACCGCGGTCCCCGACACGACGAGCACGATGATCCCGGCCAGCAGGAACCGCAGGGCGAAGCGGACGCCGGGTCGGGGCGGCCGCTCGGATGATCCGACGCTCATCCGGAGTAGCGGGTCAGCGACCGGGCCAGCGCGCGCATCTCCGCGTTGCTGAGCCCGTTGTTGAGCGAGTTGCTGATCCAGTAGGTGCCCTTGGGCGTCTTCCAGATCAGCTGGCGGATCTGGTTGCCGTCGTAGACCACCTGGAACTTGCGGCCGCCGAGCGATTCCGTGCCGTCGGCGAGCTTGAGGATCGGCGGATCCTTCCAGGTGGTGCCCTGGACCCCGTAGTACTGGCCGGGGCCCGACTCACCGCCGGCCAGCGAGACCACGAGGCGGTACGCCTGCCACGGGAAGACCTTGCCGCCCGGGGACTGGATGTCGTAGGCGCGCGAGTGGGTCGGCTGGTACCGAGCCCGATGCTGCATCAGCTTCGGGTAGTAGATCGGCAGCCCGCGCAGCTTCGGCGCGATGCTCTCGGCGATCGCCTGGCGCGGCGCCGTCGAGTCCGCCGTCAACGTCGCGGGGACGGACGGGCCGGCCTTCTTCCGCTTCGCCTTCTTGCGCTTGGTCGTGGTGCTCGTGCGCTTGGCCGGGGCCGTCGCCTCCGCCCGCCGGACCGTCGTCGGGTGGAGGAACTCGTTGGCGGCCCTGGCCAGGTTCTCCGGGGTCGTCACGACGTCGCCGCTCTGGGTGTCGGAGACCTTCAGCACGATCCGCTTGGTCGGCTTCTGGACGACGTTGACGGCCAGCTTGACCACGCCGAGCAGGCCCTTCTCGGACTGGATGTCGGTCTTGATGTACTTGCTGATCGCCCGCAGCAGCTCGTTGCGCTTGCTCAGCAGCGTCGAGTCGGCGATCTGGGCCCGTGCCTCGGACAGGAAGTGCGTCTGACGGGCCTCGCGAACCAGGTCGCTGTCGAGGTGCCGGAAGCGGACGTAGGAGAGCGACTGCTCGCCGCACAGCCGCTGGTAGCCGGCGGGCACGTCGATCGTCGCGTAGGCGCCACCGCCGCCGGCCGGCGGGTTGTTGTCGTTGAAGTAGCGGCGGTCGATGTCGGCGTAGAAGCAGCCGAAGGTGTTGACCGCCTGCGAGAACGCCGTGAACCGGATCGAGACGAAGTGGTTGATCTCGAACGGCTCGTCCGGGGTGCTGAGGATCCGCTTGAGCGTCTCGATCAGCCCCTTCGGACCGCTCGAGTACGCGCCGTTGAGCTTGGTCGGTGCCCCGGCCCCGGGCTGACTGACCAGCAGGTCGCGCGGCAGCGACAGCATCGTCGTCGCCTTCGCGTCCGGATCCAGCCGGACCAGGATCATCGTGTCCGAGCGCTGACCGCCGGCCCCGCCCTCGGAGAAGCGGTGGTCGTCGCCGACCAGCAGCATCGTCTGCGGCTTGCCGGAGGCGACGTCGTCGAGCGCCCCGACCGTCGCCGCGTCGACCTTCGAGTGCTTCTGGAACTCGTCGACGATCGCCGTCGCCTCGCGCTCGATCGTCGAGGCGACGGCGACGCCGGCCACGACGAGCACGATCAGGCCGGCGAGCAGGAACCGCAGCGCGAAGCTCAGGCCGGGCCGCGGCGGACGGTCCCCCTCGGGGCGCACGAGGCTCACCGTGCGGGCTCCCCCGTCGTGGTGCTCGCAGCCGCCGCCGCGCGTACCTGCTCCGCGGCTCCCGGGACCAGGTGGGCGAAGGCGACCAGCGCGCGCCGGTAGCGGGCCAGTGAGCTGATCGAGACCCACTCGTCGGGACCGTGGTGGCCGTTGCCGGAGGGCCCGAACTCGACCGCGGGGATCCCCGCCTCGAGGAAGGAGAAGGCGTCCGAGGCGCCGTCGCGCCCGACCGCCAGCCCGGCGCCGTCACCGGTGGTGCCGACCGCCTCGCCGAGAGCGACCACGTACGGGTGCGTGTGCGGGACCACGGCCGGGCCGCGCTCCAGCTCGCGCAGGATCTCGACGTCAGGGATCGCCCGGATCTGCCGGAGGATCTCCTGCGGGTCCTGACCGGGGACGTAGCGGATGTCGATCGTCAGCTCGCACCGATCGGGGACCATGTTGAACGCCTCGCCCGCCGCGATCCGCGCGAGGTTGATCGAGGGTCGGTCGTAGAGGTCGCTGCTCTGGCGGCTGAACGGGAGCGTCTCGATCCGCCGGAAGACGTCGAACGCCTTCAGCACCGCGTTGTCCCCGAGCCACGGCGTCGAGCCGTGGGCGGCGATCCCGTGGACCGCCATCCGGATCGCCAGCACGCCCTTCGCCTGGACGCCGATCTGGAGCTGGGTCGGCTCGCCGGTGATCGCGAAGTCGCCGCGCAGGACGCCCTCCTTGACCAGCGCGTCGGTCGAGCGACGGTCGACCTGCTCGCTCTCCTCGTCGGGCACGACCACCAGCTGGATCCGTGCGCCCTGGTCGGGGTGGAGCCCCTGGCTGGCCCACTCGGCCGCGTAGTCGCGGACGGCGCAGAGCATCGCCGCCAGTCCGCCCTTCATGTCGTAGGTCCCGCGCCCGTAGAGGCGGTCGCCGTCGATCTGGGGCACGAACTGCGCCGCCGGGGCGGGCACGACGTCGAGGTGACCGTGGAAGATCACGGTCGGCACCTCGGGCCCGTCCGGTCCGACCGTCGCCAGGAGCACGGGCAGCCCCTCGTGATCGCGCTCGTGTGCGTCGATCCCGTGCGACTCCAGCCAGCCCTTGACGAACCCTCCGGCGGCACGCAGGCCGTCCGCGCGAGAGGTGTCGTACCCGACCAGCCGCTCCGTGAGCAGCCGTTCGTCCATGGGACACAGAATAGGGATCCGACCCGACCGGTCCGCCGGTCACCGTCGGACAGGGTCCGCCACCGGTGTCGACCGGGGCTGTCGCGCGGCCCCGTTCACGTCGCTCGTACCGCGCTCCCCCGCCGCTCAGCCGGCGACGGTCCGCTCCGCGTGCGATGATCGGTCGTCCGCATTCCCGACGAAGGTCCTTCGCAGATGAGCGCCGAACACGACGACAAGCAGCCCGCCACGATCTCCCTCGTCCCGAGCCTGCTCGCGTTCGGCGTGAGCACCGTCGCGGCGCTCGGTGGCATGGTCCTGATCATGCTCTACAACTACAACGGCGGCTTCTAGCGGGTGGCCTGAGGCGGCCGTGGACGCGGCGCATCTCGGCGCGCGAGGGCCTCGGCAGTGCTGGCGCACAGCTCTCGGCCCACCCGCACCGACCTGCTTGGTCCACGACCACCTCAGACGCACCCGCGCGTCATCCAACTACGACGAAGGGCCCGGATCAGCGCGATCCGGGCCCTTCGTCGTTGTGGCTCCCGCCGCGCCCGAGGGCGCGGCGGGGACCGGACCGCGAGGACCAGGTCCTACAGGCGGTCGGCGATCTTGACCAGCGCGTCGGCGCGACGCTTGCCGGCCGTCGCGAGGCGGTGGGCCTCGGTGCCGGGCTCGGCGGCGCTGAGCCGCTCGACGGCCTCGCGCTGCTGCTCCTCGGCCTTGGCCTTGTCGTACTCCTCGACCGGGTACGCCTCCTCGACCAGCAGCAGGACGTTGCCGTCCTGCGCGACCTGGACGTAGCCACCGGTCTGGACGAAGCGCTTGACCTCGCCCGCCTCGCCCGGGAGCGTGAGCCGCAGCTCGGCCGGTTCGAGCCGGCCCAGCAGCGGGGCGTGCTTGGCGAGGATGCCGATCTCGCCCGACACCGTGCGGGTGGAGACCTGCTGCACCTCGCCGGCGAACAGCTCGCCCTCAGGGGTGAGGACGTCGGTGCGGAACGGCGTGTAGGCCACCTCGATCAGCCCTTCTTGGCGGCAGCGACGACGTCGTCGATCGAGCCCTTCAGGAGGAACGCGGACTCGGGCAGGTCGTCGTGCTTGCCCTCGAGCAGCTCCTTGAAGGAGCGAACCGTCTCGGCGATCGGCACGTACTGGCCCGGGGCGCCGGTGAACTGCTCGGCGACGTGGAACGGCTGCGACAGGAAACGCTCGATCTTGCGGGCGCGCTGCACGAGGATCTTGTCCTCTTCGCCGAGCTCGTCGATACCGAGGATGGCGATGATGTCCTGCAGCTCCTTGTAGCGCTGGAGGACCTCCTTCACCCGGTTGGCGACGTCGTAGTGCTCCTGGCCGACGACCTCGGGCTTGAGGATCGTCGACGTCGAGTCGAGCGGATCGACGGCCGGGTAGATGCCCTTCTCCGAGATCGCACGCGACAGCGAGGTCGTGGCGTTCAGGTGCGCGAACACCGAGGCCGGAGCCGGGTCGGTCAGGTCGTCCGCCGGCACGTACACGGCCTGCACCGAGGTGACCGAGCCCTGGCGGGTCGACGTGATCCGCTCCTGGAGCTGACCCATCTCCGACTCGAGGGTCGGCTGGTAGCCGACCTGCGACGGCATACGACCGAGCAGCGCCGAGACCTCGGAGCCGGCCTGGACGAAGCGGAAGATGTTGTCGATGAAGAGCAGCACGTCCTGGCCGCCCTGCTCACGGAAGTACTCCGCCATCGTCAGACCCGTCAGGGCCACGCGCATGCGGGCTCCGGGCGGCTCGTTCATCTGGCCGAAGACGAGCATCGTCTTGTCCAGGACGCCCGACTCCTCCATCTCGAGGTAGAGGTCGGTGCCCTCACGCGAGCGCTCGCCGACGCCGCAGAAGGCCGACAGGCCGCCGTGCTCCTGGGCGAGGTTGTTGATGAGCTCCTGGATCAGGACGGTCTTGCCGACGCCGGCGCCGCCGAACAGGCCGATCTTGCCGCCCTTGGCGTACGGGGCCAGCAGGTCGATGACCTTGATGCCGGTCTCGAACATCTCGGTCGTCGGCGTCAGGTCCTCGACCTTCGGCGCCGGACGGTGGATGCCCCAGGTCTCGTGCTCGCCGAGCTCCGGGCCGTCGTCGATGGTCTCGCCGAGGACGTTGAAGATCCGGCCGAGGACGGCCTTGCCGACGGGGACGCTGATCGGGCCGCCGAGGTCGCGGACCTCGACCCCACGGGCCAGGCCGTCGGTCGAGTCCATCGCCACGGCGCGGACGCGGTTGTCGCCGAGGTGCTGCTGCACCTCGAGCACCAGGCGCGTGCCGTCAGGCAGCGTGGTCTCGATCGCGTAGTTGATCTCGGGCAGCTTCTCCGGGAACACCGCCTCGATGACGACGCCCTGGATCTGCTCGATCCGACCGGTGTTGGTCGCGGTTGCGGCTTCCATCAGTTCCTCTTCTCGAAATTGCGGGCGTGGTGTTGGGGGTTGATGGCAGGCATCAGTTCAATGCCTCGGCGCCCGCAACGACTTCCATGATCTCTTGGGTGATCTCCGCCTGGCGCGCACGGTTCATCGCCAGCGTCAACGTCTCGATGACCTCCGCGGCGTTCTCCGACGCGCTGCTCATCGCCGTCATACGCGCACCGTGCTCGGACGCTGCCGACTCCAGCAGCGCGCGGAGCAGCGAGATCTGCACGAACTCGGGAACCAGCTCGGCAAGCAGCTCGGCCGGATCGTCGGGCTCGTACTCGACCATCGCCTTCGCGCCACCGGTGGCCTCGGCCTCCGGCTCGTCCGCGACCTCGTCGTCACCGACGACGCTCGCCGCGGCCAGCGGCAGCAGGGTCTCGCGCTTGACCTCCTGGACCAGCGGCGAGACATAGCTGTTGTAGATGACCTCGACGCGGTCGATCTTCTCGTCGACGAACGAGCCGACGAGATCCACGGCGACGCGGCTCGCGTCGGCGTGTGCCGGCGCGTCCGTGAAGCCCGTGTACTCACCGTCGATCGGCTTGTTGCGGAAGGTCAGCGAGGAGACACCGCGACGGCCGGTGGCCCAGTAACGGACCTCCTTGCCCTCGGCCTCGAGCTCCGCGGCACGGTTCAGACCGGCGCGCAGGATCTGCGAGTTGAAGGCACCGGCCAGGCCGCGGTCGGCCGTGACCAGCAGCAGCCCGACGACGCGCTCCTCGTCGTGCGTCCGCAGCACCGGCTGCGCCTGGAGCTCACCCGCGCCGGCCGCCGCAGCGGCCTGACGGGTCATCCGGCGCAGGGCGTCGGCGTACGGACGCAGCGACGCTGCGCGCTCCTCGGCCTTGCGCAGGCGCGCGGCCGAGACCATCTCCATGGCCCGCGTGATCTTGCGGATGTTCTGGACCGAAGCGATCCGGATCTTGACGTCACTCTGCGCCATGGCTCAGGAGCTCCTGGGTCGAAGGGCCGGGGTTCATCAGACGGTCGCGGGCTCGAGCAGCTCGCCGTCTTCGTCGAGCTCGTACCCGAAGTCCTGCTCGGTGAAGTCGGCGACGAACTGCTTGACCGCGGCCTGCGTCTCGTCCGACCAGTCGCCGCCCGCGATCTTCTCGCGCACGGGACCGAGCGAGCCGTGGGCGGCCTCGGTCAGCCGCGTCAGGTACTCCTCGACGCGGTCGGTGGTGACGCGATCGAGGTAGCCGTTGGTCGCAGCGAAGATCTGCACGACCTGGTCCTCGACGGGCAGCGGGGACCGCTCGCCCTGGTTCAGCGTCTTCACGAGCCGCTCGCCACGCGACAGCGTCGCGCGGGTGTCGGCGTCGAGGTCGGAGCCGAACTGCGCGAACGCCTCGAGCTCACGGAACTGCGAGAGCGCCAGCTTCAGGCCGCCCTGGACCTTCTTCATCGGCTTCGTCTGCGCCGACGAACCGACGCGCGAGACCGAGATGCCGACGTTGATCGCCGGGCGAACGCCCGCGTAGAACAGCTTCGGCTCGAGGAAGATCTGACCGTCGGTGATCGAGATCACGTTGGTCGGGATGTACGCCGAGACGTCGCCGGCCTGCGTCTCGATGATCGGCAGCGCCGTCATCGAACCGCCACCGAGCTTGTCGGACAGCTTGACCGAGCGCTCCAGCAGGCGCGAGTGCAGGTAGAACACGTCGCCCGGGTACGCCTCACGGCCCGGCGGACGACGCAGCAGCAGGGACATCTGCCGGTACGCGAACGCGTGCTTGGTGAGGTCGTCGTAGACGGCCAGGGTGTGGCCACCGTTGTAGAGGAAGTGCTCCGCCATCGCGGCCCCGGCGTAGGGGGCGATGAACTTGATCGGAGCGGCCTCGTCGGCCGACGCGGCGACGATGATCGTCGAGTCGAGCGCGCCGTTCTCGGCGAGCGTCTGCGCGATCTGCACGACCGACGCCATGCGCTGCCCGATCGCGACGTAGACGGAGATGACGCCCGACGCCTTGTTGTTGATGATCGTGTCGATCGCCACGGACGTCTTGCCCGTCTGGCGGTCGCCGATGATCAGCTCGCGCTGGCCACGGCCGATCGGGATCATGGCGTCGATCGCCTTGATGCCGGTCTGCAGCGGCTCGGTGACCGGCTTACGCGAGATGATGCCCGGAGCCTTGAACTCCAGCGGGCGGGTCTCGGTCGTCGCGATCGGCCCCTTGCCGTCCAGCGGCACGCCGAGCGGCGACACGATCCGGCCGAGCAATGCCTCGCCGACCGGGATCTCGAGCTGCTTGCCGGTGCGCTTGACGGTGTCGCCCTCGACGATCCGCTGCCAATCACCGAACAGCACGGCGCCGACGTTGTCGGAATCGAGGTTCAGTGCCAGGCCGGTGACGCCGTGCGGAAGTTCGAGCATCTCGAACGAGCCGGCGTTGTCGAGGCCGTGGATGCGGGCGATGCCGTCGGCGACCGACAGCACCGTTCCGACCTCGGTCAGTGACGCCGTGCCGGCGTCGAGCCCCTCGATGCGGCTCTTGAGGATGCTGGTGATCTCATCGGGCTTGATCTGCATGGGTGCAGGACTCCTACGGAAGTAGCGATCAGCGACGGCGACTACGCCGTCGCCACCTGTCGACGCAGGTTTTCGAGACGTTGGCGGATCGAGGCGTCGAGGATCGAGTTGCCGACGCGCAGCACGATGCCCCCGACGAGGTCGGGATCGACCTCGGCGGTGAGCTGCACTTCGCGACCGGTTCCCCGACCGACCTCTTCCCCGATCCGGGCGGTCGTCGCCTCGTCCAGGGGGACCGCGGTGGTGATCCGCACGGGCAGCACCCGATGCAGATCGTCATACAGCTCGTCGAACGCACGACGAACCTCGGGCAGGAGCTGCAGACGGCCGTTGTCGACCAGCACGTCGAGCAGGTTCTCGACGATCGGGTCAGCGCCCTCGATCGCCCGACGCAGCCCGTCGCGCTTCTCCGCGGAGGAGAATTGCGGCGAGAACAGGAACAGCTGCAGGTCACGACTCGCGTCGAGCCCCTCGGCGAGCTGCCCGATCTGCTCACGGACGCGGTCGACGGCGTCGCGATCGACGGCGACCTCGAACAGCGACCGAGCGTATACGCGGGAGATCTGGTCCATCTGGGGCTACCTCCGCCCGTCGCCGCTCAGCGCGGAGAAGTCGAGGCCATCGAGCGCTTCCTCGACGAGACGACGCTGGTCGTCCGTGTCGAGCGTCTTGCCGGTGACCTTGGTGGTGGCCAGGATCGTGAGGTCGGCGACCTCCGAGCGGATCTCACTGATCGCTCGACGGGTCTCCGCCGCAATGTCGTTCCGGGCCTGGGAGAGGATCTCCTCGCCCTGGACCTTGGCGGCCGAACGGGCCTCCGTCTCGTGAGCCTCTGCCGACTTGCGGGCGCGGACGAGGATCTCCTCGGCCTGCGAACGCGCGGCGAGCAGGTGCTCACGGGTCTCGGCGGCCAGCTTCTCCGCTTCCTTCTGGTTGCGCTCCGCGGCGTCGATCGTCTCCGTGATCATGGCCTGGCGCTTGTCCAGCGCCTCGGAGATCTTCGGGAACGCCACCTTGGCCAGGATGACCCAGGCGATGACGAAGACCAGCAAGGTCCAGATCATCGTCCCGGTGGTCGGGGACACGAGGAAGCTTCCTCCGCTGTCCCCCCCTTCGGCCGCGGCAAGCGCGGTGGTGTGCAGGAGCGTGCTCATGTCGGCCTAGAGGAAGAAGGCCAGGAGGCCCGCGACGAGGCCGTAGAAGAACACGGCCTCCGTCAGGGCGAAGCCCAGCCACTGGATGCTGGTGATCTCGTCCTTCAGCTCCGGCTGGCGCACGAGCGCCTGCACGACGCTGCCGAAGAGGTACCCGATGCCGATGCCGGCGCCGGCGGCACCAAGACCGCCACCGAGGGCGAGCGCGATGGCCTTGCCCGCGTCGGAGCCGTCGTCGACGGCGGCAAGCTGCGTGATGATCGTCAGGTCCACGGTATTGCTCCTTTAGTTACTCAGTGGGACTCGGCCACTGCGCCACCGAGATAGATGGCCGTGAGGGTGGCGAAGATGAAGGCCTGCAGGGTGGCGACCAGCCCAACCTCGAAGAGGTAGAGCAGGATGCCGGCGGGCAGGGCGATGACCCCGACCACTTCGAGTCCGAGCAGGACGGCGAGGCCGCCGCTCATGAACAAGATGATGAGGTGGCCGGCGAGGATGTTCGCGAACAGACGCACCGAGAGCGAGATCAGGCGCATGAAGTTCGACATCAGCTCGAGGACCCAGATGAACGCGGCCATCGGGCCGTGGACGCCGGCCGGGACGAGGCTCTTGAAGTAGCCGAAGAAGCCCTTCGCCCGGATGCCCTCCGCCGTGTAGAACACGAACACGATGATCGCCAGCACGAGCGGCACCGAGAGGTTCGCCGTGGCGGCGAACAGCGCGAAGCTCGGGACGTCGACGCCGAGCACGTTGAACGTGTGCTCGGTGTTGGTCGGCAGCGGCAGGTAGCCGATCAGGTTCGAGAACCAGATGAACAGGAACAGCGTGCCGATGAAGGGGAACCACTTCGCGGCGAGCTTGTTGTCCATGTTCGCGCCGGTGATGTTGTCGCGCATCGTCGTGAAGAGGATCTCGACGATCGTCTGCACGCGGTTCGGCTTCGCCTGCATCCGGTTGGCGATGAAGACCATCGTGCCGACCGTCAGGATGCCCGCGATCAGCAGGTACATGACGGCCTTGTTGATCGACATGAAGCCGAGGTCGACCCACGTGTCGAGCTTGAACTCGTTCTCGGGCTTGAACGGCGAATCTTCAATCCGGCTGAAGCCGAAGATGAAGACGGTTGCGACGATCAGTACGAGGTACAGCCCTAGGCCGATCAGGGCCTTCGCGCGGGAGTTCATGCGTGGACAGACTTCCTGTCGAGGGTGCGGGATACGAGCGTGACGGTGATGTAGACCGTGAACGCGGCGAGCATCGTCGCCGCGGCGGCGGCACCGTCGGGCCGACTGATCGCGACGCCACAGATGACGATCGCGAGGCAGATCAGCCAGACGCGGATCATCAGGCCGGCGAAGTTCAGCTTCAGCGCGGTACGCGCGTCTTCCTGAGCCATCGCCCGACGCTCGATCTGGATGGCCACGATCCGCTGGATGGTCCAGACGACGGTGGCGATGATGCAGCCGGCGGCCGGCGCTCCGAGGAGCAGCGCGACCGGCAGGCAGAGAAGGACGACGAAGACGTCGAGGTAGCGCATGTCGTTCAACCCTCCACCGGGACTACAGGTCCCGGAACCGAACGATGACCGCGGCCGTTCCCCCGGCCAAGCCGACGAACGCCCCCACGATCAAGCCCAGACCGACGGCCCCGACGAGCGCCCCGATTCCCCCGCAGATCGCCAGACCGAGAATCATCGCGGTCACGATCGTCATGCCCGCCACTGCACCACGCGCAGGTGGTTGCTTTGGAGCCGGCAAAACGGATCTCGCAGGGGTCGTGTGGAAACAACGTCATGGGAGCGGAACGCCGCGTCGCACGCCGCCCGAAGGCGAGGAGCAATGCGAAGAGACCCTCACGGCTCCGTCGGCAGCGACGGGGTCGGAAGGGGCGGCGACGGGACGGACCTTATAGCAAGCTCGGCGCCCGTGCCAGCACGCCCCAAGGCCAGGATTCCCCGTTCGTACGGGGGCGTACGAGGGGTTGTGCTAGCTCGCATCATCGCTCGTGCGCTGCGTCACAAACATGGCGCACAGACAGTCATCGGCCGGGCGGACGCTCGACCGGCGACGGCGAGCCCCGAAGGCCGTCGACGGCGACCCCCGGATTCCTGCCCACGACTCGTCCGGAAGCGGTCCGGTCAGGCCGCGCAGGCGCCGATGACTTCCTGCCACCAGCCCGCGTCGGCGTCGTCGTTCGCCCGTTCGAGCCGCCGTCGCGCCTGCTGCTGGACCGCCTGGCGCGAGCCGACGATCACGATCGCTCCCGAGACCGCGTAGCGGCCGTCGGAGAGCACCAGCAGCGTCCCCGGCCGATCGCGCCGGATCCGCAGCCGCTCGACGATCTCGAGCCCGCCGACCGTCCGCGGGTCGCTCGCATCGCCGTCTCGCTCGTCCCACGGGCCGGTCCGGAAGATCGGCGCGATCGAGACGTAGCGCCGGGTCGGCCGCACCGCGGGGCCGACCGGGCCCTCGCGCCAGCGCTCGACCAGCGACGGGATCTGGCCGGCGACCTCGCGACGGACCATCAGGTGGAGACGGTCATCGACCTCGAGTCGGGTCGATCCGCGCGGGAGCAGCGCCTCGTCGCCGCGGACGAGCACGCTCACCAGCGCGTCCCGGGGCAGGCCCAGGTCCTTGACCCGGGCTCCGACCATCGCGTCGCCCTGGCGCGCCCGGACCTCGACGACCTCCGCCCCCAGCTCGCGCACGGCCATCACCTCGACCAGCGGCCGGTCGATCGCCGGGCGGGTCGTCGTCACCCGCAGCCGCTGCGCGATCCCCTCGAAGGTGACCCCCTGGAGGATGGTCGTCAGCAGCACGACGAAGAAGACGATCGCCAGGTACTCCTCCGCCCGCGGGATGTGGGCGATCACCGGGAAGGTCGCGAAGACGATCGGGACCGCCCCCTTCAGGCCCGCCCACGAGATCGCGATCTGCTCGTTGCGCGAGAACCTCAGCGGGGTCAGGATCAGGAAGACCGCCAGCGGGCGGGCGAGCAGCAGCAGCGCGGCGGTGATCACGAGCGCCTTGACCCAGACCCCGGGCAGCGCGTGCGGCGAGACCAGCAGCCCCAGCGCGAGGAACATGCCCAGCTGGGCGACCCAGGCGATCCCGTCGTGGAAGGCCATGATCGAGCGCTTGCCGTGGATCGTCGCCGACCCCAGCATCAGGCCGGCGAGGTAGGCCGACAGCAGACCCGAGCCGTGGAGGTTGGCCGCGACCGCGTAGGCGAGGATCGCCGTCGCCAGCGAGGCGACCGGGTACAGCCCCTCGCTCGCCAGCCGGGCCCGCTTGAACGCCTGGACGGCGAGCAGGCCGATCAGGCTGCCGACCACCGCGTCGACGGCCAGCTCCTGGATCATGTGGGTGAAGATGTCCAGGACCGTGTAGCCCGGCTCCTGCTGGAGGGCGATCAACCCGATCACCAGCAGCGCCGTGACCGGGTCGTTCATCCCGGCCTCCCCCTCGAGGGTCCGCGCCAACCGCCGTCGCAGCGTCGAGCCGCGGAGCAGGGCGAAGATCGCCGCGCCGTCGGTCGAGGCGACGATCGCCCCGAGCAGCAGGCCCTCGTCGAACGAGACGTCGAAGACCGCGTAGGTGATCGCGCCGACCACGACCGTCGTGATCAGGACGCCGAGCGTGGAGAGCAACGCCGCCGGGACGATCACCGGACGGATCTCGCGGACGCCCGAGGCCAGGCCGCCCTCGAAGAGGATCAGGACCAGCGCGACGAGCCCGATGTCGCGGATCAGCGTGACGTCGCGGATCTCGACGATGTTGAGCGCGTCGGTCCCCGCGACCATCCCCAGCAGCAGGAAGACGACCAGCGCTGGAACACGTAGTCGGCCGGCGAACAACGAGGCCGCGAGGCCGGCAACGAGGAGCAGCCCCGCCAGGAGCAGGATCTTCTCCAGCACCTAAAGCATCCTAACGGGCCGACGAGGCTCCCCCAGTTGCGTGTGAGGTACACGTAGGCCGAGCCGGCGCGGCCGGCAAGCAGCCGACGCCCGCAGCCACAGCCCCGTCTACGGAGACCTGCGGTCTTGGTCGGTCCTAATCGAACGGAACGAACTCGCGCTTGCGCGCGCCGCAGACCGGGCAGCACCAGCCGTCGGGGATGTCCTCGAAGGCAGTTCCGGGCGGAATGCCGCCGTCGGGGTCGCCTTCGGCCGGGTCGTAGATGAACCCGCAGGGCTCACAGATCCATTGCTGCACGCCCTAGGTATATCGAGTTCGACCGCCCTTACACCTGCTGCCACGACTCGCCGCCGCAGCCACGCGAGCCGGCGATCGGCGCTCGGTGACGCGCTAGGCTCGCTCGGTGCCCCCGACTCCCCGCAACGCCGAGAGCACCAGCAAGCGTGCCCGGGTCCAGGCCGACGTCCTGCAGGCGATGGAAGAGCTGCTGACCGAGGGCGAGACCTACGGCGACCTCAACGTCGAGCGGCTGGCCGGCCGGGCCGGGATCTCGCGGACCTCGTTCTACTTCTACTTCCGTGACAAGCGCGAGGTGCTCGAGCGGCTGACGGTGACCGTCGCCGACCAGCTCTACGCGGCGGCCGACGTCTGGTGGTCGGCGACCGGCGTCCGCCAGGACGTCCTGCGAACCGCGATCGAGAACATCTCGAACCTCTTCACCCAGCACGGGCCCCTGCTGCGCGCGATCGTCGAGGTCGGCACCTACGAGCGCGAGGTCGCCGAGCACTGGCGCGGGCTGATCGGACGCTTCATCGACGCCACCGAGCAGCGGATCATCGCCGAGCAGGCGGCCGGCAACGCGCCCGACTATCCCCCCGGCCCGACGGCGTTCGCGCTCGTCTGGGGCGTCGAGCGGACCTTCTACCAGCAGTTCGTGCAGGAGTCGGCCTACTCGACCGCCGAGCTGGTCGAGGCGCTGTCGAGCGCCTGGCTGCGGACGATCTACGGTCGGCCCGACCCGCGGGTCACGACCGCCTGAGCCGATCGCGCCGCGGATCCGCGGCTAGCGGCGCTCGTCGCGGGCGACGATCGCGGAGTGCTCGCCGGTGATCGCGTCGATCTCGCCGGTGACCAGGGCGCGGGTCACGTCGGCGTCGATCTCGGCGTCGGTCGCGTCGGGCCGGATCCGCCGCAGGCGCAGCGCGTCGATCCGGCGCAGCTTGACGATCTCGAGCACGAAGACCAGGTAGACGCTGACCGCCAGCACGATCAGCACGATCACGGCCAGGACCGACGTCCAGAGCGGGTTGAAGTGGCCGTGGTCGTCGCTGTACGGCACGAACCGCAGCGCGACGGCGAGGCTCGCGAGCGCCGCCGTCCAGGCGTAGAGGTACAGCACCGAGCGCCGTTGGCTGAAGCCGAGCCGCCCGAGCCGGTGGTGGAAGTGGTTCTGGTCCGCCGACCACGGCAACCGGCCCATCCGCAGCCGCTTCACCACCACGAAGGTGGTGTCGAGGAACGGCAGCGCCAGGATCAGCAGCGGGAACACGAGCGCCGGGACCGCGGTCGTCTTGACCGAGCCCTCGATCGCGACGGCCGCCAGCAGGTAGCCGAGCAGGTTCGCGCCGGTGTCCCCCATGAAGACCGTCGCCGGATGGAAGTTGTGGACCAGGAACCCGATCGAGGCCCCGCAGGTGACGGCCGCCAGCAGCGCCGCGTGCTTGGTCCCCAGGTCCCACGCCACGATCGCCAGGGCGACCGCCGCGATCGCGCAGACGCCGGCGGCCAGCCCGTCGATCCCGTCGGACAGGTTGACGACGTTCATCACGACCACGAAGCCGAGCACCGTCAGGACCGAGGCGAAGTCGCCGAGGTGGATCGCCCCCAGGAACGGGAGCGTGATGTTCTCGACCACCAGCCCCTGGGAGACCGGGATCATCGCCGAGGCCGCCTGTCCCGCCAGCTTCGCCAGCGGGTGCAGGTCGAAGCGGTCGTCGGCCGCGCCGACGATCACGATCGCCAGCCCGCCGAGCAGCACCGAGTGGAGCTTGTCCTGCCAGGCGGCCGAGTCCGGCATCACCAGCAGGACCCCGGCCCCGACGCCGATCGCGATCGCGATCCCGCCGAGCAACGGGGTCCCCCCGCTCGCGACGCCGCGGCCGCGAGGCTGGTCGACGGCGCCGACCGCCCGGGCGAACCGAGCGACGAGCGGCGTCAGGAGGGCCGTCACCGCGAAGGCGATCAGCAGCCCCACGAAGGGGTCACGCCAGTTCATCGGCCTCGAAGCCTAGAACGCACGGCGGTTGCCCCGAAGGTGATCGAGCGCGTGATATCAGCCCAGCTGGGTGTAGAGCGGGTATTGGTCGGCGACGGCGCGGACCCGCGCGGCCAGCTCGACGCGGGCCGCCTGGAACTCGTCCTCGGTCGCCGCCAGGGCGGTGGCGATGACCTTGCCGACCTCGCGGAAGGCGTCGACCGTCAGGCCGCGGGTGGCGAGCGCCGAGGTGCCGACGCGCAGGCCGCTGGTGACCATCGGCGGGCGCGGGTCGAACGGGATCGCGTTGCGGTTGACGGTGATCCCGACCTCGTGCAGGCGGTCCTCGGCCTGCTGGCCGTTGAGCTCGCTCTCGCGCAGGTCGACGAGCACCAGGTGCACGTCGGTCCCGCCGGTCAGGACGTTGAGGCCGCCTCCGGCCTCGAGCAACTCGCCGGCGAGCACGCGGGCGCCGTCGATCGTCCGCTGCTGGCGCTCGCGGAACTCCTCGCTCGCGGCGATCTTCAGCGCGACCGCCTTGGCCGCGATCACGTGCTCCAGCGGACCGCCCTGCTGACCGGGGAAGACGGCCTGGTCGATCTTCTTCTGGTGCTCGGCACGGCAGAGGATGATCCCCGACCGCGGGCCACCGAGGGTCTTGTGGACGGTGGTCGAGACGACGTCGGCGTAGGGCACCGGCGACGGGTGCAGGCCGGCGGCGACCAGGCCGGCGAAGTGGGCCATGTCGACGAAGAGCAGCGCGCCGACCTCGTCGGCGATCTCGCGGAAGCGCGGGAAGTCGAGCTGCCGCGAGTAGGCCGACCAGCCGGCGACGATCATCTTCGGCCGCGTCTCGCGGGCGATCCGCGCCACCTCGTCCATGTCGATCCGGGAGGTCTCGCGGTCGACCTCGTAGGCGACGATCTCGTAGAGCCGCCCCGAGACGTTCAGCTTCATCCCGTGGCTGAGGTGGCCACCGTGGGCCAGCGAGAGGCCCATGATCCGGTCGCCCGGCTGGAGCAGCGCGTGGTAGACGGCGTTGTTGGCCTGGGCGCCGGCGTGCGGCTGGACGTTGGCGTGCTCCGCCCCGAACAGCTCCTTGGCGCGGTCGATCGCCAGCTGCTCGACGATGTCGACGTACTCGCAGCCGCCGTAGTAGCGACGGCCCGGGTAGCCCTCGGCGTACTTGTTGGTCAGGACCGAGCCCTGGCACTCCAGGACCGCCTGCGGCACGAAGTTCTCCGACGCGATCATCTCGAGCGTCTGCTGCTGGCGGTGGAGCTCGGCGGTGACCGCTTCGGCCACCTCGGGATCGACCTCGGCCAACGAGGCGTTGAAGAAATCTGCGGGCAGGTCGGACACGGGCGTCTCCTCGAGAACGTGCAAACGGTTCGGTGCCCAGGCGCGCGGCAAACTGCGATCCAGCGGTGTCGCTTCCCGGTGGTCCGTTCCACCCGTGGCGCCAGTTACGACGCCGCCAATCCTACCGATCGGCCCCGACCACGCCGCGCGGGTGGCACCAACGGCGAACCGCGATCGTGGTCGACACCGGAAGCACCGCGCGCGGCCCGCGACCCGGCCGGCGGATCCCGGCGCGGCGGGCAGCAGCCGTGATCAGGCTGCCGCGGCGATCAGGCGGCGGGCGGCGTGCCCGCGCCGCCCCGCTCGACGTCGGCGATCTCGTCGACGCGGCGCTCGTGGCGTCCCCCGTCGAACTCGGTGGCGAGGAAGGCGGAGACGATCGCGTCGGCCGTGACCCCGTCGATCCGCGCCTCCGAGAGACCGAGGACGTTGATCCCGTTGTGGCGCCGCGCCATCGTCGCCTCGTCGGCGTCGTGCGCGTTGACGGCGCGGATCCCGTCGATCTTGTTGGCCGTGATCGTGACGCCGTTGCCCGAGCCGCAGACGAGCACGCCGCGCTCGGCGTCCCCGGCCGCGACCAGGCGCGCCGCCTTGGCCGCGTACTGCGGGTAGTCGGTCGACTCGGCCGACGTCGTGCCGGCGTCGATCACCTCGTGACCCTGGCTCCGCAACGTCGTCTTGACGTGCTCCTTGAGCGTGAACCCGGCGTGGTCGGAGGCGACGGCGATCCGCATACCCGGATCGTACGGTGTCGGGCCGAGGTCGGGCGTGCCCGGGCGGCCGTGCGAAACCGGTCCGCGCCACGCTCAGGCGCCCAGGGCCGCGGCGATCGCCGCGGCGGGCACGGCGCCCTCGCGCACGATCCGCCACCCGCCCGAGCGATCGTCGGGCAGGCCGCGCAGGTCCACGATCGTCGAGGCGGTGCCGGGCCGTTGCCCACCGTCGAGCTCGACCTCGCAGCCGGCCCGGATCGCGGCCGGGACGGCGTCGATCCGGGACGGGGCCGGCTCCCCGGCCAGGTTCGCGCTGGTCTGGACGACCGGCGGTGCGAGCACCGGCACCGCGAGCCGCGGCACCCGCACCCCGAGCGTGCCCCGGTCCGCGCCGACCGCGACCGGATAGCGCCCGGCCGGGTTCGGCACCAGCACGCCCACCGGCCCCGGGAGCAGCGCCCGCAGGGCGTCGAGGACGACCTCCGGCACGCCGTCGCCGCCGAGCAGATCGAGCACGTCGGCGAGCGACCAGAACAGGACCGACGACGGCTTCGCCGGATCCCGCCGCTTGAGGGTCGCGATCCGACGGACGGCGTCGGGGTGGCGCGGATCGGCCGCGAGCCCATAGACGGTCTCGGCCGGGAACAGCCCGATCCCGCCAGCGGCGGTGACCGTGGTCAGCTGCGCGATCGCCTCGGGCGACAGCGGCAGCACGTCCTCCGCCCCGCCGAGCACCTCAGGCCCCCGCGGAGCCGGTCGCCCCGGACGCGCCGTCGACGTCGGGGTCGGCCGCGGACGCGGGGCGCCCGACGACGACCCGTCCGATCCCGGCCAGGTCGTCGCGGACCTCGGTCCGGACGAAGCCGTGCTCGTGGGCGAGCGCGACCGTCGCCGGCGGCTGGCCCTCCCCGACCTCGATCGCGATCAGGTCGGCACCCGCGTCGCGTGCGGCGGGCAGCAGTCGGCGGACGACGTCGAGCCCGTCCTCACCGCCGAACAGGGCCAGGCCCGGATCGTGCCGGACGACCTCCGGCGGCAGCGTCGCGCGGTCGGACTCAGGGATGTACGGCGGGTTCGAGAGGACCGCGAGGAAGCCGGGGGCCGCGGGCGTCCCGCGGCCCAGCGTCTCCCCCAGCCCGGCCAGCAGGTCGCCCTCGTGGAAGCGGACCGCGAGGCCGAGCCGTGCGGCGTTGGCGCGGGCGACGTCGAGCGCGTCGGCGGAGATGTCGGTCGCGTGGACGACCAGGTCCGGCCGCTCGTGGGCGAGCGCGAGCGCGATCGCGCCGCTGCCGGTGCCGACGTCGATCACCGTCGCGCCGTCGGGCAGCTCGAGGCCGACCTCGACCAGCAGCTCGGTCTCCGGCCGCGGGATCAGGACCCGCCGGTCGACCTCCAGGTCGAGGTAGCGGAAGCCACGGACCCCGAGCAGGTGGGCGACCGACTCGCGCTCGTCGGCGCGGCGCCGCTCGAGGTCGTCGAGCTTCCGCGCCTGGGCGTCCGTCAGCGGGTGGTCCGGCGACAGGAACAGCTGCGCGCGGGTCTGCTCGAGGACGTGCGCGACCAGCAGCTCGGCGTCCAGCCGCGGGGAGTCGATGCCCGCTTCCTCGAACCGCGCGGTCAGCCGCCGGATCGTCGCCCCGACCCGCGGCTTGGTCACGACTCCGCGGTCGCCAGCTGCTCGAGCAGCCGGCGCTTCTCGTCGGCCTGGAGCCCGCCGGTGAACTCCTCCAGCTCGCCCTCGAGGATCGATTCGAGCGCGTACTTCGTGAGCTTGATCCGGTGGTCGGTGACCCGGCCCTCGCCGAAGTTGTAGGTGCGGATCTTCTCCGCCCGGTCGCCGCTGCCGACCTGCGCGCTGCGGGCCGCCGACTGCGCCGCCTGCTGCTCGGCCATCGCGTGCTCGTAGAGCCGCGCCCGCAGCACCCGGAGCGCCTTCTCGCGGTTCTGCAGCTGCGACTTCTCGTCCTGCATCGAGACGACCACGCCGGAGGGCTTGTGCGTGATCCGGACCGCCGAGTCGGTGGTGTTGACCGACTGACCACCCGGGCCGGACGAGCGGTAGACGTCGATCTGGAGGTCGCTCTGCTCGATGTGGATGTCGACGTCCTCGGCCTCGGGCAGGACCGCGACGGTGCAGGTCGAGGTGTGGATCCGGCCCTGGGTCTCGGTCGCCGGAACGCGCTGCACGCGGTGGGTGCCGGCTTCCCACTTGAAGACCGAGAACGCGCCGTCGCCCTTGACCGCGAACGTGTACTTGCCGTCGGAGACCTGCAGCGGCTCCGTCTTGAACCCGCGACGCTCGGCGTACTTGGTGAGCATCCGGTAGATGTCGCCGGCGAACAGGTCGCCCTCCTCGCCGCCCGCGCCGCCCTGGACCTCGACGATCACGTCCTTGTCGTCGTTGGGGTCCGGATCGACCATCGCGACCCGGATCTCCTCCTCCAACTCGGTGATCCGCGCCTTGGCGGTGTCGAGCATCTCGCGCAGCTCGGGGTCCTCGTCCTCGGCGAGCATCTCGCGCGCTCCGGCCGCGTCGTCGGTCGCCCGCCGCCACTCGCCAGCGAGCCGAACCGCGTCCTGCATCCGGCGGTACTCGCGGCCGACGTCGGCGTAGCGCTTGCGATCCCCGATCACCACGGGATCGACGATCTGGGACTCGAGGTCGGCGAACCGCGCTTCGATCTGGTCAACCAACGCTTCGATCACAACAACCGAGCGTACTGCCTGGCTGCCCGCGACCTTGCCCAGGATCCCCCGGACGTCCAGCGGTCGGCGAGCATGGGCAGGCCGGTCGACGCCATCCCTACGGCAATCTTGAGCCCCGCTGTCCCCGTTCGCCGTTCCCGTTCGTCTCCTAGGTAGAACCGTTCAACGAGGAGCACCTCCATGAAGTACGCCCTGCTGATCCACACCTCCCGCAAGATGCCGACCGGGACCCCCGACGCGGCCGCGGCCGCGATCTCGGCCGAGTACCAGGCGATCTACGACCTGCCCGGCGTCTACGCCGGCGACCAGCTGCAGCCCGTCCAGACGGCGACGACGGTCCGCGTCCAGGACGACCGACTGCTGACCACCGACGGCCCGTTCGCGGAGATGAAGGAGGTCTTCGCCGGCTATTACCTGGTCGACGTCGCCGATCTCGACGCCGCGCTCGAGATCGCTCGTCAGGTTCCCGCGGCCCGGATGGGCGGCGCCGTCGAGGTCCGCCCGCTGGTGGAGCGGTAGCCCTGCTCGACCGGGTCTTCCGCGACGAGTGGGGCCACGTGGTGGCCTCGCTCACCGGCTTCCTCGGCGACGTCGATCGTGCCGAGGAGGCCGCACAGGAGGCGTTCGCCGTCGCGGCCGAGCGCTGGCCGCGGACGGGCGCCCCGGAGCACCCGACCGCCTGGCTGATCGCGACGGCGCGCAACCGCGCGATCGACCGGATCCGCCGCGAGCGGACGCTGGCGACCAAGACCCAGCTGCTGGCGGCCGAGATCCCGGAGCCCACCGTGGACTACGACGAGACGACGGTCTTCCGCGACGAACGGCTGGAGCTGTTCTTCACCTGCTGCCACCCGGCGCTGGCGACCGAGGCCCAGGTCGCGTTGACCCTGCGGACCCTCGGGGGCCTGCGGACCGCCGAGATCGCCCGGGCCTTCCTCGTCCCGCAGGAGACGATGAAGCGGCGCCTGGTGCGGGCCAAGGGCAAGATCCGCGACGCCGGGATCCCCTTCCGCGTGCCGCCCGCCCACCTCCTGCCCGACCGACTCGGTGCGGTCCTCAGCGTCGTCTACCTGATCTTCAACGCGGGCTTCGCCGAGCGGCCCGAGCTGGCTACCGAGGCGATCCGTCTCGGACGGGCGCTCACCGAGCTGCTGCCCGACGAGCCCGAGGTCCGGGGCCTGCTCGCGCTGATGCTGCTGCACGACGCTCGCCGGGACGCCCGCGTCGTCGCCGGCGAGCTGGTGCGGCTGGAGGACCAGGACCGCCGGCGCTGGGACCTCGCCCACGTGGCGGAGGGCCGTGCCCTGCTCGACCGCGCGATCGCCCTCCGCGGTCCCGGGGCGACCGGGGCCTACGTGCTCCAGGCCGCGATCGCCGCCCTCCACGCGGACGAGCCGCGCGACTGGCCGCAGATCGCCGTGCTCTACCGGACGCTGCTCGACCAGACCGGATCGCCGGTCGTCGCGCTCAACCACGCGATCGCGGTCGCGATGGCCGGGGATCCCGCGGCGGCGTTGGGGCTGGTCGACGGGCTGGCGCTCGACGCCTTCCCGTACCTCCACTCGACCCGCGGCGAGCTGCTGCGTCGCCTCGACCGCCCCGACGAGGCGCGCGCCGCCTTCGAGCGTGCGCTCGCGCTCACCACCACCGACCTCGAGCGCCGCTTCCTCCAACGCCAGCTCGCCGACCTGCGCGGCTAGTCGGGCACCCAAGACCGCGCGCGGCCGCTAGGCGGCTACTTCGATGCCCACGAGGTCGCGGCCCTTCGCCGCCCGCGGGTCCTCGCGGGCGAGCACCGCGCGCAGGCCGGCGATCGCGACCGCGAGCTGGTCGTGGTCGGGCTCGCGCGTGGTCAGCCGCTGGAGCTGCAGGCCGGGCCACATCACCAGCTGCACGACCCGGTTGCCCCGGTGCCGGCCGGCGAACTTGATCGCCTCGAACGAGAGCCCGATGATCAGCGGGATCCCCAGCACGCGACTGGCGAACAGCCAGTACCACTCGGGCAGCCCGAGCGGCGCGAAGACGAAGATCGCGACGATCATCACCACCAGCAGGAAGCTCGTCCCACAGCGTGGATGCAGGCGACTGAAGCGGGCGGCGTTCTCCGGCGTCAGCGGCAGTCCCGCCTCGTAGCACGCGATCGTCTGGTGCTCGGCTCCGTGGTACTCGAAGACCCGCCGCAGGTCCGCCATCCGCGTGATCAGGACCAGGTACCCGATGAAGATCGTCGTCCGCACGATCCCCTCGACGAGCCAGAACAGCCAGCCCGATCCGAGCTGGTCCTTGATCAGGCTGGTCAGCCCGACCGGGGCGAGGAAGAAGAGGCCGACGGCGAGCGCGATCGCGCCGAGCATCGCGATCACCCAGGTGCCGGTGGCGATCTCCTCCTCGGCCTCGTCGGTCTGCGCGTTGGCGGCGATCCGCAGCGCGCGGAAGCCCATCCGCAGCGCCTCGCCGAGGGCGACGACCCCACGCAGGACGGGGAGCCGCAGGATCCGGCGGCGGGCGAGGACCGATCGGAACGGGAAGACCTGGACGTCGATCTCACCCGCCGCGGCCTCACCGGAAGGCAGCACGCCGTCGACGAGCTGCTCCGGGAGCGGCTTGCGGACGGCCACCGACCACGTACGAACGCCGCGCATCATGACGCCCTCGATCACGGCTTGGCCGCCGACGGGGGCATCCTGCTGCGCGGCGTAGGAGACGTCGGCGGAAGCGCGCGACGTCGGGTGCGCGGGCCGGCGCGGCCCGCGACTGGTGTCGCGCTCGTCCGTCGACCGCGGGGCGTTCTGGTCGAACGGTCCGCGGTCGCCGGGGCGCGACGGCACTACGCGTCCTGCGGGGCCTCGGCCTCGGAGCTGGCCGCGGCGGCGGGCTTCGCCTCGGTGGCCGGCTTGCTCTCTTCGCTCTCGGCCTGGCGCTTGGCGGCACGACGGCGGAAGCGCTCGACGCGACCGGCGGTATCGACGATCTTCTGCTTGCCCGTGTAGAACGGGTGCGAAGCGGAGGAGAGCTCGACGTCGATGACCGGGTAGGTCACGCCGTCCAGCTCGATCGTCTTCGAGCTCTTGGCCGTCGACCGGGTCAGGAAAATCGCCCCCGCGCCAGCGTCGCGGAACACGACATGATCATACTCGGGGTGGATCTCAGTCTTCATCGCCGAAGCAGGATATCAGTCGTCGTCGGTCCGGGATCGGCCCGTCAGCGCGTCGCCGGGCTACAGGCCACCAGCCGGCTGTTGTCCCGCTCGTTCTGCTCGTCGACCAGCCCGTCCGGATCGACCGTGACCGTGAGCGGCTGACCGCTCACGCACCGCCGACCGGGCACCAGCTCGGTCTCGAAGGCGGACGTCGGCCGGAAGCTGGTTCGCCCGAGCAGCTGGCCGCCCTGCCGGACCTCGAGCACGACGTCGACGTTGCGCAGCGTCTCGAACCGGGCGGCGGAGACCGGCACCCGGTAGACGACCTGCCCACCGGTGGTGCCCGGGGTCCAGCCGATGCTCCCCAGGACCATGAGGTTCGGCCGCAGGTCCGTGATCGGGCACGACCGACTGGTGCGGATCGCCGTCGTCTTGCCCGCCGGGGTGATCCAGCGGTAGCTGACCCGCAGCCGGTAGCTGTTCCCGGGCCGGAGACCCCGCACGGTGATCTTGCGGACCATCTTGACCGAGCCCGACTGGGCGTCCTGCCAGGTCCCGAGCCCGTCCGGTGACTGGGCGCCCTTGAGGGTCGTCCAGCGGCCACGGGGCGCCTGCTCCTGGATCTGCGCCCGGAAGCCGTAGCTGGTCGCCTTGTGGGTGAACTCGCGCAGGCCGACGGTGAACGCGGCGGCCCGTGCCTGCGGGTCGGCGACCGAGGTCGTGCAGGCGCCACGCGTGACGTAGGCGTTCGACGTGCTGACCGTCGCGGCCGAAGCCGAGCCGGTGGCGACGAGGAGCAGGCCGGCGACCGCCGCCGGCAGGGCCAGCGACGGGAACGAGCGACGAAGCGAAGAGACGTAGGGCACGGGCACCAGGGCGAGGCGGAAGGGGGAGCTTGCGGTCCGAGCATCATGCCGGACCGCTGCCCTCTAGAACCGGCGAGTCGGTCGGTAGTTGCGCCAGCGTCGTACCGAAGACCGTCCGCGAGACGGAGGACGGTTCCCCCTCACGACCGATGTGGGTGGAGCCCGCGCGGCCCAGGCTCCGGAGCATGACCCGAACCACGTCCCCCGAGGCACGCCCGTCGCCGGACGACCCGCGCGCTGCCCACGACCCGATCCTGAGCGGGCGCGGACTCCGCAAGCGCTACGGCGAGGCGACCGTCCTCCACGACGTCGACGTCGACGTCCACCGGGGGCGGGCGCTGGCGATCGTCGGCCCCTCCGGCTCCGGCAAGTCGACGCTGCTGCACGTGCTGGCCGCCGTCCTGCCGCCCGACGCGGGCCAGGTCGCGCTCGACGGACGCCGCGTCGACGACCGCAGCGAGAAGGTCCGCGCCGGGCTCCGCCGCTCGACCTTCGGCTTCGTCTTCCAGCAGGGCCTGCTCGTGCCCGAGCTCGACGCCGACGAGAACGTCGCGCTGCCGTCGCTGCTCGGTGGCGTCCGTCGCGGGGCGGCACTGGCCGCCGCGCGGAGCTGGCTCGACCGGCTCGGGATCGGTGACCTCGCCGGTCGCCGCCCCGGCGAGATGTCCGGCGGCCAGATGCAGCGCGTCGCCGTCGCCCGCGCCCTCGCCCACGAGCCGACGGTCGTCTTCGCCGACGAGCCGACCGGCGCGCTCGACGTCGACACCGCCGCCGAGACCGCCGACCTGCTGTTCGCCGCGACCCGCTCCTCCGGGGCCGCGCTGGTCGTGATCACCCACGACATGACGCTCGCCGCCCGCGCCGACGAGGCGGTCTCGATCCGCCGTGGCGTGCTGGAGCCGGTCCGCCTGAGCAGCGCCGGGGTCGCGGCGTGAGCCCGCTCGCCTTCGCCGCCCGGATCTGGCGGCGTGACCGGACGACACGGCGGGCCGCCGTCCTGACCGCCGGGGCGATCGCGATCACCACCGCGCTGATCGTGATGCTCTCGTCGGTCCCCGGTGCGCTCGAGCAACGCGCGCAGCGGACGGCGTGGCGGGTCGTCGACCCGACCAAGCTCGCCCAGCCCAGCGGCGACGACCCGCGGGTCCCGCTCGACCGCGCGGCGGTGCTGTTGGCCAACACCACCTACGAGGTCGGCGGGCGCCAGATCCAGCAGGTCAACGTCGCGCAACGCCAGCCGGTCGCGGCGCCGGACGGGCTGCCGGTGGTCCCCCGCGCCGGCGCGGTGCTCGTCTCCCCGGCGGTCGCCCGGATGCTCCGCGGGCCCGACGGCGACGCCGTGCGCGCCTCGCTCCCCGGACGGGTCGTCGGGACCCTCGGCCGGGCGGCCCTGACCGGGCCGGACGAACGGGTGGTGGTCGCCGGTCGCAGCGTCGCCGCCGTCCGCGCGATCGAGGACGCCGACCCCGACACGCTGGTCGTCGGCCTGCCCGGGCTCCGCGGGATCCCGGCCCAGGCGGCGCCGCTCTACGTCGCGCTCGTCTGGATCGGCCTCGGACTGCTGGTGCTGCCGGCGATCGCGCTCGCGATGCAGATCGCGCGGCTGCTCGCCACCCGCCGCGAGCAACGCAGCGCGGCGCTCCAGCTGGTCGGTGCCGACCCCTCCTGGACCCTCCGCGCGGCCGTCGCCGAGACCACCGCCGCCGCGGCGGTCGGAAGCCTGATCGGGGTCGTGATCGGCGTGCCCGTGGCGCGGTTCGCCCTCGGCCGGGTCTCGTTCAACGGGACCACCTGGTTCGGCGGCGACCTGACGCCCCCGCTCGCGGCGGTCGTCGTCGCGCTCGTCGGGCTCCCGCTCCTGACCGCGCTGGCGACGGCCGCCGCGCACCGTCGCAGCGGCAGCCCGCTCGGCGCGATCCAGCGCCACCGCCCGCGGCGGCTGAGCGCCGCCCGCCTGCTGGCGCTGCCGGTCGCCGCCGGGCTGATGCTGTGGGGCATCACCACCCTCGACGACGGCGGCTCGGTGCTCCCGATCCTGATCGCGCTGACCGCCGTGGTGGCCACGACCGCGATCGTCGGGCCGCTGGTCGTGCTCGCCTTCGGGCACCTGATCCGGCTGCTCTGGCGGCGCCCGGCGACGCTGTTGGCCGCGCGCCGGATGATCGACGAGCCGCGCGCGGTCTGGCGGATCGCCAGCGGCCCGGTGCTCGCGGCGTTCGTCGTCGCGACGATGCTCGGGGCCACGCCCTCCGCCAAGCAGGCGACCGCCGGCGAGGGAACCGCCTGGGAGCGGCAGCACGTGCGGGCCGGGGTCCCGGCCGCCACCGCGACGACGGACGTCGCGGCGGTGCGAACCGCGCTCCGCGAGCAGGGCGACCGACGCCCGGTCCTGCTGGTCCGGCGCGACGAGGGCGGCGCCTGGCGGCCCGTCGCCCCAGGCCGCTCCCTCTCCGATCACGACGGCGGGTTCGCCGTCGCCGTCCCGGCCGGCGCTGACCGGGCCGCGGGCGACCGGGCCTCGGCCGCGCTGGTCCGCGCGCTCCCGGGGGCGGCGGTCGCCGGCGACGAGCGGGCCGAGCCGAGCGCGGCGAGCGCCGACGCGGTGATCGCCGGGGCGATCGGCACGCTGCTGCTGTCGTCGCTGCTGGCGGCACTGGCGACCGCGGTGACCTCGGTCGGCACGGTCCTCGACCGACGCCGGACGCTGGCCGCCCTGCGGATGGCCGGCACGTCGGTCCCGGTCCTGCGGCGAATGATGCAGCGCGAGGTCGCGCTGCCGACGACGATCGGCGTGCTCGCCTCCGGCGGCGGCGGGGTCCTGTTCGCCGCCGGCCTGCTGCTGATCGGCAACCTCGATCCGGTCAGCGTGATCAACCTCCCGCTGGTCACCGCGCTGGCGGTCGCGGTCGCGTTGCCGGTGCTCGCGGTCCGCGCCGCCAGCAGCACGATCGAGCGGGTGACCGCGGGCGGGCCGTCCGCGGAGTGACCCGCGGGCGGGCCGCCACGGCCGACGGAGCCGGGCACCGCCTGCGGTCCCGGGTCCCGAGTCCCGGGCCCCGGCCCCGGAACGACGAACGGCGCCGTGGAAGCTCCACGGCGCCGTCGGTCCAGCGGTCGGCGGGGCGCTGGTGCCCCGCAGCGACGCTCAGGTGATCTGGTACGCGGGGCCGTCGCCGCCCTCGGGCGGGGTCAGGCGACCGCCGCGGGCGGTGATCGCGCCGCACTGCACGCAGTTGGTGTAGTTGACGGTGACGTCGACGAAGCCCTCGGCCGGCTGGTCGTCCTCGATCTCGTACACCCCGGCCGGGCACATCCACTTCCAGGCCTCGGCCACGTCTCGCGGGACGCGCTTCTCGATCCGGATGTGGCTCGGCGCGTCGTCGCGGGTCGCGTTGCCCGTGATGAAGACCGACGACAGCTTGTCGAAGTAGTACTTGCCGTCCGGCTGCGGGTAGCGGTCGCTCATCGGCGCGTCCGGCACCGCCACGACCTGCTCCGCGTCGCGGTGCAGGGTCGGCTTGCCCCCGGGCAGCTTGCCCTTGGTGATGAAGTCGAGCCCGGACAGCCCCGCCCCGACGACCAGACCGTGGGCGTCGAGGATCGGCCGGTTGTTCTTGACCTCGCGCATCGTCTTGCCGACGAGCGAGTCCTCGATCGCCTGCTCGTAGCTGCTGAAGTCGTTCGACCCGGCCTTCAGCTGCTTGAAGATCTCCTGCGCGGCGAGCTTGCCGGCCTCGATCGCCAGGTGCACGCCCTTCAGGCGGGCCATGTCGACCATCGCCCCGCCCTCGCCGGCGATCACGGCGCCGGGCACCGAGAGCTTCGGCTGGGACAGCAGACCGCCGGACTGGATCGCCTTCGCGCCCCAGGCGGTGCGCTCGCCACCCTCCAGGATCTCCTTCACGTACGGGTGCGACTTGAAGGTCTGGAGCATGTCGTGGACCGACACGGTCGCATCCGGCGTGTGCAGCGGGATGACGTAGCCGATCGAGACCTGGTCCTCCCCCATCGGGTAGATCCAGCCGCCGCCGGCCTCCTGATGCTTCTTCTGCGGGCGCGCGGGCCAGCCGAAGGTGTGGACGACCTTGCCGAACGGCTTCTTGACCTTCCAGACCTCCTTGGCGCCGATCTCCCAGATCGCCGGCTGCTTGCCCGCAGCCAGGTCGAACCGCTTGACGGCAGCACCGGTCAGGTGGCCCCAGTTGCCCTCGGCCAGGACCGTGGCCTTGGCGGTCATGTCCATGCCGGGCTCGAAGTTGCGGAGCTCCTCGCCCTCCTTGCCGCGACCCTTGTCGCCGGTCCGGATGCCGACGACGGCCTCGCCGTCGACGAGCAGCTTGGCCGCCGCGGTCTCGGTCAGGATGTACGCGCCCTGCTCCTCGGCCTGGTCGGCGAGCCAGCGGCACAGCTGGGCGATCGAGACGACCCAGTTGCCCTTGTTCGCGAAGTTCGGCGGGGTCGGCTTGAGCGCGATCGCGCTCTTCTCGCTGCGGAACCAGACGCCGGCGTCGTCCTGCACCTCGGTGTAGGCGAACGGCGCGTTCTCGACGGTGAGGTCGGGGAACAGCTCCTTGAGCGGGCCGGGCTTCATGACCGAGCCGGACAGGTTGTGCGCACCGCACACCTTGCCCTTCTCGATCACGGCGACCGGGACCTCACCCAGCGACTCCAGCAGCTCCGGGTCCTCGCCCAGCAGCTGCAGGAGACGGTTGGCGCAAGCCAGACCAGCGGGGCCGCCACCGACGATGGCGACCCCGACCTCGATCCGCTCGTCCTCGGGATCCGTCGGCGCAGCGACGAACTCCCCGACGACGTCGACCGGGGGCGGGAACTGCGCCGGAGCGACGCCGTTGTTGTCAGTGGCAGCCATGCCGATCAGCCCTTCTTGGCCTTGATCGCCTCGGTCAGCGCCGGGACGATCGCGTGCAGGTCACCAACGACGCCGAGATCCGCGAACTCGAAGATCGGGGCGTTGGAGTCCTTGTTGATGGCGACGATGTTCTCGGCGCTCTGCATGCCGACCTTGTGCTGGATGGCGCCGGAGACGCCCAGCCCGAGGTACAGCTTCGGCGCGACGGTCTTGCCCGTCTGACCGATCTGCCCGGCGTAGGGGAACCAGCCGGCGTCGACGGCGGCACGGGTCGCGGCGACCGCGGCCGTGCTCCCGAACGCGCCCGCGAGGTCCTCGGCGACCGAGAAGTTCTCGGGCGAACCGAGGCCGCGGCCACCGGTGATCAGGATCTTGGCGTCCTCGATGTTGACGTCAGCACCGCGCTGCTCGCCACGCGTGACGATCGAGATCTTGCCCGACGCGTCGGAGAGGTCGACCGTGACATCCTCGACCGCGACGTCCGAACCGGACTCGGCGACCTCGAACGCGTTCAGGCGCCCGACGACGACGCCGAAGCCCTTGAACTTGATCTCGGAGATCTCGCTGTCGCCGAGGATCGGACGCTCGGCGACGAGCGCGCCGCCGTCGACCCGGAGACCGGTGATCTCGACCGCGATGCCGCCGCCGAGGCGCGCGGCGACACCGGCGCCGGCCTCGAAGCCGAGCAGGCCGCCGCCGAAGATCGCGTAGCCGTAGGCGCCGTCGGTGGCGATCTTGGCCACCGCGTCGACGACCGGCTGGGCGACGCCCGCCGGGGCGTTGACGCGCAGCGCCTTGGTCGCGCCGTAGCGGCCGACCGAGCCGGCAACGGCGTCGGAGATGTCGTCGCCGACGAGGACGACGTGCGCCTCGCCACCGAGCTCGGCGGCGAGCTTCGACGCCGTCGAGATCGCGCCCAGCGAGTTCTTGTTGATCGCGCCGTCGTGATGCAGCGCGTAGACCAGGATGTTGCTCATCAGATCAGCTTCCTATCGTCGAGCCACGTGACGATCTTCTCGACCGTCTCCGCGGTGTCGCCGTCCTCAATGATCTCGCCGGCGGCCTTCGCCGGCGGCTGCTTGCTCGACTGCCAGACGGCCTGCGAGCCCTCGGCGCCGACCTTCGACGCGTCGATCCCGGCGTCGGCGACCGACAGCGACTCGAGCGGCTTCTTCTTCGCGCCCATGATCGCCTTCAGCGACGGGTAGCGCGGCTCGTTGATCGCGTCACCGACGGAGATGACGGCCGGCAGCGTGACCTTGACGGTGTCGTAGCCGTACTCGGCCTGGCGCTCGCAGGTCAGCGTGTCGCCGTCGACGTCGAGCTTGATGACCTGGGTCAGCCCGGGCCAACCGAGGTTCTCGGCGACGACCGCGCCGACGGCGTAGGACTGGCCGTCGTCGGACTGCTGGCCCAGCAGGACCAGGTCCGGGTTCTCGCGCTTGACGAGCTCGGCCAGCGCGTAGCCGGTCGCGACCACGTCGGAGCCGGCGAGCGCGTCGTCGGTCAGGTGGATCGAGCGATCCGCGCCGAGCGAGACGGCCTTGTGCAGAGCCTTCTCCGCACCGGACGGGCCGACCGTGATGGCCACGACCTCTTCGACGGGCAGCGCGCCGCTCTCCTTGAGCTGCAGCGCGGCCTCGATCGCATGGGTATCGAACGGGTTCAGCGTCTTCTCGCCACTACGGTCCAGACGACCGGTAGCGGGATCGACATGCTTCTGAACGGCCGCGTCCGGGACCTCTTTCACCAGGACGACGATCTTTGTCACTTGTGAGCCTCCTCGGGGGGCAAACGGGCGGACGGGAGTGTAGCGCGGTTGACTGACGAGTCAATCGGACGTTGCCGCCCCAAGGATACGACTTCCAACCGACGGTAGCTTCCGTGGCTTCGGCAGGGTGGGTACGGCCAGCTGCGCCGCGCGCTCGAACCCTGCCGGGAAGGCCGTTTCCGGCCTGTGCGCCGGGAGGCGCCAGACCGGCTGCGACGCCTCTCCGAGCACGCGTACCGCGCGATCCTATCCCTCCATCGAGCACTCGCGCACGGTGGTCGATGCAGGTCCGGACAGACCGGCCTACGGGTTCGTCGCCGGAGGGCGACGGCGACCGACGGCCGGCCGAAGCCGACCGTCAGCCGGGTGCTAGTGCTTCTCGTAGCGGCGGACGAGCCGCCAGGCCGACGGCATCGCGAGGCCACCGACGACGGCCTTCGCGAGGCCACCGAGGATGAAGATCGTGAAGCCGTAGTGGATCGTGTTCGACCAATCCATGCCGCTGACCGCCTTCAGGACGATCAGGCCCGGCACGAAGACCAGCAGCTGGGCGACGACGAAGGCCAGGAACGCGTAGGCGATCTTGCGGTCGGCGCCACGCTCGGCCATCCAGCCGATCGCCGCGGTCGCGAGCACGAAGCCGACGATGTAGCCGCCGCTGGCGCCCCAGAGGTGGTGGATGCCCGACGCGCCTTCGGCGTAGACCGGCAGGACGAAGCCGAGCGCAACGTAGAGCAGCATCGACAGCACGCCACGGCGGAAGCCGAGCGTCGCGCCGACGAGGCCGACGGCGAGCGTCTGGCCGGTCATCGGGACTGGCGTCATCGGGATCACGATCTGCGCCATCAGACCGGTGAACAGCGCACCGAACATGACGAGGACCGCGTCGCGGACGCGCGCTCCCGGAAGAACGTCGGCGAGGACAAGACGGGGGGCGGCGGCCGCTCCCGGGGCAGTGACTGTGCTCATCTACAGCTCCTTGACGTGGAGCCGGGGACTATTGCGCACCAGGCCCCCGGAACGCGGTGCTGCCGGCGCGGTCCCCGCCGGCCGGGGGGCCACGACCAGACTCACCGGCTCAGCCGACGAAGTCGCCTTCGGCCCGCCGAACCGCCTCCAGCAGGGCGGTCAGCCGCTCCTGCTCGTCCGGCTCCAGCGCCTCGAACCCGAACCCGAACGCGTTCATCTCGAGGGTGGCCGCCTCGGCGACCTGCCGCCCTCGGTCGGTGATCTCCGCCAGCGTCGCGCGGCGGTCGGAGGCGTGCGGCACGCGCCGGACGAAGCCGTCCTGCTCGAGCTTGTCGACGATGTTGGTGACGCTGGTCCGGTGGACCTGGAGCCGCTCGCCGATCTTGCCGAGCGGGAGCGCGCCGCCGCGGGTGAACGAGAGCAGCATCAGCGCCTCGTAGCGCGGGAAGGTCAGGCCGTGCGGACGCAGCAACGCGTTGAGCTGCGCGAGCAGGATCTGCTGGACGCGCATGATCGACGTGACCGCCGCCATCGGACGCGCGGGCTCCGGTCCCCAACGGTCCGTCCAGTGCCGGCGCGCCTCGGCGATCGGGTCGATGCGCAGGGGGCTCGTCACCGTCCCAAGGCTGTCACACGCTCCGGCCGGGAGCCCGGCCGGAGCGTGTCACGCAGTCGCCTCAGCGGCCGCAGACCGGCCACGGGGCGGTGCCCCGGGCGGCGAGCAACCGGGCGGCGATCCGGTCCTGGGTCGCCTCCGAGGCCGCGGCGGGATCGCCGCTGCCGCCGTTGGCGCGCCAGGTCTGGCGATCGAACTGGTACTTGCCGCGGTACGTCCCGTTCGACGAGATCGCGGTCGGGTCGCCCCCGGACTCGCACCGGGCGATCTTGGCCAGGGTCGGGCTGACCGAGGAGCCGGCGGCCGAGGACGCCTTGCGGGCGACCGAGCGGTCGCTGGCCTGGGCACCGACCTTCAGGCCCATCGCACCGAGCGTCTCCGGCCCGATCACGCCGTCGACGCCGATCCCGGCGGAGCGCTGGAAGCCGCGCAGCGCCTTGCGGGTCTGCGGGCCGACGACGCCGTCGGCCGGCACGCCGAGCTTCGTCTGGACGGCCTGGACCGAGGCGCTGCTCGTCTGGGTCTGGGCCGCACCGCCACCCGAGCCGCCACCGGAGGTCGACTGGGCGGTGGCCACGCCGCCGAAGCCCAGTGCGGCGACGACCATCGTGGTCACGGTGACACGGCGGCGACGGCTCCAGCGACGGGTGCTGGCGGCGGCGGTACGGCGGGCCTGCGACGCCCGCAGGCTGCGACGCCACGCAAGCGTGGCGTCCGGTTCGCGAGAGTGACTCACGGGGTACGTCCTTCGTCTCTAGCGCCTACGGGGTTAGCTGACGGGCTCGCGCTCTGAGACGTGCGCTACACCGGAGATTCCGGCGATTCGCCCCGGATCGCCGTGACGGCGATCAGTGGGTCCCCCGCTCCCCACCGACGTGCGGTGGGAACTCGGCATGGGTTATGGAGACCGGAATCCTAGCGAAGCCGCGGCGAGCGGCGCCGCGCCAGCTCTACCGCGTCTACTTCCCGGCTCGCCGCGAACCGGCGAAGGATGGGCCGTGAACCCACCGGGATCGGCCGACCGTCGGACGCGCCGCGCCGCGCGATCGGCGGCCCCGGGATCAGCCGCGGCGACGTCCGACGCCACCGACCGGCCGGCCCGCGGCGGCGGCCCGACCGAGCCCGCCGAGCGCGGCGACCGCGGCCAGCGCGACGCCGGTCTTGAGGTGCGAGGTCAGCCGCTCCAGGCGGATGACCTCCCAGCCCTCCTGCTTGGCGACGCGGGCGAGCGGCTTGTCCGGGTTGACCGCGACCGGATGCCCGACGGCACGCAGCATCGGCAGGTCGGACTCGCTGTCCGAGTACCCCCACGAGGCCTCGAGGTCGAGGCCGTCGCGCTCGGCCAGCGCCCGGATCGCCTCGACCTTGCCCTCGCGGTAGGTCATCGGCCCCGCCAGCCGGCCGGTGTAGCGGCCGTCACGGGTCTCGAGCGGGGCGCCGACGCCGCCGTCGAAGTAGAGGACGTGGGCGATCATCTCGGCAGTGTCCTGCGCCGAGGCGGTGACGATGTAGATCGGCCGGCCCTCGTCCTGGTGCTCCCAGGCGATCGCCAGCATCTCCGGGTAGAGCCGCGGCAGCAGCCCGGCGAGGACCCGCGGCGACAGCCGCTCGAAGTCGCGGACGCGCTGGCCGGCGATGAACTCGCCGACCCGCTCCCAGACCCGGCGGGTGCTGTCGTCGGTCGAGCCGCGCAGCCGGAACTTGAGGTTCTCCCAGCCGTCGGCGGCCAGCCGTCGGCGCGAGATCAGCCCGTAGGCGGCCGCCGCGCGAGCCCAGTAGAAGCCCGACGAGCCCGCGACCAGGGTCTTGTCGAGGTCGAAGAAGGCCGCGGCCCGCAGGCCGCTCGGCTCGTCCGCGGCCACCGGCTCGGTCGGCGTAGCGGACTCTGGCGTCGGATCGGCGGACACGCGAGGGAGGGTAGCGAGCAACCCTTCACCCGACGTGAACACGCTGCGAACAACGGCTCACCCACGGCTGCGGGGGCCGCGGGCGGCGTCTCAGCTCGAACCAACCGCAGCGGTTGCGTCTGAGGTGGTCGTAGGCCGAGCAGGTCGGGAGACCGGCCCGCCCACCCCGAGAGCTGGACGCCACTCCTGCCGAGCCCCGTGCGTGCCGAGATGCGCCGCGTCCACGGCCGCCGCAGACCAACCGCAGCGGTTGCGTCTGAGGTGGTCGTAGGCCGAGCAGGTCGGCTCGCGTGGGCCCGAGAGCTGGCCGCTAGGCCTGCCGAGGCCCACGCGGGCCGAGATGCGACGGCATACGGCCGCCGCAGACGCGACCGCTTAGACCTTGATCAGGATGGCGTCGCCCTGGCCGGTGCCGGAGCACGCGGTGGCGATGCCGTAGCCGCCGCCGCGACGACGCAGCTCCAGCAGGATCGAACCGATGATCCGGGCGCCGGACGCGCCGAGCGGGTGACCGAGGGCGATCGCCCCGCCGTTGACGTTGACGCGGTCCTCGTCGATCCCGAGGTCCTTGATCGTGTTCAGCGCGACCGACGCGAACGCCTCGTTGATCTCCCAGAGGTCGACGTCGGAGGCCTTCAGGCCGGCCTTCTCGAGCGCGATCGCCGAGGCCTTGCCCGGGGTCGTCAGGAGGTTCGGGAACTCGCCCGCGGCCTGGCCGAACGAGACGATCTCGCCCAGGACCTGCTTGCCGTTCTGCTCCGCCCAGACGTCCGAGGACAGCACCAGTGCGCCGCCGCCGTCGTTGACGCCCGGCGAGTTGCCGGCCGTGTGGCTGCCGCCCTTGACCAGGCCCGGGAGCTTGGCGAGCGCCTCGATCGAGGAGCCGCGACGGGGACCCTCGTCGGTGTCGACGACGGTGTCGCCCTTGCGGCCCTTGATCGTCACCGGGACGATCTCGTCGCCGAGCCGGCCGGCGTCGATCGCGGCCAGCGCGTTCTCGTGCGAGCGCAGCGCCCAGCGGTCGAGCTCCTCGCGGGACCAGCCGTGCGCGTCGGCGACCTCGGTCGTCTCGTCGAACATCTGGCGGTGCGTGAACGAGTTCGTGAGCCCGTCGAGGACCATCGAGTCGAGCGTCTTGCCGTCGCCCATCCGGTAGCCGAAGCGGGCGTTGGTCAGCAGGTACGGCGCGAGCGACATCGACTCCATGCCGCCGGCGACCGCGACGTCGTACTCGCCCGCACGCACGTGCAGGTCGACGATCGCCGCCGAGCGGATGCTCGAGGTGCAGACCTTGTTGATGGTCTCCGACGGGACGTCGTTCGGGATCCCGGCGGCGATCTGCGCCTGACGGGCGGTGATCTGGCCCTGACCGGCCTGGATCACGTGCCCCATCACGACGTGCTGGACCTGCTCGGGCGCGACGCCTGCACGCTCGAGAGCGCCCTTGATCGCAACCCCGCCCAGCTCGACGGGCTTGACGGTCGACAGGCCCCCACCGAGCTTGCCGACGGGGGTGCGGGCGGAGCCCAGGATGACGGTCTTGGCCATGGTGCTGCTTCCTCTCGCTCTACGGTGGGGGCGAAGTGTACGAACACGAGCCCGCCCGGCCGTTGCGGCCCGTCCGTGGGACCATCGCCGGATGCTCGAGCGCGAGAACGGCCCCGACGTCCTTGGACGCACAGACACCGTCCCGGCGGCGGCCGCCGACACGATCGTCATCGGCCTGACCGGGGCTGGGCCGATCGGCGCGCCGGCCGGGGCTCCCGTCGACGCGTTCTCGCGGCTGATCGCCTCCGGCGAGGCGCGCCCGAAGCTGGCCCACGTCGCGCACACCCACGCCGACGACGGCACCCGCTGGATCCTCGTCGGACTGGGCGAGGACGGGCCGCAGTCGGCCGAGGAGGGTCGCGCGGCGGCCGGTGCCGCCGTCCGTCGCGCGATCGAGCTGCAGGCCCGGAGCCTCCGGATCGTGCTCGACATGCCGCCCGCCGCGGGGCCGGTCGCCGAGGCCGCCGTGCTCGCCGCCTACTCCCCGGCCAAGCTCACGCGGAAGCCGTCCAGCGACGAACCCGAGCTGACCAGCATCGAGCTGACCGGGCCGGGCGAGTCGCCGCTGCCGGACGAGGCCCACGCGATGATCGCCCGCTCCGTCGTCGTCGCCCGCGCGACCAACGAGGCGCGCCGGCTCCAGCAGCTCCCGGCCAACGTGCTCACGCCGCGCGCGCTCGCCGCCGAGGCGCTCGCGCTGGGGGCCGAGATCGACGGGCTCGACGTCCACGTCGAGGCCGGGCTCGGCGCGCTCCGCCAGCGCGAGATGGGGCTGTTCGCCGCGGTCGCCCACGGCAGCGACGAGCCGCCGGCCCTGATCGTCGTCGAGTACGCCCCGGCCGACGCGACCGGCCCGGTGCTCGGCCTCGTCGGCAAGGCGGTCACCCACGACACCGGCGGCTACTCGCTGAAGACCCCGGCCGGCATGACCAAGATGAAGTTCGACATGTCGGGCGGGGCGGCGGTCCTCCAGGCGATCGCGGCGATCGCCCGGCTCGGCCTGCCGGTGCGGGTGATCGCGGTGATCGCCGCGACCGAGAACCTGGTCAACGGCGCGGCGATGAAGCCGGGCGACGTCTTCGTCGCCGCCAACGGCACCACGGTCGAGGTCACCAACACCGACGCCGAGGGCCGGCTGGTCCTGGCCGACGCGCTGACCCACGCGCTCGAGCTCGGGGCCGAGCGGCTGATCGACATCGCGACCCTGACCGGCGGCGTGGTGACGGCCCTGGGGACCTCGCACGGCGGCCTGATGGGGCGCGACGACGCCTGGCTCGGCGCGGTCGCCGCGGCCGGCGAGCGCAGCGGCGAGCGGGTCTGGGGCCTGCCGCTGGAGGACGAGCACCGTGAGCTGCTCAAGAGCCAGGCGGCCGACCTGACCAACAGCGGCGGTCGGCTGGCGCACGCGATCCAGGGCGCCGCGTTCCTCGAGCGCTTCAGCGGCGACGTGCCGTGGGCGCACGTCGACATGGCGGCGCTCTCCTCCGACCTGCCCCGCAAGTACCTGGCCAAGGGCCCCAGCGGCTGGGGCGTGCGGCTGCTGATCGAAGCGGCGCAGGGCCTGGTCGACGAGGCCGCCTAGGTGTAGTTCCTAGGGAGGTTGTTCATCCGGGTGCCCTTCGGAGAGGCTGGGAGTTGCGAGACACCTAGCCCTCCAAGAAGGCACCC